>NZ_CP020477.1:607500-1207500 GCF_002116695.1 Acidianus manzaensis
TTTTTCCTACTTTCCATACTTTCTTTACTTTTGATAGATCTACTTCTTTTTCTTCTCCTTTGTATTTGAATTTTATTTTAGTAGCCATCAACATCTACTTAGCTTCCCTTTAAATAAACATTACGATAGTATCTCAAGTATGACTTGCGTGAATATCATAATGGTATTATCGAATATAATTTATTGCTTTTATATCAGATAATTTTTACATAGTAAACAATATGTTATTTTAAAAAATCTAGATATATCGGAATATTTGAACATTTTGAAAGGAAGATTTTTATCTTAAAAGTAATAACATAAAATCTATGTACTATGACGTAGTCCTATCATCTGATAGAGGTTCGTTTACGGACTATGGAGGTTCTAGTGTATTAGGCTATGTAGCATGTATGCCATACAGGCTAGTTCCTAGAGTATTTATGGATAAATTCTTTACACCTAAGGTACCTACAGATTCAGAAGGTAAGGCATTATATGCACCTTATGCCTTAAGAAAAATTGAAGCAATATTATCAAATTCTGGTTTCTCTGTAGCGGTAGTTCCACCAGAAAATATACGTAAATTCGCTAATAGAACGAAAATAATAGGAATAACTGCTCATGATCCTTATGGATTAAACCCAGTAAGCGCAAAATTAAGCTTTATATTTGGTGGTGGTCCTACATGGACTGCAGAATTTTTCAGTGAATTTGGTCAAATGCTGAAAAAGCTAAAAACAGAGAACCATGTTAAGATAATAGCTGGAGGACCGGGAGCATGGGAGTTAAGTCTCAATGTTCCTGATTGGATAGATACTGTATTTGTTGGTGAAGCAGAGGCTGATTTACCTAGGATTATAAAAGGGATGCTAGAAAACAATGATATACCTAAGATAGTGCATGGTAAAAATGCAAAATTAGACAGCATTCCTACTATAAAGAATCCTGCTAGATTAGGTGAGGTACAAATAACCAGAGGATGTCCAAGAGGTTGTAAATTCTGTTCTATTACTCCAGAGACATTTAGATCAATTCCAATAGAGGACGTAAAAAAGGAAGTAGAAATTAATATGAAAGGAGGATGGAAAAGAGTAGAATTTATAACAGATGACGTAATGCTTTATGGTTCGTCAAAATTAAGAACTAATCATGACGCCATAGTAAAGTTATTTACAGAAGTAATGAATATGGGCGTTGACGGTATATGGTTTCCTCATATATCTGCGCCAGCAGTTAGAGAAAGCCCTAAAACAGTAAAAGCAATTTCTGAGATTGTGCATTATGATGTAGATAGGGCTGCAGCACCAGTAGTAGGTTTAGAAACAGGTAGTACTAGAATTTTCGAAAAATATATGACAGCTAAGGCTTTTCCATGGACGCCTAAAGATTGGAAAGATATAATTCTAGATTCTACTGCTATTATGAATAATTATTACATTTATCCTTGTTATACAATGACTATAGGATATCCGGAAGAAACGGAAGAAGACGTTGAGCAAAGCATAGATTTAGTTCAGTCAATTATAGATCATAAGTTAACTGCATGGATATTTCCATTACCTGTAATTCCTATAAGTACTACATACATTGCTAAGAATGCTTATCCTAAGCCAGAAAAATTACCTAAAAATTACTGGGATTTGTTATATTTATCTTGGCATTATGATTTACAGATAACAAGAGAATTGATTCCAATACTAACTAATGGAATAAAGAATTCTATAGCTAGAAGAATAGTTAAGATGATGATTGATAAAGTATTTTCTAGTATAGATAATATATTTCTAGAATTAAAGAATACTAAAGGTGAAGTGTCTAAGAATTTCTCTCAGATCAATATAAATAACACAATAGGAGTAATTAAAGCTATATATTGGCTAATTAGAATAGCAGCAAAACCTATGTAATTAGATATAATTTAATAAATAACATAAATTTTTTATTTTTTTAGCACCTAATTTGATTGCCTCTGAGAAATCTATTTTTAAATCGCTTTCAAGAATAAACATTTCTTTAATTCTAGCTTTGCTATATGCTATTATGTCTTGTAATGTGTCTCCAACTCCAAACACTTCTTCAGGTGAGATATTTAGCAAATCAAGTGCCTTTTTTACTGGCTCTGGATCTGGTTTTCCATTATTTACATCATCAGCCGATATTAATATGTCGGGATTAAAATTTATTACACTTAAAGATTTTAGTGCAGACCTCCTTAGTGATGATGTAACTACAGCTATTTTTATATTCTTTTCCCTTAATGTATTTAAAAAATCAATGCAGCAAGTAGTTGGTTTTGCCAATTTTATTACTAAATTGTCAAAATACTCATTCTTCTTTTCATAAAGGTCTTTCCACTTATCTTTTGCTATTATCTTTGCTATATCTGATGTTTTTCTTCCCATTAATGAGTCTAAATTGATTTTGTCGTTTATTCCAAGATCTCTTATAGCTAATTCCCAAGCCTTTCTATGCACGTCTACAGTAGTTACTAAAGTTCCATCTAGATCTAATATTGCTGCTTTCATAAATTATCCCATGGTAACTATTTTGTTACTATTGCATTTGTAATGTTTATCCATTTAAATTTATACCCTAAATATTCTAGAACTTCTGTGATATAATCGCCATAATCATGAATTAGTTCGTCTAATTTTTTATTAGTAAAGTCTTGTTTTGAGAGTTTTTCTATAATGCTTTTTTTAATATAGAAATTTTTTAGAAAAATATAGTCGTTGAAATTTTTTATATTCTTTTTAAGAATAGTTTCATCTATACCTAGTTTTTTTGATAATTCTTTTATAGATACAATATCACCTGAGATCTCATAATTTAGGTCAAGTTTAATTGTATTACTATTTTCCAGATTTTTAAGCCATCTATAAACTAAAGAGATATTTATTTTATTTTTATATTTAATTACATTAAAGTTGCTAAAATCTTCCTTATTTAGATCTTCATTTAATAGTATTAATAGATTTCCATCTTTAAAGTTAGAAATTTTTTCTATTTTTTCTTTAATATATTCTTTTGTCCAAAATCCTACTATTTCTATATATACTTTAAAAGGATTTTTAATTGCAACAAAATCCGGTATAAATAATCTTTGATTTATTACTAAGGTTTCTGGTTCTCTCAATAATTTCCAATCTTTAATAATATTTATAAAATCTTCATAAAATTTTTCCTCTACAGAACTATCAAATCTCTTCTGATCTTCTTCTTTGATATATGAAGTTATTAGATCAAATTTTTCTACTTCTAACTTATACGTTCTCTTAAATTTATTACCTAATACAATGTCTGCTGATATTTTCCAAAAGTTTGAAGCTACAATATAGGGTAGTAGTATAGCCATATTACGTCCGTACTTTTCAGATAATTTAAGTAAAGAAGCAGGTCCTATAATGTCAATTCTTAACGGGCTAGGATAGGCAAAATACATTAAACCTAACCATTTTATTCTCCTAATTATATCTTTCCAATTTCCTTCAATTTGTACGGTTAATTTATAACTCTTGAATAATAGCGTTTGTAACAAAGATAAGTTATATATCTTTATCAAAGTTATAGGGTCTACCTTGTTGACGTGAGTAATCTTTTTTTCTTCATCCATATCGGCAAACATATATTTTTCTACATCTATGCCAAATTTTTTATTAATTTCCGAAATAATGGCTTTTCTTTTTTCATTATCTATTATAGGACCTAAGGAGAATAATTCTCTTCTTAATATCCTGGGGTCTATTGGAGAACTTTCTAGAAATTCGCATTGCTTTAGCATTTCTCTATATAGTCCTCTTATTAATTTAATTTTTGAAGGAATATTATATATTTTTTCCATGATTTTTATATTATCTAAAATTTCTCCTACCTTTCTGTTTTCTTTGAATAAATCTATAATATTTTCAGCTAATTCTTTATCATCAAGCGTTGCAAATAAAGGAATTACTTTATCTCCTTGAATTTTGTATCTAGCTAACTCAGATGGCAGCATGTGATCTCCTCCTACTTAAATTATAGTCTGATGTACCTTTAGTTACAATTTCTATCAATAATGCTTTATTTTTATTTTCTTTTTTTCTAAGAATTCTACCAAGTCTTTGGAGCATTTGCCTTGATGTCCCGTATCCTCCTAATATTATTCCAATAGTTGCATCAGGAACATCTACACCTTCATCAAATACGCTTGAAGTTACTATCACATTGTATTTACTTTCTTTGAATTTTCTTAAAATCTCGTTTCTTTCATCTTTTGGTGTTTTATATGTAACAGCAGGTATTAAAAATTCTTTAGATACTCTATATGCCATTTCTACATCTCTAGTAAATATAATTATTTTTTCATTTTTATATTGATTAAGTAATTCTCTTAATTTTTGTATTTTTGATTCTGAATTTACTGAAATATTTACTGCATTATGCCACGCTAAGAGGGCTTCTCTAGCCCTAGCATTTCTACCTGCTAATCTTAATAATCTATGGAAAGCATATAAGCTATTTAGTCTAATTTTAGCCTTCTCTAAGAAATCACTGAGTTGTTTTCTATACATTAAATACATTTGTTTTTCTTGATCTGTTAGTTCTACATAGATCTTTTTTATTTCAAATTCAGCTAAATATTTGCCTGACAATTCTGATGTAGAAATCCTATATACTACAGGTCCAACTAGTTTAGGTAACAATACATGTTTTCCATCCTGTCTTTCTGGAGTAGCTGTTAATCCTAACCTATATGGTGCTACTAACATTTCAGCAATTTGAGAATAGCCTTCTGAGGGTAAATGATGAGCTTCATCAAAAATAGCAAAGTAAAACTTATTGCCTAATTCTTCAACTCTACTGTAAGCTGAATCATATGTCATTATTGTAATTCCTTTAAGTTCATTATATCCTCCACCAATTCTTCCTGCTTGAAAATTTAAATTAGAAGTTATTGCTGTATACCACTGGTCTATCAAATCAATTGTAGGTACTATTATAACTGTAGAAACTTTAAGCTTCGATATAGCTTTTAAGCCTACTACAGTTTTCCCTGCTCCTGTAGGTAGAACTATTATTCCTCTTTTATATTTTAGCCATGATTTTAAAGCATCTATTTGATATTTTCGTAATTTTATTTCGTCTTGAATGATTGGAAATGGTAATAAGTCTAATACATTATCAATTATTTCTGTATTATTTTCACGAAAATATGACAAAGTATCTCTATATTTATATGCTAATGCTACGTAAGATTTTAGCTCGTCATTCCATTTAAAGCCAGGAGCGTAAAAGTCGCTTAGCAATAGTCCTTTAAAGTATCTTAGATTTACCACATAGACAAATAAGACACTTGAAAATATTAGTTTTAATCTTTAATAATATCTAAGTTATGATAGAAAAATATGAAAATATTTCTTATTAATAAGTAATTAAGCTTGAGTGAAAACTCGTATATAAGTTATAGAAATAAATATTTAATAATGAAAATAGAACCTTTAGCTTTTGAGAGTCTAGGAGTAAGATCACAAGCAACATTTATAGAAACTCCAGATGTAAAAATATTAGTAGATCCAGCTGTATCTTTAGCACCAAGACGATATGGATTGCCTCCGCATCAGAAAGAAGTAGACACATTAGTAGAATTAGCTAAAAAGATAACTCAAAAAGCCAATGAAGCAGATATTATCATTATAACTCATTATCATTATGATCATCATGATCCAGGCTATATAATCCCTAAAGAAATATACAAGGATAAAATAGTATACATAAAGGATCCTAAGGAAAACATTAATCTAAGTCAGAAAAGAGTTAGAGCGCCAAAATTCATAAATTCTATAAGAGGTTTACCTAAAACACTAGAATCAGCAGACGGAAAAGAAGTAACTTTTGGATCTACAAAAATAAAATTCTCTCCTGCAGTTCCTCATGGAGCAGATGAAAGATTAGGATATGTAGTACAAGTAGCTATAACAGATAAAGATCAAACTATACTTATCACTTCTGATATAGAAGGCGCACCTAAAGATATGCATGTAAAATTTACGCAAGAAGTAAAACCTAACTTAATAATAATAGATGGTCCATTAAGCTATTTATTAGGCTATGCTTTAAAAGAAGAGGATCTAAATAATTCGATAAACAACCTAGAGAAGATAGTTAAGGAAGGCTTAGATACAATGATTATAGACCATCACGTGTTAAGAGACTTAAATTATAAAAATGTTCTAAATAATTTGTACGAAATAGCTAGAAGCGTTAACGCAAAAGTAGAGACTGCAGCAGAATATCTACATACTGAACCAAATATATTAGAAGCAAGAAGAAGAGAATTATTTAAAGAAGATAATAAACCAGCAAGAATTCCTAGAAATTTAGCTCAATTACTTACAGCAGGGGGACAGTAATGAAGTGGCTTAATATTAGTCCCGCAGCGTAACTACCTACTAATGCTATTGCTCCAGTACCTATTTGTTCTAATGCTCCTCTAGGTTTACTTAATCCAGTGAACTTTGTTGCTATGCTACCAAACAATCCTAAACTTCCTAGCATTAGTACCATGGATGCTATTAACGCAGAATAAAACGGAATGCTGATAAATAATGAAATTATGAAAGGTAAAAGTGGAATTAAACCTCCTACAATTAGGTATAAGCTCATCAAAAATCCTAATTTTACTGGATTTTCGAACTCTTCTGGAGTGATTTTTAATTCTTCCTTCATCATTTCTTCTAGTGTTATATTTCTATTTCTCATCAAGATTTCTGCAATTTTTTCTGCTTCATCTTTTGGTAGCCCCTTTTTTAAGTAAAACCCAACTAGTTCATCTTTCTCTTTTTCAGGATAATGTTCAATTTCATATTTTTCCTTTTTTATTTCGTTTTGAATTACCTGCATTCTCACTCTAGTAGAAATATACTCTCCTATGCCCATGGAAAAAGCTTGACCAATAGTGGCTATTACTCCAGTTAAAACTACTAATAAGGGTTCTCTTGAAAATCCAGCTGCACCTAAAGCTATGCTTCCTATACCTATTAATCCGTCTTGTACTCCAAATACTTTAGTCCTGAAAGTATCAGCTTCATCTGTATAATGCTTAACTGGTTCATTTATTTGATTTTCCATAAGTAAAATTTTCTTTAAAAATATTATAAGGCTTTCTTGTATTACGATTTATCGTAAAATTTTTTCACAATTACGATTTGTCGTAATTAACTTTGTACAAATCATCTTCATCTCTAGATATAAGTCCAGAATAAACTCCCCATTCTGTTATTGTCATTTGTAAATCATAAATTCCTTCGGGAGAAGCATAAATATATATTCCTTTCTTTTCTAATGCTTCTTTTAAATCGTTCAAACTAAAAGTTTTCAATTCCATGGCCGTAATAAAAGGTTCGGTTTTTCTTAAGCTATCCCTTAATAATTCCTTGCGTTTTCTTATATTTGCATTTAAGAATTCTATTCCTTTATCTGTTATTATTATATCTCCTCCTCCTACAGTGACAAATCCTAGATAATTAGCAGTATATACTATTGGCATTAAATCGTCTAAATCTACTTCCATATCTTTTTCTAACTTATATAGATCTGTTTTTCCTTCATAAGAATTTTGTAATATAGTTAATAAACCGAGAAGATCAGCTATTCTAGCTTGTGGATCTATAATGTTCATACTAAATTGTTATATTTAAAATGAAGTATTTTAAGTTATTGTTATCAACAAATACTGTTAAGTATAATTATAATTAAATTAAATCTGCCATTATACTAATATAGTTATTCTGAGATTATTATAATTCACTTATATAAAATTTTTAATAAATTTGTAATTATAGTCTTAGATACTAATAAAATAGTATAATTATAGTTTATTGAATACCAAATAGTAAAATCCTTAAATAGCTTAACTATTCTTCCTTATAAATTGAGATATCCAAAAATATAAATATATAATTGGAAATAAATAAAAACCTAAAATCATTAATATATCTAGAATAGAAATGTAAGCTGAACTGCCAAATTGTAATAATGCTTGTAAATGGGCTTCAGAAAGACTAGAGGATAATATTGCTAGTATACCTAGAAGTCCTCCTATATGTATTGCGATTTTATATCCTTTCAATATTAGGAATGATAAACTTATAAGAATTACTACTACCACAAAAGTAGAAATTGTTAAAATATATGGAACATGTCCTATTAAAAGAATCCCACCTAAAACTAATGAAATTGATGATAAAATTAATAGTAAAGGATAGATTTTGGGATAAAGCATATCATTATTTAGTTAGCCGTTATATTAAATCTTAATGATGTTTAATTGAAGAAAACTTTTTATTTTATTAAGTTAACAAAATACAAATGGATCTTCTGATACCAGCATTAGTAGGAGGATTTATAATTACTACTGCATTTATTACATTTTATCTTATAAAAAAGCCAGATTTCTCTGATACTCTAATATTTTACGCTATATATGCAGCGTATTATATGGCTTTAATTTTAATATATTTTAATGTAATACCATTAGCTATAATAACTGCATCTTTATTGATAATTGCAGTATTAGCTTGGAAATTTCTTAAAAAGATAAAGATCTTTTAAATACTAATGATTAATTGTTCCTATGCGTTTTAATAAAAATCTAGATCCGAAGAAGGAAACATTACCAAAATATTTAGTTGTTGCCCAGTCACTAAGCTCAATAGCACCATTAGGCTCAGTTTCAGCATATCTTACTTTTGCTTTTCAAGACTCTCTAGCAGGAACATTTATAGCTTCAATATTAGGCGTACTAATATACCTATTTTGGGTTTTAATAGGATATAATTATTCAAAGATTATTGCTACTACTGGAGGAATATACGATTTCGCTAAATTCTCAGCTGGAAATGTTGTAGGTAAGATTGCAGGTTGGCTATATTGGATTAGTTATGCTATATATCTTCCGTCAGTAACTACATATTTAGTAGGTATTGTATTACCAACGTTATTTAATGTTAATTATTATATTTTTGCAATATTAGAAATCTTAATACCTATAATTTTAACTTTATTATTGATTTCTGGTATAAAGCCTCCATTGTTTTATGCATTAATAACATCTAGCATAGAAATAATTCTAATTCTTATTCTAGGAACAAGAATATTGTCCATAACAGGAATACATGCTCCAGAATTTGATATAACGCAATCAGAACTATGGTCTGGAGCATTAGCAGTAGCTTTTACCTTAGCTGGAGGAGGCGCATCTTTTTTCTTAGGTTATGAAGCAAAAGGAAGAGGTAAAACAGTAGGAAGTTCTTATTTACTAGCTTTTTCTATAGCGTCAATAGTAGTTATATTTGCATCATACTTTGAGATAGCTGCAGCAGGATTTACAAATAATGGAATTTCTAATCTTCTTAATATTACATTGTATCCTGGATATTATTTATCTAAAGAATATTTAGGTTCTACTTTTTCATTAATTTTCTTTATTTTCACAATTAATAGTCTATTAGGCTCTGCAATTGCTGCTTATGTAGCATTATCTAGATTAACTTACTCCTTAGTAAATAAATCAATGTTTAAATCTATCTTAATTGTAGCTATTTTCTTTCTGTTTTTTAATATGATAGCTTCTGTTACAGGAAATTATTCAGAATTATATAATTTAACTACCGAAGCCTCTATAACCACTCTATTTTCTTCTCACTTAATCATCTCTGCTGTTTATCCATTATTCGTGAAAAAAGCTTCTATTGGAAAACTTACCATAAATCTTGGGTTAGCTATAGTATCAACTATCCTAATGGCATACGGAATATTTTCAAATATTATACCTTATGAATATCCTGACTCATTTATAGGAATTTTATCAGTTATTGCAGGTATTATTATAGCGTTAATTCAAGGTAATATTTCTAGATTCATCTTTTATAGTAAAACCTAGCAAGTATAAGAATGTGAAAGTATCAGAAGCTATTTTCCAAATAGGTAATGAAATAAGTCCTTCTGAAACCCTAGATGCATTAAAAGATAAAATTAGTAGGAATGATCTAGTAAAAATGAGATTAGAGAATTCCAAATTTTATTATGAGCAAGGATTGAGCTTGATTAACTCTCCTAGTTTAGCCAGCGAGATGTTCTATCAAAGTATTGTAGAAGGAATGAAAAGCTTAAAAGACTATTTTGGAATTCAAAAAGAACTAAGGGATGCGATTCCTGTAATTTCAGATATCTTAGGGGAATGGATAGACGAAAGCTGGAATTTAGCATTAAAATTGCATTATGATGGCTATATATTAGAGATGATAGAAAAAGAAGATTTAGATGTATATGTTTCTAAAATAAAAAGCTTTATTGAAAATTGTGAAATAGCAATAACTTATTGATGCCTATTAATGCTCATTATAAGACTTATTAAGCCTATAAATATAAGAACTACAGTTAAAATTGTAATTAAAAGAGTAGCCAAGCCTATAGCTAATTCTGAATATATTCCTTTTATATATCCTAAGAAAACTGCTATTGCATTTGAAATCATAAAAAATAAGTAGATTTTTGACTTATATTATTTTTTGCCTCTTGCTCTAACTGCTATTATGATAACTGCTATTATAAGCACTATTACTACTATTATGAGCAATAATACAAGTGGATTGGATGTTATATTGCTAGTAAATTGACTTATTGCTGATGGAGATACAGTTATGTTTACAGTCTGGCTTTCCTCAAATGGTATTAGAGAACCAGTTTGATTCCAAACCATTATTAGTGTTGCTGGATAAGTTCCAGGGGAAACTCCACCACTAATATCAACTACATACGTAACATTAATTGATTGGTCTGGTTTTAAATCACCTATATCTTGTTCTGATGCTGTAAGTGCAGCTAACTCATCTGAACTACTTACGTATGGGCTTATAACATTTGATGAACCTAGATATACTACAATGTTCTTTGCTGTAACGTCTCCAATATTTTTTAATACAAAAGTTACTGGGACTTTACTTGCTCCAGGAGTTATACTATTATATATTACTTTTTCTATAATTATATTTGCTTTAGGGTATATTGTTATTACTTCATCTTTTATTATCTTTCCGCCATCATAATTAACTGTAAATTTCAGGGTATAATTTCCTGGAGTTGTTGAGTTTGGTACGTTAATCAGAAATGTTACATTAATTGGAGAACCTATAGGAATAGCACCTATGCTAAAATTACTTGGAGATACTATTTTAAATGGAGACTGTAAGGAAATATTGGCATCTTCCGCAATTCCAGTTCCATAATTGGTTAGTATTGCTTCAATTCTTACATTGTAAAATCCAGGAAATATTTGAGGTGGCAAGGTTATCATATTAATGGAAATTTTTGGTGATGAGATAACTATTGGTACATATTCTAACGAACTTGAATCAAAATAATGTATAATTACTGGTACGTAATACACACCTGGTGTAGCATTAGCATATACATTTGCTGTTATGCTACCTAAATTTTCTTCTCCAGCTGGTATAATTCCTATATAGATGTTATTTTGAGAAGTGCTTATTGGATAATCTTTTACTATAGTTAAACTAACGTTAGTAGCTGTAACATCACCTAGATTTTTAACTATAAAAGTTAGTGGTAACTGGGTACTACCAGGAGAAGCTGTAATTGGTTCAGTGGTAGAGCCCCAAATTGCTGAAATAGAAAAATTCTCATATCCATCTATCGAAACAGGTATAGTTATTTTTTGTATAGAATTATTGAAGTAATGTACGATTATAGGTAAATTATAAACTCCGGTAGTTGCATTAGAGTAGACAGAAGCATAAACTGGTACTTCAACTGGTTCTCCAACTGGTAAATAACCTACAAAGGTACTATTCTGATCAAATTTGATAGGATATTTACTAGTAAAATTGAGACTTACATTACTTGCCATCACGTTTCCATCATTTATAAGTACTAATGTTAATGGAACATTAGTTTCTCCAGGAGAAACGATTTGCGGTGAAGATTCACTTCCCCATATACTTTCTCCAGAAATTTTGACATATCCAAGAACTGGTACTGGAAAGTATTCCTTTTCATTTCCTTCGCTTGAATTAATCATTAATGGTACTTTGTATATTCCATCTTTTGCTGAAGGAAGTACATTATATATAAATGTTACATTAACTTCGCTACCTGATGCTAATTTCGGAATGTTAATTATATCGGATGAATTATAATAATTATACACCTCCAATGGATAGTAATTCAGTGGAGTTATATTTACGTTATATAGAGTCGTACCTAAATTAATTATTGTGAAAGTTATAGGAACTTCAGTTTCTCCAGGTGCTAGTAATTGTGTAGGGTTTGCATATCCAGATATAGTAATTGATGTAGAGTTTGCAAAAGAAATTGATCCAAATGAAAAAATTTCAAGTGCTATTAGAATTGAAAGCAAACCTATAGTTAACTTTCGAACTGTTGATTTCATACATTAAAAAGATATATCTAAATATTTAAGTTCTTCTTTAATTGCTTGGGAATTATTTACAGTTCATTATCAAATTAATATATTTTAAAAAATTATATCAAATAGCGAAAATTATTTTTCGTTTTTAGTATCCCAATATGCCTGGTCAAAAGCTTTATTTATAATATCCAAGATTTTATTTAAGCTATTCATCTCATTAAAATGTATTATAACAGTAAATATATTAGTTCCACCATTTTTTGTCGTAAAATAGACCTCTGGCATTTCAACTTTTACTTTTGATAAATAATCTTTAATATAATTAGTAGCTTTTGTTAATACTTTTTCTGCAGGTACATCAGCATTAACTGTAATTTGATAAGGATAAACTAGTGAATTCTCTCCTTCTAATTTAGTAAAAACAGTATTGCCTAAAAACGCAGAATTGGGTATTCTTATTATATTTCCATTAATTGTCTTAATTTCAGTAAATAAAATTCCAACTTTAGTCGTTTCACCAATAATTGGATTACCCCATATCCAAGATATTAGACTTACATTATCTCCGGGTTTTAATGTCTTTGAACTAGTAACTAACGTACCAGACAATACATTAGATAGTACTGTTTGCGCTGCCAAACCTATAGCTATACCGCCTACTGCTCCTCCAATTGCTGCTCCAGTTAAGTTAACGCCTAATGCAGATAAAATTACTAAGATTAGTATAGCATATAGTCCTATGTCTATGAATAAGCTAATAGTATGAGCCGTACTAGCTTCCATTTTGCCTAATAAATAAACATTTATTATTTTTCTTATAATTGAAATAACGAAATATCCTCCTATACCAACTATGGCTGCATCAATTGCTAAATCTACATAATGTATGTATTCACCCAAAGCTGGAATATATGTAACAATTATTCTAGCTATAGCATGTAGCAATACTGCCACAATAGCCAATACTATAAGTATAATAAGCAGTTTTACCACTTGTGATTTCCAATTAATACTTGGTATCTTTGACATACCAAACTATTTTTAACTCGACACTTTAAAGTTGTTTTGAAAATGATACAAAATTTTTATAAAATACATAATCTAATTTTAAATATATTTATAAGGATTAATAAATATAGGTAGTTTTATAACCTAGTAAAATTGTTTAAGTTGATGCAATTCTTTAAGCCTTTCAAAACAGATAAGGATGTTAACGTAGCTTATGAGATATTCGCTGAATTAGTATCATCTAGATTAGGTTCATACATGGGTTTTCCTTTGCTTGAATTGAAAATTGGAGAAAAAGATGGAAAAAATGGATTTTTTATGGAGTATCTACCAGAAAAAGCAGATGAAAAAGTAAATAATTTAGATGAATTAAAGTCAGCATTAGCGTTTGAAGAAGTTATATTAAATATTGATTTAAAGGAAGAACATGTATTAGCTAAGGACGGTAAAGGTTATATTATTGATCATGGTCATTCCTTTACTGCTTGGAAGCCACTTTACTATATTCAAGAGATAATCGATAAAAAAGTTGCAAGATTTAACCTTTGGGCTGATATAGATTCATTTTTAGTTGGAGTAGAAAAAATAAAATCTATAGATGATAAAGAAATAAAAGAAATCATGAAATATACAGCAGAAGAAGTTCATGAACTAAATTATTGTAAATTATTTACTAAAATGCATAAAGAAGAAACTATCGACTTAAGTTTTAGAATTTTTAACTATAGAAGAGCTATTCTTGATAGGTTTTTCTGATATAACATCATCAACATATTTTACGTACTTACTTAGCATGGCTAGTAAGAGTAGAACTATTGGAATTAATACACCAAATAGATCTTTTAACCCTATTGCATTAGCTACAAATCCAGCTAAGGTAGGCGTTACTACTCCAATAATCATCATAATTGCAAAGAATTGACTATTAGCTGGATTTCTTTCTTCTTGTTTAAATGTCCTACTTATAGATATTATTGATAATGGGTAAGTTAATCCATGAGGAAATCCAAGTATTAGTAGCGCTACAATAAATAGATAAATATTACTAGATAATAATATTAATAATAAACCCAAAACTGTCATTGAAATTGCAGTATAAGCATGAAGTCTTACGCTATTTGGTGGTTTTATCGATAAGTATATTCTTGCTAGAAATGAAGTAACGAAAAACGTTGATAGTAATCCAGTAGCTCCAGCGTAACTTACATGCAAATATTCTACAGCATATATTCCTCCAAAAGCTAAAATCACTGAAAATGGTATATTATAAGCTAAGATGTTAATAACTGCTGTTTTAAAGCCTGGGTTTTCAAATACTTTAATTTTTGTAGCATTTCCTTCTTTTTTCTCTTCTGGAAATTTTATGAAGAATGATAGTATTGCTGCAGCTATTCCCAATGGTGCAAAGAACAGGAAAACAAAAGGTATGGGATAAAAGGATAATATTGCTGTCTCTATTGCAGGTCCTGCTACTAAGCTGGCACTCAAAGCTAAGGTATATATAGATAATAGTCTTTCTCTGGCTTTTCTGTCTTCTAATAATCCTGCTGAGTTTATTATATTTGGCATTATTGCTCCTAATGTAATTCCTGCTAATATAGATACTAGCCATATTGTATCTGAATTCACAAAATAAAATATTGGTAAAATAATTGCATAACCTATAGAAGATGATATGAATAATTTTCTTCTACTATTACTCTTAAGCTTAGAGTTTATTATACCGCTAGATATGAAAGTTCCCAGTGATAGAGCTCCAGATATTATTCCTACTTCTGTTTGTGTAAAATGGAAATAATACTTAGATAATAATGGTATTGTTGTCATTATCATGTTATTAGATGCTCTTATCGCAAAAGTCATTGAAACTATAACTAAAAGAATTTGAATAAATTGTAAGTTTTTTCTGTTCATACATAATAGGTAACAAAATTACCTATTTAAATTTTTCATTATAAAACCTTTTTTGAAAAGAAATAAAAATAATGGGTACTAAAATAACCTATGAAAGCATTAGTCGCACCAGGTCCAGTTTCGTATCCTTTAATAGCATCTACAATAAAAAATAAAGATATACAGATATTTTTTGGAAAAGAAGGAAATGAAAATGTAGACGTTATTTTAGATTCTACTGTATCATTAGTAAAAAGAGGATTAAAGATAGATTACGTGACTATAAAAGGTTTAATGTCAATATATCCTGATATAGGCAAGAAAATAGGTGTATGGAGAAAAGGTAGTGCAGCTGATGTATTAACAAGGGCATTAATAACTCTGAAAAACATAGAGTCAGAAATAGTATATGTTGATGATATGGAAAAGATAATGCAAATGCTTCAACAAAAACAAGTTGATAGTGCAGTAGTATCATCAGCTTTAGGTAAGGGTAAAACATTTGAAGAACTTCTTGGAATTCCAGGAAGTTGTGGGGCTACTGTATATTCTAATGAAGACGATTTCATCAGGGCATATAATGAGGGAATAGAAATTATGAAGGAAGATCCAGAGGGTTCTGCAGAATATGTTTTATCTAAGTTACCAATTAAGGTTAAGAAAGAATTTATAATAGGTAGTATTCAGAATTCTGAAGTAAAAATAGAAAAACCTAAGAATTATAAGGAATTTGAAGATCTAGTAAAAAGATTTTCTTAGGCAATCCATTTAAAAGCAAATTTTTCATAGATCTTTTTTACTTCATTACTCAATAATAATTCAAATACATTTTTTGCTTCATTAGACGAATTTTTTAGTAATGCAAAAGATAATTTTCCTATCTTATTATTTTTAGGCACTGTATGCTTAAAAGTCCAGAATATAGCCTCTGTTCTCCATACTACTCCAGCTTCTATATCGCCTAATTTTAACATATGAGGTATTTCTCTATGATGAATTTTAGTTAAATATACTCCGCCATAATTTAAAAAGTCCTCATAACTTCCGCATTGCTCTTCGTATAATTCTTTAAATAGTTGCCCTATTCCTTCTGTAGTAGGATTAGGTATAGCCACTCTTTTTCCTTTTAAGTCACACCAATCTTTAATCTCAGCTCCTCTATATACTATCACTAGATCATTTTCAACATAATCTACCCTTTTTTCTATGTCTAGACCTTCAATTAAAGAAGGAGGTAAAGATACTATTTCAGGCCTAAATGATATTTCTAAGTTTCCGACTTTAAGAGGATTACCTTCAGCTCTTTTTCTAACTAATCCTGGCGGAATGGTTTCAAGGTATATTTTATGTCCATTTTTATTTAGGAAATTTAGTAGTTCTTTAGCTACAAACCACTGATTTCCAGCAAATGATAATTTTACTCCTGAGATATCTCCCCATAAATCTTCTAGTTCGTCAAAAAGTTGTAATGTTATGTCCATAAAAATAAAGCTCTACTTATAAAATATTAAATTTCCGGTTATTCTAATTTGTGCTTACCATATAAATATTTAATATAAGTTAAATCTGCCTTTTTAGTAGTTATTAGGAATTTCAATCTTTCTCATAAAATATAGATTTATTTTTATAAGCAAATTTATCTCAATATTCTAAAGTTAAAGAAAAGTTTTTAAATGTCGAACACATGTTCGATTTATGATATATGTTATAGGAAATGGCATAGCCGGTTTAAGTGCTGCTGTATCATTAAAGAAAAATGGGTATGATGTTATCATAATAACTAAGAAAATAAATGGTGGTTCAACTTACATAGCGAAAGGAGGGATAGCTGCAGCTATTAGCCAAGAGGATTCGCCAGAAATACATGCTAAAGATACTCTAATAGTTGGTGCAGGTTTATCAGATGAAAGAGCAGTAAATTATGTTACAACAGAAGCTCCTAAGGCTATAAGAACGATGGAAGATTGGGGATTTGAATTCGCTGACGATTTACGATTAGAAGGAGGTCATTCAAAGAGAAGAGTTCTTCATAAAACAGACGAAACCGGAAGAGATGTTTATGATTTCCTAATGGGAAAAGTTAAAGAATTAAATATTCCAATTATAGAGGATAAATTATTATCTATAATAGTAAAAGATAATATATTAAAGGGATTTATTACTAAAAATAGAGGAAATATTGATGCTGAAAAACTAATACTAGCTACAGGAGGATATGCTTATCTTTGGAAGTTTACTTCCAATCAGTCTACAAATACTGGAGATGGTATTGCAATAGCTTTCAGAGCAGGAGCCTTATTAGCAGATATGGAATTTGTTCAATTTCATCCTACTGTAACTTCTTTAGATGGTGAAACGTTTCTTTTAACTGAGACATTACGTGGAGAAGGAGCAATACTATTAAACGATAAAGGAGAAAGATTTGCATTTAAATATCATGAAAAAGGAGAATTAGCTCCAAGAGATATATTATCTAGAGCAATATATTCTGAATATTTAGCTGGAAGGCAAGTATTTATGGATTTAACTAAAATTCAAGATTTTGAAGAAAAGTTTCCAGTATTTAACGCATATCTGAAAAGGCATGGAAAAGATAAGAATTTCAAAGTTCCTGTATTTCCTGGAGCTCATTTTGTAGATGGAGGAATAAGAGTTAACATAAGAGGTGAAACTAATATAAAAGGTCTTTATGCGATAGGCGAGGTAAGTGATACTGGACTTCATGGAGCTAATAGATTAGCAAGTAATTCCTTGGCAGAAGGTTTAGTCTATGGAATAAACATGCCAATGTACATAGATAAATGGGAAGGCTTATATGTAGATGATGGAGATATAATTAATATTAAATTGCATTCTGGAAATTCAAGAAAAATAGAAGAAATACGAAACATTAACTGGGAAAATGTGGGAATAATAAGGGACAAGGATAAGTTAAGTAAGGCTTTGGAAATATACTCAATATCTGATTTTATTTCTAGTAATGAAGAATCAAATGCTGCTTTAGTATCATATTTAACTGCATACGCAGCGCTTACTAGAACAGAGAGTAGAGGCAATCATTATAGAAGCTATTATCCAAATAGAGATGATGCTAATTGGAAGAAAAGAATATATTTTTCTTTACAGAAATGATATTTTATGAATTGTGATGCGGCAGTTGTACTTCTGGTTAATAATGAAAATAAGTTCTTATTAATAAAAAGAGTTGAGAACCCTAATGACCCTTGGAGTGGGAATATGGCATTACCTGGGGGTCATAGGGAAAACAATGAGAGTTGCATGGATACAGCAATTAGAGAATGTATGGAAGAGGTAGGAATAAGACCAGAAATTAAAAAATTTTTAGGAATATATTCACCAAATAATAGACCTTTGAAGGTTGCTGTATTTTTGGGATATACTCAAGAAAGCAAACTGGAAATCAGCAAAGATGAAGTTGAAAAATGCTTTTGGGTGGATTTTAATGAATTAAAAAAAGGAACTAATTGTTTTTACTATAAGGATTATGTAATTTGGGGTATGACGTATAGAATTCTAAGAGATTTCAGCCCGGCAACTGATACTTCATCTTTCCGTTCCGTCGACCAGTCATCATTTTAACATTAAGCTTTCATATTCCTTAACATATTTTATACTTCTCTTTATATCAGCGAAATATTTATTTGCTTCGCTTATGTCCTCTGCCTTTATGACGTTTCTATTATTTCTTAATGCTAAAATATTTGAAGGTTCTAGTAATTGAACAGCATATCTTAAGCTATTTTCTACGCCTATTTTAGTTAGTAATTCTAAAGCTTGCGGATCTAATTCTACATTTATTTCCTCTGCTCTTATTTTTATAATTTCTCTTATTTCATTTTCATTATATGGTCTAGTTGGTATTATAAGTAGTCTATCTAGTAAGTCTAATGGTATTCCATGTGGAGACTCTATATCTGTACCTCTTATTTTTGTTACTCCCCTATTAGTAGCAAGAATTATTATAGGAGATAATTCAGATTCTAAAGCTTTAGTTAAAAATGAGAAAGCTTCTATGTCTAGCATATGTGCATCATCAATAAATAATACGCCAGGAATTAATTCTCCTTCTCCAGAATTTATCATGTCCTTAACTAATTTATCAACTTGTTTTCTTATATCATCGCTAATTTCTCTTTCTGTCCATAAGGAAAATATAGCGTTTATACTAATTGATTGTGCAGCTAGGTTTAGGTCTAGATCGTTAAGCGTGAATGTACTAGTAAGTTCTTTTTCTTTTTTTACTGGTCCACTAGGTGTTTCTACTACTTTTCCACCTCCAATTTCATAATTAGTCTCTTCTTTAGCTCTTCCTTCCTTTACTATTTCGCCAGTTTGTGCGTCAATCCAGATTACATCGCCTTTTCTTATTCCTTTTCTTTGTATTTGTTCAGCTACTGATTCTCCAGCCGTTATTTTTAGTTCATCATCTTTTGTCTTTAAAGTAATTTCAGCCTCTCTAGGTACTTGATAATAAGGATTTATTTTACTCCTAGCTACCTTTATTCTTATTTCCTTTACTACTCCTTCATATACTAATCTTTTTTGTGTTATTCTAACTCCTATTGATTTTCTGATAACTTGAGTTAATAATTCCGTTTTCTTCAATTCTGTTGAATAAAGTTCCGTAGCGTTTATTGCAGTAAATGGCGTACCTTCTCCTAACTCTTTAGCTATTGCGATAGATAGTGCTGTTTTTCCAGTACCTGGTGGGCCTACAAGTAAAATTCCTTTACCTGCCATTTTGCCTTGTTTAACAAGTTGTACAATTAATCCAGCTGCCTCTCTTGCTTCTGTTTGCCCCACCATACCATCTGCAATCAGCTTGGCTTTTCCGTGCTCATCTAGACCTAAACCAGTTATATGACTATGAATGCTAGCTTTTTCAGTCTCTTGAATCTTCTTTATTTCTCTGATCTCTACCATCAAACACAAATATACTAATGGAAATATGAAATTAACTATCTTCAACACTAACTATGATTTTTTGGCAGAGTTGTAGTAAAGATAAATATATGATATTCCATTTAATAAAGATGTGATGATAACCTTTGGGGCAGATGAATGACGAGGTGGCGGCTAACTGATGAGGCCTTTACATTTAGCTATTGGTAAGTTTAATATAGATATAATTGTTAAACTTAGTAAAATTCCAGATATAGATAGTAAAAGTACTACTGATATTTTAGATATATTGCCTGGAGGTTCAGCCACTAATTATTCTATCGCGACAACTAGACTAGGTCATTCAGCTAAACTTCTAGCTAAAGTTGGTAAAAGTCCAATAGTTTCAGCATTGATGAGACCATTAGCAGAAGAAGGCGTAGGATTAGATTTTGTTACAGAATACGATATAAAACCTAATATGGCAATAATATTCTTAAGAGATGATGGTTCAGTTTCAATAGTTAGAAAAACTAATCAGAATTTGTTACCTACTTTAGAAGATGTAAAGAAATTTTCTAATATGTTTGATGTTTTTCATTTTGCATCTGTATCTCCTGAGATTATATACGCAGATCCAGCTGCCAAACTTATCTCTTACGATCCTGGTCCTTATGCTTCTGAATACGAAGGAGAAAAAGTAGATATATTATATGTAAATAAAAAAGAATATGAAACATTAAGATCCAAAGTAAATGCTAAACTAACTGTAATAAAGATGGGCAAGGATGGTGCTATGGTAAAAGGAGATGAAGAGTGTTATTCCTCTGGAGTAAATGTAAATGTTATAGATACTACTGGTGCTGGAGACGTTTTTGATGCTGCTTTTAATGTAAGCGTACTTAATTCTAATAATATTGAAGATAGTCTTAAGTTCGCTATAGTTTCTTCAGCGTTAAAAGTAACTAGGATAGGAGGTATTGGGTCTCCAAAATTAGAAGAAGTGGTAAAAAAGCTAAAAGAAGTTAATATTAATATAAGATGTAAATGATAGTACTTTTTGTTGATTTCGACTATTTCTTTGCACAAGTAGAGGAAATATTAAATCCGAAAATAAAGGGAAAACCAGTAGCAGTTTGTGTATTTTCAGGAAGATTTAAGGATAGTGGAGCTATAGCTACTTCAAATTATGAAGCTAGAAAACTTGGAATAAAAGCAGGAATGCCAATTCCTAAAGCTAAAGAAATAGCTCCTAACGCAATATATTTACCAATAAGAAAAGAAATATATAAAGAAGTTTCGAATAGGATAATGGACGGAATATTAAAGAATTATGGAGATAAAATTGAAATAGCAAGTATAGACGAGGCATATTTAGATATAACTCAAAGGGTAAAAGATTTTAGAGAAGCTTATATTTTGGGAAAAGAAATAAAAGACAAAATCTACGAGAAGGAGAAAATAACGGTAACAGTAGGTATAGCACCCAATAAGATATTAGCTAAAATAGTTGCGGAACTACATAAACCGAATGGTTTAGGTGTTCTTAAACCAGAAGAAGTTGAATCATTTATAAAAACTCTACCGATAGATGAGGTTCCAGGTGTAGGAAATACTATTTTGAATAAATTAAAAGAAAATGGTATATCTTATTTATATGATGTTACAAAAGTAGATTTTGAGAAATTAAAATCTGAAATAGGCAAAGCAAAAGCCTCTTATCTGTACTCTTTAGCTTTGAATACTTACAATGAACCAGTAAAAGAGAGGATAAGAAAACATATTGGAAGATATGTTACAATGAAGAATAATAGTAGGGATTTAGATTTTATATATTCTTATTTAAAGAGAGCTATTGATGAAGCATATTCTAGAGCTAATGGAGGAATTCCTAAAACATTAGCTGTAGTAGCAATAATGGAAGACTTAGATATAGTAAGTAGAGAGAAGACGTATAATTTTGGTATAACTAGAGAAAATGCTTATGACGAGGCAAAGTTACTTTTAGCTGAAATTTTAAAGTCTGACAGAAGAAAATTAAGGAGAGTAGGAGTAAGGTTAGGAAAAATATATAAAGCATCTACATTAGATAAGTTCTTCAATTTCTAACTTTATTTTATCTTTAAGTAATAGAGTATCTATTTCTCCATATCTTGATACGTAGTTTAAATAACCTTGGATACCTCTGCTATATTCGTGATTTTGTATAATCTGAACATTAACAAAAATAGGTAATCTATTAGTTTTTAGAAATTTTTCTATTTTTATATACTGTGCTAATATTTTGTAGTCATCTTCTACTCCTATAGCTTCAACAATTCCTTTATCTCCGCTTATTATTTTTGTTTTATGATCTATTTCTCCATATTTATCTTGAACTATTACAAATCTAGCAGTTCGACCTCCTTCTCTCTCCTCATAAAAATTTAAACCGAGTAAAAATGTATTATTGTACGTAATTGGTATTATGAATAGCTCTTCATGACCTATAATATTTACTAGTGATTTTATTTTGACTTTCATATCATGTATTATATTAATGATAGAAATAGATGGTTCTTTCGGTGAAGGTGGAGGAGAAATATTAAGAACTTCACTTACATTATCAGCAATTACACAAAAACCTTTTAGAATATATAATATCAGAAGTAATAGGAAAAATCCAGGACTGCAAATGCAACATTTAACTGCAGTAAGATTAATGAAAAAATTATGTAATGCAGACACAAAAGGTGATTTTTTAGGATCAAAAGAATTATTATTTATTCCTAGAGAAATTCAAGATAATTTAGAAATAACAGAAAATGTACAAACTGCTGGAAGTACTACTTTAATAGCTGTAGCTTCTATTCCAGTTATTATTAATAAAAATATAAAAATTAAACTAATTGGAGGTACTGATGTTCCTAAATCCCCTACTATCGATTATCTTCGTATGGTTTATTTAGGTATTTTAAATAAAATAGGAATAAACGGAAAAATATCTTTAATAAAGAGAGGCCATTATCCGAAAGGAGGAGGTATAATAGAATTATCTAATTTTGAAGGAGAAGGAGAAAAGTTTGAAATTGATAGTATTAGAAAAATTAATTATGTAAAAGGTATATCGCATGTGTCTTCTTTGCCTTCTCACATAGCAGAGAGACAAGCAAAATCAGCTAAGCAATTTTTATCGTCATTTTTAGGAAACATCGACATAGATATTGATATTGATGTAAGACAAGGAGAAAGCGAAGGATCAGGAATTACTCTTGCTGCTTATGGTGATAGTATATTAGGCTCTGACTCATTAGGTGAAAAAGGTAAAAGAGCAGAAAAGGTTGGAGAAGAAGCAGGGGAAAAGTTAATAGAAGATATACAGAGTAAAGCTGGAGTAGATAGATACATGTCTGATATGTTAATGTTATATGCGTCCTTATATGGTGGTCATTTTACTGGTTCAATGTATACATTACATGCAAAAACTAATGCTGAAGTTATAAAAAAGTTCCTGAATGTAGAAATTAAAATATCTGGTAATAATCCATTTAGTTTTTACGCTAAGGTATAATTACTGCTCTACCTATTATTCTTTCATTTAGAAGATCATCTATTGCCATATTTATTTCGTCTAATTTATAAGGTACTGCCAAAGTTTTTATTTTCTTTTCATTGAAAATTTTTACTAGTTCTTCTAAATCTTTTTTTGTACCATATAATACTCCTTTAATTCTAAGTCCTCTTAATACCATTAGCTGTTCTGGTACTGTAAATTCTCCACCAAATTCTCCTACTATTCTTAATTCTCCCATCCTATCGATCATCCATAATACGTCTTTTAGAGTTTCATTACTTCCAACATAATCTATTATATAATCAAATTTTTCTCTGCCTATTTTTGATGATAAATCTTCAGAATAGTTATTTTTTACTACTATTACTTTATCTGCTCCTAATTCAAGCATTTTACTTAATTTAAAATAATTTCTTCCTACTACAGTAGTTTTGGTATTTTTTAGTTTTAGAATCTGTAATGCTATCATGCTTACTGCTCCAGTACCTAAAAGTGCTACATTACTTCCTTCTTCTATATCTTTTACTGAACTATATGCTGTTAGTCCTGCATCAGCTAAAGGAGCCAAATCTATTGGATTTCCAGATACTTTAACTAAATTATCTTCTGATGGAACCTTTACGTATTCTGCGAATCCGCCATTTTCGTGAACTCCTAAAATTTTTACTTTATCGCAATACTGAGGATATCCACGCTTGCAATATTTGCACTCATTACATCCAAAAGCATTATACACAAGTACATTATCTCCTTTTTTTACGTTCTTTCCATCGTTCATAACTTGGCCTATAATTTCATGACCCAATATTATTGGTGTCTTTACGTCTACGTCAGTTTTCCAATCTCCAAAAATTATATGCAAATCTCCATGACATAATCCAGAAGCTAATACTTTGAGTAATATTTCGCCTTGTTCAATTTCTGGTTCTTTTACATTCTCTATACTCAAAGGTTTTTCAATTTCTTTAAAAATTGCTGCTTTCATTACCATCCTGCCTTTAAATACGCTTTTGTTTCCCAATCCGTTATATATGTTTCATAGCTTTGTAATTCTCTAGTTTTTAGTTCTATAAATGTATTAACCAAATCTTGTCCTAACAAGTATTTCAAGTAATTGTCTTCTTGCAATTTTCTCAATGAGTCTCCTAAACTATTAGGAATATGAGCCATTTCAGTATTTGGTTCTATATCTAGATTTTTTTCTATGCCATCTAATCCTGCAAATATTATAGATGATAAAAGTAAGTAAGAGTTGGTTAAAGGATCAGCTAATCTGAACTCTAAAAATTTAGTCTCTCTAAAATTACTTGGTATTCTTATTATGTAATGCCTTTCAGATCCTATGCCTCCTATATTAGGAGTAATTATTTCTCTATATCTTTTATAAGAATTGATTGTAGGAGAAGCAAAAGCCATTATAGCTCCTAAATGCTCTAATATTCCAGCAAAGAAGTTGTATGTAATCTTGCTTAATCCTATTCCTTTTGGATCATTTAAATCAAGCATTGTTTCTTTTCCATTTCTATCTAATAATTTAATGTAAATATCCATACTGCTTCCTGGATACTTAGAGAAAGGTTTAGGCATAAAAGTAGCCAGCATTTTATATATTCTAGCAGTATCCCTTATTACTTCTCTTCCAGTTAATAATGAGTCTGCAGCTGTTAGCACATCTTTTTGTGAGAAAGTTATTTCATATTGTCCTGGTCCATAATGTTTGTTTATAGTTTCTACCTGGACTCCAACTTCTTCAAGATATTTAATTACGTCTCTTAAGAATGTCTGCTCTTCCATTAATCCTTCTGGAGAATAAGCTTTAGCCTGGTCAGCTGGTAGATTAATATCATTATCTTTAAGTAAGTAAAATGTTGGTTCAAAAGCTACCATCATCTGTAAACTTGATTCTTCTAATTTCTCTAGCGCTTTCTTGAGTATTCCTCTACTGCAATAAGGTGACGGCGTAGAATTATCAGGATAGAAAAGAAAAGACAATACTCTTGCTGTTCTTTCTAAATAAGGTAATGTAATAAAAGTTGAAGGATCTGGAAAAGCTATTACGTCTTCGTATTTGTCTTTAATAGGATTATCTTGATAATCCAGTAACACTAACGATTCAGAATACGGTATTCCTTTTCCATTTATTAATACATCTTCAAATTCTGGTCTTCTTAGTGATCTTCCTCTTACGTTTCCTAGTAAGTCTATGAATTCTACTCTTACATAATCTATTCTTCCTGATTTTAGTGTTTCAAGCACTTCGTCTCTTGACACATTTATCTTAATAGCAAAGTCATTTTTAAAATAAAAATGTTAAAGCAAAGATAACATAATGTTTCCAGCAAATATTACAGCATTAGAATATTCCGTAAATATTCCTTTATTTTTTAACTCATTCTTATAAAATATTTCTACTAAATACATATAATCGTTTTTAGCTATTTTTCTTCTATGAAATTTTATAACATAATTACCTATATTCACATTCTTTTTTTGAGACGCATAGTATCCTAATTCCAAAATTCTAAAGTCTATCATTATACTACTTTTTCTTTTTATATTTTTAAATGTAGATGTCTAAAATGACATGATATTTGTATGGTTTCACACTTCTTACTACTCTAGCAAATTTTGCTTTAGGAAATAATTCTAAAGCCTTTTTTATAGGGTTATCGTTTTCTTTATTTGTCTCTAATTCGATAAAGAGATGGATAATTCCATTAGGTTTTATTTTTTGTAAAGCTATTTCGTAAGCTTCTTTATATTTTTCTGGAAGTGGGGAAATTATTCTATCAGCATTTTCTACTTCATATATTTTTCTAAAGACGTCGCCATAAATCGGTATAACATTATAAGTTTTATTTATGTCTATGTTTACCATCATAAAATAATATGCAAAAGGGTTAATATCAAATGAATAAATTATTTTTGGTTTTCCAATTTTTGCAGATAATATTGAAAAAGGGCCATAGCCAGCAAACATGTTAATTATAGTTTCTCCTTTTTTAACTTGCTTAGCTACTCTTAAATGTTCGTAAGATAATTTAGATGAAAAGAATACTTTAGTTATGTCTAGAAAATATTTACATTCGTATTCTTTATATAAGGTAGAACTTCTTAAGTCTCCATAAATATGATAAAAACTAGATAATCTATAGTCTCCAGAAGTATCTCTATATTGTCCCCATACTGATTTAATATACTTATGTTTGTTTAAAATTTGTTTAGCGTAGTCAACTAAATCTTCTGGTTTTTTGTTGAATGGTATACCAATTATGGCTAAATCTCCAACAATCTCAATCTTTTTCCATTTTTCTTCTTTCATCAAATTCTTTTACCTTTTCATTTGCTTCGGAAATATCTTTTTCTCCGACGTTTAAAGGCACTCCACCATCTAATACTGCTTCTCCATTAACTATTACTGTTTCTAAATTATATGAAGAAAATATTAGGCTCTCAAAAGGCATTTGCATATCTATAGGATAAGAAGGAGGTTCGTCAGCTTCAAATATTACTAAATCCGTAGTATTTCCTATATCTAATGAAGAATTTAAGTTCAATTGATTATATCCCCACTCAATAACTGACTTTACTGATTCTTCTGCAGTTAAGAGTAATCTCGATGTAGATATACTTAGTTCGTTTCTTATATCAAATTTTGGAGTTAAATCTAACGAAATTGAAGGCTTATATGAACCTAATGTGAATTTACACACTTCTAAACTTGGAGTAAATGATAATCTTAACGAATTCTTTTGAATAATTTCTAAGTCTTTTCTACTTCCTCCACCTAGCGCTATTATGTAAGGAGAAAGATCTCCTTTTACGTTAGCAAGGTTAACAGTTCTATCTACTAGAACTGGTAATTTATAATCTCTAGATATACTAAATACTTCTTCTGCTTCTGCTTCATCGCACAATTTTAATATTATACCAGAATTATCTTTAGATTTCCATTTACTATATAGGCTTTCGAAATTTCTTTTCCAGTCTCCTTTACTCCAGATGCAATTTACTTCTGCAGTAATTATTGGTCTTATGCCTACAAGCTTCATTGCTCTAGCTGCATGTTCTACAAAAGGCTCAGTTATTACTGCTGTAGTAACGCCTGATCTTAATAAATGATAAGAAGCTAATAAGGAAAAATAATATGCATCTTTTCCAGTTAGAGAAGATACTATATCGTTAGCATTAGACTTTCCCGAGAATATTCTATATCTAAAGGGATATAATTGTATAAATGTTTGAGTTGTGATAAAACCTGGAGATACTAATCTATTATCTCCACCTATAGATAATTCTGCATCGTAGTATTCTTCTATTTCTTTTTTTGAAATTGCTTCTATTTTACCATCAGACATACCAATGTTAACGTTATTTGTAGGTCCATCCTTGGTAAAAGCTATTCCAGCTTTTATAAGAATCTTCAACTTAAATCAAACATATTTAGCCTAAGGGTTTTATAACTGTTGTCCAATAATATCATGTGAATATAGTAGAGGAAATGGAAAAAGAAATAAATAAAGATTATAAAGTAAATGCAAATTTAAATTTAGATTCTGCCTTTGTTACTGGCGCAGGAGACTCATATGCTGCAGCTTTGGCGATAGAAGGAAAAACAAAAGGTAGATTTAAAGCTATAGATCCTTATGATTCTTTGGAATACGAAAATCTTGATAGACCTCTTATAATAGTTTCAGTTTCAGGTAAGCCTAAATCTAATATTTTATTAGCAAAAAAATTTAAAAATAAGACTAAAATAATTGTAGTTACCGCAAATAAAGATTCAATATTAGCAAAACTAGCTGATTATATTGTAGAATTACCATATAAATCTCCTATAATCTTGCCTGGTACATTATCATTTCTAATGAGCTTAAGTGCCTTATACTCCATTGCTAATGAAGAAGAAGATAAAGGCGAAGATAAAGAGATATTTTTACTAAATCCTTATTTTATAGGGAAAGAAAGTAACTATGGCATAGCATATTTTAGCTATTTGAAGATGGCAGAAATTTTTGGAATTAAAAGTAATTATGAAAGACTAGAACAATTTTGTCATTCTCCTATTTTCTCCTCTAGGAATAGTGAAATAATTATTTTATCAAGTAAAGATAAAAGAGAAGAAGAATTAAAATCATTAATTAATTATACTCAAGTTTATTTAACAAATTGTGAAGGAGCATTTTGTAATGCTAAAACAATTTTAAGGTCAATTATCTATACAATGAAGAAAAATAACTGGAATAAGATCTATTTTCTAGATGATAAAAACATTTTAAGTATAAGTTCAACAATGATATATTGATGAATGAGTTAGATTTAACTAAATCTTCTGGGGGATGTGGTGCAAATTCGCCATCAGTGTCTTTAATGAAATTCTGGTTAGAAGTAGGAGGAAATCAAGAAGTTAAAATAATAGTAACACAAGGAGTTCAAGCTGATCAAGTAGATATGTGGGCTGCCGCAATGCAAGATAAAGGAGTAAAAATATTGAATAAAGAAATTAAGGAGGATAGGGTTATATATACTGTATACCTACCTTAAAATATGGATAAATTTCTTTTAGCTAAATATCTTTCTTTTGTATTATTAGGTATATCTATAGTTATATATGTTATCGGTGACATGTTATATAGGCTAATAGCTTTTCAAGGACCTTTATTTGCTGGTGCATTATTAGGATGGTATACCATTAATTATTATACGCCAAAGGATAAATTTGTAGAATTCGAAGATAGTATGGTTCCAGTTACATCTATAGTTCTACGTAGAAGAAGCTGGATTGGATTTACAACAGCAGTGGCTTTACTAGTTCCTTGGTTAACTCCACCTTTATTTAGATTAGGTTTAATATATCCGGAGGTTTACATTTTAGCCTTTATCTGTGATTTTATTGGTGGATTTATAGCAGGATATTTTATACCTTCGTTAAAATTTATGGAAAAAGTTATTTTGTATAGTTTAGGATTCGCAGCCGATATTTTTTACGTAATGTTGCTCTATATTTATTCGTTATTATATAATATTTCTCAAACGTCTCTTGTTGATCATGTTTTAGTCTATGTATATTCCATAAAATTTCTTGAAGCGATAATATTTGCTGTATACATAATTAAGAAAGTAAATGCTATTTAGCCTATTAAGGGGTATAAATTAGTGGGAAAAGTATATCTTATTGGAGCCGGTCCTGGAGATCCAGAACTTATAACATTAAAAGGATTAAAAATTTTGAAAATAGCTGATGTAATACTTTACGATAGGCTAATTTCAAAAGATCTTCTGAAAGAAAGTAAGGCTGAAGCAGAGAAAATATATGTTGGTAAAGAATTAGGAGAAGCAAACTTACAAGAATGGATAAATAAAACATTAGTAGAGAAAGCTAAAGGAAATAAAATAGTAGTAAGGCTAAAGGGAGGAGATCCATATGTTTTTGGAAGAGGAGAAGAGGAATGCTATTATGTTATATCTAAAGGTATAGAATGCGAAGTTATACCTGGAATATCAAGTGCAATAGCAGTACCAGCTTATGCTGGTATTCCAGTAACTAGTAGATGGTTTTCATCTGGGTTTACTGTAATAACTGGGAATAGAGCTAACGGAAATGAAATTGATGAAGATTATATACCTAAAAAAGGGACATTAGTTATTCTGATGGGGTTATCAAATGTGAAAAAATTGCAAGAAGTTTTATTGAAAACTAGGAGTAAAGACACGCATGTGGCAATAATACAGAACGGTACTTTAGAGTCTCAAAAAGTTTATATTTCAACATTAGAAAATCTTAGTAAAATAGTAGAACAAAACGAAATTAGATCTCCTGCAATAATCGTTATTGGTGAAGTGATAAAGTTAAGAGATAGTTTGTGGAAATTATCATGAGACCAAAAAATGAAAGATCCAGTATGTAAAGATGAAGTAAAAACTACAATGTATAAGTATACATATAAAGGTGTGACATATTATTTTTGTAGCCCTATGTGTATGGCTGAATTCAAGAAAAATCCAGAGAAATATATCAGTAAATAGCTAGTAAATAAATTGAAAATGAATTTTAAATCATTTAACTTTTAAGAATAAAATTTTATAGTAAATAATTTTCATGTAAAATTATACTATATGATATTAACTAAAAATTTGTTGGTAAATATATTAAAGATTTCGAAGATTAAGAACTCAATAAAACTAAGTAAAACATAAAATACTATGTTGTCTATTACATTATATGTACCCGCCAAAGATTGGTTACGTTATACCTGATAGTATAGAAGAAGCTACAGAGTTTTTAGAGAAACATGACGATGCAAAAGTTTTAGCAGGAGGTCATAGCATTATACCAATGTTAAAATTAAGGATAATAAGGCCTTCTTATCTAGTAGAAATAAGAAGATTAAATAATTTGCACAATATCTCTAAATCTGAGGAAGAAATATCTATTGGTGCTATTACAACTCATTATGAAGTTTTTAAATCTAATATACCATTGTTGAGTGAGACTGCTTCAAAAATTGGAGATCCACAAGTTAGAAATATGGGAACAATAGGAGGTAGTATATCACAACTAGATCCATCCGCAGATTATCCAGCAACTCTTATGGCTATGGATGCTAAAGTTAAAATAAAAGGAACTAAGGGTGAAAGAACAGAACTTTTTAAAGATTTTGCAAAAGATATGTTTACTCCAGATTTAAATCAAGGAGAAATAGTTACTGAAATAATAGTTCCCAATTATTCTGATTATAAATATTCATATCAAAAGTTAGAGAGAAAAGCTGGAGATTTTGCTATAGTAGGTGTGGCAGTATTACTAAAGGTAGACGGAGAGATCATTAAAGATGCAAGAATAGGTTTAACAGGAGTAAATAATGTTGCAGTAAGAGCAGTAGATGCGGAAAATATGCTTAAAGATAACAAGATTACTGATGAATTATTGGAAAAGGTATCAAATGAAGTAGTGAAATATGCAAACCCAGTAGAAGACATAAGAGGATCCGTAGAATATAAAAAGAAGGCAACTAAAGTTATGACTAAGAGAGCATTATTAGAAGCTTTAAAGAGGTGAATTAAATGAAAATAATTGAAAATAATGAAAAAACAAAAATTCATCTTAAAATTAACGGAAAAGAATACGAAACTGAAGTAGAACCTAGAAGATTATTAGTTCATGTATTAAGAGACCTAGGATTTACTGGAGTTCATATAGGTTGTGATACAAGTAATTGTGGAGCATGCACTGTGATACTAAATGGCAAATCAGTAAAATCATGTACAATATTAGCTGTAGAAGCAGACAACAGTGAAATTTTAACAATAGAGGGTTTAGCAAAAGATGATAAATTGCATCCAATTCAAGAAGCGTTCTGGGAAAAACATGGATTACAATGTGGATATTGTACTCCAGGTATGATAATGGAAGCTTACTGGTTATTAAATCAAAATCCATCTCCTTCAGAAGAAGAAATTAGAGAAGGCATTTCAGGAAATTTGTGTAGATGCACTGGATATCAAAATATTGTAGAAGCTATTAAATTAGCATCACAAAAAATGAGAATTAGCGCTTTTCAACCATAATTTTTTCTATTTTATTTATATCCTCCTTAGTATCTATATCAAGTGTAACTCCAATACTACACTCTACAGTATAAATATTACTGCTTGATTTTTCTTCTTCTATTTTAAGGATTTGTTTTGCTCCTTGATCTCCTTCCAATGTTAATAATTTTGGAAACAATTTATTTGAAAGCAATACAGGATTTCCCCATAAATTATTATAGGTTGGAATTACAGCTTCACAATTATTATCAAAACGTGAAAGAATTTTTTCTATATCATTCTTAGTAACTAATGGCATATCGCCTAGTACAACTAAAACCCCATCGTAATCTTGAAAGAATCTAATACCTAGCTTTATGCTGCTAGAAACGCCTTTATTCCAAGATGGATTATATATTATAATTTCATTTTTTAAATGATCTATGAGTTCTTTTGCATACCTTCCAGCTATAACTACTCTATCTAAATTATTTATCGACTCTAATGCATATGTTATTATAGATTTTCCTTTTAACGTTGCTAATAGTTTATTTCCTTTAAATCTTTTACCTTCTCCAGCGGCTAGAACTATAGCGCCAATTTTCATTAATAATATATTTTATTATGTAAGATTAAAGTATAGTATGCAATATCAAGGTACAGTAGAAGTAAGTGCAAAAAAAGAAGAGATATTAAATATTCTAAATAATTTAGAAGACGTAGCTAAATGCTTCCCAGGTATAAAAAGTGTTTCAAAAGATGGTGATGAATATAAAGTAACAGGAAGTACTGGTATAGGGTTTATAAAAGGTGATTATAAGGCTACAATAAAATTTGCCAACGTGACTTCTGATGGATTCGAACTTATAGCTAAAGGAAATGGCATGAATAGTAACGTAGATATAAGTGCAAAAGTTAATGTCTCAGATAATAAAATAGAATATTCAGCTGATGTGAAGGTATCTGGTGTTTTAGCTTCAGTTGGGGCTCGATTAATGGATCCGGCAATAAATAAAATGATAGCTCAACTTTTTGAGTGTTTAAAAGCTAAGGTAGAATCGAAATGAATAAAATTTCCGGAGAAGAAAAAATTTCCAGTAAAAAAGATACCCTATCTTTTTTCACTGATTATAAAAATTTATTGAATTGCACTCCTGGAGTAAAAGATATAAATAATGATTCTTTCACTGCTGAGATTAAAATAGGTCCTATAAGAGTAGAAGTTCAAGGTAAAGTCAAAGAACATAAAGTAGTGGATAATAAAGTTATAGATGTTATAGAAGTTAATGGCCCAGGTATAACAGTTTCAATAACGACTAATGTAAATGTAGAAGATTCAAAAATCGTTTGGGATGCTCAGTATGAGATTTCTGGTAGTTTAGCTAATGCCTTACAGAAAACTATTTCTAAACAAGCAGAAGAAATTACTAGAAAGATAATATCTTGTACTATATCAAGACTCAATACTACTAATAATACCTAAACCTCTTGTTCTTCCTTCTCTAAACACAAATATCTGCCCTTTCTCTATATACTCTGGCCTATATAGAAATTCCAGCTCTACTTCAGAAGAGTCTCCAGTTCTTAGTAATCCTTTTTCTATTTTTTCGAATCTAGCTGCTTGCCTTATAGTATATAAATGTATAGTTGCCACATAACCTTCTTTGATTGTAGTAGGATGGTGTAATACAATTATTTTAGCTTTGAAAGATTTTGCAGCTGTAGGTTTAGATTTAGTTATTACCATACCCTTCCTTAATTTTTCTTTATCAATACCTTGTATAGCAAATGTTGCTATACTTCCTTGTTTTACTTCATCTACAAATACTCTATTTACTTGGATACTTTTGACTTTTGCCTCTAAAAATTCTCCATCATCAGAAGGGCCTATAAATATAGTATCATTAGACTTTATCTTACCTCTAATTACTGAACCTAAAACTACTATACCTACACCTGTTACATTATATATTTCATCAATGTAGACCAATGGTTCATTTACTTGTGATATTGCTTTTCTTGGAGGGAGCATGTAGAGGAATTTAGTAAGCAAATCAATATTCTTGCCAGTTACATTAGAAACTTTAAATATTGGTACAACTCTACCTGTTTGCAAGCCTATTATTGATGTTAGGATATCATCCTCGTTCTCTACTTCCATCACTAATCTGTTTATTCCAGGTATTCTAAGTACGTTCTTTATATCGTTAATTATCTCTTTAATTCTTTCTTCTGGGAATTTGTCTATTTTAGTAATAATTATGAAAATAGGATATTTTAAAACTGAAGCTACAGCTAAATGCTCTCTCCCCATTATGCTTAATCCATCATCACTGCCCACTACTAGCATAACATAATCTGTTTCATATCCCATTAAACCCTTTAACGTGGTTCTAAGATATCTTTCATGCCCTCCTAGATCAATAAGTCTTAATATCTTAGAACTTCTTAATGTTACTTCAGCTTCATCAAGAGGATCCCTACAATAAGGATTTATAATTCTTCCTTGATTATCAAAACCAAGTATTCTTAACGTTATTGATGATGTTCGACCGCTAATAACTTCATGAAGATATCGTGCAATAGCAGTTCTAAGCGATCCATTTCCATCATCCAATTTTCCTAAAACTAAGCTACCCGTAATAGTACTTTTTCCTGCATTCACATGGCCCATTACTGCAATATTTACCTGGATCGGCATTTCACTTTTATGTATTCTTATTAGTAGTTCAGCTACGAACTTAGATTTTTTAATCTCTACTATTCTTTTGTGCACTATTTCTGCATTTATTATCTTTGCAATTTTATTTATTTCATTTATACTATTTTCTAGATCTTCTTTGCTTAGACCTATTATTTCCCCGTCATCATCAACTCCTACGATATAGATAGCTTCTCCTCCGCCTTCTTCTATTCTGTACTTCATTTGGGTAGCTAATTCTTGCAATCTATCTTCTGGTACGTCAGATAAGATAAGTTTATATTCTATCTTGCCTATATCATTTTCTCGTGGTAGTTTCATTTCACCACTTTGCTGTGTATAATATTTGTGAATACTACCAAATAAACTTTGGTTGAGATTATGGAACCTAAACTTATTTCAGAACTAAGATTAAAATGCCCAGTATGTGGAAAAGAAACATTAATAGCAAGAGATTATTTATATGAAGCCGAAAATGTAGGAAAATTAATCTTATCCAATTGGACATGTGAGAATTGTAATTATGTATTTAAAGATGTAAAACCTTATGAAACTGCAGAGCCAAAAAAACTAGAGTTCAAAGTAGAAGAAGAATCTGATCTTAATGTGATAGTGTATAGATCTCCATTTGCTTCTCTCTATATTCCAGAATTAGGGATTGAAGTATATCCTCAAAATGCTTCACAAGGTTTAATTTCAACTGTAGAAGGTGTATTAGAAGATATTTTAGAATATCTAGGTACATTATGTGATAACGATAATTGTAAAGATATTTATGATGCAAAAGATGGAAAAATTCCATTTACTTTAATACTAGAAGATCCATCAGGAACTAGTTTTATAAAAAGTGAAAAAGTAAAAATTACTCAACTTTTATCTCTTTCCCAGTATTAGTTTCTTTTTTCTTAAAAACTATTTCTAATACACCATTCTTATAGTTCGCTTTAGCAGAATTTTCGTCAACTTTTGCTGGTAATTCCACTTCTTTGTAGTATTTCTTATCACCCTCTTGGGCAGTTATAGTTAGAGTATTCCCATCTACTTTTACTTTAATGTTATTTTTATCAACACCTGGTACTTCTGCTATAACTCTTACTTCATCTCCTTTTTCTATGACATCTACTAGTGGTTCTCTTTCTTCGCTAATTACTGGCTTACTTCCTAATCTCTTTACATTACCAAATTCTTCAACTATTGGCTTTCCATCTGGGCCCATAGTTACGCTAAATCCATATACATATGGACCAAATGTTTTTACATCTCCTTTTCCAGCATTTTTGAAGAATTCTCTTTCCATATCTTCAAATTCGCTCTCTATCTCTCTGATTAGATCATCAAAATAATCAAATATATCATTAGTTTTCTTCTTTTTGCTTGACATTATGGATCAAATATATTATTTACTTCACTAAATTTAAAATTTGCCTAAGTTTAATGCCTTTCTTGAACTAGCTCCAAAAGTACTCCTAATACACTCTTAGGATGAACAAAGGCTACTAAATGACCTCTAGCACCAGGTCTTGGTTCTTTATCTATTAATTTTAATCCTTTTGTTGATAGGTCATTTAATGAAGTCTTTATGTCTTCAACTTTTACTGCCAGATGATGTAATCCTGGTCCTCTATTTTTAAGGAATTTTGCAATTGTATTATTTTCGTCATCATGATTTATTGGCTCTAATAATTCTATTGCAGTTCCTTCCTTTTCTCCAACTAGGAAAGCAACTTTTAATCCTCTATCTTCTAGGACTTCTTTATCTATTAGTTTCATGCCTAAATTCTTCTCATAGAAATCTATTGCTTTTTCTAGGTCTTCTACTGCTATTCCTATATGATCAATATTTTCTGTTTCCATAAATATAACATAGCATTTTAGCTTATAAATTTGATTAAAAAGCAAAGATTATATACTTTTTAAACAATATATTATCAGGGTTTAGAGTTGGATATAGAAGATAAAGTAAAAGAATGGGAATCGAAGGTTTACGCTTCATGGGTATCCAAAAGAAAAGAAAGGAAATCAAAGTTTATCACACCTTCAGGAATAGAAGTTAAGCCTCTTTACACTCCTTTAGACTTAAAGGGAAATTATAATGATAAAATTGGTTTTCCAGGGGAATATCCTTTTACAAGAGGAATTTATCCAAACATGTACAGAGGAAGAATATGGACAATTAGACAATATGCAGGTTTTGGATCAGCCGAAGATACTAATAATAGATTTAGAAAGTTACTAGAGGCAGGGCAAACTGGATTAAGTATGGCCTTTGATTTACCTACACAGTTAGGTTTAGATCCAGATCAGGAATTGGCATATACAGAAGTAGGAGTAGTAGGAGTATCAATGTTTCATTGGAAAGAAATGGATACTGTAATGTCTGCTATACCGATGGATAAAGTAAGTACTTCAATGACAATTAATGCTACTTCCATAGAATTAGTTTCAATGTATGTAGCTACTGCAGAAAGTAGAGGAATTGACAAAAAAGTATTAGACGGAACTGTACAGAATGATATTTTAAAAGAATATATAGCTAGAAAGAACTTTATTTATCCTCCAGAACAGTCCCTAAGATATGCAATAGATTTAATCGAATATTCATACAAAAATATTCCAAAATGGCATCCAATTAGTATAAGTGGATATCACATTAGAGAAGCAGGTGCAGATGCCCCTTTAGAAGTTGCATTTACATTAGCTGATGGAATAGAGTACGTAAGAAAAACCGTAGAAAGGGGAATCCCAGTAGATGATTTCGCTCCTACATTATCATTCTTCTTTGCTGGATATACAAATATATTCGAAGAAATCGCTAAGTTTAGAGCAGCTAGAAGGATGTGGGCTAAGATAATGAAAGACTGGTTTAACGCTAAAAAAGCCGACTCGATGACGTTAAAATTCCATACACAAACTGGCGGAGCAGAGTTAACTGCACAACAGCCAGAAATAAATATCATCAGGACAACTCTTCAAGCTTTAGCTGCAGTGCTTGGAGGAACTCAAAGTCTTCATGTTAATTCTTTCGATGAAGCTGTATCTTTACCAAGCGAAAAAGCAGCAAAAATTGCTATAAGAGTTCAACAGATTATAGCTTATGAAAGTGGAGCCACTGAAACTGTAGATCCATTAGCAGGTTCATATTATATTGAGTGGTTAACTGATGAAATAGAGGATAGAGCTTGGAAAATCATAGAAAAGATAGAAAGTATGGGAGGTATGATGAAAGCAATTGATAGAGGATATCCGCAAGCAGAAATAGCTGAAAGTTCGTACAGAATACAAAAAAGAATAGAGGATGGAGATTTAACTAAAGTTGGAGTTAATTTTGCTTATGAGCCAGATTGGATAGGAACTACAGAAGTATTTAGAGTAAACCCTGAAATTAGGGAAAAAGTTCTATCTAGATTAAAATCATATAGAGAGAATAGAGACGAGATTAAATGGAGGGACTCTTTAAATAGTTTAAGGAAAGCTGCAGAAAGTCAAGAAAATCTATTTCCTTACATATATAATGCAATAAAAGCTGGAGCTACAGTAGGGGAAACAAGTAAAGTATTAAGAGAAATATGGGGAGAATATAGGGAACCAATCATTTTTTAGTCATTAATTTTAGGAATCTTTCTTTATTTTTAACTGGAGCGTCAGAATTTTCTCTTACCACATCCCATTTATCCCAAGGAAATATGATCCATTTGTCTACACTTTTGCTATAGTAATCTGGAATTCTCTTAGACCATGGTTTTATGTAAATTGTAGCAGTTTTTATTACCTTAGGGTTAAACATTGTTATTATATTAGATACAGCATCTAATGTTTCTCCACTGTCTGCTACGTCATCAACTATTAACACGTTTTTATTTTCTATATCGTTAACGTAAACTGCCTTAATAGTTGGTTTCGAATTAGTTCTTCCTACGCCTCTATAAAATTTTATTTCTATATATCTAATGTTTTTTATTCCTAATAGATCAGAAAATAACTTTGCTGGGATAACTCCACCAGTAAGTATTGCAACTATTACATCAGGATAAAAATTGTCCTTAATTATTTTCTCAGCTATATCAAAAATATTATCTTCTATATCATCCCATGAAGGAATATAGTAATCAACCATTAATAGTCACCAATGGAGTTTCAAATTCTTCATTTAAAAGTCCACCGTGGTGTCCTTTTAGTTTTCCGTATTCTCCATTTTCTTTATAATCAAATATATATGCAGTAGAATCTAAAGGTACAGCAATATAATCTGGTAAATCTATGCTCTGATCTACTCTACCTAATAAAGAAGAAAACTCGCTCTTCTCAAAGATTTTTACATTGTATCTACTATAAAGGTAAGTTTTCATATCGTATCTACTTCTTAAAAATAAAGCTCTTGAATCTCCATATGGAGGAACGTCAAGCATATTTAGAAATTCTGTTTCTTTATTTAAGTCTACGTTATTTCCCACTTCCACATGTCCATGATCAGCAGTAATGATTACAGTATATTCTGGATATTTTTTGGAAATATTATAAATACTCTCAAAAATATATTTTGCTGCAGTTAAAGTAGGCTCAGAATAAGGTCCATATTTATGAGCTAAAGAATCTACTGTTGGGATGTATAAATAAACAAAATCATAATTATTTTGTAATGTTTGAGAATAAGTATATATAGCGTCCCAATCGTCAATATATGTTTTTGTTTCGCTAGTATTTCCGTGAGTTGCTTTACTGAATTCTGTATTATCAATACCTTTAGGAACAATTTCTACTGTTTTCTTATCTTTAACTTCTGAAAGGTAGCTCTTAACATTTGGAAATACATTCTTAAATGGTATTGAAGGTTCTATAGAATCTCTAGAATTTATAGCTGGATGAGTAAATTTTAATGTATTTATTATACCACCTAATCTTTTTACAAAAGTGTTATATCCTAAAATTCCATGTTCTCCTGGTGTTTCTGCAGTAAACAATGTAGTTAAAACTGTGGAAGTAGTAGATGGGAATACGGTTTGAAATTTTTCTGCTTCCTTGACAATTGCATTAGCTTTGTTTAATATATTCCATCCTAAACCATCTAGTAATACTAATGCGAGTCTTTTTCCTGAAATGTTCATTTTATTAATGCAATTTCTTTTTACTCCAAGAAAATCCGCTATTCCACATGCTAGCGTATATATGTTTTTTTCGTAATTTGGTAATAATAGGCTCATACGAATAATCTTTAAATAGTGTTTATAAAGTAGTTTATCTATGACTATCCTAAATGTTCTATACGACTTCGCATATGTTACTATAGCTTTAGTTGCAATAGGAGCAGCATTATCAATATTAACTTGGTTCTATAATAGAAAGAAGTAATGACTTATGACGCAATAATCGTAGGAGGAGGACATAACGGGCTAGTAACAGCTAATTACCTAGCAATGAATGGGCTAAAAGTAGCAGTATTTGAAAGAAGGCAAATAGTAGGAGGAGCATCAGTAACTGAAGAGTTATGGCCTGGTATTAAAGTATCTACTGGAGCTTATGTATTAAGCTTGTTTAGACCTAAAATAATAGAAGATTTAAAACTAAAAAAATATGGATTAAAAGTATATACTAAAGATCCAGGTTTATTTTTACCATTAGAAAATGGTAAGAAACTTTACATATGGTCTGATATAGAGAAAACTCAAAAAGAGATAGAAAAATTCTCAAAAAATGATGCTAAAGCATACGAAAAATGGGTAAAATTCTGGGATCCTCTTTATGAATTAGCAGACTTTTTAATGTTAACTCCACCCATAAGTCTGAACGAATTAGACAACCTAACAAAAATAATAAAAACAGCAAATATAGACGAGGACGTTGCTCTGTCTATTGCAAGGACATTCGTAACAGATGGAAAATCTTTATTAGATGAGTTTTTTGAATCAGACGAAGTAAAATCTGCATTAATAGAAGATGCCGTTGTAGGAACTTTTGCATCTCCTTCAATGCCAGGTACGGCCTACGTTATGGCACATCATGTTATTGGAGAAGTAAATGGAATAAAAGGAGCATGGGGATATGTTGAAGGGGGTATGGGTGGTGTTACGCAAGCGTTAAAAAAATCAGCCGAAGCCTTAGGTGTAGATATTTATGAATCTTCTCCAGTGGATGAAATTATAGTTAAGAATAATAAAGTAAAAGGAATAAAATTGTCTAATGGTAAAGAAATAGATGCGAAAGTAGTAGTATCTAATGCAGATCCTAAAACTACATTTCTAAAATTATTAAGGAATGCAGAAATTGATGATAGAATTATAAAAGGAGTAAAATTACTTAAAACATTAGGAGTATCTTTTAAGATTGTAGGATATTCAACTGAACTTCCAGATTTCGGTAATGGGAAGTCCTTACAACCAGAACATATAGCTTCAGAATTAATTATGCCAAACATGGAATATATAGAGAAATCTTATTCTGATGCAAAAGCCTTTGGTTATTCTAAAGAGCCTTGGTTATCTATTAATATACAATCATCAGTAGATCCCACTGTAGCACCTCCAGGAAAATTCTCTATTTCTATATTTGGTCAATATTTACCTTATAATAAAAATTTAGATGAAATGAAAGAAAAAATAGCTCAAATTACTTTTGATAAAATCAGAGAATTTGCACCTAATTTCAAACTAGAAAAATATGAAGTAATAACACCATTAGATATAGAGAGAAGGTTTGGAATTACAGAAGGTAATATATTTCATGTTGATATGACGCCAGATCAGCTTTACGTGTTTAGACCATTATCAATAATAAATAAATATTCAACACCTATTCAAGGCTTATACTTATGTGGTTCTGGTACACATCCTGGTGGAGGAGTCACTGGAGCACCAGGTTATAACGCAGCTAATAAAATCATAGAAGATTTTAAAAGTGGAAAAATAAAATAAAAGAAGATTAATCTATTCTTATATACGTGCTAGACAATATGTTTATTGATAGTAATGATCACACAAGTTGAATTGATCATCATACTTTTTATATTTCTTTCTGCATTATCTTTCATACTTATGGGACTGTTTAAAAGATTTACTACAAACTTTATGACTAGCGACAAGGCTAATCAAATACAGCTAAAAAATAAGAAGAAGGAAGAAGAAGTAAAGAAAGTAAGCTGGACTGATATTGGAGGATATGAAGACGTAAAAAAAGAAATAATGGATTATGTAGAATTTCCAATGAAGAATAAAACACTTGCAACAAAATATGGCTTAAGACCACCTAAAGGTATATTATTATTTGGCCCACCAGGTTGTGGGAAAACACTAATGATGAGGGCATTAGCAGGAGATGCAAAACTAAATTTCATTTATGTCAATGTAAGCGATATTATGAGTAAATGGTATGGAGAGAGCGAAGCTAGACTTAGGGAATTATTTGCAAATGCTAGGAAGAATTCACCTTGCTTACTTTTCTTTGATGAAATAGATACTATAGGAACAAAAAGAGAAAGTCATACTGGTGATTCAGTAACTCCTAGACTCTTGTCTTTAATGCTATCAGAAATAGATGGATTGCAAAGTGATGATGGAGTTATAGTAGTAGGTTCGACTAATGTCCCACAACTTTTAGATAAAGCTTTGCTTAGAGCAGGACGTTTTGATAAATTAATTTATGTGGGTCCACCTAATAAAGAAGCAAGAAAGGAGATATTAAAGATTCATTGTATGGGAAAGCCATTAGCAGAAGATGTAGACTTTGATAAAATAGCTGATATGACAGAAAGATATAGTGGAGCAGATTTAGCCAACATATGCCAAGAAGTTGCTAGAAAAGCAGCTATAGAAGCTATGTCTTCAGGTAAGGACATAAAAATTACAATGCAAGACTTTATAGATATTATAAAGAAATATAAACCTAGTATAACATTACAGATGTTGGAAGATTTTGAAAAGTTTAGATTAGATTTTGAAAGAAGATCTAGTAAAGGAGAAGATTTAGAATCAGAAATTGCTGATAAGATAACACTAGATGATATAGGTGGATATAATAAAGTAAAAACTGAATTAAAAGAACTTTTAGAGTTACAGCTTAAATATTCGAGTTTAATGCAACAGATGAAAGTTCCTCCAATCAGAGGAATATTGCTATATGGCCCACCAGGAGTGGGAAAGACTATGATGGCTAAAGCGTTAGCTAAAACCTTAGATGTTAAATTAATATCAGTTAGCGTTGCAGAAATAATGTATAAAGGATATGAAGGTGCAGTCTCTATATTGAAAGAAGTATTTAATAGAGCAAGAGAGAATAGACCTTCAATTGTATTGTTAGACGAGTTAGATGCTATTGCGTCTAAAAGATCACAGAAGAATAATGCTGATTCTTCTAAGGTAGTTAATCAATTATTAACAGAAATGGATGGTATAAGGAACTTGAAAGAAGTTGTAGTAATAGGTACAACTAACAGATTAAGAACCATAGATCCAGCATTGTTACGTCCTGGAAGATTTGATATAATTGTTCATATGGGATTACCTAATAAAGAGGAAAGATTAGACATATTAAATAAATATCTCGGAAAAGATGTTTGCGAGAATGTAGGTTGTAATGAAATAGCAGAAAAAACTGAAGGATATACTGGCGCAGATCTAGCAGCTATTGCAAGGGAAGCTAAAATAAGAGTATTAAAGGATATAATAAAGGGAGATAAAAATAGGATATTAACCAAGGAAGATTTAGAATTTGCATTAAAGAAAATTAAGCCATCAACTCATGAAAAAAATGATGGGAACAATAAAAATTAATCATTTATTGATTTCAAGAATTTTTCATCGGAAGTTACTATAACTTCGGGTACTACTGAAACTTCCTTTAAGCTAATTTTTATCTTGTTCCCCCTTAAATCTATAGGTTCTATACCTAATTCTCTACAGAAACCAGATGATGCAGCAATATCTACATTTCTAAGTTTTTCTCTAATGTCAAAATATAAGTAAGCTCTGCCCGTACATACTAAAATCATGTCTAAAGAAGACGAACCTAAGTTTCTTATTTTAAAATTAGTAAGTTTTGAGAAAATTTTTCCCACAATATCTAATTGTGTCTTATTATAATATGGAAGAACAATATTATTTATTGGATTTTTTCTTTCTATCTTTTTCTTATTGATATATGATCCTGTATGATCGTATGAATAGATATTTTTCCCAAAGACCTCAGCTACTACACCTGCATATTGTTCATACTCTTTTCTTTCATTATTTTTCTTAAATACCGCAATAGAAACTGATGACCAAGGTATTCCAGTGATATAATTAGTACTTCCATCTAATGGATCAATTACTGCAATATATTCTGAGTTTTCTTTTATTTTTGGTTCACTTTCTTCCGAAATGAAGGAAAATGAATACCCAGAATGAGATAAAAGATCAAATATATAATCTTCTGATAATTTATCAGCTTTTCTTGTAGTATCTCCTTGATGATATCCTAGTATTTCATCTATGCCTTTTTTATCATGTATTTCAAATAGGTATTTACTAGCTTCTTCTCCTACTTTATTTAAAAAATCTAGCAATTTAATTATTACCTCTCTTTTCGTTTAAATAAGTATATGCGGAATGTGCTGCAACCGCACCTTGGGCAGTAGCAGTTATTATTTGTCTAAATCCAAGCCATAATCCAGTACAATCTCCTGCAGCATAAACTCCAGGTAAATTAGTCCTCATCCATTCGTCTACTTTTATATAGCCATGTGAATCCGTTTCTATATTATTTGCTCTAGCAAAGTCAGCTGGTGGTTCAAATCCAATTTCAACAAATACTCCATTAACTGGTATCTCTTTTATTTCGTTTGTTTTGAGATTTTGAATTACGGCGCTTTTGACTATTTTTTCTCCTTTGATTTCTTTAACTGCAGAATTAAGGATGAATTCAACATTTGGTTTTTCTTTTACTAGTTTTACATAATATGGTTGGGCTTTAAATTCATCTCTTCTATGTACTAAGTATACTTTTGTGGCATATCTTGAAAGTAATTCTGCCCCTTCAAAGGCTGAATCTCCACCACCTACTACAATTACTGTTCTGTTTTTGAATAATGGAGCATCACATATAGAGCAATATGATACTCCTCTTCCTGCAAATTCGTTTTCTCCTGGGACGTTAAGTTTTCTTCTCTTTACGCCAACTGCAACTATTATTGTGCTAGCTCTATATTCTCCTTTTCTTTTAGTTTTTACTATATATTCTTCTCCTTCTTTTCTAAAACTTTCAACGTGATCTAAAATTACTGGTACATTATATTTTTCTATATGGGCATTGAACGTTTTTATCATATCTTGTGCTTGTATTCCAATTAAACCTAGATAATCGTCTACTTCTCCTGCTTCAGTTAATTGTCCACCTGGTTCTTCGCCGATTACCAAAGTTTTAAGCATATATCTTCCTGAATATAATGCTGCACTGTAAGCAGCTGGACCTATTCCTATTATTATAACGTCAAACTTTTCGTTAGGAGATACATTGTAAGATTTAGGAATTAGACTCATGGTTATATATTAAATAAATGCGAATTTAAAGGTTAATGATGTTGATATTAAATGAAAGCAATGAAAGTTTTACTTATTACTGGTGAGTTAGCTTATCCTATAGTTAAAGAATCTATAAAAAACATAAAACATCATACAATTGAAATTAAAGTTTTAAATTATCCAGTGGCAGCATTAATGAGTGTCAGATATATTCTTGAGAGCTTAAAAAATGATAATTTACATGATTATGATGTAATTATATTACCTGGATTAGTTTATGGAGATGCAAAAATTATAGAAGACAAATACGGCGTAAAAACTGTAAAAGGTTCTGAGAATGCATGGGATATTCCATTAGTTATTGAGGCAATTAGTAAAGGAATAAAATTATCCAGTATTTATCCAGCAGATAGAATTTTGGGTAATATGAAAAATATCGAAGTAAATAAAATTCTCCATGCTATAGAGGAAGAACAAAAGGTTGCATTTGAAGAAGGTATAAAAATTCCCTTATATCCTCCTCCTTTTAGAATATTTCTTGAGGTAGATCCTTTATATTCCGATGAGAAAATAATAGAAGAAATTGAAAGAACTAGAAAATTTGTTGATGTATATGTTATTGGGTTTCCAGTAGGACATGATGATGTGAATGAGGTTAGAAGGAGAATAAGAAAAATAGTTGATTTAGGAGTAATTGTAGGTATAGATTCTGATTCTCCTAAAGAGCTTATAGAAGGAGTAAATTCCGGAGCAAAATTCGTATTTAATATTAATGAGATAAATAATGAAAAATTAGATATAATTAAGAAAGACGCATCGTTTATTGTAGCACCATTTAATCCTAATAATAGGACAGAAATTGTAATAAGTTTAGCAAAAAAATTAAGAGATAGAGGATTTGAAAAACTTATTCTTGATCCTGTACTTTCACCTCCTTTGCAGGGTATGGTGGAAAGTCTTTTGAGTTACTATGAAATTAGAAAACAATTACCTGATTTTCCTATGCTCATGGGTGGATTGAACGTTACGGAACTGATAGATGCAGATAGCCATAGTATAAACTCACTATTAACTTCTATTGCTGGAGAATTAGGAATATCTAGTATTTTAACTATGGAAAAAGGAAAAACAAAATGGAGCTCATGGGAATTAAAGGAATCTTCCAAAATGGTAAGTATAGCATTAAAACAAGGTAGAGTGCCTAAGGATATTGGAATAGATCTTTTAATTTTAAAAGATAAAAAAATACTCAATAATATGGAAAAATTTGATAATGTAATAGAAGTTGAGCATAATGAACCAGAAATGGATTCTTCGGGCTATGCAAAAATTCTTACTGATAAAAATAAAGGAAAGATAGATTTGATTTTTTATGGCAAAGAAAACATAGTACTACAAGGAGAGGAAGCTCTATCTTTAGGTAGGGAATTAATAAAGCGGGTTAATGTTAGTACTCAGCATGCACTGTACATTGGTTATGAATTAGCTAAAGCTGAAATAGCGTTAAATTTAGATAAAAACTATATTCAAGATTCGCCATTATTTAAGAGGTTACATAAGAATGAAGATAGCTATTCCTAAAATTATATATGAAAAAAATGCTGAATATACTTTGGCATTTGCGGTTTTGCCTACTACAGACAAAGGTGAAGTTATAGATATTTTAAAAAAGAATATGAGAATTAGTGAATGTAATGATATTATTTTATGCTATCCTAGTATTTTCGGTGGAATATTTATTTTCAAGAATAACATTATAGTTTCTAGAATTGAATATCAAGGATATATATGTAATAATAAAGATCAAAATGCATTGCAGTTCAATATTAATGATTTCTTACAGATAGATGGTAAAGATATTTCGTGTTTTAGGTTTGAAAAAAATAGTTATTGTTTTTCGCATAAAAAAATTAATGAGTCATGTATTCCAATAGATAATATAGGTTTGCGTTTTATAGTTTAAGGATATTCTATGATAACGTAAGAGTCTTTTCCTTCATATATTTTTAAAGTAACTTTCATATTAAGTTTAGAATAGATTTCTTTTGCTATTTCTAAACCTATATATTCAGCAGTAGGAAAAGGATGATCTATTACTTTTATTTCGTTTCTAAATGGGCCAGAAATAGATATTTTTTCAAGATCTCTCTTAGGTACAATAAATTTATGGTCCCATTCTTTTACTATCTCTGTAATTATCTCTCGTATATAGTTAAAATCTAGTATGAATCCATTCTCTTCATTTATATTTCCTTCTATTTCTACATTTAAAATATAAGTATGTCCGTGAATTTGTGAATCTCCTATAGACGATAAAGTATAGTGAGCAGAATCTATTGTAAATCCTTCAATTCCAACTTTAGCTTTCATTTATTATTCGCCTCAAATTTTTATCAAAATGCTCCCATAAGGACTCACTTAAATATCTTATCTCGTCGCAAATGGATTTTATATTCTCGTCTAATTTTGCTTCATCAATCATTTTAGATATTTCATAGTTTTTACTGTAATTATCTGATGCTATTATCCTTTCTTCGAATAACAACTTCTCTCCAATTATCACATTACCTCCGTATTCTATCATCCTATATAATGCATATGCTAAGTTTTCATAATTTACTTTATATTTAGAGAATCTGTATCTTAATTCTTCTAACAAATCATCAATTTTTATATTAATTAAATTTTCAAGATTATCTACTATTTCTAACTCTGATTTAAAAGTTTCATTATTTAATAAGTCCTTGAATTCTGTATTTTTTAAACATTCAGTATCACATGGTATTTCAAGGTCCAAAATTTTAAGCTTCATCGAAGGTCTAGTGCTTAAATACTTGTTTGTGATTTGCATAACTTTATCTATGTATTTCTGTTATTAAAGCATAATAATGATCAATTTAATTGGCTTATTATCAAATGATATTTTACTTTGGTACAATAAACGATTAAAAGGAATTTTATTACTGACAGACTTATCTTCGTCAGACTTACTCATTATTTTAGATGGGGTAGAGAAAATCTCCCTTATAAATAGGGGAGAAATATTTAACTTTTTCTTTAATAGATTAAGAAATACTAAAGAATTCAGAGAATATGTTTTAGAAAATAGGAAATATCCTAAAATAAACGGAATAATCATTTCCCCAATAGAAATTTCATATAACAATCCAAAGGTACTTTATATGATTTTAAATGGATATATACTATACGATCCACAAAATCTTCTCCAAGAAAAGAGAAAGGAAATTAAAGAAAATAAGATAAAAATAGTCAATTATAAACATGATAAACTAATAGACTTAGGAAAAGTTAAGAAAGGAGAGGTAATTGATCTATGAATACGAGCTCATTAGCGTCAGAATTTATTTTGAGAAGTTTAAGAAATTTGAAAGAAGCTAGAGAAGCTTATGATGATGGAGATAAGTATTATACATTAATTAGATTAAATGAATGCTTAAGTAATATAAGCAATGCTATTTTAGCATTATATGGAGTCTATTTAATTGAAGGAGATCCTATATCATCTCTTGGATATTTGATTGAAACAAGAGATCTTGACGAAAAATCAAAATCTTTAATTTTAGAAATTCAAGAACTTGAAAGAAATATTAATGTAATAAATTATTTTGACGAATCATCATTAAAATCTCCATCAGTTTTAGCTAGGGATAAAGATCTTGGATCGTTCTTAGAAAAAGTAACTAAAATATTTGAGATTGTACAGAATATATTTGATGAGTTTCATCCTTGATTTAGACTCTTCAGAGTGCAGTTTTGATCCTATTGAAGCTATAGAATATGTAAAAAAACAAGCAATATTTAAAATTAACAATAACAATCCATACTTCAAAACTATAGAAGAAAAATATAATATACAAATAATACAACAAAAAGGTGATGAGGTATACTTCAAGATACTTTAAGATGGATTTCATTTTACTCTAAAATTCGTGAATGGTTAAGATATTCTGAAATAGATGATTATAAGTCAGCAGCTATATTAAATCAAATGATAAGAGAGGATTATACATTTATTTTGGAAGATATAATTAAAAATAATAAAGTTGCAGTTATAGGAGCAGGCCCTAGTTTAGTTAAGATAGAGAAGAGAGAAGATATAGATGCTGATATTATAATTTCAGCAGATGGAGCAACAAATTATTTATTTAAAAAAAAATAATTCCTGACGTAATAGTAACAGATTTAGACGGAATTACTGTATTTCCTAGAAATAGCGTTTACGTAGTATTAGCACATGGTAATAATATTTGTAAATTATACAAAGTAAAAGAAATGGAAAAAGTTGTAGGGACATCTCAAGTAAAGCCATTCGGGAGATTAAAAATATTTGGTGGATTTACTGATGGAGATAGAGCAGTAGTATTGGCAAAATTTTTTCATGCAAGTAAAATTAAGCTTTATGCTATGGATTTCGACTCAAATTATATTGGAAAGTTTTCTAAACCATGGCTCACACAAGATGTACCTCTTTCAAATATAAAGAGAGAAAAACTAAAAATTGGCAAAAACATAGTCAATTCTATTCTAGAGTAAAATTTATAAAACATAAACAATTTATACTCATGGGAAAAGGGATGAGTATTCTCTGTACCGAATAAAAAAGTTAGAATTTTAGATACCACATTAAGAGATGGAGAACAAGCTCCAGGTATAGATTTTACAATTGAGCAAAAAGTACAGATAGCAAAACAATTAGCTAGGTTAGGAGTAGATGTAATTGAAGCAGGATTTCCAGCATCATCAGAAGGAGAGTTTATTGCGACTAAAAAGATTTTAGAGGAAGTAGGAGATCAAACTGAAGTAATAGGCTTAGCTAGGGCAAATAAGTATGATATAGACAAAGTTATAGAAGCAGGTCTATCAAGTATTCATGTATTTATAGCCACATCAGAAATTCACATGAAATATAAGCTAAAAATGACAAGAGAAGAAGTATTGGAAAGAATATACGATAATGTAAAATATGCAAAATCTCATGGCTTAATAGTAGAATATAGCCCAGAAGATGCTACAAGAACTGATGAAGAATTTTTAATTAAGGCAGTAAAGACTGCGATCGAAGCTGGAGCTGATAGAATAAACATACCAGATACAGTAGGAACTATGACTCCATTTACATTTTATGATAAGATTAAGAAAGTCGTTAGTATAGCAGGAGATAAGATCGTAAGTGTCCATTGTCATAATGATTTTGGTCTAGCTACAGCAAATTCAATAGCAGGTGTTGCAGCTGGAGCTAGGCAAGTTCATGTAACAGTTAATGGAATTGGAGAAAGAGCAGGAAATGCTTCATTAGAAGAAGTTGTTATGGTATTGAAAAAATTAATGGGATATGAAGTAGGAATAAAAACGTGGTTATTATATGAAACTAGTAGACTAGTATCAGAACTAGGCGGAATTCCTATTCCATATTTTAAAGCTATAGTAGGAGAAAACGCATTTGGACATGAAGCTGGAATACATGTTCACGGAGTTATAGAAAATCCAGCTACGTATGAGCCATTATCTCCAGAAGAAGTAGGTAATTTTAGAAGATTAGCATTAGGCAAGCATAGCGGGATTCATGGTTTGAATAAAATTTTAGAAGAACAAGGTATTTATTTGGATACTGAAAAATTAAAGATTGTACTAGCAGAAATTAAGAAAAAAGCTGATGCAGGAGAAAAAATATCACCAGAAGATGCAAAAAATATAGCACTTAAACTTATGAATTCATAGATTGAATTATTTTTATGATAAAATATTTAGGTCATTCAATGTTTGTAATAGATGATAAGATTGTTATTGATCCACATGATGGAGGAAGTATAGGTTTAGAAAAACCTCCTATTCAAAAAGCCGATTTAGTTCTTATTACTCATGATCATTATGATCATAATGCGTATCAACTCTTCAGTTATAATGACTTAAAATTAAAATATTATGGATATATAAATTATCAAGGATATAAAATTACTGGATATAAATCTTATCATGATAAAGAAAATGGAAAGAGAAGAGGAGAAAATGCAGTTTATAAAATAGAAAAGCCAGATGGAAAAATTATAGTCCACTTAGGAGATATAGGAGAAATAAATGATAAACTATTAAAAGAATTAGGAAATCCTGACGTTTTAATGATACCAGTGGGAGGTTTAATTACTATTGATTATAAGGAAGCTATAGAAATTATTAAAGAATTGAAACCTAGTATTGTTTTTCCCATGCATTATTGGGTAAAAGGTTTACTTATGCCATTAGATCCTATAGAAAATTTCTTGGAAGAAATAAAAGGAAAAAATTATTCAATTAAGGAGTATAAAAAAGAAGTTAATGAAAATGAAGAGAAAGAAACTATCTTTTTTAGAGTCTAATCTTTTCAACTTTTGCTACTGGTACAGTATCCTTTGATACTTCATCTTTTACTAATGTTTCTATAGCTTTTCTTATAGCTTCGCTTCTATTTAATCCGTATCTTATTGCGTATCTATCTAATAGTTCTAATAGATCTTCTTCTGCTTTAAATGTAACAACTCTCATCGCGTATCTAATATATATATTCTTAGTACTACGGTTTAAGTATTTTCTGGAGCGATAAGACTCTCTTAGGATTTCAAGAGAAATACTATAAGAGGAAGATTAATATAGTAGTTTTCATATATTTTTATTTAGAGGAAAGTACAGTGCCTACTATACATTTATCTTTGCCAGAATCAATGTATGAGGAGCTTAGAAAGAAAGCTGATGATATGGGAATACAGATAACTGATCTAGTGAAATTCTACATTAGACAAGGAATCGAGGAGAAAGAAAATAATAAAGATAATACTCGTAATAGTGAATATGAAGAGAGCATAGCATTTCTAGAAGCTAAAGTTGCACAATTAGATGCTATGGTTTCTGAATTAGTTAAGAAACTAAAAGATCTTGAAGATGTAGAAGATGAAGAAGTAGAATTGAAAAGGGAAGAAAACGCTTAAAATACTCTTATGTTAATTTATTAATTTGTAGGCCTATGGGATTATGTCCTCGTGTCCCGAGGGCTTTATGAACATAGGTGGGTCCCAAAAAAACGTAATAGTTTTATATTTAATATATTCCATAAGTAGAATTCTACATTGATATTAATGTTACTGTTCTTATTATAGAGGAGTTCTTTCTTACTTGATTTATTATCTTGTTAAGTTCGTCAAGCGATTGAGCTTCTATTTCTATTACTGCATCATACTCTCCGTATACTGGAGTCGCATTTTTTACTCCGTTAACTTTTTTCAAGTCACTTATTACATCTAATTCTTTTCCAATTGACGTTATTAAAAGAACATATGCTTTTACATTCGACATAATTATATTTCTACTCTGTTATATAAAAATCTTATTTTAGTAAAAGCCTTTCTGAATCTAAGAATCTAGATGCTATTAGCAATAACAAGATTGATACTACAAACGTTACTAATATAGAGAATATGGATTCTTGTATTAAACCAAATACATAGAATAGTAGTGAGGCTACTAATTGTACAAAGGGTATTCCTAGAATTAATGAGAAAGGAAATGTTAGATCTCCAAAGTTAATAAAGAGTGACGAAAATGAAGCTATCATACCAAAACTCGTTATTATGAAATTAATTATTTGAACATTTCTTGAAGATCCTCCTAGGAATACAAGAACTAGTATAGTTAAAGAGGCAGTTAAAAGTATCATTATAAGATATACTAATACTACTAGTCCAGTAAATGCAAAACTTAGTTGAAATCCTTGGCCTACTATAAGTGGAGCAAATAAAGAGAACACCACTAGTCCTATTAGATCACCTATAGATGATATTAGGCCTAGAATTAGTGAAATAGTAAGTTTAGAAAATATGAACGAACTAGAGGAAATAGGTGATGCTAATAGAGATTCCAGAGTTTTTCTTTCTTTTTCTCCCATTATACTGTCTGTTACAAAGTATATTACAGGTGTTGCAGCGGGGAAAATTAGAATAGCAATAATTCTAGCTAATTGTGAAAATTCGTCTTGAGATTGGGAAACTGCTTTACCTGATGGTAATTTATATAGCAGTTCTACTTCCAATGGTTCTCTTATTGCTACAGGGGATATATTTATGTTTGCTGTAGTTTCTATTTTATGGATTCTGTTCAGTGAAGTATTATATAGGATTTGATATAAACCATTCTCTACTAGGGATAAAGCTTCTGATCTAGAAGAAATAATATATGAAATATATACTATTGCAGTTCTATTTAATGATGTTATATTTTCATAAAACTGAGGAGGAAAAATTATTTGAATATCAGCTGGCTTAGAAGAGTTAATATAAGTTATTCCACCATTATTTTTTATATAATTTGATAATTCTGTTACATATTTGGTATTATTTACATTCTGATTTACTATATCTACCGTGGGAGGCTGATATACAGTTGCTGCAAATAATATAATTCCAACTAGTGGAAGAAGTATTAACGGTAAAATAATAGATCCTAATAATAATTTTCTATCTCTCTTAATATCTAGCCATTCTTTTTTTATTAAATTTTTGATCAATTATTAACACCACTTGTAGCATGTATAAAAGCTTCTTCTAAATTGCTTACACCATACTTTTCTGAAATTTCTTTAGGAGTACCTTCTGAGATTATTTTTCCATCATTTATAAGAATTATCTCATCACATAAGAATTCTACTTCTAGCATGTTATGGGAAGATAATATTACTGTAGTTTCTTCTTTCATTTGTCTAATTAATTTTCTTATATTTACTGCTGATTCTACATCTAATGCGGACGTAGGTTCATCTAATATGGCAATTTTTGGATTTACCATTAATGTCCTAGCTATCATTAATCTTCTTTTCATTCCTCTACTATATTCCGAGGCCTTATCATCTATTCTATCTCCAAGATTAGCGATTTTTATTCCTTTTTCTAGAAACTCTTCAGCTTCTTTTTTATTTTTAGCATAAATATTAGCATAAAATTCCAAATTTTCCCTCCCAGTTAATCTATCGTATGGGAAGGAATCTTCTGGCATATAAGAAATATAACCTAATTCTTTAGCTTTTTGAGGGGTTAAATCTAATATATTTACTTTTCCCTCGTAATGTCTTATAATTCCTGATAAAACTCTCAGTGTAGTAGTTTTTCCTGCGCCGTTAGGTCCTATGATCCCAAATATTATATTGCTAGCTACACTAAATGTTAAACCTTTTAGAATTTCTTTTTTTGCAAAGTATTTTTTTAGGTCAGTAACACTCAATATAATATCTTTATTGATCATACTATAGAGTCTTTTCTAAAGGAATAATATATTTCTTCCCAATATGTAACAGAATGATTGGAGGAGTTAAGGATAGAACTACTGAGGCTTTGCTTAGATTTGGGGACAGAGCTAAAATAATACTTAAGACTGCGGTAGCTATTGCAGAGGAAAATGATAAGAGAGAATTAGGAGATTTTGATTATAAAACGCTAGTAGAAAAACTCCAAGAAATTGGAGAAGATAAGGATCCTAAAATGATATTAAGAGCTTTAGAAAGAGACTTTGGCATAATAGAATCAAGTTATAAATCCTCCAATCAGCATTGGTGGAAATTTATAGATATAGATTCTGTAAAGTTAGCATTAGATGGAACTGAAGAAGATCCAGAAATTATGATGATAAAGATCCAAGCTAATAGCTTAAATGTAGATGAGATAAGTAGAAGGCTGAAGTTTCTTTTGGAAAAAACATTGATATCAGATGTTGATAGAGCATTTTTCAAAAAATTTGCTTTTGACGATCTTAATTATATAATGGAAGTTTATAAAAAGGCTTCCCAGTATGAGGAAACTATTGAAATAGCTGAAAAAATGAGAAGAGTTTTAATTTTAGCATCTAAAGTCTCTATGAAGATAAATGGCAATAAAGTCAATAAAGGACTTCATGAAGAAGAAAGGAAAAGACAAAATAGTTATGCTAACAGCGTACGATTATACGACAGCGAGGATAATATCTAAAACTAATCTAGATGGAATTTTAGTAGGAGATTCATTAGGCATGGTAATGCTAGGCTATAAATCTACTTTGCAAGTTTCCATGAATGATATAATTAGCCACTTAGATTCTGTAGTTCGTGCAAATCCTCCTCAGTTAATTGTTGCAGATATGCCTTTTATGAGCTATGAGTATTCAAAAAAAGACGCAATACTTAATGCAGGAAAATTATTAAAGCACGGAGCAGATGCGATAAAACTAGAAGGAGGAATAGAAGTAGCATCAAAAGTCTCATCAATGATAAGCGCTGGAATTCCGGTTATGGGGCATATAGGTCTTACACCTCAAAGATATTTAGAAATTGGAGGTTATAAAATAATTAAAGATGAAGAAAAATTAATTAAAGACGCTAAAGCTTTAGAAGAAGCTGGAGCGTTTTCTATAGTTATAGAAAATGTTTATGCTGATATAGCAAAAAAGATAACAGAAACTATTAACATTCCTACAATATGCATTGGTGCTGGACCATATTGTGATGGACAGATTTTAGTGATTCATGATCTCTTAGGATTAGGTGAATTTATTCCTTATTTTGCTAAGCCGTATTTAAACCTAAAGGAAGAGATAGAGAAAACAATAAATCAGTTTTCAGAAGATGTAAAAAAAGGCAAATTTCCAAGTAAAGAAAATTATAGACTTAGAGAAAATTCTTGAAATCTTCCTGAGATAAACTTAAGCGAATCTAAAATTATCTTTTTATTATCATAATTTTCTATTATTTCCCTTAATTGTCCGGTATTATAGTTTTTCAATTCATTCACTTTTTGTATCATTAATGGAATAGCTCTTATTATATTATCCACAATAGTTATATTTGCAGCCTTGGAAGTTCTTGATAAAGGATTTAAATCTATTGCTATAACTTTTTTATTCATTTTTACTAGTGCTTCAGTTCTATCTCCATCTTCTAATGCTAATAACACTACGTCTGCTATAAAGATGCCATTTTTGCTAACTTTTCTTCTTTCACTAAAAAGTTCTGGAATAGTAGTTAATTCATCATCTACTCCTAAAACTTCTTTGGCTCCATTTTTAATTAAGACATTTTTTATTGCTTTTAATCTTTCCTCACTTCTGTAGAAAAGATTAATTTCCAGTTTGGCATTGATTAGATTTGCTAGCTCTATAAGTTCTTTTGGAACTAATGCTGCCATGTTTCCGTTTACTGAAATAACTGGATTTTTAGCTAATAGTAATGTAGCCGATGCTGCTTCTATAGCTTTTTTTGCAAAATCTTGTGTTTTTTCTCCAAATAGATAATCAAAACATTCTCCTCTACCGTGCGCTATTAATCCAGAAGGAGTAAGAACATTATCTTTGAGCGCTTCTACTAATTTTTCTCTAATTAATAAAGATTCTCTTCTAGGGTGATTAATTGGGATTAAATCACGTAAGCTCCCTTCTTTGCTGGATTGTGTGTTATCCATGATTCATTACAATCTTCTAATTTAACTATTAATCCTTTCTTTCGAAAGGATTTTGGATAAGGGGATTTAAATCCTAAACTTTCATTGAATTTTCTAGACAACTCAAAAAAATTTTCAATAGTTCTATTAGATAGAAACGCGTTTATGTAGTCTAATGCTAGAGTTGAATCTTTTATAATACTTTTAGTAGATATAGATTCAATAGGTTTACTACATATCCTTTTCCACTCAATATCAATAATTTCTACTTTTCCTCTATAACCTGGTTCTTTTCTGTATACAAGTCCTCCTCCATAATATTGTGAAATTACATCTCCTAATCCATTTCCATTTATTACTTCACTTTCGTGAGCAATTTTTATAGCTTCGTCTTCATTTTTTCCTAGTAATTCTACACTGCCTAAAGCATAAGCTAAGCTTATACTTCCGCTCATACCATATCCAAATCCTAAAGGTATCTCTGAATTGACTGAAAGTGTAAGGCTTCCTAGTTTTTGCTTTAAATAATCAAGATTTGGGAAATTGATTTTCTTATTATTAAAAACTATTTCTGGCTCCCCTCTCTTGATTTCAAATAGAGTATAAGGTTCGAGAACCATGGTTAGACCAATAGAACCAGAATTTTCAAAATTATTTGAGATCTTTGGGTACCAAATTCCAGAAATACTTATTGGAACAAGAACTTCAATCATAATAACATTTTATAAAGGAAATGTTTTATATTTTATTCTTCATATATAAGGTGAGAGATTTGCTCCTTGATGCATCAATATTCAGCAGAGCTTTAGTTGGTATTGATATTAATAGTATAAAGAAACAAATGGTACAAGAACAAAAGGAGCTAGTAGTAGGAAGACTAACTTCTATGTCTGGAGATATTTTGTCCTATTTAAATCCTAAAATAGTTATTTCTAGAGATAGACTTTCTGATGGATCAATAGTTAAATTCTTAAATCAGAAAAAATTTGGATTAGATTTAGTTGAAGTTCCTACAGGAGTTACTTTTGAAGAATTAATTAATTTCTTGAGTAAAGAGGGATACTTTCCAATAATATTTCCTGTCTATTTAAAAGGAACTATTGGAGGTTTTATTTCTACTAACGGATCTGGTTTTGGTAGTTATAAATATGGATTTGTAAAAAGTAAAACTACATTATATGAAATCAAAGATACGGCTACAGCTACTATTCTTGTAGCTAAATATCCAGAGGTAATAGAATTAGATCAAGAAGTTCCTTATGCTTGGAGTGGAATAATAATTGATGGTAGCTTTAAATATTATTTACCCGCATCTTATTCTTCTATAGTTCATCTTAAAGGACCAAGTATTTCAACTAGTCAAGTTATCGGAGAAATTTCAAAAATTTCAAATGGGATGCTTAAAAGAGATTATATTCCTATATGTTTAAGATCTTCTGATTATAGTTTATTGAGTTCAGCTCCCATAGAAAAGAAAATAGGATATATAATCAATTATAATTCTCCAGCTAGGAATTATGTTATTTGCGGGACTATAAAGGATGATGAAATAAATCAAGTGTTTAATTATCTTAAAAAGAATCCATCAGTACTTCCCTTTCCGGGTTTGCAAGAATATAAAGAGATACACAAAGCCATAATGGAGAAATATAAAAAGGATATAAAAATACCAAAGAATCTAGAAAAATATAAGTCACAATTTATTGATGTTACAAAATGTATAAATTGTAGTATTTGTTTAGATTCTTGTATTGCATATAAATCTTCGAAGAATATTATTTACTCTCCATTAGGTAAATTTAATAGATTAGTAACTGGAGAAACTAAATTCGAATATTGTTTAGGATGCAAGGAAGATGAAGATGTTTGTCCAGTAGGTATAAATATATCAAGTTTGACTACTGAATTCTTACCTAGGATTTCATCTTCTAGAGAAAAATTGTCTATTCAATTAGAAAGTTTACCTAATCGATTTAAAGATCTTGAAAAAGAAATAGACTCAAAATATAGGAATAATCCGTTATATGTACTCTTTGTAGGTTGTTCATATAAATATGATCCTTTAGGGGTAGAAGGCTTTTTAGATTTTCTAATACAAAATGGCGATAAAATAGATAAAAGATTTTCTCCAAGAGTAAAAATAATAGATATGGCGTGCTGTGGGTTTGATAAGTATATTTCTGGTGATATTGACGGAGCAAAGTCAGATGTGAATAAAATAATTGAAATGAAAAATAGGTTAAACGCATCTGGTATATACTTTTTATGTCCTGAAGGACTTTATGTTTATAATACTCTGTCTCAAGATAGAGGTGTATTAGCTTTTGAACTTTTGAAGCCATTTATAAAGGATAAAATTCATTCAGGCTGTTGGGCTAGAAAGCTAGGTATTGAGGGAGATGACAATGAATGTGCTGGTCTTTTCTTGACGTCATATAAAGATTCTGAAATCCCATTAAAGAAAAAATCAGACGTATTGACAATATGTCCATTCTCTACATGGAAATTCTCTTCAAAATCCGTCTACTCCATTTTTCTTAGATCTATTCAATTAAATAGCAAAATAGAAATACCTCAAGTTTCTGATCAGCTATTAATAGATATTATAAAGAAATCGCTAATACAATCAATTTATGATTCTATTGATGAAATAGCTGACAAACTAAGTAATTGGGTTATGGGAGGGTCTAACTATTTTATGCTACTAGTAATACCTATAATTAGGAAAAGAATGGTTAGTATATTAAAGTCAGAGTTTCTAAATAATTCTGAGATATTGAATTATATAAAATTTTTAAATTCTAACAAAGTATTGATGGAAGATAAAATTGATAAAATATCTTCAACGGTTAATTCCATTGATTATACTAATATTGTTATAGATTTAATACCTAAAATTTTGTCATCAAGCAAACTTGAATATGATTCTAGAAAAATTGTTGAGACAGATCATTTTAAGATAGTTATGAATGACGTTATTAAAAAAGCTGTTACAGATAAAGTTTTAGAAGATATAATTATTGAAGTTAGCTATTCTAAATAGTTAATTTATATTCTTTATCTCTAGCATCAAAATATATTAATCCATTTCTTTTTAAAAACAGAAAAAGTGGAAGTAGCCTTTTTGGTATATCGTTTTCTATATCTTCTTTCTTTAAATACTTAAAATACATTAAAAGTAAATCAAGAGTATCCTTAAAAGTTATTAAATATCTATCATTATCTAAGCTTATTCCTATTAAATTCGGATTAGAATTTTTTGAAAAACTTTCCTTTATTATAAATCCTTTGTCTAAAATTTCCTCACAATCCGTTCTTTTTGGTTTTTCGAATTTTCTTAAAATTTTAAGAATTTCGTCTAATTTTTCATCAATTAGTTCATTATCATAGTTTCTATATCTAAAACTTTGGTAATCGTCATTAAGTAGTTGCATTAAAGCTTCTTCTATGTCATTATCAGATTGCATATATATTTTTAGGTAAAAATATACACACAGTGATATCTGAAAATGATCAAAATTAGATACTTTGCTTTCCTTAAGGATATAACAAGTAAAAGTGAAGAAGAAGTAGAGATAAATTGCAAAGATATTAATTGTTTGATTGAATTTCTATCAAAAAAATATGGAAAAAGAATGCAAGATGCTCTAATAAATGGAATAAATGGAATAAAAGTCACTATACTTGTTAATGGTGAGATAAAAAATGAAATTAATCCTGGTGACGAAATAGCTATATTGCCACCTCCTGCAGGTGGAGATGTAATTAAAGGTAAATTCAATTTTTTAGATGAAATAAAAAAATTTAGGCAAGAAGCTCCACCAGAAGCTGGATCTTTAGTAGTTTATTTAGGTTTTGTAAAAGGAATAGTAGAAGGGCATAAAGTTTATGAGTTAGACTACGAGTCCTATGAGGATTACACAGTAAAAAGAATAAGTGAAATAGAATCATCAGTAAAAAGAAAATATAGTGACGTTATAAATATAAAAATTCTTCATGCTATTGACAAAATGAAACCTGGAGATGATGTAATTCTAATAATGTGCATAGGAAAAGGAAGAAAAGATGCTATACATGCTATAGAAGAGGCAATAGAATTAGTAAAACATACTACTGGAATTTGGAAATTGGAAATAAGAGATGATGGTGAATTTTGGGTAGTTGCAGGAAATACTAGGGTGAAAAGAGAATGATAAAAAAAGTGGCTATGAGCATTGCAGGTTTGGATACAGGAAATGGAGCCGGTGCAGAATCAGATCTTAAAGTTATGGAAATCTTAGGAGTACACCCTGTAATTGCAATAACTGCTATAACAGTTCAAAATACATTAGGAATTTCCGCAATACAGCAAGTAGAACCAGATTTCCTAAAAAGAGAAATACTAGCCTTAAAAGAAGATTTTGAAATCTCTTCAATAAAAATAGGTATGATATATAATAAAGAACAATTTAAAGTAGTGAATGAGATTTTAGATGACAATATACCTGTAGTTACAGATCCAGTAATATATGCTAAAGACGGAACACAACTCATAAATGACATAGAAGATTATAAAAAACTAATATTAGCAAAATCTACTGTAATAACTCCAAATGCAGTAGAAGCTTCGATTTTATCTGGAATAAAGATCGAATCAATAAAAGATGGTGAAAATGCAGCTAAAGAACTTTATGAAAAATTTGATATTCCTTATATTATAATAAAGGGAGGACATCTTAGTGGTGAATATAGTTTTGATTTATTGTATGATGGCAAAGATTTCTTTGAAATTGGATATCCAAGGTTAAATAATAGAAATACTCATGGCACAGGCAGTATTTTTGCTTCAATAATATCAGCAGAACTTGCTAAAGGAAATTCTATATACGATGCTTTTCTAACCGCTAAAGAAATTTTACAACACTCAATATATTATGGTTTAAACATAGGTAAAGGCATAGGGCCTATAGATCCAGTATCTTATTTGGAGAAAAAATCTCAAAAATATAGCGTATTAGAAGAAATGAGAATTTTTGGTGATTTTATTGAGAATACAGAAAATTTTTGGAAATTAATACCAGAAGTGCAATCTAATTTTGCTCATAGTATAATACCTAGTTACGTTAGTACATTAGAAGATATTGCTACTTTTAGAGGAAGAATTATAAGAAGATGGGATAAAAAAGTAGTAGTAGGTTATCCAGCAATTTTTGGCAACCCAACACATACTGCAAGATTACTCTTCTCAATTATCTCAATGGGAGAAAATGCTAGAAATTTAATTAATATTAGATATGACGAAAATATACTTAAGGAATTCAAAAAATTAGGATATGAAATTGTGGAAATAAATAGAGATTTGGAGCCACTAGAGCCTGAGGGAAGTACAATGCAGTGGATAGCTAAATATGTAAAAGATAATTTTAGCAAGATTCCTAACGTAATCTATGATAAGGGAATGAAAGGAAAGGAAGCCATGATTAGATTCTGGACTACCGATCTTCAAGAAATGATAGATAGCTTAAAGACTATATGTAATAACATCTAGATATGGAATTAGAAAGATTACTTGTAGGAGCTAAAAATTTAGTAAGAACAGGTTGGATGCAAAAAGGAATACCTCCAGCAGTAGGAGAGACTGTAGCAGAACACTGTTTTGAAGCTGCAATATTAGCTTATGTAATTTCAAGTAAGTTAAAAGAAAAATCTATAAATGTAAACCCAGACCATGCAGCAATAATAGCATTATTTCATGATGTAGGAGAAACAGTATTAGGCGATTTTCCTAAATGGACTTCTCAAAGGTTAGATAAGAGGAATGCTGAAAAAGAAGCCTTCAAATTTTTAGGAGTTGGCGAAGATATTTTTGAAGAATTCAAGTCCCAAAAGAGTTTAGAATCTAAAATAGCCAAATTATCAGACAGATTATCTACATATTTACAAAGTACTAGATATATAAAACAAGGATATGATGTAAAAGAGATAAAAGAATCCTATATTACTGAAATCAAAGAAATTTCATCTTCTTATCCATTTTCTATTATAAAAGATTTTATCTATGAACTATTAGGAGATAAAGATTTTTAGCATATATTTAGACAGTATTAATATGAAAGCTACAGCAGGAAGTAAAGCTCCAGATTTAGTAAATGCTTTTATTGAAATACCAATGGGTTCAAATATAAAATACGAATATGATGAGGAAGAAGAAGTAATAAAGGTAGATAGGATCTTGTATACTTCTATGGTATATCCATTAAATTATGGATTTATTCCAGGTACGCTAAGTGAAGATGGAGATCCATTAGATATCTTAGTTATAAGTAACTATCCTTTTGCTCCAGGTAGTGTAGTAGAAGTAAGGCCAATAGCATTAATTTATATGACTGATGAAGAAGGAGTAGACAAGAAAATATTAGCAGTTCCAAAAGATAAAGTAGATCCTACGTTTTCAAATATAAAAGATGTTACTGACATACCGGACGCATTAAAAAATAAGTTAGTGCACTTCTTTGAGCATTATAAAGAATTAGAGCCAGGAAAATGGGTAAAAATTTCAGGTTGGGGAACTAGTCAAGAAGCAAAAGAAGAGATAAAGAAGGCGATTGAGAGGAAACAAAAATAATGTTTTTTATAACTAAATTATTTTCCATTATTTTGATTTTATCTTCTATAATATCTTCTTCATGGTTACTTTTACAAGTGTACTATTTAAAATCAATAAAAAATGGTTTAGAGATTGAAAAAAAGGAAGAAGACAAAGAACCATTCTTTAGCATAATTGTAGCTATTAAAAATGAAGACCAAAAAATAGTAAAAGAATTAATATCGAATTTAATAGCTTTAGACTATGATAAATATGAAGTAATTATAGTTTCTGATGATCCTAAAGAATACGTTTCTAATATAATTAGTTCAACTGGTGTTTCATGGAATAATATCAAAATAGTAAGAAGAGAAAGACCAATTGGAAGAAAAGCTGGTGCTTTAAATTATGCAACTAAACTAGCTAATGGAGAATATTTTATTTTTTTAGATTCAGAAGCTAGGGTAAATAAAGATTTTCTAAGAAAAATATGCAAATATCTTGATAAAGAACCATTAGCTTTACATGTAGAAATTAGAAACCATGAAAATTTTATAGAAAAAATATATTCAGAAACTACTAATTTTGCAATGAAATCTCTTTTCCTTAGTAGATTCCAGAAAGGACTTTATATTTTTCCAAATGGTTCAGCAATAGTTATTTCAAGAGATACATTATCTAAAATAGGCTTTTGGAAAGAGGGTATAGTTACTGAAGATTTAGAATTAGGAATAAGGGCTGCATTAAAAGGAAAACAATTTACGTATGTTCATGATATTCTAGTAAGTTTATTATCCCCTAGAGCATTATTTGATCTCTACTATCAGATTGAAAGATGGGCATATGGATCAGGAGAATTATTTATATATGGATTAAAATTATTTTCAAAGGGATTTAAAGGCGTAGAAGGTTATATTTATGTCATTCAATGGGGAATTTACTCAGTATTTATTTTTGTCTTAGCTATTGTAGCTTCACTTCAAATGCTATTGCACTTATCTATGTCGACATATATAATATCTATATTAATATTTTCTATTTCTCTATTAATTTATTCATCTTCGTTTAAGATCAGTGAAGATGAAGCTTATTTAGTTAGCATAGCTACAATCTGGGCAGCAATAATTGGATTTACAAAAGGTTTATTTAAATTAAATTTTTCTTGGAAAGTTACACCCAAAATTAGAAGCAATACATCAAAACCTCTTGTATTAAGAGTCTTACAATATATATTTTTCATTATCGCATTAACCAATTTAATATATAATAATATATTTTCAAGTCTTATATTACTTCTACTTTCTATATCTATATTTATTATAGACACATGAAAAACGTTTAAAAACTAAAATTTTTAAACTGAAGTTATTTTTACTGCTGACATTCTGCTTACTTCAGCTAATGCTTGTTCTGGCTTTATACTATATTTTATAATGTACTTTTTAACTAATTTGTAACTTTCTGGATCTTGCACAACACTTTTAGTAGAAGCTAACATTTTTAGATATAATGATCTTCTTTCTATTTCTGCTTTTACTTCAGCTAAATCTCTTCCAGCTTCCTCTATTCTAGCTCTGGTAACTTTTGCTGCATCTAGGTCTAAGTTAAAACTATCAGACTTAGCTTCCCAATTAACTACCCTTCTATAATCATTCCAACTTACTATCTCATCTATGCTTACTGCCCTTCTTCTTAATTCTACCTTATCTCCTATATATACTGGTAATCTTCTAACGTTTACAACTATATTCATCATAGGTATCCATTCTTGTTGAATATTTAGTGGCTCATTCATTAACCTTTTCATGGCTGAATCTGTGTCATATGCGTGGAAAGTTGTAGCACCTCCGTGACCTGTGGATAAAGCCTGGAATAATACATAAGCTTCTGCACCTCTTATTTCACCTACAACAACTAAGTCTGGTCTATATCTTAGAGATAGTTTTAGCAAATCCATTAGGCTAATTTCTTTTCCAGATTGTCCATATGCGCTTCTTGCATACAATTGTACCCAATTATCTTGAGCTAATCTAATTTCTGGAATATCTTCTATTGATACTATTTTCATCGATTCTTTAGCTAAGTTTAAGATAGAAGTTAGCATAGTAGTTTTTCCAGCTCCAGTAACTCCAATTACCATAAAGCTCATTCTCATGTCAATAGCATACCATAAGTAAGCTGCTGCATCTGGTGATAAAACACCAGAATTTATTAAATCTAGAATGGTTATTGGTCTATCATTAAATCTTCTAATCACAAAGGATGATCCTCTTGCGCTTACTTCAGTTCTAAAAGTAGCTGCAATTCTATCTCCTTGAGGTAATATACCATCGCTTATAGGATCTGCTATAGAGATAGTCTTTCCAGATAATGATATTAATCTTAATACTAATTCATCTAATAATTCTTTTCCATCTACCTCTAAGTTTAAGACTTTCATTTTCTCATGCAAAACTATGTTAGTTGGTACATATTCAAACTCTCTGTGGTAGACATAAATTGGCAAATCTAATCCGCTACATGAAATATCTTCAATTTTATAATCATTTAAAACTGGAGTTAATATATTATAGCCAAACATGTTTCTCAATAAGTAATAAATAGCTACTTTTCCTCTAGTACTAAGTAATTTTAATCCTGCTCTTTCTCCTTGTATTATTTGAAGATCTGGCCTTTTAGCAGCAGCATTAATAATAATTTTTCCTAAATCTAAGCCTTCGCTTTTTTCTATTAATGCTCTTTCTATTTCGGAGATCAAGTATAAATAGATATCAAATGCAGATATATCAATTGGTGGCTCTAATAATACATATTTATATATTCCTTTATTTTCATCATACGTTATAAAGATATGCGGATTAGCTATCGATAATTCTATATTAGAGTTATTTAAACTATTTTTCACATATTCTGGGATGGAGTTTAATAAATTTATTTCATAATCAGATATTATTTCAGTTAATTCTTCAGCAGGAGGATATAGGGGAATTAAAGGCGCAGGTAATGATATGGTTTCATTAGATTTTTTATTTTTAGTAATATCATTATTATTACTCTTATTCTTTGACGATCTAAAAGTCAAATTAGGTAATTTGACTGGCATAAAAATATATATATAACTTCTTCTATATAAGGATTCCTATATCTTCTATGTCCTATTTTAGTATATGCAGTAGCTTCATCATTATAAAGAAATTGTATGAAGACGAAGAACTACTACTAAAGTTTAGATGCACATGGATTAATATTATTAGCATTATTGCGGTAATTACTACAAGTATTGCAGAGTGTAAGAATCCATTAGCTATTCTGCCAGTTCCTAATTTCCCAACTAGCAATCCGGCTAAAAATGAGTTAAACAATGATGAAATTGCGGTAATATAGATAGCCTTAGGTAATATTACACTGGCAGTTACTAGAGGACCATACGCTAGACTAGAATGTTGAGAAACTATTAAACCTAAAATTGCAGAGCCCAATATAGTGGAAGCTACTAAAGCTAATACTACGCCTACATAAGGAGTTGCTAATAGTATTTTTATCTTAGAGTCATAGTCTCTTTTTATTCTTATTTGTGTATCTATTTGTTCTGCTATACTTTCTACCGTGTCTGGAGTCATACTGCCTATTTCCATCATATCAGCTAATGCTATTATCGAAATCCTTGAAGTGAAGTCTCTTATTCTTTCTGCTCCTTTTCTAAATGCATCTTTTAGAGGATATCCTAGGGTTATATATGAATGAATTTCATTTAGTACAGTTCCTAGTTTACCCATTTCTTTTGAATCTTTAATGTTTTCAATTACTTTTTCTGGAGGTAATCCTGCTCTTATTCCCTCACTTATTGCTCTTAGAAAGCTTACAACATACGGATCGTATCCAGTTCCTTCTTTTAATTGCTTACCTAAAATTATGTAAGGAGGTACGGTTGCAATCAATAAGCCTATGGTTATAGATAAAACTGTAGGAGTAATATCACTAGTTCCACCACTTAATGTAAAGAAATTTAATAACTGATGAGTAAGAAATAATAATACAAACATAGCCAATAATCCTACTCCAAATGATATATAGAATATATTATAATTTAATTTCTTTTCTGGAAAACGCAGTTGTGTTTGTTCAATAACATATATAAATACTAAATTAACTAATGGTACTACTACAACGCCTAAAACTCCAAACATTCCTAAAGTAGATGCTCCGCTGCCTAAAGGAAATATAGCTTCTAATACCATAGCCAAGAAAATCATAATATAGCCTGAAGAAAGCCATATTACGTATCCTTCGGCTACTCCTGAAAGTTTGTCTGAAGCTAAAGATGCCATTAACTCTAAGTATTTTGACAGATCTTTGGCTTTGGCTTCCATGGTTTGTAAAACTGGCGCTCCTGTTCTTACTGCAGTTATGTAAGTAAGGAAATAATCCTTAAGGATCTTAGACGGAGAAATAGATGCAGCATGGGACATAGCATCTTCTACACCTTCTCCTAGAAATTTCATTCTTTTGTTAACATACAGTGCTACATTGTTAATATATTGAAAAGCAGAAGCCTTAGAGATTTTTTCAAACATTATTCTTGGGCTTAATCCTGATCTTAGGAAAATCAAGAATATTGAGGTAAAAGCAGCCATTTCTGAATCTATTCCTATTCTTTTATTTTCTTTGATTTGTGAAATATTAGCCGTAGAAGCTAAATAAACTACAGGAGGAATTATAATGCCAAATACCCACATCATAAAAGATAGTATCAGATATTTACTTAATCTATATAGTAAATAGAATTTTACGAAAATTAATAACCCAAATACAATCAATACTACTGTTAGAGCTGAAGATAATAATAAATAGAAGAAAATTTTTGAGGCATATAATAAAGGATCTTCAGAAATTCCTGCTTGTAATAAGTTATTTTGTAATGATTTAGCCATTGATTTTACAATTCCTAATCTAACAAACTTAGCATAAATAGGCATAGAAGGTAATGTACTAATTTTTTGCTTAGGCAAATTCTGTGATTCGTTACTTTGTTTCTTAAGTTTAATTGCCATAAAAGAATTTTGCAATACGAATTTTTAAGTTTTGGTATTCTTGCTCAACTTAAGCAGAATAATGATTTAGTTTCATGTTACCCTCTGTCTTTCTGAAGTACTAAATAATAGTTCATAATGAAGATACTATTTAAATTTCTATAGCTAAATCAAAGTTTATATAAAATTATCTCTTAAATATGATTAGATAGAATATATTTTAAATCTACATAATAATATTAAATAAGTAATAATTTTTGAAATTATACTTTATATAATATTTTAATTCCAGGAAATTTAAGATGTTCTTTAATCTTTATGAAAATATTTATGAAGAGATAAATAAATCTAATAAAGTATATTAGAGTACCAGATTAAGCCGTATATTACAGTTACTTTGTTATCTTTTATTTAGCATGTATTTCAACTATATCTTTATCTTCAAGTAGATGATCTTCTCCAACTTTTTGTCCTGGAAATTTAGCTGATTTACCCCAAATTCTAGCATACCTGAAATTTTCTGAGAGTGAAGTATGTAACTTTCTTGCTAAATCCAGTATCGTTGAACCTCTTTTTAGGGTCAAAGGATCTTTAGTGGGATTTTCGCCTGGTTCTTTTGTGTAAACTCTTATGACATCTAAGCTTTCAAATAAGTATTTCTGAATATTCTCATAAGGAGATATTACGTCTACTCCAGGGTATACAAATTTAGTATTAGAAACTACGACTGTAGGCTTATACGTAATTGCTTCAAATAATGATTTTTCTACATCATCTAGAGTAGCTTCACCAAAAATTTTTACTATAGCAGATTTTATGCCAAAATCCATTAAGTATTTTCTTACTTCATTTTCGTTGGTATTAACTAGTTTTCCCATCATTACAATTCTTATTCCTTCTTTTTCACTCCTTAACTTTTCTAAAACTACCTTTCCTTTAGGTTTTCCTAGAATGATATTATTACTTTCTAGAAAATCTTTAAATTTCATAAATTCGTTTTTATCATTGACTACTATTAATAATGAGTCTGCATTCCTAATTAGACCTATTATTTTACTAACTATTAATCTTGAATCTAATATTATAGGAGGAGGATTTACCAATTGTATTCCGACATCTTCATAAAAAGTCATTGCTGGAACCGGAAAATCCCTAGGATCTTGTTTTATATTCGTTAATTTTCTTACAATTTCATTTTTTAATTCTTCTCTTCCTAAAACTAGAACTTGCCCAGCTCCTTCTTTTTCTATAAAGAAAGAATAACCTCCGCCTTTAGATTTCTTTCGTTGCTTTTCTGATTCTTCTCGAAGTTCAGCTAATCGCCTTTTTGCCCAATAGACTAGATTTTCAGTTCCTTTATGTTTAGGTACGTAACTTAAAAAGTCTTGAATAGCTTTGATCTTCTCTTCTGGAGTTTTAGCATCCATTACTTTTATCCACTTAGCTTTAGCTTCAGCAGGTAGATTAGTAACCATCTAAATCCCTCTTACTAATGTAATAATTGGGAGCCAGCTTAAGTAAATTTTTCCATGTCCTCCTAATAATCTTTGGTGGAGGATTTCCACTTTCATATATTTGTTTTATCCAATTTTTAGTTTTTGGATCTGAAGGATAACCACTACCAAAATCTCCATATTCACTTTTTAGAGAATCTATTATTTTATCCCTAATTACTTTAGCTATTATGCTAGCTGCACTAGACTCTACAAAAAGTTCATCAGCTTTATATACTACATTAGGTTTCGCTTTTAATTTATTAATTAAATCTATTACTTCTTGTTCTTTTCCAACTCTATCAACAGTAATTATATTTGGTGAAAAAGTAATTGATGCCATGATTATTTGAATAACCTTTTTATATGTAACCTTATTAAGGTTCTCAGAATCTATTTCATAAGGCATAGCCTTATTTATTATTATTAGTTGAGAAAAATTGAGTATTATATCAAATAGTTTTTCTCTTTCTTTTCTAGTCAATTGCTTACTGTCTTTTACTCCTGCAGTTTTTAGAATCTTCTCTTGATTTTCATCAATTATTACTCCAGCTATAATCATTGGTCCTATAATACATCCTCTTCCAGCTTCATCTATGCCTAATTTTATATTCTTATCGAAATGACAAGTTTTGCATCCCTTTTACCATCTTTTACTCTTTCGTTTTCAAAACTTTCTGTAATTTCGGCCTTAACTAATGATTTAAAGTTAGAGACGAGTTTTTTTGCAGTATATTTATTTATGAAATAATAATCTACACCTTCTTTTCCTTCAATAATATCGGACAATGAATTAATTACATCATTAGAGAAAAACGATTCAAATAAAGCTCTTTTTTCTTCTTCTAACTTTCCTTTTCCTCTAAGTTGTATTATTGCTTCATAATATCTTGCTTTCTTTTTAGCACAAATATCGCAAATTACTTGAGAAACTCTCAACTCTACAGTACGTTCTATATTAAATTTCTTATTACCAACTTTTCCTTGAAAACTTAAATTAACGAATGTTCTTCCATTTCTATCCTTCCATTTATCTCCTAAGTCAATTCTATAATCTTTAACATTAGAATCTATTTTAACTTCTTTACCTAGAAATCTTAGTATTATATCGTTTATTGCATCATTACTATTATCATATAATCTAACCCATTTCCTATCTATCCATTCAGCATTACATATTTTACAAATCTTTCCAGTAACCACTTGAGGTGTCTGTATAAGGTTTTTAGTTTCTATATAACAATCATAGCATAATCTATCAATGAGTTCTACGTCCTCTTTTCCACATCTGACGCAGAATTTTTTAACCATAATGGTCACAAATTATAAACTTGAGCAAATTTCACTCCTTTTACTTCTAATACAGAATTTTTATGAACATATCCTCTTTTTATTGCCTCATCAACTATATTATTTCCTACTATACTTACTACAGTAGCTTCATTAAATAGGGTAAAAGCGTATTCCAGATCTACTTCTTCTCCACCGTAAAATTCCTTATTTATACTTAAAATTGCTTTATCATCTTTAAACTCTTTACCTAATAATTCCTTTTCACATAAATTCACAAAAGTATACTGATTTTCCCTTATTATATTTAGTATAACATTCATGAAAATCACAATGGTTTTACAGAGGTTTTAGCTCCGCATGCTAAGCACTGAATATACCATATTTTTCCTTCTTTTACTAGAACCGTATCATAGCTCTTGCAAGTAGTACATTGTACATATGTTTTAAGGAACCTTTCCATTAATGTATTTATTATCGATGACGAAAATCTACCTTGAATTAGCAATTGTCCATTATCGCTTATTGAACCTGCTGCTCCTAACTCCTTAAGTAAATATCTCATGCATAGTTTATCTTCTCTTCTTATTCTATAGCAATATTCTCCAAAATTCCTAATAATAGTAGTACCTCCAACGTTAAAAATTATTAGTGATGGTAAGTTTTGAATTCCTTCTGCTTGAGTTTTTTTAGGTAATTTCGAGTAAACTCTATCTAAGAGATATTCGTAATCTTCAACCATATTCTCACAAAGATTATAAAAGCATTAGAGGTTTATATTTGTGTTGAGATGAAAGTATACTTTGAAACCTATGGCTGTGCATTAAATAAAGGAGATACTTATATAATGATGACGTTACTGCAAAAAAGAAATCACGAAATAGTATCCGATTTAAATAAAGCCGACGTTATAGTATTGAATACTTGTGACGTAAGGTTAGAAACTGGAGAAAGAATGAAATCAAGAATAAGAGAACTTGAAAAGCTAGGAAAGAAACTAGTTATCGCAGGATGCTTTGCTGGTGCAGAACCTGCAGTAGTTAAAAGTTTAGCTCCAAAAGCGTCAGTAATAGGTCCTCAAGCACTTATTAAAATAGTCGATGCAGTAGAAAGCGCGAATAGTATATTTTATATTTCTCCAGAAAAAATTGAGGAGACACCAAAAATATTTGAAGGAAAAATTTCTATAATTCCTATAGCTGATGGATGTGCAGGAGATTGTAATTTTTGTATTACGAAATTAGCCAGAAAAATTTTGAGAAGTTACTCTATACGTAGCATAGTAAATTCAGTTAAGGAAGCAGTGAATAATGGAGCAGTAGAAATAGAACTAACAGGCCAAGACGCTGCAGCATACGGTTTAGATTTAGGAGGTAAAGTAAAGCTTTCAGATTTGCTTCAAGAAGTTCTTAATGTAGAAGGAGATTTTATGATAAGAATAGGAATGATGACTCCAGAACAATTTGAAAGAGATATAGATGGTATATTAGAAGTTTTAAAAAATAGAAAAATGTATAAATTTCTTCATTTACCAGTACAAAGTGGAGACGATAATGTATTAAAATTAATGAACAGAAAATATACTGTAGACGAATATAAAGATCTGGTAAATGAAGCTAGATCAAAGATACCAAATATTAATATTACTACTGATATTATCATCGGGCATCCTGGAGAAGATGAAGGCGCATTCCAAAATACTCTGAATTTAATGAAGGAATTGAAATTTGAAAAAATTCATTTAGCAATGTACTCATTGAGGCCAAATACTAAAAGTTCATTAATGAAACAAATTCCAGACTCTGTAAAAAAAGATAGAATGAAAATAGCGTATAAGCTGTATGAAGATCTATCTCTTCAATTACATAAAGAATATCTAGGTAAAAGGATGAAGATTTTAGCTACAGAAGAAGGAAAAAATAATACAATTATAGGTAGGACAATGAATTATATTCCAGTAGTAGTAAAGAAGTCAGAATTAGGTAAATGGTACGATGTAGAAATTATAGATTACTCATTTTTCGATCTAAAGGGAGTTTTTGTTTAAAAAATTTAAAAAGGTTTATACATATTATTGTCCTATGACAGAAGTTTACATAGCCTCAGCAGTTAGGACACCCATAGGAAAATTTGGAGGAGTATTTAAAGATATTAGTCCAGTAGATTTAGGAGCAACCGCAATTAAAGAAGCCCTAAGAAGAGCTAACGTCGATCCAAAAAAAGTAGAAATATCAATTATGGGTAATATATTAAGGGCAGCACATGGACAAGATTTAGCTAGACAAGCAGCATATAAGGCTGGTATACCATTCGAAGTAGATGGATATTCCGTAGATATGGTATGTTCATCTGGGATGATGAGTGTTGCTAACGCTTATCAAATGATTAAGAGCGGTGATGCAGATATTGTAGTAGCAGGAGGAATGGAAAGCATGAGCCAAGCATCATTAGCGTTAAAATCTCACGCTAGATGGGGAGTAAAAATGTTAATGGGTAAATCATTAGAATTTATAGATACAATGCTTATGGATGGATTAACTGATCCTTTCAATATGAAACTAATGGGAGAAGAAGCAGATATGGTAGCAAAATCTCATAATTTTACTAGGCAAGAATTAGATGAAGTAGCTTATCAAAGTCATAAGAGAGCAGCAGAGGCAACAGAAAAAGGACTTGTAAAAAGTGAATTAGTCCCTGTAAAAGTAGGTGATACAGAAATAACTAAAGATGAAGGCATAAGAGCAGATACTTCCATAGAAAAATTATCTCAACTCAAGCCAGCATTTAGTAAAGACGGATATCATACTGCTGGAAATTCCTCACAATTGTCTGATGGAGCATCTGCATTAGTTATAGTAAGCGAAAAAGCAGTAAAAGAACTTGGAATAGATCCTATAGCTAAAATTTTAGGATATTCATGGGCAGGAATTGAGAGCTGGAGATTTACTGAAGCTCCAATATTTGCAGTAAAGAAATTATTACAGAAATTAAACACTGATATTTCCAAATTTGATTATTTTGAAAATAATGAAGCATTTGCAGTTAATAGCGTACTAGCAAACAGATATCTTGGTATTCCTTACGATAAACTTAATGTTTTCGGAGGAGCTATAGCATTAGGACATCCTATTGGAGCAAGTGGAGCAAGGATTATAACTACACTTATAAATGTATTATCCAAGATGGATGGCAAAAGAGGAATAGCAAGCATATGCCATGGTACTGGAGGATCAACTGCTATGGCTATAGAACTTTTAAGGCCAATATAGCTTTAATAATTATTTAATAAATATAATCAAGGTGGTCAATTAGTTGCCAAAAAAAGTTTCGCAAGGTCCTTCTCCAAGGGAATTAATGAAACCTGAAGAAGGAGAAGTAATATGTGTAGTTAAGAAAATGTTAGGAGCTGAACATATAGTAGTTCTTTGCACTGATGGAAAGCAGAGAACTGCTAGAATACCTGGTAGGATGAGGAAAAAAGTTTGGATAAAAGAAGGAGATGTAGTACTTGTAGCTCCTTGGGATTTTCAATCAGATAAAGGAGATATAATGTATAGATATATGCACGATGAAATAAGAAAGCTTGTAGAAAATAAAATTGTAGATAGAGAAGTATTAGACCAATTAAGAGGATAAAATTGTCAGAAAAAAAGAAAAAAATAGAGAAAAGACGTAAAGATGCAGATCTTTTTAAAGTCGTAGATTCTACAATTGACCCTAGAACATATCTACTTCTGCAGGATATTGCAAGAAAATTAAGAATTGATTACTACCTAGGAGCTATTTCTTCTGGTAAGGAAGCAAAAGTATATCCTGCAAAAACATATGATGGGAATTTTTATGCAGTAAAAATTTATTATGTTTCGACTTCGGCATCTAAAAAAGCTATACAAAAATACACATTTGGAGATAAAAGATTTGAGAATATAAAAGCTAGTAATACAAAAAAGTTAATTTCTATTTGGGCAAGAAAGGAATTTAAAAACCTTTCTATATTATATGAATCAGGAGTAAATGTTCCCAAACCAATTCTAGTTCAAGAACATATTTTAGTAATGAATTTTATTGGAGAGAACGGTGTAAGAGCTCCATTATTAAAAGAACTTCCTGATGAAGAAATAACCAAAGACATGTATGAAGAAATTTTAAGCCAAATAGATCTTATGGTTAATAAAGCTAAATTAGTTCATGGAGATTTAAGCGAATATAATATTATCGTATACGATAAAATATACATAATTGATGTTAGCCAAAGCATATCTATTGAAAGCGAAAATGCACCAGAATTGTTAAGAAGGGATATAGAAAATATAAACAGATTTTTTGAAAGCAAAGGTATAGAAGTTAATGATACTGAAGAAATTTTAAAGAGATTTAACATAATTACTTGAAAAGCAATGTTTGTTAGCACATCAGATGAGAAAATAAGGATAATACAACAAATTATTCCTAAGCTTAAAGAAATATCAGATGTCGATATTACTTATGACGATAAAACAAAAACATTTAACGTTAATTCGTCTTCAAATCCTTATGATGCTATGAAAGTAGTTTCAATAATTAAAGCAATAGACTATGGATTTAATGTTGATGAAGCATTGAAACTAATGAGTGACGATTATATGTTAGATGTTATAGATTTGAAACAAGCCATAGGTAGTAATCCAGATGCATTAAGAAGAATAAAAGGAAGAATAATTGGAGAAAACGGAAAAGCTAAAAAGATTATTCAAGAATATACTGGAGTATTAATTTCAATAAAAGATCATATTGTAGCTATTATAGGAATTTACGATCAACTAACAATAGCAAAAAAAGCAATAGAATTGCTAATAGAAGGAAAAGAACATTCTACTGTATATAAATTCCTAGATAAAGCAGAAGCTCAACTAATATCTTTAGCTTCAAAGAATAGATCTTACAATTTCAAATGAGTTATTTTTCGGAATTTCTTGAATATAATGGCTAATAACTTTATCGTATGATAACAATATTGTTTTATTATTGTTATCCTCTAAGAATTCCTTTAATTGACTCGAATTTCCGCTAAAGAAGATCTTGAAAAATTCATACAATACTCTTTTTGGTTTACTTAAAATTTCTTCTGTAGGCATAAGATTAGGTTTCGGAATCATAACTAAAGTTAAATGAACTCCATTAAGCTTAGCCATCATAGCTATTTTATAAGCACTATATTCTTTAGTTGGTGATTTCTTGCTTGCCTTAACTTCTATAAAATACTTTACACCATCTTTTTCAGCTTCTATATCATGAGTAGGCAAATCAACAGACTTTATATTTGTAAAATTTAGTTCTTCAAGAACTTTTCTTGCCCTGTATTCCATAGCAAAGCCTAAAATCATACCCTTTGCTCGATCTAACGCAAAATTAAGTTCTTCATCCGTGAATCCGAATTCATCCTTTAAGTCCTGTAACGTATTCACATGTTATATTTTCTAAACGTTAGTTAAAAGTATTTCCATACTTTATTCTTTCAATACCTTTTTTTCTTAAAATCTCAATATCGCTTTTTGTAGTATTACTTGCATTTAATCCAAATTTCTCATATAGATCTTTTTCAAAATCATATTCAGTATAAATTTTATGCTTATGAAACTTTTCATTAGCTTCTTCTAAACTGTTAGAGTCTTTTACAATCTTATATATTCCAGAAATTTCAGCCAACTTTTTAGGATCAACAAAAAACATTATTGATGAGACTGGAGTAACAAACACCTTTCTAGTGCCATTTCTAATTTTAACTTCACCGTATAATCCTTTAAACGCATCTAAAGGTATTTTTGACGCTTCAGTATTTACGATTTTTAAAGCTTTTTCCATTAGATTTGCGGTATCAACATCAATGCCTTTAGAATCTATCAATCCGCCTATTTTTGCAATTTCACTAATTCTTTTTAAAATATAGTTATATTCTAACTCTCCATCACTTCCTGCTCCAATTATACCTAACATCGATTTTTCTATTTTTACTAAACATGAAAGAGATATAGAATCTATTAGTGGACTTCCTAATCCTTCCTCATCTCCATTTGCTAATACATCTCCTCCAGCATCTACACCTACTACTAGGTCAAAATTCTCCTTATTCATTAGGTCAATTAATCCTTTAGCCATTCCTATATCTCCATTTTTATTACAAATAGCATATCCAAAATCATTTATCAAAGATAAAACTCTCATTAATTGAGGAACAATCTTTCTTCCAGAACGTACAGCATAAGATTTATCTGTTACTAGATAAACAGAGTCATTAATTTTTTCAAAATTTCTTAGATCCTCTTCGCATATTGGTCCAGGGAGTGGATCTTCAACGTATCTCTCCCAAATTACGGCTCCAATTTTTACTTCATGTCCTAGTTTTCTGAAATACGTCCAAGGAATAAGAGTAGATAAAGCATCTCCTCCACCACCTATCCCGAAAGCGAGAATTTTCATATACTTAAAATATTTTTTGGCACTTTATACTTTTAGCTATTAAATGCCATTCTAGTTGGATACGCTCTAGACTTGATATGTATTATTTGAGTCTCATCTTTAAACTTCATATTGTTAATTTAAGGATTAAGTGGTTTAGATTGAGCATAGAATCAAAGTTTACTTCATTTACTAATGAAGAAATAAAGGTAGGTGAAGCATTAGCTCATATAGTGTCTGCAGCCTCAATAGTTGAGGCATTAGAAGGTGAATCAAAAGATATAGATGAAATAGTAAGTAAATACGTTGATTTATGGATATTTGAGATGGCACCAATTGAATATTATCCAGGCTTAGCTGAAATGTTAGGCTCAAGAATATCTAGAAAATTAACTCAAATATTTGATGAAATTTCTGAAGACGAATTTGGAACCACATTAGATGATGCATTACAAATGAAAAAATCTATTGATAATGGAGAAATAGTATATAATTATGCTGATTTAGAAGTCAGAATTGAAAGAGTATTACGCGGATTAGGAGTTAATATAAATGATTTTGGTTCTATATTAGAAACAAATGATTACTATTTAAAAATGAAAAGACTATTAGGTTTATTAACAGTGGCAATAGGAATAGCATCAGTGAGAGGAAAATGGATAGCGGAATCTCAATAACAGCAGAAAAATTAATTGATATTACAGCTAAGAAAGCATCGCATATTGCGTTAAAAGAAGATGAAATAACTAAGACAGTAGGATATTCATCAAAACAAATAGCTGAAACAGCAGTAGATAGAGTAGCTTTTTGGTTATCTAACGAAGAAAATCATTTATTATATTGTAAACTATGTAACAAAGGTCCTTTTACAAAAAGAGGATTGTTTCTTCATTTAACGAGGATACATAGACAGGAAATAAAATTAATGTTAGAAGATGAAATAAAAAAGGAAATAAAAGCAATTATCTAATCATTTTATGCTTTGTAATGCTTGATCTAAATCTTCAATTAAATCTTCAACATCTTCTATTCCAACTGAAAGCCTTAATAAAGAATCTGTAACGCCCACTGCTTCTCTTTCTTCTTTAGTTAAGGTTCTGTGACTCATGGTAGCAGGATGAGAAATTAATGAATTCACTCCTCCTAGGCTTTGTGCAGGAATTATAGTCTTCACGTTTTCCATTACTTTTATAGCTTCGTCTTTTCCCCCTCTGACTTCAAAACTAACTACTCCACCAAATCCGTTCAATAATCTTCTAGCTATATTATAATCAGGATGAGATTTTAATCCAGGATAGTATACTTTTTTAACTTTAGGATGATCTTGTAAGAATTCTGCAATTTGCTCTGCATTTCTATTTATTGTATCCATTCTGATTTTTAACGTCTTCAAGCCTCTTATCGTTAAATATGCTGTGAATGGTTCCAAACTAGTCCCTAATGTTCTTCTCATAAGATCAACGTTTTTCAATAAGCTATCATTTCCTGCAGCTAATCCTGCTATAACGTCATTATGTCCAGCGATAAACTTAGATGCACTGTGAATTACTATATTAGCACCTAACTTTAGTGGCTTTTGATTTATTGGCGTAGCAAAGGTTGAATCTACAATAAAGATACTATTATTTTCTTTTGCAATTTTGCCTATCTCTTCTACGTCCATAACTCTTAATATTGGATTTGTTATATTTTCAATAAAAATTACAGAGAATCTTTTAGATTTCAAATTTTCAATAAAGTTATCATTCCCTGGTTTGCTTATTGTTACATTTACTCCCCAGTTTCTTAAGAAATCGGAAGCAAACCTTAGACTCCTTCCGAAAGTATCCATTGGCATAATAATTGAATCTTTAGGTTTAAGTATGCTTAACAAAGTAGTTGTTATTGCTCCCATACCAGAGGAGAAAGCCATGCCAACTTCTGCTTCTTCTAATTCTGCAATCTTATTTCCTAATTCTAATACAGTTGGATTTAATTCTCTAGTATATCTGAACTTTTCTCCTTGAGGGAACGCATATGCTACAGTTTGATAAATAGGTGTAGTTATAGCTCCAGTAAATTCATCAATATCTTCTTTCACTGATTTAGTTGAGTCTTTCATGTTTTGCACCTTCTGCCAATTTTGCTTCTATAAAGTTACATTTGACATCATAAGAAGAACAGACATCATAAGCTTCTTTCTTAATTTTATCTAAATTTGTATCATTATCATATAATATAAGAATGCTTGGTCCAGCACCACTAACGCAACTTCCTACAGCATCGTTTTTTAAAGCTATTTCCTTTATTTTCTTATAATATGGAAATAATGGCTCTCTAGCAACTTCTACTATATCATCATTTAATCCCATTCTAACAAGCTCTTTATCTCCTTTTATAATACCTAGTAGAAAAGAACTAAGATATCTCGAATTATTAACATATTTAGATAAACTTATCTGATTAGGTAACATTTCTCTTGCCTTTTTAGTTTTACCTTCTTTTTGTCCTTCAGGAACTATCAGTAAAATATTAAAATCTAAATTTACAGGAATTTCTACTACTCTAACTGGAGAAACTGAACTTACTGAGACTATGCCTCCGAATATACTTGCTGCAACATTATCAGGATGAGGAGATCCAGAAGAGGCTTGTTCACCTAACATTGCATATTTTACTAAATCGTTCTTACTTAACTTTAAATCAAATAATTCATTTATTCCGAGTACAGAAGCTGCAGCTGAGGCTCCGCTACTTCCTAATCCTAAACCGAAAGGAATTCCTTTCTTTATTTTAATTTTTATTCCTCTATCTATTCCTTTATCTTGAAGCAACATTTTTGCTGCTAATCCTGCTGAATTCTTTTCTATTTGTAAAGGTATTCTATCATTAGACTCTATTTCTATTTTATTTTTTTCTTTATTTTCTTCAATAATAATTTCATCTTTAAACGCAGTATGAGCTAATGATAAAATATCAAATCCAGATCCCAAATTAGCTGATGTTGAATAAGCTATAACTCTTACTGACACAGATTACTTTAAAAAGAACTATATTTAAGATTTCCTAATTTTACGCTATTTTAAAAAATTCCGGAGAAGAATTTATCTTTAATATCCTTATTAAGAATTACTACGTATAATTTTTCTTTTGCGAATTCTTTTCCATCTATATAACCTTCTGGAGCATAAACACGAGCTTTTCCTAAAAAGTTGATAGCAGTATTAGGTGACTTCAATTTAACTGCAGGATTTTTTATCAATTTACTTATGCCTATCCAATCAAAATAACCTACTTCTTCCTGATTTTCATTTCCATTAACTAGTATATTTCTTTCAATCATATAGTCATACTTTTCTGGCGTGCAATATAGAGAACTTACTACTATAACATCTCCAATCCCTTTTTCTAAAGCCTTATATCCTACATATGATCCTAAAAATATTTTTCTAAAAGGTAAATTGTAAAATCTCTTATCTTCTTCTCCTATTATTGTTGGATTATTATTGATATTTTTTACTATAACATCTATGCTTTCATTTTCCTTTATCTTGCTTCCGGGTTCTAAGCCTACAAATCCATCAGCAGAAGAAAAGCTTCCAACCATGTAACTATCAAAAGGAATTGGTATGGCATAACCATTTACTATATAAACTGGAGTGTACGTAAATCTCTTTTTATCTGCAGATAATTCAGTTAATACCTTTAATGTAGCGATAATATCATTAGATTTACTAGGTAAAAGATATTTGGAAACTATTCTATCATATACCATTATCGTAGAGACTATATTTCCAGGTAAACCTATTACAGTCTTTCCTTTGAATTCTCCAAAAAGTGTTGGTTTACCGGGCTTAAATTTAATTCCATGTACTATAATTCTTCCTTTCTCACTAATTATTTGGTGTACGAAATCTTTTTCTCCAGCGCTTGTTCCTCCAGTAGTTATTATCACATCCGCTTTTTCTGCTCCTCTTTCTAAAGCATTTTCAATTTCGTTTTTATCGTCCTTTACAATTTCGTATCCTACTACTTTAATTCCATCTTGAACAAGTCTAGCATATAAGTAGTATAAATTACTCTCATAGATTTTACCTGGTTCCAGTTTTTCTCCTGGATGAACTAATTCATTTCCAGTTATTATTAGGTAAATTTTAGGTAAATCATAAACTTTAATTTTATCAATCCCAGCAGAAGATAAAAACGCAATTTTCTCAGGAGATAGTATTTCACCTTTTTTTATTATTTCAAATCCCTTAGGAATATCGCTTCCAATCCATGCAACATTTTTTCCAAAAGAAATTTTTTCTGGGATTAAAACATAATCTCTTTCTATTTTTGTATCTTCAATTTTAACAACAGCATCAGCTCCTTCTGGTATCATAGCTCCTGTATCTACTTCTATTGCATCATTTCCTTCAATTCTTAAATTAGTGCTTTCTCCAATATTTATTTTTGCTTTGATTTTAAATTTTCCTGGTGTGTAACTAGATTTTATGGCAAAGCCATCAACAGTAGATCGAGAGAATGGGGGCAAATCTATGTTTGAATAAATGTCTTCTGCAGATATTCTATTTAATGCTTCAAAAAGATTTACTTCGCTTATCTTATATGTTAAAGGCTTTTCTTTAATTAAAATAGATAAGGCTTGCTTATATGTTAAAAGGTTATCTTCAGGTAAAATAGCTCTCATAAAAAATAATTGTGAAAAATAACTTATAACGTTATGAGAGAGGCTTGTTGTAATTGATCAAGGACTGCAGATATAGGATCTTTAAGTTGATCAAATTCTATGTTTGCCTCTTTACTTACTTCGTCTACAATTTGATTTACGGTTTTTTCTCCGTCACACATAGCCCAAATATAATAAGCTATTGGAGCAACCTCATATATTTTATCTTCTGATAGTTTTATTATGTAATTTTCTCCATTTTCAGCTTTGTCTAGGAATTCTCCTACTTTTTGTGGTTTTTTATCCTTTATTTCTTCAAAATTCACTCTTCCTCATCTCCACCATAATTAGATCTTTGTGGTCTTCTTCTGTATTGATTTCTTCCGCCTCTGAATCCTCCTCTACCATAATTCCTTCTAGGCTGTGGTGAATGATCCTCTGGCATTGTTTCTGGGATTTCTTCAGCTTGAGGAATTCCTTCTTCCTCTCCTTCAGAAATTTTGGATTTGCTTCCTGCATTTAATTGTACTTGGCCTTTAAAAGCAGTAGTCCAACCGTTTTCAACTTTTATTACTTGTCCTTCTTTTATGGTATCTCCTTGGTTGCCCCATAATGTTAGTTTTACTCTTCCTGTTTCGTCTCCTAATATGATTTCTCTAATGGTTCTTTGGCCATTTCTTGTTTGTACGACTTTTTGTTCTCCAACTTGGAGAACTCTACCACTTATATTTACGTTTTCCATTCCTGCTTTTAGATTACCTATTTTTTGTTCCATGTATCCCGACTCACGAAATTTATTAATATATAATTGAAAAGAGATATATTTAAATCTTCTCCATTGACATATTTAAGTAAAATACTTTTGTAACTATTCTCATAGGAAGTTTTCTATATAAAATATTTTATCAAGAATACATACTGAATTATCGCATAGAGATTTCGATCTTTCATTAATTTTGTAATCAATTAGTTTTATATATATCTATATAATAATTAGCTTCATTATATATTATCTATGTAAGGTTATTTTTTAACCTTTGTTTATAAGCTATAAAATCAAGTAGTAAATATGGGAGAAACAGTGGATAATAAAATTCTCGAGCTTCCAAGAAAGTTCTTAGAAGCTCTATCTAGCCCATTTATTGGTAGAGAAGAAGAGGCAAAAGTAATTACATTAGCTCTTTTAACTAAAGAACATATTGTTTTAATAGGAGAGCCAGGTACAGCAAAATCTGCTTTAGCAAGAAGAGCTGCGGAGCTCTTAAACGCTAAATTCTTTATGTATTTGCTAACAAAGTATACTGAACCTGCAGAATTATTTGGAGCACTAGATATTAATGCATTAAAACAAGGTATTTATAAAAGAATTACTAAGGATAGATTACCAGAAAGCGAAATAGCATTTTTAGATGAAATATTTAATGCAAATAGCGCAATTTTGAACGCGTTATTATCATTATTAAATGAAAGAGTGATATATGATGGTTATAATGTAATAAAAGTTCCTTTAAGAACATTAATAAGTGCTAGCAACAGAGTTCCAGATGAACCAGAATTAGAAGCATTATATGATAGGCTCCTATTAAGGCATTATGCTAAACCAGTAGGCGAAGAAATGTGGAAGAATTTAATAGAATCTGCATGGGAGCTAGAGTTTACTAGTAAGTGGAAAGTAGATTCTCCAATAATGGGTATAGACGATGTAGACAAAATATATAATTACTTAACTGAAGTTGATTTAAGTGCTGTAAAAAGTAAATTATTGAAATTATATGCTATGCTAGAAGAAAAGGGAATTCACTTAAGCGATAGAAGAAAAGGAAAAGTTCTAAAAATTGTCTCTGCTCATTCTATATTAAATGGTAGGTTAAAAGCAACAGAAGAAGACTTGATAGTATTAAAATATATAGCACCCAAAGAAATAGACGATTTTGAAAAAGTTTCTGCGTTACTATCAGAAGAATTAAAGACTCCAATAAAGTATATGAGAGAATTAAATGAAATTTACAATAATATCAAGGAAGCAGGCAAATATGTTGATGCAGCTAATGAATCAGATCCAAGGTTAATAGATTTAATAAGATCATTAAAGGCTACTAGAGATAGAGTAATAGCATTAGGAAAGGAAAGTGGAGACGAAAAAGTAGAAGAATTCTCCAAAGAAGTAAGTTCTGAAATAGATAAACTATTAGAAAAAGTAGCCAAAAAGCTGGGGATATACACATGAGTGGATATTTAGTTGGAGTAGATTATGACGATCCGATTATAAAGTATAGAGGAGATAGAATACTTTATACTTTGAAAAAAGTTACGGGAAAAGAGGCTAACATAGATCAGAACTTTTTAATTGATACATATTATGTACACTATTTACCTTTACCATTACTGAAACCTAAATCTGATTTAGCTCAATCAGATATGATAAAATATTCATTACTTGACATGACCTTATCGTCAGATTTAGTAATTAGAAATAGAAATTATTCAATTGCAAACTCAGCAGTAAGTATGGCGTTATCAGTAAGTTATGTTCAAAATTTGATAGAAGAATTAGAAAGAATTAGACGCACATCACAATCAGCAGAAGAAAGGGAAGCGGCAGAACAGATACTAAATGGATTAATGAAAGGAAATTCATCAAAAGAAGGTTCAGGTGAAAAGCAAGAACAACAAACACAACAAAGCCAAGCTGCAAATAAGTTATTAAAACAAGTTCATGAAAAAGCCTTATCTAAAGCCTCAGAAGACGCTAACTCTGTAAGAAGCATGCAAAGAATAGTAGGAGGTAATGGAGCTGGAACAGGAAGCGTATTGAATTTTGAGGGTGATATACATGAAGTTTTAAGGTTGGCAAGAAATACTGAAATTAAGAAAATCTTAGAATTCTTGAGTGGAATTCCAAAGTTAGGAAGCTTAACTAAGAAGAAAACGACCAAATATGCAAAGGGTGAATTATATGGTTATGAAGAAGGTTCAGATTTAGAAAGATTAGTCCCATCAGAGTTAGCTATGCCAGAAGAATTATTCTATGTTAGACTAGCAGAAAGCCAGTTATTGTTATATCAAAAAGAAATTAAAGAAAGTTTAGGTCCTATATATTTACTCTTAGATAAATCTGGAAGTATGGATGGAGAAAAAATATTATGGGCAAAAGCTGTAGCTTTAGCGTTATATAGCAGAGCTAGGAGAGAAAATAGAGACTTTTATTTGAGATTCTTTGATAATATTCCATATCCTCTTATTAAAGTAGTGAAGAACGCCAAAAGTAAGGATGTAATAAAAATGATCGAATACATAGGAAAAATAAGAGGAGGAGGAGGTACTGATATAAGTAGATCTGTTATATCAGCATGTGAAGATGTTAAAGAAGGTCATGTAAAAGGTGTAAGTGAAGTAGTTATATTAACTGATGGAGAAGATAAAATTGCTGAAACAACAGTAAGAAGATCGTTAAAAGATTCTAACTCAACATTAATTAGCGTTATGATTAGAGGAGATAATGCAGATCTTAGAAGGATTTCAGATACTTACTTAGTAGTATACAAATTAGATCAGAATGATCTACTTAAAGTTGTAGAAGCATAATAATATAGCGTATAATTTATTTTTTAAACAAAAAATTGATATATTACTTTATCCTTTATTTCTTAATTTTTTGTAAATAGTCTTTTATGAATGAAAGATCATTATATAAATCTTCCTTAGTAGTTTTTATCCATAATAATCCTCCAGCAGAATCTTCTATATTTCCTTTAATTTTGAGATCCTTAACTCTGTCCTTCCAATTAAAAGGAATTTTAGAGATTATATGAACATATAAATCTCCATCTAGTCTTAAATGAATTTTGCCCCACATTATATCTCCTAATTTATATTCTAATTCTTTTGCAAATGGCGGTTTTCCAGGTCTTTCGGATACTTCATACCAAGATCCTGTTGTGGCTCCCAATTTCTTTAGTTGAGAAACAATTTCTTCTTCCGTCATATTAATCCCTTAGATCTTAATATTTCTTGAGCCAGTTTACTTATTCCTAATTCGTCTGCAGAAAATCCAAAAGATAATCCTAGTAATTGCGTGATGTAAATAGCTGGAAGAGTCCAATTTAGATTGAATTCTGTTTTAATTTTTAAGTGAGTTACATCTAACTGTAGGTGACATAGACTACATGGATGGACTAATATTTCAGCATCTTTAGATTTTGCCGAATTAATTACGTTATATGCTAGTTTTATTCCAACCTTAGGGTTACTTCCCATCAGTGGAAATCCACAGCAAGCAGTAGCCATAGGAAACTTAACTGGAGTAGCTCCAGTAATTGCTATTAAATCTTCCATACTATGAGGGTTAAATGATGGCTCAAATCCCATTATTTGTTCTGGTCTTAGCATTTGGCAACCATAATAAGCTCCTACCTTTAGTCCAGTTAATTGTTTCTTAACATGTGATTTGATCTTTTCTAAACCTACATCTCTTACTAGTACCCATACTATGTGCTCTGCAGATGCTTTTCCAGAATACTTAACGTTAGCTTCTGCTAGCTTCTTATCTACTTCTTTTCTTAAATCCCTATTTTCCTTGTACTTTGTAGAAGCTAATCTATGGCTCTGTAAGCATACACTACAAGGAGTTACCATCTTATCCATTCCCATTCTTTCTACTGTAGATAAATTCCTTAGATTTAATGCAGCATGTGCTTTTTCATCATATTCATCTAAAAATCCTCCTCCGCAACAATTCCAATCTTCTACTTCTACTAATTCTATTCCTAACACTTCAGCTACTTTTTTCGTTGCTATATCTACATCTTTTGATAATCCATGAGTAGCGCAACCTGGATAATATGCTATTTTCATTTTTCTTCACCTATTATTTTTCTTATTTGATCAATATTCTTAACTTTGGCCTCACTTATTAAGGCATATTTTAATTTTCCATTTTGCATAGCGTAAATCATGTCTTTTATCGTAGTAACTAATCCGTAAGTTGATATATACACTTTTGCTTCTTCTATTTTTCCAGTATCTTCTATGCTTTTTACAATACTTTCTATATGTTTTTCTCCAGTATTAGCTACTGGTGTTTTATTTGTTAGGAATTTAGTATGGGCTCTAGTTTTCTTAATTGTAGTTACTGGCTCAACGTCTCTAGGGCATACGTTAAAGCATTGATAACAGTATGTACACCTCCATGAACTATCAATTAATATCTTGAGTCTTTCTTCGTATATGGTATCTCTAGGATCTGCAAGGAATCTATATCCTTTAGCGTGAGCAGCTGGACCTAAGAAATCTGGGTCATTCCTTACTGATGGGCAAGCTGATACACATAATCCACACCATATGCATTGTTCGAATTTCCATAATTCTCTTTGGTCTTCCGGTTTTAATCTATGTTCTGCTTTTCCTTCTAAAACTTCTTTTGACGGATATAATCTTGGTTTAACTTTGAACATCCTTTCGTAAAAATTATCCCAATCTACTATCAAGTCTTTAATTACTGGGAAATAATCCATTGGCTCTAATGTAATTTCATTTTTTCCATATTTCTTTACCATATCTAGTGCTAACGTTTTGCATGCTAACCTTGGTTCTCCATTTATTTTCATTCCACAGCTTCCGCAAACAGCCATATGGCAAGAAGCTCTATATGCTAGTGTAGGATCTTGCTCAGTCTTTATCCTTCTTAAAACTTCTGTCATCTGCGTAAATCTATCTACTTTTAATTTGTACTCTTGCCACCAATCTCCTTTTTCTTTATTAAATCTTTTTACTTTTACAACTATTTCTTGTTCTTGAAGGTCTGACATCTTAATACACCCTAGGTTCTGGTTTCCATTTAGTCATTCTAACTGGTTTATACGTAATTTCTACAGTATTTCCTTTTAAATATGAGATAGTATGTTTTAGCCAGTTATCGTCATCTCTTTGTGGATAATCAGTTCTAAAATGAGCCCCTCTAGATTCTTTTCTATTTAAGGCTGACTGAGCTATAACAATAGCTAAGTCTAACATATTTCTTAGTTCTAAGGCGTTGAAGAATTCAGTATTATACGTCTTACTTTTATCTGTGACATACATAGTTTTAGACATTTCTCTCAATTGATTTATTTGAGAAATTGCATCTTTCAAATGATCCTCATCTCTATAGATTCCTACTTCGTCCCACATTACATTTCTTAATTTATTCAGAATTTCTCCAAAATGAACTCCAGATTCACTTTTAGTATATTTATAAGCATCGTCTACTATTTTGTCTACTTCGTTATCTAAACTGTTAGAGTCTTCAGTATGTGATTCTAAAAACTTTGCTACAGCTCTACCAGTTTCTCTACCAAATACTAAAGTTTCCAATAAAGAATTGGATCCCAATCTATTTGCTCCATGAACCGATACGCATGCAGCTTCTCCTGCTGCAAATAATCCTATTAAATCTGAATTCATTCCAGTTATATCTACATCAATACCTCCCATGTAATAGTGTTGTGCAGGTCTCACAGGTATAGGTTCTTTTGTAGCGTCGACTCCGGAAAAGCTTAACGCTGCTTCATAAGCTAAAGCTAATCTTTCTTTAATATATTCTTCTCCTAGATGTCTAAGGTCTAATCCTACATATCCTCCAGGAAATCCTCTTCCTTCTCTTATTTCAGTTATTATCGATCTAGAAACTATATCTCTAGGAGCTAAATCTAACTTCTTGGGAGCATAACGTTGCATAAATCTTTCTCCTTTATTGTTAATTAGAATTGCTCCTTCTCCTCTTGCTGCTTCACTTATTAAAATGTCAGAAGGATATAATGCTGTAGGATGGAATTGAACAAATTCTGGATCTTTCAACGCTGCTCCGGCTCTTAAAGCCATTGAATATCCATCACCGGTATTAATATAAGCGTTAGTAGAGTGAGCATAAAGCATACCCATTCCTCCAGTAGCCATTACTATAGCTTTAGCTTTGAAAAATACTGGATTCATTGACTTCATTTCCATTGCTACAACTCCTACAATCCTTTTATCATCTCTTACTAAGTCTAGAGAGAACCACTCATTATAGAAATCTATGTTATCTAATCCAGAAACTCTCTGGAATAATGCATGAAGTAGAGCCATTCCAGTTTTATCTCCCACAAATCTAGTTCTTGGATAAGTCTGTCCTCCAAAATATCTTACTGCTACTCTTCCATCTGGCTGTCTATTGAATAATGTTCCCCAGCTTTCCATTATTCTTACTATTTCTCCTGATCTCATTGAAAGGAGTTCAGCTGCATCTTGATCTACTAAATAATCTCCTCCTTTGATAGTATCATAACTCATATAGTCTGGATTGTCATTTGGATCAGAGTTTTCTTCAATATAAGCTGCTATTCCTCCTTCTGCTGATGACGAGTGAGATCTAGTAGGAAAGACTTTTGATATTACTGCAACTTTGTATCCGTTAACAGCTATTTCGTGCGCAGCCATTAATCCAGCTAGTCCACCGCCTATAACTATTGCGTCATAAGAGAGTTTTTCCATAAACTAAAACTCTTAAAAAAGCTTAAAAATCATTTCATTCTAAATTAAAGATGTTAAATTCTCTACAATGAGTTTAGGTTTTATTCCAGACTTTTCTACATCTTCTTTCTTGGAAATTCCAGTTAATACTAAAATAGTATCTGCTCCAATTTCATTTCCCATCTTTATGTCAGTTTCTAATTGGTCTCCTATTACAAGAACTCTAGAAAGATCTTTTATATTACTTATTTCCATTGCCACTTCAATAATCCATTTATTTGGTTTTCCTGCAATAAAATCAGGTTGTTTATTTAACGCATAGATGATAGAGGAAGCTAGTGCTCCAGCCCCTAATTTCAATCCGTCTTTTGATGGCCATAATCTATCCATATTAGTTACAATAAATTTTGAACCGTTAGCTATGCATCTCATTCCCGCTGATAACTTATCATATGTGCTTAGTCTATCCAAACCTAAAACAACTGCATCTGGATTCTTAGTGTCTATTTCATAGGAAGATAAAATATTGAATTCAAAGTTTTTCATTTCTTCTACTAATCCTTCTTCTCCTATTACGTATACAGTTTTAATTTTGGTCTTTCTCTTCATATATAAGGCTGCTGATAATCCACTAGTAATTATATTGTTTGGATCAATATTTAACCCTAGGTAATTTAATTGTCTTGATAATAGAACTCTACTGAATCCAGAATTATTAGAAACAAGTATAAGTTTTTTTCCTGTTTCTACAAATTTTCTTAACGCATATATATTTTCCCATATCGGTTCTCCTTCTCTTACTATAACGCCATCTACATCTGAAATTATTAAGTCATAATCCAGCATTTTTTAAAGCCTCTATTTTTTTCTTTACTTTCTCAGTTAAATCGTCTCCTTCATATAAGAAACCGAATAAACCAAAAGGATAATATAATGCTTCTTCACAATTCCATTTTCCTGGATATGCCGGCGTTACTTTGAAATATTTATCAAAAACAAAAAGTAAATATGTTTTATTACTATTATCTTCAATTATATATAAAATACAGTCTGACAATTTATTTTCTACTATCTTCTTTGCTGAAAGCTTTTCTTTATCAATCATTTTTTTATCCTCTCTATTATTTAATACTCGTGGATTCAGAAAAACTTACTAGAAAATATTATTCTGACTACTCTAAAGTGCTATCAATACCTAGCCTAAAAGTATTAATATCCATCAATGCTATAGAGACTGCATTAATTTTTCTTAGAGGATTAGAAATAGGCTTATTATTCTTTTATTCGTTCATAATCTACTTTGCATACGTTCTATTAATATTTTGGAAAAGAACAAAAACATCTTTAGTTATGACATTAGTATTTTCAATAATATACTTGATATTTTCTTTCCTTCCGATATCATACATATTTGCCTTTGGTGCATTTATCCCATTAATTAATTATCCGCTACTATTAGATCACGGAGAGAAAGCTTCATTCATTCTTTCATTATTTTCTGGACTTATACCATCAATTGTACTTTTTAGAATAACTTTTCTTGGTGTAATTTATGTTCTTATTATAGGTTTGGTATCATTAATCTACGTTTACGAAATTAATAGAAAAGGAAATAAAATAATAGGCATTCCTTCTTTGAACGTAATAAGGCCATTTTTGAGAGCGGTAAGCTATAAAAAAGATGAAGATTTAGAAAACTTTCTAGAAAAAATATCTGTGCCTACTATAATAAATATAGCTACGTTTAAAATAGGTGACATGTACTTTGTTCTTCCTCAAATTCATTTCGGAATGTATGGAAATATAGGAAGTTCAAAATTTCCATATCAAGTAGAAGAATATTTAAAAAATGCTATAGTATTTCATACTCCAGGTAGTCATGAATTAGATTTGCCATCAAGCAGAGAATCTAGAAGAGTAGTTGAAGAAGTTTTAAAAACAAAATTAGATAAAATCTATTTTACTGGAATAGAAAGTCAAAATATTGGTGATTTTAACATAACATCAATAAGATTTGATAAAGCTTCTATTTCTTTTGTTCAAAGACCAAATAAAGGTATAGATGATTTGCCTGGTGGACTATGGAGAGATATAGCATTAACTAAAAATTTTCTAGTAGATTGTCACAATGAAACATTAACAGACGAAATAGGAAAAAGAGAATACACTCAATTAAGAGACTTTGTTAGAACCACTAAAATAAAACCTAAATCAGACTTACAATTGGGATATTCAGAAACTATAGTTAACTGCGAAGGATTATGCAAAAATTTAGCTAGAGTAGTAACTCTAATAGATAAATCTAGTAGACAAAAATTATCCTTAATTTATATTTATGCAAATAATGCTTGCCATGGATTAAAAGATAAAATTTATGAGAAATTATCTGATTTAGTAGATTATCCCATACTAGTTACGCCTGATGATCATAGCTGTACTGCGAGTAATTTTGGAAATCTATATCAACCGGCAACAGTGTGTGATGATCTAATAGAAAAAGCTAGATCATTAGTTATAGAATCTATAAAGAATGCTAAAGATGTAAGTGATGTAGAGTTCGGAATGATCAAAGTAAAAACTAGAGTTCTAGGAAAAATTATATCTTCAATGGTAGAAGGTTTAGAAAAAGTAGGAAGTTTTACACTAAAAACCTTCTGGATACCAATAATAATACCTTACGTAATTCTTTTTATATTATTACTTGCTGATAGCATTATCAAATTCTGAAACTATAGAATTAACTTTACTTTTCCATTTTTCTAAATCTTCTGGATTACTAGGATAAGACCTGTATAAAGTCTTTATTTCTTTCATGTATTCTGCTACAGTCTTTAATTTCATCAATAGTGAAGGCTTACCAAGTGCAGCTATAACTCTCATAGCTTTTTCTGCCACAGATAATTGCAAGTCTCCTTTTTCGCTAGCTTCTAGTAAGTCTTCTTCTTTAATTACTTTCTTTTTCATTCCGTAATTAATTTCTTCGTTAGATAATTTTTGTAAGAACCTCCTAAACAATTCTAAACTAGCTTGCTTTGCACCATATCTTTCTATATAGCATAAATTAGCATCCCATAGGCTAGACGCGGAAAAATCTCCATTTTCAAATGCTTTTATTACACTTTTAGCAGCACAATATCCAGCAATCATAGCAGACCCTTTACCACCTCCATGTACTGGATTCGCGGTAAAAGCAGAGTCTCCTACAACTATTATACCATTCCATACTAACGTTGATAATGGCCTTCTAGTAGGAACTAACGCACCTCCTTTGACTTCTATTCTTTTCATATCCAGGTCATTTCCATATTCTTTTAGATATTTATTGTAAAATGTATATATACTAGGATATCCCATTCCACCTTGAATTCCAAGTCCTATATTTACTTTATTCTTACCTTTAGGGAAATACCACCAATATCCACCGGGAGACGTCTCTTGATTTACAAAGATCTTTAAATATGTAGGATCTTCAATATCATCTACAGTATAAGCTACTTCTCTATAAGCAATATCAGCGTCTTTATCTTCTAAATTTTCTGTAACTGGAAGATTTTGAGGCAATTTACTTCTGAAGCTCATTGAGTATCCTGTAGCTTCAATAACTACTTTTGCATTAACTTCAATTTGGCTGTTATCTCTTCTATTAAAAAGTACTGCTCCTTTAACAAAACCATCTTCGAATATAGGTTTCATTGCTGTAGTTAAATCTAAAATTTCTACGCCTTTATTTTGAGTCTCTCTTAGGATTCTTTGATTGTATGCAGGCGCATTTATTTCAAAACCTTCTCCTTTTACAGTCCATTCTGTTTTATTATCTGGACTATATAGTTTTATTCCTTCAATTTTTTGTTCTAACTGATTTCCTTCTGGATAAGGCATTCCTAAATCATCAAAATGTGTCTTACTGACTGCATCTCCGCAAGGTTTGTCTCCTATTCTATTCCAAGGTTTACTATCAATCAAGAGAACCTTTAATCCACTGTTAGCTAAGTGCCATGCCGCAGTTGCTCCAGAAAAACCTCCGCCTATAATTAATACATCGTAATTGCTTTTCAACAAAATTCCCACCTTTTCTTCTTCCATATAAGATAAAAAATTATTTGCAATTATCTTTCAATATTTTTGCCTTTAAAGTATTATCTAGTGATTCCATAATTTTTTTCATTTGATATTTATTATCATCATCACAATAAGTAATTATTCCTTTAATTTCTGTATTATGCATTTTTTCTAGAATTTTATTTATTTGATCTGGTTTCCAAGTAAAAATTTCCAAACCTAAATCTAAATTATCTAATAACGCTTCTCTCGAATTAGCAAAAAAATCCCAATATTCTGAATTGCTTATTACATGGGCGATTATCTTCTTTCCACCTTGCATTCTTACATCCCTAAAAATTTTCCTAAAAACTTCGGTTAGTTCTTCATTCTTAACGTAAACAAGAACTACAATAGGATTGTAATCTATTTTTTGCTCCATAAAGATAAGAAAAATGGTATAAGTATTAAAAATTATTTAAGATAAACTCATTCATGATAGTATTTCAAGGGCAAGGAGAAGATTTTTCTAAAACTTTGAATAATTAGTTTAACTACTTAGCTTAAGTAATATTCATAATTTTTTATTTTTATAGAATTTCTAAATTTAAAATTTACTTAAAATATCAATTTGTTTTTTATTTTCAAATTTTTTATAATTACAGCATTTTTTGTGAAAATCATAAGAGAAAATTATAGAAACTGTTTGGTTTAAGAGTTAAGTGAGCGTAAATAATGATTAGAATCAGTTATAACTAGATATCCTCTACTATCTGCAGGGAACTCTCTTGTAATTCCTCCAATATATATTACTCTAGCTAGCTTATCCATTTCAAATCTTTTATATTGACCTACTACTATCCAATCCCAAGGCCCTGCATTAACACTTTTTCTTAGCTGATCAACGTCACCTTGATGACCATGCAAAATATAATATTTTATTGATGAAACATCAGCTATATACATCGTAGTACCTATAATTTCTTCCCTATATCTAGGCTCAGCCATTATGCATTTTACTGCATGTGGATCCATATCGCCTTGAACATAAATTATCTGTGCCCAAGGAGCAATACTTCTTATAACATAGAGTACATCAATAACTCTAGGACATTCATAATCCCAATAGCATTGGGTAGTATCACCATCTAAAACTATAGTTTCTGGTTCCTCCTTTTTAATTATAGTAGATAAAGTACTTTCAATATGTGGTTCTGGAAATCTTATATTACTCATAACTAGGATTTTCATTATATTTCACCTTCGAAAACAAATATTTTCTTTTGATCATTAGATTTAACCCCTCTAGCCATTCCGACAGTATTGAAGTAAGCACTTGCATATCCATTATAATCTATACCTATCATTCCTATATTATTCTTTCCAAAAATATTTGTAACCTTATTTATACTACTTCTTATTGCATCGCATATTGAAAATCCCATAGAAACTAAAATGTCAACTTCTTTTGCTGGTAACATTTTCAAAATTATTTCGCCTATACCAGTACTTGAAACTGCAATTCTAGGAGTAGCATAATATCCAGCTCCAGGTATAGGAGAATCTCCTACCCTACCTGGTAATTTTCCGGAAATTCCTCCAGTGCTAGTACCTGCAACCAGATTATTGTCATTATCTAAAGCTACAGCACCTACGGTATCAGATTCAATTAATGGCTTAAAAGTAGGAAAATCATCTTCAGCCTCTTTGCCAACTAAAAGTACATGTCTTCCATCTTTCATTACTTGTAAAGCCAGTCTTATAGGATTTCTAACTCTTACTGATGCAACTGCACCTACGAGAAATTTATTGCCTAGCATAATTCCTGCATCCATTTCTATTTCTCCTTTAGTATTCTTTACACTACCTTTACCGGCATCAAAAACTCCAGAATCTTCCATATAGCTTATTGCTTCTACTACAGCTTCAATAGAACTTCCTGATTTAAATTCTTTATATCCTGCATCCAATGCATTGCTAATCTCTTTTAATGCTTTATCTGCATCTCTTTCTTTCCAGTTTCCTGCTCCACCGTGAATTAGTAATACGGGTTTTTGGTATCTCACATGTGTATATTACCATTAGATATTTTTATTTTTGTTAACTAATACTCAAAGAGGAAAATGAAAGAACCCAATTCACTATTAATATCAATAATATTAATATTATTGCCAGTAATTCCAGCCTTACTGTTAAATTTCCCTATATTTGTAGGCGCTTCAGTTGTTGGATTTTTAATTTCTGTTTATTATTTCGTAAAATATTTACCTTGGAAAAGTTTGCAAAATAATGTAATTTCATTATACTTTACTGGAATATTTGCTTTTGGTCTAGCATTAGGAGTATTTCTAGCCTTGCCAGCCAAGCCAAGAGAATTTGCTTTAGTATCATTAGTAGAATCAATACCATTCTTTATAAGCTTCATATTACTGGTTAAATCTCTTCTACCAAAACTACTTGATAAATCAATAATAAAATTAGGTAATGGATATTTTGCAATGTTGATAGTAATTATTATAGGAGCTATTATTGGAAGATTCTTACATAACTTCTACGAACTTATATTTTTATATTCAGGATTTATTGCTTTAGGCATAATTGCTTATTTCTACTTTAAAGAATAGGTGAAAAAATGACTAGGATTGCTATAGTAGGAGGAGGACCAGCTGGAATTTCTTTAGCTTATTTTCTTAAAGGAACAAAAATAGATGCCACAGTTTATGAAAGCTTAGATAATGTTGGTTTAAAGCCTTGTGCATGGGGATTAATGAAAGGTATAGAGAACTATATTCCAATACCTAAGGAGTCAATTATAAGTGAAATTAAAGGATTTAAAATATATTTAGACGGCAAATTACTTTATGATGTAAGAAAAAGGGAAAATTTGGGATATATTATTGATAAACCAAAATTTCTTAGAATTCTAGGAGAACAAGTTGATCTGCAATTAAAATCTAAGGTTCAAGAAGTAAACAGAAAAGAGAAAGACGAAGAAAAAAATATAATAAAAATAAACGATAAAGAAGAAGAATTTGATAAAGTAATATATGCTAATGGTCATTACTCACTTTCAAAAGATTATACAATACCAGCAATACAATATATAACTGACTACAAAATAGATCCAGAAATTGTAGAAATGTATTTCTTTTCAGATCTATTAGGTTATGGATGGATATTTCCAGAAGAGAATGGATCAAAAATAGGAATTGGCGGATACGCAACAGTAGATTTTCTAAAAGAGAAATTGAAAAAAATACTCACTGGCAATACTAAAAAATTTGAAGGGGCTAGAGTTACAGATTATGGGATAATAGAAGATAGATTAGAAAATGGAAATTATATAGGCGAAGCTTTAGGCACCGTTTATGCAGTTACTGGAGAAGGCATAAGGCCGTCAATAATATCATCTAAAATAATGGCTGATTCTATTTTAGAAGGAAAAGATTTTTCTAAAGAATTCAAGAAGAGCAATCTGTATTTTTCCATGCAAGTTCACGCTAAAATAATAAAATCTTCTAAAGGGAAAAATAGCATAAAAGGACTAGAAAGAGTATTATTAAAGGCAAATCCAGATTTAGTATTAAAGTTTGCTATGGGCGATTTTACTAAATTAGATTTGTTAAAGTTATTTGGAAGTATGATAATATGAGTGACCACTATTATTTGGATGATGTAGATAAAAAAATAATCACTATATTACAACAAGATTCAAGAATATCATTTTCTAGATTAGCTAAAATGTTAAACTTAAGTGAATCAACAATACACATGAGAATAAAAAGGTTAAGAGAATCTGGAGTAATAAGAAACTTCTGCGTAGACGTTGATTTAGATAGAATAGGAATGAACGTATTAGCCTTTGTTTTATTAAAAGCAGATCCAAAAAAATATGAGAAAGTACTTGATACGTTAAAAGAAATGAAAGAAATTTATGAGATATATGATGTCACAGGTGAATTTTACGCTCTGCTAAAAGTTAGAGTATGTAACAAGGAAGAATTAGCTAAAGTATTAGATAAAATAGGAAATATGGAAGGAGTAACTTCCACTTATACTATGTTCGTTTTAAGGACACTAAAGGAGAAAAAACTTATTTTTGATCAGGGCGAGAGCTCAACATCATAAGTCAGTTGGTTTGACTTATCCTCATTTCTTTATTTTGCTTATTAAATGATCAATAATATACTTTGCGGGATTTAGATTAGTAGCAGTCATAAATCCTTTCCATAGTGGTGCACCATTAACTTCTAATATTTTGTACCCTCCTTCTTCATCTTCAACAATATCAATTCCAGAATATTCTAAACCTAAAACTTCAGTAGCCTTTATAGCCATTTCCTCGACTTCTGCCGTAGGTTTTAGCATTTGTGCCATTGCACCTTGAGCTACATTAGTTTTCCAGTTACTTGGAGAAATTCTATATATAGTACCAAGTAATCTTCCTCCTACTACGAAAGCCCTAATATCCCTATCTGGTTTCTTCACATATTTTTGAACATAAACTGGCTGATTAACTGAAAGAATAGCTTTAGCAACTCTAAATACTATATCTGGGCTAGATGCTTTTACTGCACCTAAGCCTAAACTTCCCATAATAGGTTTTATAACTACTTCTCCCCATTTTTCTGCTAACCTCATAGCTTCAAACGGATCTTCAACTAGAGCAGTTGGAGGAACAGGTATTTTATGTTTACTTAATTTAATTAAACTACCAAATTTGTCTCTAGCTAAAAGCATAGATTTTACTGGATTAATTAAAGTAATACCACTCTTCTCCATTTCCACTAAAATATCTACTCTCTTGGTTAATTGTTCCATAGTTATTAGAAATCCGAAATTTCTTATTATACCTCCATCTAAATTGATCGATTTACCTGAATAGTTAAATTGAATTCCATTATCAATTTCTCCATTAAGCTTAGAAGGCCTAATGTAATAAGCAGTATGTCCCCTATTTTTTATTTCTAGCAACAGTTCTTTAGAAGCTTCTGAAACCTTGGGAGACTCGTGAATAACTGCAATTTTTATAAATCTTCACCAAGATTCACGTAGTTTAAAACAATTTATTTTTTATTCTTGATTCTGCCATTAAACCTAAAGCTAAAAAATCTGGCAAAGCTATAGCTAAATCCTTATATTCATCTTGAAGAGGAATAGAGTAAACTATTTTAATATAAGATTCCTTCAATCTGTCGTAATTTATTTTCACAAAACTATCTACTTTACCATCAGTAAGTTCAAATAATTGTCTCGCACTTCCCACTAGTTCTTCCTTATCCAACTTTACACAATCAATATAATCATCTACTAATTGGTATAAAACACCTAAATACTTTCCAGCTAACATTAAATTATCTAATTGAGCTTCTTGCCTAGAAGAAAATGCTGCAAGCATCATAGGTAATTTAAATAAACTTGCAGTTTTTAATTCAATAGTATTAAAATATTCTTCTTTATTCCCATACATATCCTTTAAAGCTCCCACAGCAGTATCCTTCCATAAATCTACACTAATATCTAAAGCCCTCTTACCATAAGAAGAAATAATATTTAAAGCAGTAGGAATTAGAAAATTGGAGGCAAATATAACTCGCCTATTTGTATATACGGCCCACGCAGACTTCATACCCCTTCGAGTTTCATCATAATCAACTATATCATCTAAAGCTAAAGAAGCAGAATGCAAAATTTCAGTAGCTAGAGCTCCATAATATGCATCTCTCTCTTCTCCACCCAAACCATTATTAAACAGAAAGACTAAAGTACCTCTAAATCTTTTTCCATCCTTCATAATATATTTACTCATTTCTAATATTTCCCAGTCCTTTACTTCATTTACGAACTTAGTCACTAACTCATCAATAGTTTCCTTGCTTTTTTCCCAAAACTCTATTAGATCCAAAGTTCTCATCCTTCCTTTATATAATATGATATTAAAGATAAATAAATAGGTGCAAAAAGAGGTTCAACGTCCAGCATAAACTCTTTAACTTTTTTACCTTCTTTTCTAAGTTCAAAAGAAATCCTCCTCATAATCATAGAATCTACTCCAGTATACATTATTATAGAATCATAAAAATTTATATCATAATATTCTTTAACATCTTTACCTAAATTTTTCTCTATAGAATACTTTGCAGGAGAAAGAACAGGAGAAAGAACAAACTGATTAAAAGACAAGTCAATATCTTTAGATTTCTCTTTTAAGAATTCATCCAAATCTGAGAAATCCATTTCCATAAGAATTCTTTTACTCCTAGGAGAATTAGTAGTCTTAGCTATATAATTAAGCAATGATAATGATAAATTAATTTCACACAAATCATTAGAAAACTTAAAAATTGAAATACTACCCTTAGGCTTTATATCCGAACATGTAATAATTTCACCTTTATTCGCTAAAGCCCAAGAAGTATCTAAAAACTCCTTTGCCTCATTAATATCATTCAAAAAAATTAATACATTATCAATAGAAGAATAAGCATCCTCCAAAAAAATCAATTCATGAAGACTAACAGTTTTAACTATTTCACCTTTTAGATTAATTATACTTCTTTCTAAAGTATACGCAGGTAATTCCATTCCTTTACCATAAGCTATCAGACTAAAATTAGGTAACGAAATATCCTCTTTTATATTAATGCTGTTTTTAGAGAATTGCAACATGAACACTCTCTATCGTCTGGTTTATCTGGTAATCTTTTAATAACTTCATATAAAAGTTTCCTAGACTTTTCAGCATTTTCATTTAAAACCCTAGTTACTTCCTCAGCAGTAACAGGAATATCAGCAAAAACATCATAATCAGTAATAGTACCTATAGTAGCATAACACATCTGCAACTCACAAGCCAAATTTACTTCAGGAACTAAAGTCATGCCAATTATATCAGCCTTAAATACATCCTTCCAAACTCTACTTTCAGCCCTAGTAGAAAATCTAGGCCCTTCAATACAAATATACGTACCAGAATGCGTAGTTATTTTCAAATCATTTGCAGAATCAATAATTACCTTTCTCAAAGCATTACAGAAAGGATCAGCCATAGAAACATGAGCTACTACAGGTCCATCGAAAAACGTATACTGCCTACCCTTAGTCATATCAATAAACTGATCAGGAACAACAAAATCTCCAGGCTTATAATCCATCCTTAAACTACCAACAGCTGACACAGAAATAACCCATTTTACTCCAAGCTCATGAAAAGCCCAAAGATTAGCCCTATAATTTATTTTATGTGGAGGAATTCTATGTCTTCTACCATGTCTTGGAAGAAAAGCAACCTTTTTCCCTTCTACAGTACCTATAGTTATTAAATCACTTGTATCTCCATAAGGAGTATAAACTTTTATCTCCTTTGAATCAGTAAAAATTTTTGGATCGTATAAACCAGAACCACCTATTATTCCAATCGAAACTTTTTCGTATTCAAGCATAAAGAATCTATCACAAACTATCTTATAAATTAAAAACCAAAAATTTGATTAAGTATTACATAAATAACGTATGGGAATAAAATTTGCCAAAAATCCCCGTCAAAGCAGTTAAATGGGAAGAAATAGTAGACTTATCTACAAGATTATCAGAAATTTTAAAAGAAGAATACGTCCCAGACGTAATAATAGCAATAGCTAGAGGAGGATTAGTACCAGCCAGATTAGTAGCAGACGCGTTAGGAATAATGGACGTTCTATCTTTAAAAGTAGAACATTGGGTAATGACTGCCTCCCATACTCCAGAAGCTAAAATAAAATATCCGTACAAAGTAAATCTAGAAGGAAAGAAAGTCCTACTTATAGACGATATAACAGACACCGGGGACAGTCTAATAATAACTTCTAAATACGTAAAAGAAAATTTCAATCCATCAGAAGTTAAATCATCTACATTACAGTACATACTAGGTTCAAAATTCGTGCCAGACTATTACGCTCAAACAGTAAAAGATTGGACATGGTTCATGTATCCATGGAATTATTGGGAAGATGAAATAAATCTAACTAAAAAAATAATAGATGAAACAAAATCAGTAGAATTATCAGATTTAGAAACAAAATTTAAGGAAAATTATGGAATAACTCCACCTATACCATTATCAAAAATATTAGACGAAATGAAAAGAAGAAATATTTTAACTTAAACCCTCTTTTTATATTCTAAATCTTAACTTACCTATAGCTCCACCAAAAGTCTTTCTAACCCATTCAGCTTCAGGTATTTCGTCACTTATAACATAAACCTTAGTACCCATTTTTTCTGCTTCAGTAGATAATTTTTCAGCCTCACTGTCCTCACTAACTACTAAAGAATCTAAAGCGCCAAGACTTATAGCTTTTTCAATCTCTTCCTTACCATAAACTACAAGTCCATCATCCTTAGCTAAATGATATTTAATTTCATCAAGCAAATCCTCCACCTCAATATATTTTTGATTCTTTAGAACATCTTTACTTTTCATTACCATTTCTCTTAAACCAGCCTCTCCTTGATCTCCTAAATCAACTAAAGGTTGAAGTATTAGATTTTTTATCCTATAATCAACATAATCTCCTTCATAGAAATCATTCTTTGCATAACCTGGCCCACCAAGCAGTATTCCTTTCATTTTCTTTTCTTCCACATAAGGTAAAAAGTAAGCATTAACCTTCTCCCCAACCTCTTTCAAAAAGTTCCCATACATTTCCTCAATTATTCTATCAATTCTTCTTTGAGACTGTCCACCCATCATATGTTTACCTGGTACAAAACCTTCAATTTCCTCCAATTCTTGAATTTTTGTACCTCTAAGCAAACCTATAGTAGCTTCATCCCTCTCAACTATAATAAGCCCATAAATCTCATTCTCTTCCACCATATCCTCTAAAAATTCAGTATGAAAAGTTTTATCAGTCCTATAGAAATAAACTGTAATCTTCTCTGGTGGAGAAAACATATAACACTTAAAATCTTCCGTATCAAAATTTTCTCCACAAAATAATGCTAATCCATTATCTGGTACTTTATTTATCGGAGTAAGCCTATCGATAGCAGCACTAATAGCAGTTTCTACTGCATCCCTTGTTCGCTTCAACTTAATATTCTGAGAAATAGAAGCTTCTTGTCGCAGATTATTAAGAACATCTGCAATAGGTCTGCCAGGCGGAATATATAATGAAAGCAAAACAGTAGCTGGCGCAGACCACTTTTTCAATTCTTTTAATAATACCTTTAACTCTTGCTTATTTATTAAATACCTGTCAAAGACTCATCCCTGATCAAATAATAAATTGACTTTCACCTTAAAAAGTTAAGTCAAAAACTATCGTAAGCATTCAGCTAACAGAGTGAGTTAAGACTAGTACATGAAAAATAATCGTTAGTAAAGTAATAATAGGTAACTTTAGTACATAAAAAGTAGTTAGAAGATAAATATAGTCAAACTAAATCTTTAATTTAAAAAATTGTTACAAAATATTACTATAATATAATATATTTTAAATGTATGCGAGGGGTGGGACTTGAACCCACGCAGGCCTACACCAGCGGAGCCTCAGTCCGCCCCCTTTGGCCTAGCTCGGGCACCCCCGCATAACAAACATATTTCCAACAAAAAAATAAAAACGTTTTCTATTGCAAAGCTAGTATCTGAGTTTAAGGTTACTTCTATTTCTAAAGATAAAATATAAGTAATAGGTTAAGTAGCAGGGGTGATACCTAGTATCAGGGGTGAAACTTGCTATTTGAGACTAGCCCAAAAGAATCATTAACAGATCTATTTGATAGAGAAGATGACAAATCCAATAGTCAAATGCACAGTTTTAGAATTTTAAAAACATCATATTCTAAACCTCATTAAATACGCCAATATAGCAGAAACAGGAATAGTTAATATATCAATAACCGGATAAAAAGAAAACAAACAAAGAATATACAACACCAGAAAAGAAATAAAATCCTGACCAATACTCCTACTTATCCAATCAATAGTATTTCCAACATCCATTTTCCCCTTATAAATTGAAGGCAAAAGTAACACAGCAAAAGTTAAAGCCAAAGCATCAAGCAATAACTCCAGAATACCAATCCTCAAAATAGAAAAAACAAGCAAAAACAAACCCAAAATCAAACCAGAAACAGTAGAATAACCCAAATAATCTAAAAAAGCATCAAGCTTCCTAAATAAATAATCACCTAAAGAAGCAGAAGCAGAATACATAATAGTCAAACCAATTATGAAATTAGAAATAAGACTAAATGAAGGAACAAAATGCAACAAAAATATCTCAATAAGATACCCTATAATAGTGATAATAATAACAGGCAAAATAATAGTAATATTAGATACAAACTCCTTAAAAGCATCCTCAATCAAAGACATAGCCATATAATAAAAACAGAATATAAAAAGTAAATCATAAATTGCTGACAGATCCAATTCTAGAAGTAAAGGCTACAAAAAAGAAAACATCATTAAATAATTTTTCCACCAGCATATATTCCCTCATAAACCTTCTCAGTAGGCTCATCAAGCTTAATAAAAATCAAATGAGCAACCCTACTTCCCTTCTTAATCTTATTATGATAAAGAGAAGAAATAGCCAAAGTAATCCTTCCATTATATCCAGCATCAATCACAGTAGGAGGAGCAAAAAACCCATTCCTGGCTAAAGTACTCCTCAAAGTAATCAAGCCAGCCAAATCATTAGGCATTTTCAATTCCTCACAAGATTCAAAAAGATAAGTCCTCCCATTTAACTCAGCATAATCATCAAACCTCCTTTCTACAATATCACTCTTCTTTTCAGGAAGAGAAGAATTACCTTCAACTTCATAATATTTATCACCACAAATTCTTAAATCATAACCATTCTCCCTAACACTATCAACAGAATAATTTAGTATAACACTACCAAGAAGCTTACTTATAGACTGATGACTCAAAATCACATTTTTAAATTATAACCCCAATTTTAAAAATAAATCATTAACTTTCTTCAAACACATAATCTAATTCCAAAGAGGTATTTCAAATGACAATAGATGAAGAAGAAAAAGCTTACAAACTATATGAAGATTACAAAAAAACAAAAAACAAGAAAAACCTAGAAGAAATAATTAAATTATTATCATCAAAAAAAGACATAAACTCATTAAACCTCCTATCCCTAGCTTACATAAACCTAGAAAAATACGATCAAGCAATAGAATTACTTGACGAAGCAATCAAAAAAACAAAAGACGAAGAAGACAAATCAATCCTATTATTCAACAAAGCATTAGCATTAAAATCAAAAGGAAACCTAACAGCATCATACCAAACACTAAAACAAATCTCACCAAAATCATCAATTTACCAACATTCAAGAAGATTCCTAGCACAAATCTGCATATCATTCGGAGATCTTCACTATTTAGAAGAAGCAAAAGAAATCCTAGAAAACTTCGAAATCCCAAACGAAGACTTAATAATCACATACATACTCCTTTCTAGATTAAAATACAAAGAACTATACAAAAAAGCAGTAAAACTAGCAAAAGACCTAAAAAACGAAAAACTACTAGCAGAAGCATTACTCTCATCAGATGATGAAGAAGAACTACAACAAGCACTACAAATCTTCAGAAAACTTAAAGATACAACAGGAGAAGCAAAAGCATTATACAAACTATCACTAAAAAATCCCTCATTACTTTACGAAGCAGTACAAAAATTAGAAGAATCAGGAAACAAAGAAACCAAAGAAACACAAATACTCCTTTACCAACTTTATAAAAACACTGGAATAATAGACTTCTTAAAACAATCAATAAAAATAGCAGAAAAATACGAAGACTACTTATTCCTAGCCAGAAGCTACGTCGAACTCTCTAAAAAAGAAAACGAAATAGAAAATTTAAGAAAAGCAGTAAACTATTACGAAAAATACATCTCCAAATAGAGGGCAAAGAAAAAATACCCTCAGACAATATTCCGTAGTATGAGTAACACATTTGAAAATAAATCAATACAAGATACATTAACAGCCTTTAACACAACCTTAGAAGGACTTACAGAAGAAGAAGCACAACAAAGAATAAAAAAATACGGATACAACGAAGTAAAAGAAAAGAAACAAAGCCCAGTAATAAAATTCCTAAAAAAATTCTGGGCACCAGTACCTTGGATGCTAGAAATAACCACCATCATAACATACATCCTAGGAAAATACCTAGACATGTACATCATCTTATTCCTCCTTATATTTAATTCCGTAATAAGCTTCATACAAGAAAAAAGAGCAGAAAACGCAGTAGAATTATTAAAACAAAAACTAAACGTAAAAACAAGAGTATTAAGAGACAAAAAATGGAAAATAATAGAAGCCAGACTCCTAGTACCTGGAGACATAGTACACATTAGATTAGGAGACATAGTACCCGCAGACATAAAAATAATAGAAGGAGAAGTCCTAGTAGACCAATCAGCCCTAACAGGAGAATCGATGCCAGTAGAAAAAAAGAAACAAAACGTAATTTATTCCGGATCAATAATAAAAAGAGGAGAAGCAACAGGAATAGTAATTGCTACAGGAGAAAAAACATACTTCGGAAAAACAACAGAACTAGTACAAACAGCAAAAGCAGAATCACACCTAGAAAAACTAATCTTCAACATAGTAAAATACCTAGTCATTCTAGATATAGCACTAGTAATAGCCTTATTCATTTTTTCCCTATTAGTAGGAATAAAAATATCAACAATACTACCATTTTCCCTAATAGTCCTTATAGCATCAGTACCAGTAGCATTACCAGCTACATTCACAATAGCAATGGCATTAGGAAGCCAAGAACTAGCAAACCACGGAGTATTAGTAACAAGACTAACAGCATCAGAAGACGCAGCATCAATGGACATTTTAAACCTAGATAAAACAGGAACAATAACAGAAAATAGACTAAGAGTAGGAGATCCAATACCAGCAGAAGGATTTACAAAAGAAGACGTAGTAAGATACGCCTATATAGCCTCAGACGAAGCAAGCCAAGACCCAATAGACACAGCAGTTATTTCTTGTTTTAGAGAAAATAGAATAACCCCAACAAACTTCGAAAAAATAAACTTCACACCATTCGACCCATCAATAAAAAGAACAGAAGCAACAGTAAAACTAAACCAAAAAATCCTAAAAGTAATGAAAGGAGCACCACCAGTAATAGCACAACTCTCAGACACATCAAACATGAAGGACTACAACAAAATCCTTGAAAACCTATCAGAAAGAGGATATAGAACAATATCAGTAGCAATAGCAGAAGAAAACCAAAAACCAAAACTAGTAGGAATACTACCACTTTACGATAGACCAAGAAAAGACAGCAAAGACTTCATAGAAGAAATTAAAAAACTAAACGTAAGCCCAAAAATGGTAACAGGAGATAACGAACTAATAGCAAAAGAAATAGCAAAACAAGTAGACATAGGAGACATAATCTGCAACATAAACGACATCAAAAAAATTCTAGACGAAAACCAACAAATAAAAAAAGTAGAAGAATGTAACGTATTCGCAAACGTATTCCCAGAAGATAAATACTTCATAGTTAAAACACTACAAAAAGGAAAACATTACGTAGGAATGACAGGAGACGGAGTAAACGATGCTCCAGCATTAAAACAAGCAGAAGTAGGAATAGCCGTAGCCAACGCAACAGACGTAGCAAAAGCCTCAGCAAGCATGGTACTAACACATGAAGGACTTACAGACATAGTAGAAGCAATAAAAACAGGAAGAAAAATATACCAAAGAATGCTTACATATACAATAAATAAAATAATAAAAACACTACAAGTAGTCATATTCCTCACACTCTCATTCTTCATAGTAAAATTCTTCGTTACTACAGCATTTGACGTAATCCTCCTACTATTTGCAAACGACTTCGTAACAATGTCAATAGCTACAGACAACGTAAGATACTCAATGAAACCAGAAAGACTAGATGCAGGAAAAATAGTAAAAGCATCCTTAATACTCGCAATACTCATACTAGTAGAATCATTCTTCTCACTTTGGCTAGGAATATTCCTAAAATTAAGCTTAAATCAAATACAAACATTCATCTTTGACATGCTAGTATTTAGCGGACAATTTACAGTATACATGGTAAGAGAAAGAAAAAGCATGTGGTCATCAAAACCAAGCAAATTCCTCCTAACAAGTAGCATAGCAGACATCATATTCATCTCAACAATATCAGCTTTAGGAATACTAGTATATCCAATACCAATACAATACGTAATAATGATCCTAGCAATATCATTCGCATTCACCGTAATCTTCGATCACATAAAAAGCATCTCATTCAAAACAGTAGGAATATAAAACAATCACTTTTTATTAAAGACCAAAATAATTAACTCGAGTAGAGGAAAATAATCCCTAAGATATATAAATTTTCAAAATAAAACTATATGTGCCTTTAGATTTAATCATTAAAAAGATTATTATCAGATTATAAAATAAACGAAAATACTTAATGCCATTTTAAAAACTGTGGTATTAAAATAATATAATTTTATATACTCATAAATAACCAATTAGTTATAGAGTTCATGTATACAGTTGTAGCCAGAATACTTTAATAGTAAGACCAAAGAGATATGGTTTAGATCTAGTATGGATTTATCCTCAAAGAAAAAAATAGCCGCAGGTCTTGTAATTTTATATGCGGTAAGCCTAGCTATATTCCTACCAACTCTATTTCAAGCATCTTCTAATACATTAATAACAAACGTAATCAATCCATTCAATGGCGGAAACTATCTATGGGGAAGAATGTCTGGCATAATAGAATCAAATGGGCCAATAAGCACAGTAAATCTAACATATGTAGTACCATTCAATTTAACATTACCACTATTAGTATATAACGAAGCAATAGCTAACTCAACAGGTACTTATTACTATAATACTACTGGATTTGATTATCTATACAAACATTATAAAATAATGTTACCCGAAAATGGATCAGTGGTAAATGTAACAGCTAAATTCTTTGCAAGAACGACTGAAAATATCATAAATTCTACCTTATCACCCTATAAGACTAATACGACTAAGGGAGTATACTACGAAATGTTCAATACAACCCCACCAACTCCATTCCATTATTCATATGGCACATTTACTGCAGTTAGTGAAACAGTACCTAACGGAATGTATGCAAATGCAAGCGCAGAATTTAGTAACTTCAATTTTGTTGCACAATATTTGCCTTTCAATACTACGCTAAATTTAAGTGTATATGCTACTCCAAACATAATAGGAATTAAGGGACATGTACACTTTATCTTCAAAGTAGAGCTAAGGGCTAACAAAACCGTTTCATCTCCAGTAGAATATATAACATATGCATCTTTCTACTTAAACAATTCTTTCATCTCTAGTTTACAAGCAATAACAACACAAATACCTGGAGCTTCGTCTGCTACATCTCCAGCTACTGTACAATTTACTACAACTTACCAGAATTATATATTGCTGGTAGGCCTAGGATTATGGAGCAATGTAACTACAGTTTATGTGCAAGGTATATCCCCATTAACTAACAATGGAAGCTTTAGAGCCGTAGTGATTCCACCTCAAATGACAATACAAACTCCTCCATTCAGTACAACAAATGATCCATACATGGTAGAAAATGTAACAATATACGCTCCAGACGATATGCTTAATTGGACTTCAGTAATTCCAGCGGCTGGTAAATGGAATCCATATAGTACTATTAATCAACCATATACTAATGGTCCTTGGGACTATTCTGGTAATGGATTAACTGTATCATTAATGGTAGGCGGTGTTACCGTAGCTAGTGAAGTAATGAACGATAGTTTAGCTCTATATGCTGATAGTAATGTTCCATATGGTTATGCATATCATGTATCTATAGAATTTTTACTATCAAGCAACGATATGATAATGAGTAATGGAAACTTAATTTATGTATTTATAAATCCATCCCAGTTAGCTAATGCACAAATTCAATTATTATATAATGATAGCGATTATGCTGTCCAGTACTTATTTAGTCCAGTTCATGGAAACTATGTTGTTAAGACTACTAACATAATGGTGTATACGCCAGAGCTATATATGCCAACTGCTGAACCATTATCTACGTCTTACTTCCAAGGCCAATTAATAGATTATGATTATGGGTATGATTATTTAGTTCCATATGTTAACAATGCTACTGATACAGTTGAATTAATGCATATATCTGGAGATTCAGAATTAGTAATGGGAATAACTTCAACTCATGCTAATGCAACTCTAAGTATATACTATCCAAACACACCAATAGGAAGCTTAGAGACAACTATAGGCACTATACAAAGTGTATACGTAAAGTTTGCTAACGGAACTATGGAGAGAATATACTTAGGTAACTCTAATATAACTACGTTATTCACTGGTGTTACAATGCCACAAATGTCTCCAATGCCACCATTCTGGAACTACTCGTTCGTAGTAAGTATTCCAGGATTAGAGAGTATACTACATATAACTCCAACTCAAGCGCTAAGTGTATTGAATAACTCATACATAATAATAAGTTACTATGATATGGTATCTGGACAAACTGTAACTAATATGACAAAGTTGTACTCATCTACAGTATCACTAACTGTAGGAGTTGCTAATGATCATAACTTCTATTATGCTCCTGCTACACCATTTGAAGATATAGCTGTTCCTGGTGACCAAATATTCTACTTAGTTAATGTGAACAATACATTACCAGTAACTGTAACATTAACAGATGCATCATTAGGTGCAACTTCTCCATCTGCTATATTATCACTAAATACAACTAGTATAGCAATAACATACATTAACGAAACAGGACAGATGGTAAGCGTCACAGTTCCAAATATAACGTTGACTGAAACTGCACCAGGAAGCGGAATCTTTACTGGCATATTCTACATTACCTTAGTCAACTCTAAGGATCAACTAGTACCTACAGGATATCCATTAAACTTCACATATATAGCTGTAAATGGAGTACCAACAAAACTTCCAGTATTCTATATAATGAATACAACCCACCCAAGAATGTATATAAACGTTACTGCAGCTGGAGTATCAGCATTTAACTACTATCAGTTAGGTGAAATTGCAAATGTTATGGAAAATATAACTCCAGTAACATATAATCCAATAGACGGTGAGTTATCTACTACAGTAGGCTCTATGATATCTGGATACTATTATTCTGGATATATAGTACTAACAATATATACTAACCAGAGCGGTCATGCAGTATATACATATGAGCAGTATTTCAACTTAAGCAGTAGTAGTCCAAGGTTTGTTGTAGCATTCGACTTATTACCATTATCAAGCATACTAACTGGTCATACATACTACATTAAGATGGAAGCTATAGTAGTGCCATTATCCTATGAGCCAGATACTACAATAGGAACGCAAGGAATAGTGTTTGAAGGTGAATTCTATTTCGCATAAAGTTTTTAACTTTTTTTATTTCGTATAGAATATGTGTCTGATGGTGATATTTCATGAATAAAATATTTGGTTTGATAGTTATTGTATTAATGTTTTCGATGGTATTTGCTGGTACGTTTTCAATGCTAAATAGTAAAGCATCTACTGGATTTGAAGTAATTTCACCATTTCCCGAAGAACATTTTGCTTTAATTAATGATACAGAGTTAATAACAAACATATCAGTATATGCTCCAGGTCTAGTAGGCGCTACAGTTAATTTAGCTGTTACTGGTCCATATGATATTGAAATGACTTCAGCTGGTATACCAATAGGAAGTATAGGATCAACTGGATACCTTAACTTAACTAATTATGTTCTTCCTACTACTTTATTCGAAGCTAATGGTACTCCATTAACTCACTTTATACCTGGAGAATATAATTTCACGATTTCAGTGGGATTAAATCATGCTACAGTGCCAGTTTACTTTACGTCTCCAAATGAAGTAGAAATGGTAGTAAGTGTATATTCTAATGGTCAACCATTACAAGGTGTTACTGTTGATGTATACAATGAAACCTCAAGTATGTTCTTGGTAAGTAATACTACTGATGCTCAAGGTGTTGCTACTTTAACAGTACCATATGTATATACTATGACAAACACGTATAATGTAACAGCTACAAAGCCTGGCTATAAGGAAGTCTATACTACTGTTACAGTTCCTCCAGATCAAATCTCTGCAGTATCAGTAAAATTAACTACTAGTCCAGTAACTTTTGTTATAACTCCATATTATTTTGAAGATGAAGGAATACAAGAGCCTACTGTTCCAACAGTAATTAATGGAGAGCAAGTTTATGTTGCTTCTGGATTTGAGGGCACTACTTTATCTATGATAATCAATGCTACTGAATCTGGTGTTCCAATAAGTGGAGCTACTATAACTGGTAAGTATAGTTATTTTGTTAATGGCGTTGAAAAGACATCCACATCTACTGCGACATATATTGGAAATGGAATGTATAACTTAAGCATAATGTTGCCAGTCGCTACTAACTATGTGCCATATACTGTAAGTATAGCTGTTACAGGAAGCTATCAATCTAGTACTTACTCTTTCGTAGCTTTAGTAAGTGCTGAGGCAAATTACATAGGAATAATTGAGCAATTAAATAGTACTGTTAATACATTAAGTGCTGAAGTAAGTTTATTGCAATCTGAATTAAGTAGTAATGTGACATTATTAAAGTCTGATATATCTTCATTAAATTCTACCATTATGACGTTAGAAAGTGAGTTATCTTCATTAAATAGTACTGTTAATACATTAAAGTCTGAATTAGCTAGTGTAAATTCGACTCTTACTACTGAGGTTAATTCGTTAGAATCTAAAGTTTCTACATTAAGTTCTGAAGTCTCATCTTTAAATTCTGAAGTATCTTCATTAAATACTACTGTATCATCTGATCATTCATCAATTAGTAGTTTATCTTCAAAAGTAAATTCAATGTCGACATTAGAGTATGCAGCTTTAGGTATAGCTATAGTAGGTTTAATCGTAGCTATAGTTGCTATAGTATTGGTATTTAGGAAAGTAGCATAAAGTTAAACTCTTTTTTTGAATAGTTTTTTATATCATTTTTCCTTTTGCTTTTATATGAAGCGGTTATTTGTAGTATTTTTAGTTTTTGATGTTTCTTTTTATCTAGTAGTTTTTCGTTCTTTATTTTATGTTAATGCTTTCTCTCTTTTAGATACTGAGCCTTCTATGCGTTATTTTAGGGATTATTTATTTTCGTTAAATTCTCCTTCTACTTTTCTTTATAATTTTATGAATTCTATATCATGGAATTCTCCTGAGTTAGTTTTTACTGTGCTTCCGTTTATTTTAGGTACTTTTCTTTTCTATTTGTTTGCTAAGAATCAAGGAGTTGTGGAGTGGAAGGCTTGGCTTTTTTCTTTTATTTATATGTTAAATCCAGGTACTGTGTTGATTTTTGATACTGGAGATGCTCCAAGTATTCTTATGATGTATTCTATTTTTCCTCTAGTTATGTTGCTGGGATTGAGGCTTATAAGGAGTATGTCTTTTTATAATGCGTTGTTACTAGCTGGAAGTATAATTTTGGCTAATTTTTTCTTTTATCAAGCTTTTCTTTTGGTTTGGCCATTTCTTCTGGTTCTTTTGTTGTTGTCAGAAAATAGGATAAAACTATTTGCCTTACTTTTATTAGCTGATGTATTGGCTTTTATGTCTGATGTGAATTTCGACATCATGATTTATGAGACTGTTGTCCCTTCTTTGGCTTTATCGCATGTTGAAGCTATTCCGTTTTTTACTAAGGAGATTTATTATGTTTCTTTTTATTTGGGTTTGTATGCTTTGTTGTTGCTTTTTTCTAAGGTTAAGAAGGAGGCTAAAGCTTTTGTTTCAATGGCTTTAATTATGCTTTTAGTTTGGCCTTTGATTTTTTATCATTTGCCTGATATACCTCTTCTTAATGCTGTTTTTCTTGCTTTTACAACTTTTGAGCCTAAATTTGTTCTTTTGATTAATGGGCTTCTGGTTATGTCTTTTGTCTTTATAAAGAGGTGGTATTTTGTTTTTGTTGTTTTAACTATTATTCTGATGAGTATTGCTGATATTTCTTTTATATCTGTTGGAGTAGAGGAGCAAGCTAGTGCTTATGCTGTTTTAACTTTTAATGCTAAGGATCATCAAGTTGGAAGTGGTTTTTTTGAATTAGAGAAGTTCTTTTATGATCATCCAGGATTTTATTATGTGGGTATACCTAGTTATTATTTTACCTCAGGAAATACTACGTTAAGTTATGAATTGTCTGATTTAATCCCTAATCCTTTGCCTATAAGTAACTATTCTGTTTATAATCTTTCTATGGAAGGTGTAAAATATGTTGTTTCTTTATCTCCTTTTACTTTAAATGGTCTTGTAGAGGTTTATCATGGTGGAGGATTTTATGTTTATGAAAATGAGGAGTTTAAGAGTATTGCATTTTCTCTGTCTGGTAAGCCTTTAAATGTTAGTATTAAGCCAAATGAGGTGATAGTTAGTGGTAATGCTAGTGAGGCTGTAGTTCTAGTTCCTTATAATCATTTTTGGAATGCTAAAGATTATCATGGATATTTAGAAATTCTTATGCATAATGGGGTAGGAAAGGCTGTTTATGAGGGTTATTATATTAATGAGGGTTTGCTTGTAGTTGATTTTATAACTATTTTTAGCGTGTTAGGTTTAATATTGAGGTTAAGGAAATGAATAGGAGTGAGCTATCGAATTATATATATTCGTTGATAATAGGTTTTATTCCTTTTGTTTCGCTTAAGATTGATAATGTTTACTTTATGTTGTTTTCCTTTGTTGTTTCTTTGGTTATTTTGCTGTTGTTTAATTATGATTCTAGAATTTTGGTTTTGTTAGGTATTTTTTCTCTTTTGTTGTCGGCTTTTTTTGATAGAGTAAATTTAGGGAATCTCGCATGGTTTTATTTTGTTTTTGGGGTTTTAGGTATTATAATAGGGGATAAAATTAGTAATAAAATGGAAAATAGTAGGGCAGATATACAAAATAAAATTATAAATAGTATTAAGGATGATGAGGAAAAAAAGGACGAGAAGGTAGGGCGTAAAAGAAAGGGGAAAAGGGGTAGGCAAGTTAATCAGAAGAAGAGTGGTAGTTTTATAAATACATTATCTTGGGTTTTCATAGTTTTATCTTTGCCTTTTATGTTTGATATTTGGTATTATGCTTTTGCTAAAGGAGAGTTGCATTTGGATATAATTTTTATAGGTGCAGGTTTGTTTGCACTAGGTTATATTCTTAATACTATAAAGAGCTAATTTGAAGTTATGCTGGAGTATTTCCTATTAACAGGGATTAATGCTTTGTGAGAACTGGTCAGTTATTCGAATAAGATTTTGGTTCTCATAATTGTAGTATTTAAAATTAAGTTTAAGGGAAATTCCTTGTTATGTTTTAATAGTCACAGGATTTTCCGTAAATTGTTTCATGTAATTATAATCAAAATATTAATTTTCATGTAGGCGTTGAATTTATATTTGGTTATAATTTTATATATTTTGTATCATGCTTTTGTAATTCTTTCTAGAAACTCTTCTGTTAGATCAGTAATTATCTTTTTATTTTTTTCTTTTCTTGCTGAAATAAATATTGGAATTTCTTTTTTTGTGTCACTAAAATTAAGGTTTATTAGTTCTTTTCTTGCTGGTATTGCTGTTTTGAAGTTTATTAGTTTTAAGTTCCCGTCATATGGATAGATTCTTTTTTCAATTTCTTTTTTTTCGTCATCGCTAAGTGATTTTAGTGCGTCGTCTACTATTCTGTAGGCTTCGTATTCTTGTTCGTATGGTTTTCCTTCATAAATTACTATGTTTCCTATATACTTTAGGTTTACGTAGAATTGGTTCATCCAATGGATTAGGATGTTTATTGATTTTCTAAGTTCTCTGTTTTTGCTTGGTGGCAATACTGATATTATGTATTGTGATGATTCTATGGCGTTCATTGCTATCATTGATATTCTAGGGTGGAAGTCTATGAATATGTAGTCGTAGTCTTTTATTTTTATTTTTGCGTAAGATAATGCGTTTTCTACGTAATTAGTGAAGTCTGGTTGTATATCGTCATAGTTATCTAGGTCTGGTTCTATTTTACATGGGTATACTAGAATATCTATGTTTGTGTTTTTTATGTTGAATAATCCTTTTTTTACGTATTTTGGTTTTATAAAAAAGGTCGATGTGTAGCTTTTCTCATCTAAGTCTATTACTAGTGTTCTTTTTCCTTTCCAACTTAGTCCTAGTGATAATAGCGATATTATGTGGGATTTTCCGTAAGTCGGTAATGGTGTAAATGTTATTATCATATGTTATTGATTAATTATTGGTTTATAAATTATCACATGATTCTAAGAAGAATACGGTGTTATAGGTTATATTAATAATACTGAATTTTTATTTATTTGTTTGTTTAGTATTCTCCTAGTGTTCCTTTTTCTCTTGCTTTTTTGAATGCGTATTTGTACGAAAATATTCCTAAAGGTAAAAGTATTGCGTTAAATATTAGGAGTATAATTAATATGTTTGCTTCTTGTATTATTGAATATCCTTGTAGCATTGAGTTTCTTAATCCTTCTAATGCCCATGTTAATGGTAGAGCGTCGCTTAAGTAAGTTATTGGTGTAGGCATTACTGTTATTGGAAATACTACTCCTCCTAATAGTGTTGTGAATGTTGAAAAGAATAGTGATATTGGGTTTCCTTGTTTTATTATCATTGTAAAGGAAGCTGAGAGGAAGGCTAAGCCTAGTGTTGAAGTTATGAGGAGTATAATAATAAGGATTGTTGGAATCCAGTTAATGTTGTATTTTACTCCTAGTCCATCTCCTACTAAAAGTATTATTATTGCGTTTACTGTATTTATTGTAAATCCCCATATTGCTGAATATAGGAGGAATCCTACTACTCCAGATTTTGATAATACGTAGTATTCTATTGTTCCGTAAAGTTGTTCGTTTCTAATTCTTTGGCTTATTGTTGTTATAACTGATGTTACGTATCCTTGAAATGCTAAGCCTACTACGAAGAAGCTTGTGTAATCTGAAACGTCTATTTTTTCTACTAAACTATTTCCTAAGGCTGTTCCTATAAAATAATAAGTGAAGACAGGTAGTGTCCAAGATAGAACTGTCAGGGCTACTTGTGTTCTGTAGCTTGTCCAAACTTTGAATCCTCTAATATAGAGGAATGAATATAATCTGGCTGTTATTCCCTTACTCTCCATGGTCTCACCTTTCCTTTTCCTGGAGTTTCTCTTTCTTCGCCTATGAAATAAACGTAAATGTCGTCTAGGTTTGGTGATGTTTTTTCTATTTCTTTATAATATCTTAATTTTTCTATTTCTTTTTCTGGTATTCTTAAAATATAATAATCATCGTGTACTTCTATTAGGTATTTTTTTAGGTCATCTGTTAGATAGTTAACTTCTACTTCTAGAATGTTTCCTACTTTTTCTTTTAATTCTTCTAATGTTCCTTTTTCTACTATTTTTCCTCTTTTAATTAGAAATATTTCGTTGGCTAATTCTTCTACTTCTCTTAGGTAATGTGATGACATTAGGATTGTCTTGTCTTTTAATGATTTTATTACTCTTCTAAATTCTCTGGCTGAAAGTAAGTCTAATCCTAGTGTTGGTTCGTCCATTAAAATTACTGGTGGGTCTGTTATTAATGCTCTGGCTAATGCTAATCTTTTTTGCATTCCTGTGCTAAATTTCATGTAAGGTATGTTTGCCCAATCTTGTAATCCTACGAATTCTAATAATTCTTTTGCTCTTCTTTTTGCGTCGGATAATGATAGTCCTTGTAAGCTGGAAAAAAATATGAGGTTGTCCATGGCTGTTAGTCTATAGTAAAATGCTCTTTCACTTACTGTTACTAATCCTATATTTTCTCTTACTTTCTTTTCGTCTTTTAAAACGCTATAACCGTTGACTATTGCGTCTCCATAAGTTGGGATAACTAGGGTGGAAAGTATTTTTAATAATGTAGTTTTTCCTGCTCCATTGTGTCCTACTAGTGCACCTAATTGTCCTTTTTCTATGCTGATGTTGACATTGTCTAATGCTTTAATTTTTTTTCTTTTTACTTCAAACTCTTTTGTTAGGTCTATTGTTTGTATCAAAAAAATCACCAATAAATTTTCCGATATCGAACTTTTGTCTTTCGGCTTTTTAAACTTTAGTTATGAAACTTATGGTATGGATGGGAAAATTCCTTTGGAAGGTGAAGTTTACTTAGATGGCGAGAAAGTTGATGCAAGATTGTTTTTGCATGTTAAAGGATATAATAGGGCTAGGGTGACTCATGTAGATATTGAAGGTGAAAAAATCAAGGGATTAATAAAACCTAGGCATTCTGTTTATCCTCTTGTAAATTGGAAGAATAATTCTGTTGAGATAGATATAGGTGAACATAAGCTTAAGGTAATTATTCCTAGTTTACCTCTAGATTTTTCTTCTAATCTTTATGTTGGAGGCAAGGGTAAAGGTTTGTTTATAGGCTTTCACAAGGAGCAATTAAGAGTATTAGAAGATGTAGCTAGAAAGATTGGAGTGGAGCCAATCAGTAGAAGTAAAAAATGATTTAAATTTTTAATTCAACAAAAAGGTTTTTATGATAGCTATTTTGCTTTTTATAGAATCAGGAATAAGCCCATTTCTCTCGGCTTATTATACGTGTTTTCTAATTTAGAGGGCTTTGATTTCTTTCTATAGAACTTAATGAAAGATAATTTCATTATCTAATAAAAAATTATCTATTCATATATGCATCTTTAAATTGAGTACTATATACTATCTATATTTAATTTTTCTTTGTACTTGTTGTGAATATTACTATTAATAAATTTTAGTTATTTCTAAATTGGAATATAATTTTCATAATACGCATTAACATATGTTACACTATATTATGTAGTGTATCTTGAACTATTAAGTGAATATAAGTGATGTCGTGCTATTAAAAATTTTTTAAGGCTACAATTTTTCCATATTTGATTTTTGCCTTAAAATTTAAAACGTTTAGTAGGTTAATTTTAAATTTCCGTGCTTAACTGTAAGTTGAAAATGGCTCAAAGGAAGGGTTTATTCATAAGAGAATCCTCCGGTTTAGTGAGAGAAGTAAGTCCTTGGGCTTCTTTATCAGCTAACTTTGGACTCGTAACCGGAGGTGTTCCTATCTTAATTTTAAGTTGGCTTTTTACTTCACCTGGAGCAAATTGGGTTGCTTCTTTTTTGTTAATGTTGCCTCCTACTTTAGGTATGGCTTTTCTTTTTTATATATCTGGTGTATCTATGCCTAGATCTGGTGGTGATTACGTATTCAACAGTAGGGCTGTTCATCCAGTAGTAGGTTTTCTAAATTATTTTGGATTGTTTGTTGCTTTTGGATTGTCTTTAGGATATTATAGTTATTTAGCTGCTCAATGGTTTGGTTATTTATTTTCTGGTTTAGGTTTGGCATATGGGAATTCGTTTTATCTATCTTTAGGTAATTGGTTTTCTTCTACTGAGGGTAGTGTTATCGTAGGTATAATAGTAGTGTTTTTCTCCATTGTTCTTTCTATAATTCCTAGAGTACAGTGGAGGTTTATATTTTGGGGAGGAGTTATAACGTTAATAACATCTATAATAATGTTTGCGTTTTTGCTTCAGATTCATCCTAGTAGTTTTGCTTCTGCTTTAGATTCGTCTACTGGGATTTCTAATGCTTATAATGAAGTTATAGCAGATGCTCAAAGTAATGGTTTGCATTATTATCCAGTACTTTATGCTACTATTTTAGCTGGTCCAGTAATCTGGTATTATTATTCTTGGTATAATTTGCCTGCATCCTGGGCAGGAGAAATGAAGCAAGTTAGGAGGAATGTGCTGTATTCTATAATTGTAGCTATTCTCATTATATTTGTATATTATTCTATTTTCACTTATTTGAGTTTAAATGCTTTTGGATATAAGTTTATGACTTCTTGGAGTTACATAAGTAATAACAATATTAATGATACAGTATATAATAATCTGTCATCTATAGGAGATTTTACACCTTACTTTGCTTTGATAGTCAATCATAATATCTTAATTTATCTAATAATGTTTATTGCTTTATGGTTACCTAATTTCTATAGTAATCCTCCTTTAGTGACTTCTTTAGTAAGGTATTTGTTCTCGTGGTCTTTCGATAGGATAATCCCAGAGAAATTTGCAGATGTTAATGATAGACTTAGGGCTCCAGTTAAGGCTACGATTGTTGTAGGAGCTATAGGAATTATAGGAGTTTTACTTTATGCTTTGAACACTGTTGTTGCATTAGTTGATGTTACGGTTATTTTCGAAATTGGTTATGCAGTTTTTGCTATATCTACTGCTTTAATGCCTTATCTAAGGAAATCGCTTTATGAAAATACTGTGCCAGTGAAAAGGAAATTATTAGGTATACCAGTGATAAGTTTAATTGGTTTTGCTGTGTTTGCTTTTCTTATATTTATTTTAGCTTATACTTGGGGTAATCCAGTTCTTTTGCCAATAAATTTTGCTACTATAGGTAGTCTAATAGTTATTTATGCTGTTGGTGGCATCATATTTTTGGCCTCAAAATATAATAATAAGAAAAAGGGAATTGATTTAACTCTTTTATTCCAAGAAATTCCACCAGAGTGATTTTAATTTTTTTCTTTTTGTTCGGTTTCGTTATTTTCCTTGACGATTTTAATGTCAGGAATATTCTTACTTTCTATGTTAATATTCTTATTTTTAAGGAGTGTATATCTTGCTATCATAAAAAGTGATATTACTACGTATGAATCTAAGAAAGGAGCAAAGTCTGTTACATAAAAGCTGAATAATGTATGATTACCTAAGAAGTAAACTAGTGTGAATCCTAGCCATTCTGTCCAAGCAAACATTGTAGTCATTATCATTTTTAGGTTTTTCATAATGAATGCTATAGGCGTTAGGCCTAGCCATAAGAACATAATTACTGGATTTACGTTAGCATAGAAGTTATATCCCATGTAAAATGGATGAATATTTAAGAACCATCCCCAAGGAGTTGAGATTTGTGAAACTGCGGTCAATGCTATATGTCCATTTGTTATATCCCATGCTACCATGTGTTGGTATTTTAATATAAACCAGTTAATTATTCCACCATAATAAACCATCAATGGTACGGAGGCAAGTAAGTATATTGATGCTGGAATTCCTAATCCATAAATTACTCTTTTTAATGGTTTCTTTTCTAATTCTCCTAAATAGTACAGAAAAGGAATTACTAATACGAATGATGGTTCTTTAGAGGCGAATGCTAATCCTAAAAATATTGATGCTAATAATATTCTTTTTCTTATCAAGAAGAAAAGCGACATAAAACTAAAGAATGCTACATAGATATCAAGCATTGCTATTCCGTGCAATAGCCATAAGTTTGGATCAGAAACTAAAATTATTGCAGTCATCAAACCAGCTAAATTTCCAATTATATCGTTTCCTACTATATATCTGGCGTAAAAGAATCCTGCAATTACTAAAAGATCTCCTATGATCCAGCTACCTAATCTCCACGCTATTGGTGAATAACCTAAAAATAATATAAATATGTCCATGATATATTTAGCTAATGGTGGATGTGATAGGTTAAGGTATGTTTGTATTCCAGCTTCATTAGAATATGGAAAATACATTGGAGGTGTTATATGGAAAATAAGTTTAAGATAATTGTAAGCAGCTGTAGGATACCATACTTCATCTCCAATATATCCTTGTACTGGGGCAAAAGTTTTTACAGTAAAATAAGTATAAATCACTATTATAATTCCTAAAGCGGTATAAAATATGTAATTAATATTTAATAATTTCTTGTCCATAATATTACTTAAAATGTTATATAATATAAACTTAATCGGAGTATACTCAATAATTAATAATCTAGATTTTTATGGAAAATGAAAATTCAATTTACAAAGTTTATATATTAAATATTCACTTAAATAATTTATGACATATTTTCGTTTTGATTTTTAAAATTAATGGAATAACTGTAGCATATTTCAAATCCAATAGTTATCTTTTGGCAGTAAATTTTATTGTCATTGTTTTCGAAGCTCATAATATATAGATTATATATAGCTCTTATAATCTTTTTTTCATATAAAGATGTTAAATACATTATTAAGTTTTAGTTTTAGTATAAACTTTACAAGTATAATAATGTATTATCCAGTTTACTTTTTAACAGAAATAAAATTATATAAGTTATATAATAGAAATTATCGTGAAGATTTAGAAAATAAATGCTAAAAAGCTAAACTTGATTTTATAATATTTTAGATTTAAGTATAGCATGTTAATAGCTTATTTAAGATCAGATTCCATATAAAAATTTAAGAAAAATTATTTATTTAGACTTGATATATATTCTCCAAGGCTCTTAATTTCTTCTGGAATATTTATTTCAGATATTTCTTTATTAATCATGAATAAATCTTCTTTGAAAGGCAAAACTATCTTAAATTTTTCAAACTGTGAAGCCTTTTGCTTAGCCTTTTCAATATCTTCGGGAAAGGGCGGAACTAGATTAATGATAACAGCAATGTATGTTCCTATATTATTTGCATCTTTTTCTATACTCTCTATATATTTTTTAGTAGTTTGGATTGATGCATCGCTTGAATCAGTGATATATATTCTAAAAATTTTTTCTTGTGGAAGTATTTTTCTAAACATATATAACTCTAGGAATACTTCTTCATCCATATAGCCTACCATTGAAGGATTATCAACTATAAAATAATTGTAGTTTTTTGTTATTATTTTTTTATATTCCATCTCTAATTTGTTTTTTAATTCATCTTTTTTCTTAATGTTTTCATAATCTACGTAAAATCTTGGGCCATCTCCATATAATTTTAATACACCTAATTTTCCTTTAAGATGTAATTCAGTTAATGAACTGGTAACATTATCATCTCTATTTACTATTTTGCTTAATAATCCATTATCTGTAATTCCAGCAATTCTTGATATCCAACCTAAAGGGTCTCTATCAATTATTAATGTATTTTTTCCATTACATGCGAAGAATTTACCTAGTAATAATGAGATTGTAGACTTACCTATACCACCCTTAGCGCTGAGAATTGTTATTCTCATTATATATAGTAGCATTTAGAGAAAAATAAAGTTTTGTATAATATATTTTAAGCATGCCTTATATAAACTTGGTAGAAAATAGAAAAATTATTTATATAAAAATGACAATTTTTATATTATCATTTTTGGTCTTGTTTTGAATTTTTTGAATAGTAATACAAGCAGTGATGGAGCTAAATAATACCAAAGAAGTGAAGTCTCTAAAATTGCTGCAACGGATAATGCAAATCCTATTTCTTGTAATATTGCGGCATTTACTAACATTAATGAACCCATAGTTCCGGCAAATATTAATCCAAGGAATATTATTGTCTTTCCTATACTTTTAACTGTTTTACCTACTGCGATTTCCATATCGTTTCCTTTTTCTAACTCTTCATGAATTCTTGAAATCAGGAATATGTTGTAATCCATTCCTATTCCGATTATTATAGCAACAAGGAATAATGGGACTATAGCAAATATTGAAAATCCTATAGAAGTGAATATTAATTTTTCTAATCCTAAAGTTAATGCTACAGCAGAGAATATTGTAAATATAATAACTCCTGCAATTGAGAAAGATCTAGTTAATATTACTAAAATAATATACATTGTTATGCCTATTAGTAAAACTATTTCGAAGAAATCAGATTCTACGAAGTGAAGGATATTATAAGCGTCTACTGGACCTCCACCTACATATCCAATTTTCATATTTTCAATTTTTTGAACTATATTAAAGGACTGTGGAGAGAATGGTTGATATTTTTGATTAACTAAGAATAGCATATATCCATGAGAAACGTATTCAGTATAATTATATTCTGAAAGGTTATTGTACGAAATTAGTCCTCCATAAGGCGATACTGGTGATTCAACAGAAGTAACTCCAGGTAATGAAGTTAGATTATGATATATATTTACTGCGTATTGGTAATCTTGATAAGTGAAATTTCCTCCGTTAGTTTCATTGACTACAAGGCATATTGGAAATATATTATTACTGGTAAACTGCTGATCCAATAAATTTACAGCTGAAGTAGCTTGAGATGCAGGTAATAATCCTAGAATATTCATACTTAATGGAGTAGTAACTGCTATAAATGCGAATATTATTACTATACTAGTTAATACTACTACTTTAAGTCCAGGTTTTCTAATTGGTTTTGTTTTGTCATTCTTATTTACGTTAAATTTTGCTGGGAAGAATAGTTTATCTCCAGCTTTCCTTAAGATTGAAGTAAATAGAGTTGTTGCTGATAGCCATACTACTATCACTGCTAACATTTCTGAAATAGATGTATCGGAAACTAAGGGCACATTGTAGATGTAGAGGAATAGGAATGATAGCATTACAACTAATGCAGTTAAAGTAACTGCTTTTCCTCCCCATACTATAGCTTCGTTTACTGCTTCATCTTTACTCTTTCCTGCTTTTCTTTCTTCAATATATCTACTTGAAATGAAAACTACATAGTCTGTACCTAAACCTAAAGCTAATAGAAGTACTTGGCTTGGTGTTAAGAAATCTACTGTTATTCCTAGGAGCTTTATTACAACTCCATATATTAATGCTGATGCTGCTAGGAATGCTGAAGCATAGATCCCTAATGGGACTAAAGCTGCAACGAAAGACCTAAAGTAAATACCAGTTAAGAGTATTGCAAGAATTATTCCAACTGGTATTGCAACTGAGAATGCTTTGCTAGCTATTCCTTCAAGCTGGTGACTTACTGGTTTGCTTCCAGTTAAGTAGTTTGTTAAGTTAATTTTTGATGAAATATATGATTGAAATTCTTTGGCTTCATTATAGGTGAAGTTACCAGTCATGACTATTAAGTATAGGTTATGCGTGTATAGCTGGTCTGTTATATTAGATATTGGTTGGACAGGAAATTCGTTTTTAGATATTAAATTTGTAACTAACGTATCTATGCTGGAATTGTAAGTTAGGTCTATTGCATTTATCAGTTGTGTTCTATTGACTGATAGTGTTGCTGGGAATTTAGCGTAATTTACTATTAAAGAAGCTGATAAGTTATATATTCCGTATTTAGAAATATTTTCTAATTGTAAAGCGAAATCTTTAGGAGTAATATGGGAAGCATTAAGTAAAGGATCTAGTTGACCTATCTTAGTCGATATAATATATGCTGTGATGTTGGAGACATTATCCTTGTAGATTAATTCTGAGAATACCCATTGTGGTAAATGAGACTTTTCAGAAGCTTGGGATGAAATATAGTTTACAAATTGAGAATATGAGGTAAAGTTACTTACTTCTTCTACTATGCTCTCGTTTACGTTATACGTTTTACTAATATAATTTACGGCAAAAATATATGGTGATTCAGTTAAGTTATTATATACTTGCGTAATGAAATTGAATTCTGTAGCATTATTTTTAACTTTTTCCGATATTAATTGATATGATAATTTAGTGAAATCTGAAGTAGTATTCAAAACTTCTTGAAGGAAGCTTTGAGGTAATCCAGTCTTGTTAGAGTATAATTGCAAAAGGACATTCTCAGCTGGTATGTTATATAATTCTTGAGATAACTGTAAAGGTACATGATAGGTTTCATTCATGAAATATACAGTAAATTCTTCATAAGGAGTTTCGTTTTCAAAATTAGTTATATTTATGTAATGCAGAAGAGGCTCAGTGAAGGTTGAGTTGAGTATATTTTCTTTAATTAATTCGTTTGCTGAATAGATTACTGCATTTTCTGCTCTTTGAATATAATTAGTTATATTTTGATTTAGCCAATTATCATAAAATAGATTAAAATATTCTTTTATACTATTTTCTGTGATGCTGGAATTTACTAGTTCGTAAGCTTCTTCGCTAGAGTAAGTGAAGTTATGCGTCTCTTCATAGTACTTAGTGAATATTTCTAAAAATTCCGAAGGATAACCGAAAAGGAATAATGATTCGTTTCTTGCTGAGGAATTTACAATTCTTTCTCCTGATGAGATTTTTTCAAATGCAGTGAGATTTTGTTGCATAGAGTAATGTAAGTCTTCTAACTGTTTTGCTGTATCGTTTATCTGATTACTTACGTTTATGAATTTAGATTGAACTTCCTTAGTTCCGTTACTTAACTCTTGAAGTTTAGTTATGCTTTCTGTTAAGTTTGTATATTGTTTGCTTAGATTAAGATTTAGTTTATTCTCGTCAATGCTAATGTTTGTAATACTTTCATTTAATTTATTCGTAGAATTAACTAATGAGTATAATGTACTATTTAAGATTCCCTTTTCTAATGTAAAGAAGCTAGTTATTGTAATATTTCCATATTTAGTTAAATTTGATAAATATAGGGAATAAGGTGTTACATTTCCTTTTAGAATTAGTATTGCCCCTGCTTCGCCTGTATTCCTTAAATGAAAGTAATTTGAAACTATATTTTCTGCCTTAGCTGCTGTACTACCTGGAGTAGTAATAGTAATTTGATAGCTTACTGAGTTAAAAAAGAGTGAAGATAAAGGTGCAGAAACTGCTAAAATTATTATCCAGACTATTATTATCAAGTACCATTTTTTAGATACAAATTTTGCAAACTTGGAATTCATACGACAATTTAGATATATCTAATTTATAAGAGTTTTTCTAGTTTGTTAGCTAACTTTTTTGGGTATATCTCTATGCAAATAGCTTAGAAATCCTATAGCTACTGAAATTCCTGAATAACCTAAAATATAAGCAATTGCAGCTATTGTTGTTCCAGGTACTGCTGGGAAGATTTCTAGTGCTTGAACTATTAGAGATGCATGAGGAATTGATTGAGCTAATAGGAAAGGTAATTCTGTAGCACCCCAAGAAGGTAATGAGATTGCTATGCCTATCAAGAAGAATAATCCAGTCAATTTTGCTACAAATAGGAGCACTGCTCCAATTATCACTGAACCAATGAGTATTGTGCTAGATACTAGAAAAGCTAAGCTACTTCTCCTTAACATTTCTCCGAACATAAAACCTATAGAAAAGAATGTCAAAGTCGAAAATAATATGGAAGATATTATTATCCATAAGTAATTTAATTCTGCTTGATATCCAAAAAATCCTTCTGAAAATATTAAAGCTAAAGCTACCATTAAACCATAGATTGAGGCTACTAGTAAGTAACCTCCTATGAATTTTCCTATCAAAAACTGTAATCTAGTTATAGGTTTAGTCATGAAGAAGTCTACTGTACCTTGTTCGTATTCTTCTGACATAGCTCCAGAAGAAATAGAAATTGATATAAAATGGATTAGTAAACTTTGAGGTAAAAGTACTCCTGCGAGCCAAATTAAGTCTTCAATTGGTTTTAATAATGCTTCAACTCTTGGAGTTCTAAATTCTGCTAGAGCTAAATAAATTCCTATTTCAAAAAGAAAAGTTATTGCAACTAATGTTATTACCTTTTTTCTAGCTATAGCTCTTCTTATTTCGTATAGAATTATTTTTTCTATCATGTATTATTTGCCTCTTTTACTATGTTTATGTAAGCTTCTTCTAATTCATTATCTAAGTAAAATGATCTAACATTAATGTTTGCTAATATTAATTTTCTTAATAGTTCTTCTCTTCTATCTTCAGTTAAAGATAGAATTATTTTATTATCACCTTCTTTAATAAAATCTTTGACAAAATCTATTTTTTTTTATTTCTGTAATTAGATTTTCCATATCATTAGTTTCTATTATAACTCTTATTCCTAAGAATCTTTTTAATAAATCTTCTACAGTTCCTTCGAAATATAGATTACCTTTGAATATGAAATAAACTTTGTCAGCCATTTTCTTTACATCCTCCATCTCATGTGATGTCATTAGGACTGTAACTCCTTCTTTAGCTAGTTTTTTTATCATCATTCTGAAATTGCTTACTAATACTGGATCAGTACCCATATTTGGTTCATCCATAACTATAACTTCAGGATTCCCTAACAATGCTTCTGCTATAGCTATTCTCTGCATCATTCCTTTGCTATATTTAGCTATTTTCTTGTCCGCGTTCTCAGTCATGCCTACTAATTCTAGTAAGTTAGAAATCTCTTCTTTTGATACTCCTTTTATACTAGCTGAAAAATTTAAAAGTTCTCTTCCAGATAAAAATGGAGGTAAATTTGGTAATTCTTGAATATATCCAATTTTTTTAAATATTTTCTTGTCTTTAAATGGATCTTTTCCTAAAATTTTTATATCTCCTTTATCTGGAAAAATCAAACCCATTATTATTCTTATTAATGTAGTTTTTCCAGCTCCATTAGGGCCTAAAATTGCAGTTATTTTACCTTTTTCTGCAGTTAACGAAACTCCTTTCAATGCTTGCTTATTTCCATATCTTTTCTCCACGTTATTGGCAATTATCATTGAGTAAAAATGGCTTTTAGATTTTAAAAAAATATTGAAAATACAGCAGAAAAACTATTTCTTAATGCTGGTTTGCGTTTCTTATCAAGTTTATTACTCTGAAATAGAAAAGAATTTTTATGATACTATCAAGCAGATCTATTGCATCATTGCTTATTCTTTTTGCAGTAGTTTTAGTAGGAGTTATAGGTAATTATATTCTAGGAAATTCAGGACATAATTTTAATCAACCTATGAATTTAATAAATGCAATTTATTTTACGATTATTACTTTATCTACAGTAGGTTATGGTGATATAGTTCCTATAACTCCAATTGCTAAGATTTTTATTGTGGCTCTAATTATAATGGGAATGGGAGCTTTCTTAACAGCATTAAGCAGTATTTCCAGCGATTTGGCAACGAATAATATTCAGTCATTAAGCGAAAAGCTAGAAAAAATAGAAGAGGAATTCACAAGATCTCATATTTTATTAATAGGTTCAGGTCCAGTAAACGTAAATTTAGTGACTTTACTAAAAGATAAAAAAGAAAAATATGTCTTACTAGTTTCAGATAAAGTAGAGTCAGAAAAATTCAAAGAAGAAGGAATTAGAGTTTATGCAATAAATGTAATATCAGAAGAAGAATTGCATAAATTCCATCCAGAAAGAGCTAAATTAATAGTAGTAGATATGAAGAACATTAGCGACATGATATACACTTTAGTTATACTTTCTGAAATCGCTAAAGACACAAAAATAATTGCAATAGTTCACGATAAAGATACTGAAAAAAGGATTCAAACGCTAAAGAAGATAAAAGAAATAGAAATTATTAATCCTAGTGAGATGATAGCCACACAGTTGCTTTCTAATACTTAATTCTCTCTCCACTTCATAACGTATAGAGGAAGACTAAGTAAAATTGCACTTTCTATGATAAAAATTGCGATAGAATATAAGTTCAAATTTTGAAGATTTAGAAATCCTTGAATAAAAACTGATGCTGAAGTAGCTGGAGAAATATATAGTATATCTAATGCCCATTTAGGCAAAACGCTGAAAGGATAATACAGTGGAGGTAGAATTGTAAATAATAATGACATAAAAGTTGAAATGCCCCATGAATGTCTAGTATGCCTTATTAGGCTAGCTAAAGTAATTGATAGTGCAGTAGTAGAAAATAGTAATACAGCTAGTATTACTAAAATAATGATCAACTGGATAATGTTGAATATTTTAAAGATTAATCCTAAAATGATATAAAGTATTAACCCAGGCAAACTGTATATGAAATTGCCTAATGTTAATCCTATTATATAATCTATTGGTCCAATTTCAGTCGCAACTAGCAAATCTTGTAATCTTAATTGTAATCTCATAAAAGTAAAATCTCCTATTAATGAGATAGAATTGGATACTATTACTGAAATTAGTCCTCCTAAAATACCGTAATTTATTAGTTCTCCTTTAGATATTACGTAAATAAAGAAAAGTAAAGATAATGGCAAAGATAAGTAAGCTATAATATATACTGGAGCTCTTTTAATATTTGAATATCCATAAAACCATGTGAAAGCTAATATAAATTTAGTCTTCATAGTATAACCCTTTTAGAATCATAACGTCTTCCAAACTTATTGGTTTTATTACTACTCCTTTGTCAATCAATTCTTTTGCTTTATTAGTATCCACGTAAGATAATTTCATATTTCCTACTCTTATGTCTCCTAAACCTTCTACTCTTACTTTTCCTTTTAAAGGTTCAAGCAATTCTGCAGGGCTTCCATAAGCAACTAATTTTCCCTTATCAATTATTGCTATTTTATCGCATAATTCTTCTGCCTCTTCCATGTAATGTGTAGTCAAAACTATTTTTGAACTCATTGTTTTTATTGTAGACCAAACTTCTAGCCTTGATATAGGATCCAATCCGGTTGTAGGTTCATCTAAGAATACTATATCTGCATCAGAACTTATAGCCATGGCAACGAAAACTTTCCTTTTCATTCCTCCTGAAAGTTCATCAGTAGGTTTATCCATTACTTTATATAATCCTACTTCTTTTAGAGCATTCTTTGCTCTTTGCATAGATTCAGAAATAGAGAATCCTCTTGCAGTTAGATACATTACTAAGTGCTCTAAAGGACTAGCTATTCCCATTGGTGAGGCTTCTTGAGGTATGCTTGAAATTATTTTTCTAACTTTTTTTGCTTCAGAAACTACATCTAATCCATTTATGTAAGCTTTCCCACTTGTAGGTAAAAGTTGAGTAGATAAAATTCTGGTTAAAGTAGTTTTTCCTGCTCCATTTCTACCTAAAATACAGGAAACTTTAGCATCTAAGGTAACTGTTAAATGATCTAATGCAATAGTCTTATCCTTGTATACCTTAGTCAAAGATTCAGTCTGTATCATAGGTTTATGATTTTAATATAGTCTTAAAAAGTTCCCTTTCTTTTTAGAAAAATTTGATTAAATAATTAAAAATCTGTAAATATATATAAGTTGAAAGAATAATACTATGCAGTGTTTTGCTAAATATTTTTTTATAAAAATAACATTAAAGCATGTTTAAATATGTAGACAATAATCTTATCCTATGGAAGAAAAACAAGTGCCACCTCATCAGAAATACATAAAAAAGTTTATCTATTATGCAGAATTAGGTGTTCCTGAAGTTGATATAAATTCATATAGGCTAAAAATTTCTGGATTAGTAGAAAAAAATTTAGAATTTAACTATAATCAATTGTTGGAAATGATAGATACGTCTTATACTAGAGATTTTCACTGTGTAACAGGTTGGAGTGTAAAAGACGTTTATTGGGAAGGAGTAAAAATAAAGAAATTAGCGGATATGGCAAAAGTGAAGAGTGAAGCAAAATGGGTAATGTTCTATTCGTTAGATGGATATACTTCAGTAGTACCTATTGAAGATGCACTCTCTGAAGATTCTATCATTGCATTAAGAATGCAAGGTAAACCTTTAACTAAAGAACAAGGATTTCCAGCTAGGCCATTTATGCCACACTTATATGGATGGAAGAGTGCTAAATGGTTAACTGAAATAGAGTTTCTGTCTGATTACACTGATGGATATTGGGAAGAGAGAGGATATAATGAAAGAGGTAATGTTTGGGAAGAAGAAAGATTTAAAGGAAAATACGGAAAGCATTCTCCTAAGAAACCAATACTTTAGATGCAATCATTTAATTTTTTAACTACAGCCTCTATTTCTTCTACACTTGGTGAAGGTACAAATATTCTCCAACTCTCATCATTTAAGGATGGCGTAGCTAAGATTGCTGATATTAAATCTCTACAAACTTTATCCATAGAATTAATATCTTTATCTTTAACTTTATCCTCAACATAAGATTTTATGAATAACATAGCAGCTAATGGTTTTCCCATTTTTGCTAAATTTATTGCTTCTTCCATGCTTTGTTTTTACTTTGGAAGAGTTTTATTTTTTATGGAGACAATTTAAGTGTATGGTAGAAAAATCAAGAAATGCTAAAATTAAGCTTATTGTTGGAATTATAGGTGTGCTAATAATATTTTCCGTGCTTTTGTATTATTTACCTAACTTAGACATAACGCACAATACTAGCGTAACTTCTAGCCAGAAAGTTGTTGATGCTTCAACAGTAGATAAGTATTTTGGAGGTTCATGGACAGAAAATGAAAGCTTATCTGGTTACGTAAAAGTTAATGCTTCTAATGGTACTGTTTACTTTTTGAATGGAACAGTAGATAAAGTCAGTCTATCAAATTTGGAATTGATAAATAGGAATGTAAGCAATATTATGGCAATAATTGAAACTGATTTAGACACAATTAATTTTACTACTTTCCAATATAGCAATCAGACTCTGACATTGATAATCTTCAATTATACTTCAGCTTATGAGCCTCAATCAGTTTTTGACGAGGCATATCATGGTTTATCCTCGTTAAATCTAACAAATATCACTTCTACTTCCTTTGAAATAAAGTATCAAAGTTTTCAGATTGGATTTGGATATCAAGGGAAAGAAATATATGTTATATTTTACCAAGGAAATTCAAATGAATATACAGCAATAAGCGATTTAATGAAATATTTACTTTAGCTCAAATTCCAAACATTTTTACTATTAGATCACTACTATCCTGGATTCTCTCAAAAATGTTTTCTCTTAAAGATCAATTTATTTCGTTTTAACTCGTTTTTCAATTATTAGATAAACTAGTAATATTTTATTAATTGAATTTTAGGATTCTAAGAAGTAGTTCACTGATAACTAGTGAGTACATAAGATAAACTTTTAGTGGTACCTAGATTATAATATTTGTGGTACCACTATTTGTCGACAGACAAAGGGAGTTAGAGTTCCTAGAAAATAAATATAAAGAAAATAGAGCTCAACTGATTATATTATATGGAAGGAGAAGAATTGGAAAAACTGAGTTAATAAAGAGTTTTATGCAAAACAAGAAGGGAATATATCACCTATGCACAAAAGAAGGAATTAATGATAATATAAAAAGACTACAAGAAAAAATGGCTGAATTAACTGGTAAAAATTACTTCAAATCTCTTAACGTTAGTCTAGATAAATTATTGGAATATTTTGTGGATGAAATTGGAAATGAAAAAGTAGTTTTAGCTCTTGACGAATATCAGTACTTATTAGAAATCGATAAAGGAATAAATTCTATACTTCAATTAGCATGGGATGAGAAATTATCTAAGAGTAATATTTTCCTTATCTTATTAGGGTCTAGTATAGGAATGATGGAAAATGAAATTTTAGGAAGTAAGTCTCCTTTATACGGAAGAAGAACGGCAAGTTGGAAATTAACTGAAATTAACTTTCCATATTTAAAATTTTTTTATCCGAACTGGAAAATAGAGGAGATTATCAAAACCTGGAGTATCTTAGGGGGAATACCATATTATCTAAATCAATTCAATTCTTCGCTTACAGTAGAGGAAAATTTAAGACAAAACGTATTTAGTAAAGGAAGCGTATTATATAATGAACCTTTATTCCTATTGAGAGAAGAATTTAGAGAGCAGAGAGTTTATCTTTCAATTTTGAAAGCAATTTCACAAGGATATAATACTGTGAGTAAAATATCAGATTATACTGGTTTAGATAGAAGTAATTTAACGTCTTACTTAGATAGATTAATAGAAAATGAAATAGTAATTCACGAGATTCCTTATCAAGCTAAAAGAGGATGGTATGAAATAAAGGATAATTTCTTTGATTTCTGGTTTAAGTTCGTTTACACTAATCTAGATTACCTGGAAATAGGGGAAATAAATAAAGTTATTAATCGCATTGATTTAACAGAATATTTTTCATTTAAATTTGAAAAACTTATTAGAGAATTAATTAAATCTGGAATAATAAATCTTCCTTTTAAACCAGATATAATTTCTAGATATATTCACAAAGGAGAAGAAGTTGATATTATTGCTGAAGGGCAAGGAAAGATATTCTTAGGAGAGATCAAATGGAGCGAAAAAGTAGACTATAGACCATTGAAGAAAAAACTTGAACGTATTATGGAAGGAGAAGAAAAATATTATGGGTTTTTTGCAAAATCATTTTCGTATTGTGAAGGATTATGTTATGATATAAAAAAATTAGATAATACAATCTCAGAATTTTTATCAAAGTCGCAAAAGAATAGCTATCCTAAACGCAACAACTCATCTTTTTAACGTCAATGTTAAATGCAAGCGCTACTATTCTTAAAGCTTCTGCCATTGTGGGGAATATATGAACAGTATCTATTATATCATCAACGCTGGCTCTCATCTTTATCGCTAATGCTGCTTCATTTATAACTTCTGCTCCATTTTCCATTACTAAATGGACACCTAGGATTTTCCTATTCTTAGTTATCATCTTAATAAATCCTCTAGTCTCATTAAGAATGTTAGCTTTTGCTATATCTTCCATGTATACTGTTCTAACGTCTGGATTTTCTACTTCTTTTTCTTTCAATCCTACAGAAGCTAAATTTGGTTGAGTAAAAATAACTTGGGGAACGCTAAGTTTATCAATCTTCTTATGCGAATTCGTCAAAGCATTTTCTGTAGCTATTGTACCTTCTTTTCCTGCTAAGGCTTCTAACATTTTATCTCCTATTACATCTCCTGCAGCAAAAATGTTCGGATTAGTAGTTCTTAATTCATCATTTACTAATATTCCACCTTTTTGATTTAGAGAAACTCCAGCCTTATCTAGATTTAAATCAACATTTGGTTTTCTCCCAGTAGCTAATAGTATTTCATCAGCTGTTACTTCACCTACATCAGTTATTACTTTTTTTCCTTTATTGCATTTTTCAATTTCCTTTATTTGTAGATTAGTTGCAACAATTATTCCTTCGTCTTCTAAGATTTTTTTAGCTTCTAAAGATATTTCAGGTTCCCAATCTGGTAATAATCTTTTACTCCTCTGAAGTACTGCTACGTCAACACCTAATCTTTTGTACATTTGTGCAAATTCCAAAGCTTGAGCTCTTCCACCTATAATTATTAAAGAATCTATTTTTCTATCAGGATTTAACGCTTCTACATTTGTCCAAAATCCAGTTTCTTTTATTCCTTTAATGTCGGGAATGTAAGGGGAAGAACCAGTAGCGATTATGAATTTTTCTGCTTCTATTATTTGATTATTTACCTTTATTTCACTAGGAGATATAAAATATGCTTTACCTTGTATGAGTTCTACATCATAAGAAGAAATTACGTCTTCGTATTTGCTCTTTCTTAGTTTTGATACTAATTCCTTCTCTTCCTTAAATATCTCGAAAAAGTCTATTTTACAATTACAATATTTTTCCGATTTATGAAAAATCTCTCCTAAGCTTAAAATTTTCTTTGATGGAACACATCCAAAATTTACGCATGTTCCACCAAGCGGTCCATAACCTATTAGGACTGGTTTAACTCCTAATTCGTTCGCTTTAATTAATGATGCGAATCCTGCTGCGCCATAACCTATTATTACTAGCTTTTTCATTTATTTTCACTATTTTTCCATGCATCAGCGCAGTGAGAACAGCAGAAGTAATGTTTCTCTCCATTTACGTCTAATACATAAGCGTCATCATCTAATGGAGCTCCACAATGCTCGCATTTATCTGGTGTGTTTGATTGGTTTAATTTAAAATTTAATTTCATTTTCTCACTAATTTTAGTTTATAGTAATCCTTAATAAATGTAACTATATATGAACATATATTCATTTGAAATATTACAGAAACACAGTATTTTAATGCCAATTCTTAACTTATACATGAAATTGCTATAGTCTTTAAGTATACTATTCATTATATTTAATTATGGAAATTAATCCTTTAATGACTGAGTTAGAATCGTTATTTTCTGCTTTATCTGATGCAACTAGGCTAAGAATTGTTTTTCTCTTGCTAAGTAAAGATGAAGGATTTACTGTTCAAGAAATTTCTAAGTCTTTGGATAAATCTCAATCTTTAATTTCTCATCATTTAGCATGTCTTAGAAATTGTGGAATAGTGAAAGTAGAAAAGAAAGGTAAATTTTCAGTATATGTTATTAGTGATACGCATGTAAAGAATATTATAAGAAGTGCTATTGAACATTCTAAAGAGTATAGTAATTCTATTTTGTCTTGTGAGATAATAAAAGAAGAGAAAAGCTAAAGGATTTGGAATGGAGTTTCTTTTATGGTTTTTGCTATTACGCTAGTTGAGGTTCTTTCAATTTCTGGCATATTAATTAGTTTTTCTAAGAAATTATTAAGAAATTCTTCTCTATTTTTAAATCTAGCTATAACTATAAAATCGATATCTCCTAAGATGAAATATACTCCCCAAACTCCAGGTAATTGAGCTAATTTTTTACCTAATGTCTCATGATAATTTTGTCCGTATTTTGCTTTTATCATAGTAACTACTAAGTAATCTAAGTTTAATGCTGAAGGATCAATGTGAGTATAATAACCTTTTATTACACCTTCTTTTTCCATTTTCTTTATCCTATAAGCTACTGTAGATTTAGGTAATTTAACTTCCTGTGATATTTTTTCTAATGGATATTTAGCATCGTTTTGTATAATTTTGAGTATTTTTAAATCTACATCGTCTAGCATAGTTATATATACAATGAGTAGATTTTAAGCTTTAAATATTATACAATAAAACGAACTATGAATTGGATTGTGTCTTTATTTCTTCCTGTTTTTTAGGTATATTAACAATATTTTTAGGACTTATCTCATCTTCTATTATCTCGCCTAGAAGTAGAGTAAATCTAAGCACTGAGGCAAAGTATTCTCTAGATTCTTTTGATGAATATACTGCACCTTCTAATGATGCTACTGCGTTCATTACTTTTTCATTTCCGAAAGATCTTATATCTTCTCTCATAATTTCAAAATTTCTTTGAATATATTTTACTATATCCTCATTTATTCCTAAGTATTTCTGAAAGTCCTGTAATGGAAGTCCTTTATCTAATAGTAAAAGGCACGTTCTACTTAAGTTTTCTATCCTTTCCAAATATCTTCCAGCCCAAAATATTTTGTAACTTGTGCTTTTGCTTATCATTCTTTTTCCACCTTAATATTCAATTTTTTTAACCATCCTCTTCCGGAACTAACGAAAGATCCGGTAACAGGAGGTGTATCATAGTAATCTCTTCCTATTGCAAATTTAATATATCCAATTTTGTAAAATCTATTTCTAGTAGGATCTACTGGAATCCAACCAGAGTGAGTTTTGAACTCTACCCATGCATGAGTAGTTTTGGGATTATCGTTAACTACACCCATTACGTATCTTGCTGGAATTCCAGAAGCTCTAAGAAGGCCTATCGTGATCTGAGCTAAATCTTGGCATACTCCATAACCTAATTCAAAACTTTCTTTAGCTGATGTGTTAACCGTGGTTAAACCTTCCTTATATTTAACTCTATCCTTAACAAAGCTAACTATTTGTCTAACTAATTCATCTAAATTTTTAGCTGATTTTATTATTTCTTTTGCAGATTCTTTAAAATAATCTACGTCTATAAGCCTGCTAGAATTTAAGAAAACTGGATCATAGATTTTACAAGGTAATTGGCAATTTTCCATTTCTTGGATATTTATTTCAACTTCACTTTCACTTGCTAAAGTTAACGAATAATGAGGTTCTATAACTTTTATTCGGTATACAGTATTTCCAAAAATATCTTTGAATGAAAAAGAATAACCCTTAGGTTCTGAATATACTTTTTCAGTAATTACTTTTTGATTCTCTCCATTATATGGAGTAATCCTAAGAGTATTGTCATTACTGGTCACTACATCTTCATATTCATATTTTGCCTCATAGAATACTCTGTATCTTAGATTTTCCATACTGGTTTCACCAAACCTCCAGAGGAATTATTTGTAACTCTGCTTCCTATAGGGGCTACTCTGCTCAGTATGGTAGATGAAGTCTCATCTATGTAAACGAAAAATCTTAAATCTGCATAAGTCTGGTAAAACGAATCGTCTATTGCTGAAATTACAGTATCAAAATCTAAAAGTTCTTGAGCCATAAATTCTTCTGGAGTTTTTCTTACTTCATTTATTACTTTAATCTTTTCTTCTTCTGGCATATCATGTAACACAAAAGTGCCTGCTCCTCCATAGCCTTCTCTTCTTTTTATAACCATGTTTTCAATTTTCTTCTCTACATCTTCTTTCGTTGTACCTATTGGAAATGAAAATGGTTGTCTTATTTCTTCATTTATTCCAAATTCTTTCATTATTTGTGGCATGAAACAAAAGGTTAATTTATCATCTGCTATGCCAGTGCCTGGAGCATTTACGATATTTACGTTTCCCCTTAAGTATGTATTCATCAAACCAGGGGTTAGGATATCTAGATCTTCAATTCTCCTATATATTACGTCTACGTGAATTTCTCCCTCTATAGTATCTACTAGAACCTCATTTTCTTTTATTTTTAAGTCAGAAGGTTCTGCAAGTATTAAATTTAGTTTATCTGAAAAATATTTATGTTCGAAATATGCTGAATTAAGTGTTCCATCAGTTAGAATTACTATTACAGGATCTTTCGTATCTGAAGCTTTTTCTAATGTCTTTTTTAATTTTTCTAATCCATCACCTTCATTTCCTTTTATATGATAATAATCTCCTAAAACTCTTTCAGTTAAGTCAGAAGATTTTAATGCATAGCTCATACCTGAAGGAATTCTTACGTTATCTTCTAGAATAAACGGAATTCCATTTACGTTAACTATATCTTCACCAAAAATGTACACATAAATACCTTTAGGAGGATCAAAGTCAATCATTTCTGGTCTAAAGTATGGAGAAGACTCTATCAAAATATCTGGAACTATTACCTTATCCCTATGATAATATTCATAGAGAAATTTATTTATTGCTTCTGCCCTACTTTTTAATCCTTCAGATATTTTCTCAAAAAGAGAAGAATCTATTAACCTTGGTACAGGATCTACTTTTATACTGCGATAAAAATTTTTTGTATAAAAAGTGAATCCTTCCCTATAAGCTAATTGATTAATTAAATTTACGTATTTGAAATAATTATGGATTTCCTCTAGATCATTTTCTAGCGTTTTGTATTTTTCGTCATTAAATTCTAGAAAAGAATTCTCAGAAAAGCGTTTGAACTTTATCATTAATATAAACATAAATTAACGTACTATAAAAAGTATTAAAGGTAAGATAGTGTACATTGTTTATTATTTTACCCTCTTTTTCTGTAAAGTTTCTAATAAATAGATAATAGTATAATCTAAAATATAAATGTTTTACAACAAAAAATAAAACGTAATATTAAGAAAAGATCTAAAATACATTATCATTATTCTTATTTCTTATTCTATAGAATTAGAAAATATTTCCATTAATTGCTAGCCCTTCTTCAAAGTATCTTGATTTTGTTAGAAGGGAAGTCTAAGTTTTTAATTACTAACTCATTCTTTAAAATATGAAACCTTTAGGTTATATTTCTAATCAAAGAACTTCTGCACTAATTGATGGAACATCAATAGTATGGTTTCCAGTACCTAAATTTGATTCTCATTCAATTTTCAATAAATTATTGGATGAAGATGGCGGAGAATTTAAAATCATTCCAGAAAGTGAAATTGTAAAAATAAATCAATATTATGAATATCCTTTAGTCTTATCAACTGAAGTACAAACCAGGGAAGGAAAAATAAAAATTACTGATGTTCTTCCGTTAGGTGAGACAGTAATAATTAGAAAAATTGAAAGTGAAATACCATTTACTGCTTTCTTAAAGCCAGTATTTAATTACGCATTATATAGGCCTATAATTGATGAGAAACTTAATAGATTTATAAATTCTAAAGGTAGAGATTGCATAGCCTTTCTCTATCAATATAAGGGAGACGTAAAAAGAGTTAACTCATTCTCTTGGAATTTTACAAGCGGAGAAGGATATCTAGTAGTTAATTATGCTTCCGATTCAAAACATGGTGTCGCAAGTAAAATTGAAAAGGGATTAGAAGTAGATTTCGAGAGGCCATTCGAAAAAACTGTAAGCTTCTGGAAGTCTTTTGATTTCGAAAATACTAAAATTTTTCCAGATTTATATAAGTCTTCAGTTTATCTTCTTCTTTCTTCAATTTATTCTCCATCTGGCGCATCAGTAGCAGCTCCAACTACTTCCTTACCAGAAGCCGAAGGAGGAAGTAGAAATTGGGATTATCGTTTCGCATGGGTTAGAGATTCTTCTCTAACCGCTGAAGCATTACTAGACGCTGGATATATAGTTGAAGCTAGAAGAATAATCAATTTCTTACTCTCATTAGTGAATTTCTCTACAAAACCTTTCTATTATCCTCTTTATACTATAGAAGGAACAATACCACCACCAGAAAGGGAATTAAAATGGCTTTCAGGATATAAAAATTCTAGACCAGTAAGGATAGGAAACGCTGCATCTACTCAAATACAACTTGATATAGAAGGTTTCTTCTTGTCAGCTTTATACAAATACATCGAAAAAACTAATGATTTAGTAATGTTAAGAGATGTGTACGATAAAGTTGAACATATAGCTGATTGGGTTTCGGAAAACTGGGAATTAAAAGATGCAGGAATATGGGAAGATAGAGGAGATCCACAACACTATACGCACTCAAAAATAATGATGTGGGTAGCGTTAGAGAAAGCAGGAAAATTAGCGGAAAAATTAGGATTTAAAGATAAATGGAAAGATAGTAGAGAAAAACTAAGGTCTTGGATTTACGGAAATTGCGTATATGAAGGATATTTTACTAGATATGCTGGAAGTAAAGATATCGATTCAGCAATATTATCAGCACCTATTTACAATTTTGTTGAGATTAAAGATCCAATATTTTTAAATACTTTGAGTAAGGTAGAAAATGAACTTGTTATTGATAAATATTTTGTAAAAAGATACAAAAGCGATTTCATGGGAGAAGCAAAACATCCATTCCTTTTAACTACATTATGGCTTGCTAGAGTATATATAATGTTAGGTGAAATAGAAAAAGCTAGAGAAATAATTCAAAATATTGATAAGTTAACTGGAAGTTTACATTTAGTTGGAGAGCATATTGATGTAGAAAAAGGAGAATTTACAGGTAATTATCCTCAAGTTTTTGTTCATGCAGAGTTAGTAATGACAATAAAAGAATTAGAAGAAAAGGAAAAAGAAAATAATAATAATAAAAAATGAAAGATTATTACTCATTTCAGTATTACAGCAGCATTTGGATCTATTAGATATGGAGCTATTTTACTTGAAATTAAGTAATCAGAATATATACCTTCTTTACCTAAGAATTCTACACTAGGTTTAGTATTCTCTAATATATAGAATCCTTTTTTAGATACTACTAAAATGTTTGAAACGTAAGGGCATACTGTTATTTTACAACAATCCTTAAGCAATTCTATCTCATAACTTCCTGTTTTATCGTAGACTCTAAATAACTTGGAATACAATGATGGAGATAGTACTACTGAAATATCATTATCTGGAAATCCGCTACTAGAAATAATATCTTTTGCTTTAATAATATCCAAAGCTATATTACCTGGAATCTCATAATCCGATGATTTTTCTTTTCTTCCCCTTTCAATTATTGATAAAGGATGTTTAAAAAGCAAATACGAATCTTCTAGTTGAGAATATTTTAGTCCTGCTTTGTAAATGACATTAATTGCTCTGCTGATTGGAATATCACTTCTAATCTTAAATTGTACACTTAGAAGATCTAACTTATATAAAGAAGAACTTTGTTTTTGAATTATTTCATCTTCTGATTCTTGAATATCGTAAACTGAAATACTTTCATCTGGATATACAAGAAGTGTTCCTATATTTCTTATTTTTCTTGTTAAAAGAGCTTCATTAATAATTTTATCAATACTAATTTCTGTATTATCTTTCTTATCAGATATAACTGCATTTTCATCACTTCTATTTAATGGGATAGGAAATTCAGTATTTTCATTTAATAGTTTTGATGCTTCATTCCATCCTTTTATCATATACTCAAAATCTTCCTTACTAGTATAGTATAATAATCTCAAGAACTCTCCAAAATGCGTTATTTCTTCTTTTGCTATATCATCGTGAACCTTCTTAACGAAATCATCTCCATATAATTTTCCTTGCTGTAAATAGTAATTTATTGCGTCTAACTCTGCCATCAGATCTCCTCTTATAGCTCTAATAATTTCTTCCTTGTCCATCTTTTCTTTTCTGAACGAATTTGAAGGATCAGAAGAAAACATATTCTCAATAGTATATAGTTTGAAAGAATAAAAAAGGCATTTAATAACTTGTCGATTTGCTTACATTTAATAATGTTAAAGATTTTAACGTAATTTTTATCACATAATATTAAATATCTTCAAAATTTGCCATAAAGTGAAATTGATCCAAACTAATAGCAGTTAAAACTAAAAATTAGGCCTTTACTTGGCCTTTTACTGATGTTAGGATTTTAAAACTAATATTAGTGTTAAATTCTAAATAATTTGAAACGTACTTAAAATATAATGAAATAATTATTTTAAAAATTCCAACTATGGCTTCTTAAAAAGCTTATTAATCCAATTTAAACTGTTATTTTATGAAGACTGGTTTTTCTATTTCAGCTTTTCAATATGAAGAATTAAATAAAAATTCTGATTGGTATGCCTGGCTAACTGATGATGTCAATATTTTATCTAGAAAAGTATTAGGAGAATTACCTGACAAAAATTTCTATCTATCTAAATATTCTATCTTACATGATATAGCTAGAAATCTAAATTCTTCCGTATGGAGGCTTAACGTCAGTTGGGGCAGAATAATGAAAGATAAAGATAGCATATCTAACGAAGCAATATCTGAGTATAAGGCTTTGCTTAAGGATCTAAAAGATAAAGGATTTGAAGTAATAATGTGCTTAAATCACTTTGATTTGCCCTTATGGATTCATGATCCTATAGTAGCTAGAGACTCTTTATTAACTCAAGGTAATTTAGGATGGTATTCTGAAAATACTATAAGAGAATTCGTAAATTTTGCCAAAATTGTAAGAGATAATTTTTCGGAATATGTAGACATGTGGTGCACTTTTAATGAACCTAATATTTTAATTAATTTCTCCTATTTATCTGGAATATTTCCTCCAGGAATTTCCAGCAGACAAGCGTATAAAAAGGCTTTGATTAACTTAATAAGAGCTCATCAAGAAGTTTATCGTGAGTTTAAAGGAGAAAAAGTTGGTATTATTTACAATTTTCCAGACATTCAAGGATCAGAAGAGGTGAAAAAACAAAATCTAGAATTTTTGAATAACATAAACTTTGATTGGATAGGAGTAAATTATTACACTAGAATAGTAGTTAAGGATGGCGTTCCTATACCTGGTTATGGTATGTTCTGTCAAGGAGAAAAATCTAATGATGGGCATACCGTTTCTGATTATGGTTGGGAAGTGTATCCTGAAGGTTTAACTAATGTGCTAAGAGAAGTAAAAAAATTTGAGAAACCTATTTTAATAACTGAAAATGGTATTGCTGACGCCTTAGATAGAATTAGACCATACTTCATTTTGTCTCACTTACAAGCTATAAAAGAATCAAAGGTAAACGTTGAGGCTTATCTTTATTGGAGTTTAATTGATAATTTTGAATGGAATTTTGGTTATGAAATGAAATTTGGACTTTACACTTTAGATTTGAAACCAAGACCTAGTGCAATTATTTTTAAAGAACTTCCGAATCTTCTATAAAAAATAGGCCTTTTAGTGAAATTAATATTTTCTTAGCTTTTTCTATATCTCCTGAATTTAATAAATTAAATATTAATTGTATTTTTCTTGAAGCTTCTGGAATAGATGGTGCAATTTCATTATCTACTATTAAAGGAACATTTTCATCATATCTCAAAAATTGATATAAACATTTATCTTCACTAATGTATTTAACAACAAAAACGTTATTATCTATTTTGACTATTTCTAATCCCTCTAAATCTTTTCCTATTATCACTCTATTTTCTGTTCTAATAAAGAAGAATCCTGAGGGTATGATTTTTACTTTCAAATCTTTAGTTATCAAGTCTTTCAAGCTAAGTACTCTTTTCATATATTAGGGTAACCCTAAAGAGATATAAAAACTTTATTGGTAATCTTGCTTCTTTTTATAAGTTAATATAAAAATGAGACTGAAGTACCACCATAAACTCTAATATTGAATTCGCCTTTGAGCTTTACCAATTCTATTTCATTAAATGAGACTTTGTCATCTGAATGTTTTATATATACTCCTCTTAGTTCTTTATTAACGAGTAATAATCTGAAAGTTTCTTCACCTGATCCCCTAATATATAGGACAGGGTAGTTATAGAACCTTAACGTTAGATCTTCTACATATTCCGTAACATCGTTAATATTCTTTTGTTCCTCTAAGAGAATTTTCATGTATGTTGCTAATCTAGTTATAAATGATACTTTACTTAGATTTTCTGATAATTCAAGATTTTTATTATTTCTATTACTAATTTTTTGTTCTAATTCTAATTTATAGGTATTTAATATATTTGTTTTAATGTTATCTATCAAATCATTTATTACCTTTTCCATGTTTTTTTCATTATCTCCCTCGTAAATTATTCTCAGGTCCGCTTCGTCAACTAAAAGAATAATTCTTAAACTACAATTACCTACAAATTTATGTTCAATATATTTGTCTTTATTTACAGTATAAATTTTGAATTTTAATTTTTCTTTTAAAAATCCTTGATCAATCACTATTTCATTTTCATTAGAATTTTTTATATTTGGCATGCATTTTAGTACGTTATCTTTATTTTCAAACCAAAGTTTTAAGAAATTCTCATCGTCTATAGGTAACTTTGTAACTCTACTTAGCATTATAAACATATTAAGTTAAAAAATCTATATAAGACTTTCTATTAATTTGTTTGCTTAACAAAATATTAGTTTCTATTATAAATAAATAATTTCTGATTTAAATTATATATGTTAGTTAGTATTATATTTTACAAAAATAGTCTTTAAGTAAATCGTGAACTACCCTATAAGGGGGCTATTCATCCCCAACTTCTGATGGGGACTTCCGCCCCCTTAACCCCCAGTAATGTTAAAAAAGTTCGATAAGAAACTTTCTTATGAATAATAAACTCGGTCTTTTTAGCGTATTCATTCCATTTTTACTATCAGCATATGTAATGTACTCAATAACATTTATTTTACAAAATATTAGTAAAGCTTTTTCAGTTAGCTTTTCTCTCGTAGTATTGGCTGTAACACTTAGTTGGATAGGAGGAGCTTTTGGTGGATTCGCATTTGGAATTTTAGCAGATAAGATAGGAAGGAAAAAGGCTCTTCTAATTTCAATAGCTTTGTTCTCTATTCTAGGTATTATATCTGGATTTATAAATAATTTAATAGAATTATATGTTTTATGGTTTTTTGTAGGTGTAGGAGTTAATGGAGAAAACGGAATAAGTTATGCGATAGTAGCAGAGCTAAGATTCACTAACTTAAGAGGATTCTCTGGTGGTATAATGCAAGGTCTTTACGCTTTAGGTTCATTGTTAGGAGCTTTAACTGCTACATTTATAGCTCCAATAAATTGGAGGTATATGTTTATTGTTACTGGACTTATTTCTTTAATTTCATTTATTTTCTGGATATGGATACCTGAAGAAAAATTTAAAGGAAATATAAAAATGAAAATATCTGATATTTTCTCTAAAAATCTTTTAAAAATTACTATTATAGGTTCAATAATATCCTTAGCTTCCTTCCTTTACTTGATACCTGTATTTAGTCTAATGCCTACTACATTAGAAGATTTACATGTCTCTAATTATGATATTATTATTGCTATAGCAGACTTAGTTTCCGTATTTGCTTATTCATTTTCCGGATATATGTCAGATATTTATGGAAGAAAAAGGACCGTAGAATATTTTTCTATAGTTGCGATTATTTCTTCATTAATTTTCTTTTTTCTTATTAAAATCACATTTATTCCAGTATTCTTAGTATTTGCGTTCTCGGCGTTCTTTGCTTTCTTCGGAGTTTGGATAAGTGAATTATATCCTATGCAAGTAAGAGCTACTGGAGCTAATTTTACTTTACTAATAGGTAGACTAATTGGAGGTGGATTCGGAACGCTTCTAGTAAGCTTAATTCCTTTACCTTTATATGAAAGCTTAGGAATAGATTTAACGATAACTTCGATAGTCGTATTAATTGGAGCAATAATAATATGATTTCTTGAAAACAAGCTTAATAACAAATTTTATAATTTCAATTTTAATAGATTATTTTTTAATATTTCATAACTCTTTTTTAAATCCTCTATTCTTACAAATTCGTTCCTAGCATGAAGCATATTTAACTCCCCTGGACCATAAACAATTGTCGGAATTCCTTTCAATCTAAAATATCTTCCGTCAGTAGCATAAGCTAAAATTATTTGTTTTTCAAAATGCATACTATCAGGTAAAATTGAATAATTTGCATCTGAAGAATTAATCACTTGCACTTCTCCTTCTACAAGCTCAGAGATTAACTGTTTGACTTCGTCAATAGATATACCAGGAGGTATTCTTATATCTACTTCAGCTTCTGCATAATCTGGAACTACATTAACTTTTATTCCGCCATTAATTCTTCCAGGATTATAAGATATTCTTTTTAAATCATTATAAATAATAGGATTAATATTTCTCATTTCGTTTATAGCATTGATTATTTCTTTAGGTATTTTTATTGGATACTCTTGAATAGTCTCTAGAGAAGCTAAATCGTCAACTAACTTAATTATAGCATTCTCTCCTAAAGATGGTGTACTACCATGGGCTGTTTTCCCTTTTTCTATTATTTTAATTTGAAATAATCCTTTTTCTCCTATATTTACTCTACTCCATCCCGTTGGTTCACCAATTATAACTAATGATGGAGAATACTCTTCCGCTAAATGTTTACTTCCGTGAAATCCACCGGTTTCCTCATCCGAAACTGCTGTAAATATTAAAGAATAATCCAATTTATCTGCCAACTCTATATATAATTGCATAAGCATTGCTAAACCTCCTTTCATATCAGTACTACCTCTTCCGTAAATCTTACCTTCAGCCTCTCTAGGCGTGAATGGATCAAAATCCCAACCTTCACCCGGTGGTACTACATCAAAATGGCCATTAAGAAGTATCTTTTTACTTTCCTTTTTATTCGATTCAGAAATTACTACAGGATATCCACTATCATATTCCTTTATGTTTGCTGAAAATCCGTTCTCTATGAGGAATTCTTTTATAAAAATAGCACAATCTTGTAAATTTTGTTGGTCATATGTTTTAAATGAAATAAGTTTCTTAGTTAATTCTTCTAGCATAACTACTTATTCTAAAGTTAAAAGATAAGATTTGTTCTTATGAAGTTTTTATATAAAATAATTTCTATTTTAAGATTTAATTACTGTTTTTTCCTTGTTGGTTTCTTTTTAGGTTGTTGTTGAAGTAAAGGACTTATAGCTTCTACTAAATCATTGTTTTCATTTAATTTTTGCTTTACTAGACTTAGGAAGCAACATAAAGAGGATAATCTGTCGAAATTTGTGAACTTTATGGAATTTTGAGGTCTTTCAGTTGATATACTGATAAATTTGACTTGTCCTGCTAACGCTTTTAGAGTCAAATTTTCTACTGTAGCTAATTGCGTTGTATTCCATTTTCCTGGTACTACTTCAGGAAGCTTTAGCTCTTCCCATTTTACCTCTTCACAATTCGGATTCACTTCTACTTCTTCCTTTTTACTAAATAGATCATAAATTTCAACTTCTCTAGTACTTTCACTTAGAAATCCTTTCATTAATTCTTTAAGTTGTTCGTTTTGTGATGCACAACAAGACAAAGTAATTAAATTATCTAAACTTTTAATGTCTCTTAAATTTATATTATTAGTTCCTCTTGCAGTAGATACTGATAATAATACTATCGATTTAGGCACAAAAATTAACTCAAACCTATAATAATTACTTTCTGCGATTCTTAAAATATGAGTATTGTTTGAGGAATCAGCTAAAGATTTTATCTCTTTAATTTTAGAGATTAATTCATCTTTATTATTTTCTCCTACTAAAAATTGAAATCCTCTAATTTCCTTCATATCATCTGTAGTACATTTCATATATAAATAGAAAAGATATTAGTTTAAATCGTTATTGCTACGCTATTTTATTCCAATAATATGTTTTTATAAAAATACTGTATTTTAAAAATAAATAAAATCATTTAAAAATTAATTAAGGACTAGGAAAGTAGAAGTAAAAAAATAAAACTATCAACCAGATTAAGAAAGATTAGGATAAATTAACTTTTTAACATTACTGGGGGTTAAGGGGGCTGAAGTCCCCATCAGACGTTGGGGATGAATAGCCCCTTATAGAAAAGTTTCTATTTATAGTTACTATATAATTCACTGAACCATGCGTTATAAACTCTAGGAGATTCACATTCAGTCTACTCACTTTACTATCACTATGTACAAGTAGTAAAAAATATGAAAAACATTGGACAACGATAACATAATAGACTTCCTAAAGAAACTAACATACGAAATTACTGAATCATTTGAAGCAGACGTCATTGAAATTAATGCAGAAAAGGATCATTTCAACATGTTGTTCAAAGCAAAACCAACACTAAACATACTAAGATACATAAACACAATAAAAACAATAACATCAAGAGAAATACAGAAAAACTTTCTGAAAGTAAAACTCTGAAAAGGACACTTATGGGCATCCTCATACTTCCTAGCTGGACAAGTAACACTCTAGGTGCTAAAACAATATGTTCAAAACCAAGGAAAAGAATAAGAATACTATAACCTTATCTTATAAGTATAGAATATATCCAACACTCGAGGTAGAACAAAAACTCGTCAAGACAATGGAAACAGAAGTAAAAGTATACAACTCGTTATTGGATTACATAACAGAAAAGAAAAAACAAGGAACAAAAGTAACACAACTTGACACACAAAAACTACTCAAGAACATGAAAGAAAAACATGACGTATACTCAAAAGCTTTACAAATGATAAACAACATACTCTGGTACAACATCAACCCTTTATCAAAATTGAAGAAGAATGGAAAGAAAATAGGAAAACTAAGACACAAAAAAATATTCAAAATAATCTGGTACAACCAGTCAGGATTCAAACTAACAGGAGATACACTCTATCTGTCAAAAATAGGAGAAATCAAAGTACTCTTGCATAGGCCAATACGCGGAGAAATAAAAGGAGTCATCATAAAGAGAAGCAAAACAGATAAGTGGTATGCAATATTTCAAGTTGAGCAAGAAAAACAACCGCTCGAGAAGACTGGCAAAGTAGTTGGTGTTGATTTGGGCGTAGAGAAATTTGTTACAACGAGTGATGGTGTTGTGATTGAGAATTCTAAACTGTTAGATAAGAGGGAGGAAAGGATTAGATTGTTGCAGAGGAGGTTATCGAGAAGGAAGAGGGGTTCAAGGAATCGCGAAAAGGCTAGGCTGAAGTTAGCTAAGGCTTATGAAAGGCTTGAGAATACTCTTGCTGATTATATTCACAAGGTAACAACGTGGTTAGTGAAAAATTATGATGTGATAGTTGTTGAGGAGTTAAATACGCAAAGGATGGTGTTAGATTCTTTTGGTAGGTTGAGGAAGCATATTCTTTATTCTAAGTTTTCGTCTTTTCTCCACCACTTTTCTACAAGGCTGAAAGAGCTGGTAGGAAGGTGGTGGAGGTAGATCCAGCGTATACGTCACAAACGTGTTCTAGGTGTGGGTACAAAGTGAAACTGAATTTGTCTGATAGGGTATTTTGTTGTCCTAATTGTGGTTTTACGGTTGATCGTGATTATAATGCTTCTTTGAATGTTTTGAAGAATGGGGTTGGGACTGCCCCTCTGCCTGTGGAGGGGGAACCTCTGCTGTATATTGCCTTTTACGAGGTGGTGTATAGTAAGTTTCCCCTGAGAAGCAGGAAATCCTCATCGCGAGGTGGGGATGCTCCGTCGTAATGACGGGGTAGTTCACCCTTATGACGTTAAAGGGATGAAAATCCATAAAGGTTCATCATATCCTAAGATGAAAAAGATAGTTTTTCTTTATCAAAGAAAATAGATCTATTAGTATAATTCAATTATCATGAATAAAATATCAATTATGGGAGAAAGTAATATACTACTAATAAAAGTACTGTACAAAATTTTTATGTGAATTATCTTAAAATGCAGAGAAATGTATCTTGCACTAAAATAAGAGGAAATGGTAGATTTCTCTATATTTTTGATTTTATAGCCTTTTATGAAACCGAACATTAGTTCGATAGTTAATTTTAAAAAATTATTTTAAAACTAACGTATTATGCAATTCGTAAGAAATACTTCTGGCTTAGTAAAAAATGCTTCATTAGCAGACTCTACAATGCTAAACATAGCTAATATGGGAGCAGGATTAGCAATATTTACTGGAATAAGCCCTTATATTACTCAAGGAGCAGTATTATGGATAGCATCTATAATTACATTCCTATTATCTTTGCCCTTAGTCTTGCTTTATACATTCTTTATAATTCAAATACATAGAACTGGTGGAGACTACGTATGGTTATCTAGAAAACTTAATGGTAAGATTGGATCAATAATGGGAATCGCATTAGCTTTTAATATGCCACCATATTTTGCGCTCTCAGCTTTCTTCTCTGTAGCCGCGATAAATACTGTTTTAACGGTAATTGGGATATTGCATAATCAAGCCAGTTTGATAAGTTTAGCTAACTCAGTATTTGTAAATCCTTATGGAGTAGTTACATTACCTCAAGAAATTCTAATTTATGTTTTATCTGCAATAGCTTTTGGAATAATAATAGCAATAAACATTTTCAGACCTAAGTGGGGTTTTAGATTGGTAACTGCTTTAGGCACTTTAGCGATCCTAGGAACAATAGTTGCTATGATAGTTTTAGCAATAAATGTTCCAGATTTTCATACTAAAATATTACCTTTCCTAAATAGTTTTGATTTAAAGCCAAGTCCCTATACTGGACCTACATTTAGTTTACCTGCAACATTTTACATGGTTCCTTACTTTGCATCTTTTGCTTATATTTGGCTATATGCTGGACCTTCAGTTTCTGCAGAAATAAAATCTGAGAAAGGTATCAAATATAATATTATTCTAGGAAGCGTTATGACATTATTACTTATTACTGTACCTTTCTTGTTAATGGACATAGCTGGTGGTTACGGATTCAACTTTTCTTTATATCAAACTGGTACATATAATTTCTGGTCAGTAGCTATTGCGCTGGCTGGAAACGAAGCTTTACAGTGGTTTATAGGAATATCTTTGATAGCTTGGGAATTCTTTGTTATGGCTTTTGGAGTAGTAGTATTTGCTAGATATGTCTTTGCATTCTCTTTTGATAGAGTGTTTCCAGAGGTCTTCTCAAGATTAAATACTAATAATTCTCCAGTTTATGCTCACTTACTTGATTTCATAGTAACGTTAGTATTCTTATCTTTCCCTATAATAAGTCCAGTAGGAGTACAAGCATTATACAGTTATACGCCTTTGGCCATAGCTTATCTCTTTCTAGTAGCTTTAGCAGGAGTTAGATTTGCTAAGCAGATAAGTAATATTCCTATGCTAATTACTGGAATAATATCTGCAATATTTATGATATTTATGGGATATGAAGCTTTTACTAACCCGTACTTTGGCGTTATAACTAGCAGTGGAGCTTTGTATTGGCCTGGAATAGCATACATCCTTAGTTTAGTTGGATTAGGAATAATAATATATTCTATTTCAAAATATGTAAATATGAAAAAAGGGATCAACATTGATTTAAACTATAAAGAAATACCACCAGAATAAAAAAACTTTTTTCTTATTAAAAAATATCTTTTTCTATCTAATCTGCATTATACCATGTTAATTGTTCCATATTCATTGTCATTCTAATATACGGCATTGCTTGATATAATAATCCAATATTATTCTCTATATTGCCATATTGCATCATAATATATCCAACTATTGATGGGCCATCATAATATGCTGCAGCATTTTCTAATACATTATCCTCATTTACCATATACTGATATAATGAATCTTTAACTTCTTGTAATGCTGTACTATTCAATTGCTTAAGATAATAATTACTAAAATTCAACGCTAACTGGGAGTAGTAATTAGCAAAGAATCCGTAATCATATAATAAGTTAGGGTTATTATATACGTTAGTAAGTAACGTTACATTTCCATAAGTATAACCAGTTACTGAATCGTAATATTCTGCTGCATACATATCAATTATATATGAGTTGTATAATCCTTCATAGAATCCTAAAGGAGTTATAGAAGGCCCTACATTTATAGATAGGCTTAAAGCAGCCCATGCGTTAGCATCTATTTTATCACTAATATTTCCTGCTGATAAGTAGGCTGCTTCAGACGCTGTTTCAATTTTCCATAAATTATTATAGCTTGAAGCCTCTAAAATTGCCTTATCTACTTCTGACGTAATATTATAACTCATGTCATGTTCATATAAGAGTTGGATAGCTAAAATTGCTGGATTATTAGGGAAATAGAATGAATAGAAGTCTCCTTCTTTTGCAATACCTTCAGCTTCTGACCAGTACTGTTGGGCTTCGTTTTTGATTGTTTGATTATTAATTTGAGCTGAAAGATTAGCATAGATTTCTGACAAGTATTGATAACCTACAGAGAAGTTAACAGGAAAATCAATATAACCTTGAGGTTCTGCTAAGTATTGTCCAGTAATTAGCTCGTACATTTGTGGAATTGAATTAACAGTTAATAAAACTTCATGATGTTGAATAGCAAAATTTTGAGCCATTTGATAATTATTACCTTCTGCTAAAGCCATCATTTGAGGTACTACTAGATAGTATACTCCTCCTTGATACAATTGAACTATCCTTTGATATACTACTCCAGTAGAATACATATACCCCTCTAATCCTACATCGCCTAAGAAATACATCGATTTATTTAAGCTAGATTGCTGGCCTGTCATAGATGATAAGAACATAACAGTAGCAGAATCAGTCTTTACAGCTCCTCCAACGTTTATTGGCGAAGGAGCAGTTATATAGAGATAATAATCGTAAGAAGTTAAAGGCTGATAAGCTAACATTGAAGATATTACTGCAGCTCCTTTAGCTCCCGATAAATACCCATTTCCAGAGCTATATAGTCCACCTATAAATACTCTACCATTTCCATACGTTACATATGCATATTGGCTAGCTATAGTATGTGCAGGGAATACAGGATTAATTAAATAATCTTGTGAATTTCCTAAACTAGCTGGAGGATCGCTTAAATATATAACTTGTGGATCACTTGTTTGATGTGAATTTAACGTTGAATTATTGGTTTCAACTGCTGTGGAGTTATGAGTCTGAAGAAAGCTTTCGCTTATAAAAATTCCGGTTAATTCAGATAAAACTATCGCAAATACCAATATTGCATAGAATTTTTTTGTTTCCATTTTTATCAAAAAATCCATAAAGCCTACTATTTAAAAACTTTTACCCAGATTTAGAAGAAAATTGAAATTAGATTTTATAAACTATAACTTTTATTTAAAGTTATACGAAAATTTACTGTTTTAAATCTTGGATGTAAATATCTAGGATACTTGATAGTATAATTTAATCTATTCAATTTAGGAAATACAAATTGCTGATATAACTAAAGAAATAGTTAATACTGAAAGCTTTTATAATACCATACAATGTTTAATACTTTATGCCTAAAGGTCTTAAAAAGAATGCAGTAGGATTTAGTGAACTTTTAGGACAATCTATAGCTTTAATTGCACCCTTAGGAGCAGTAGCTGCTACGTTGACTGGAGCTGCAGCTTTTGCATTAGGTTCTTTACCTTTATCTTATTTGATAGGAATTGTTGCAGTATTAGCCTGGATTAATGTCCCATATCAATTTTCTAAAAAGATTGGAAATGCTGGAGGGTTTTATGATTTTGCATCTCAAGGCCTTGGGAAGAAATATGGGATTTATACTGGATACATATATTTATTCTCATATTTCAATGTAATAACAAATTCTATAGTATTTGTAGGAGGAGTCTTTATACCTTCAATGCTTACGGAATTTTTTAATGTTTCTTTACCTTCTTGGATATGGATACCAATATTGATAGTTTTTCTTGGATTAATAACTTTATTAGCTTATAAGGGAATAAGACCATCTCTTCGATATAGTCTAGTAACATCAGTAATTGAAATATCACTGCTTATTATTATGTCTATAATTCTAATAATAAAAGCTGGTCCAAGAAATTCTTTAGAACCTTTTACACCTACTCCAGCTGGAGGTTGGGCACCAGTTTTTGAAGGAATGATATTAGCAGTGTTTTCTATGTCAGGATCTTCTGGAGCAGTATATTTAGCTGAAGAAACTAAAAACCCATTAAAAGATGTTAAAAAAGCAGTTCTTATAAGCTTTCTAATAACTGGAGTAGTATTTGTACTAACTTCATATGCAATGGTAATAAGTTGGGGGATTTCTAATATGTCATCTTTTGCTCCTTCTGGAGTTCCGGGTTTAATATTAGCTGATAAATATATTGGCGTGCCGTTTTTAATAATATTATTAATTTTTATGCTAAATAGTTTCTTTGCTGGCTCATTAGCTCCGTTAAATTCTTCTGCTAGGCTACTCTATGCTTTAGGTAGAGATAAGGTAGCTCCAGAAGCTTTTTCAAATATTCACGAAAAGTATAGTACTCCTTCAACTTCAATTTTAGGATTATCCGTTTTATCATTAATTGTATCATTAATTTCAGGACTAATTTTAGGACCTTACTACGGTTTTCTATTCTTAATAAATCTCTCTGCGGTATCTTTATTTATAGGTCATATGCTGGGAGATGTTGCCCTACCATTCTTTTATAAGAAAATTAAAGAATTCAGTATATTATATCACTTAATAGCGCCAATAATATCGTTCATTATACTAGTATTCGGGATATATTATAGTTTTTATCCTCCTACGTTTCCTATAGACTATTCTATCATAATTACAGTAATATATTCTATAGCTATACTAATTATGATACTAAGTAATAAAATAAGAGTTGTTCAATAATTATTTTATAATATATTTTTTATCTTAATGATTGCTAAAATCTATTAAAAAAGTAAAATCTATAAATAGAGAAATTAATCCCCTAATGCTAATGATTGCTAAAAATTTTTATATTTTTAAAATAGTAGATTGGAAAAGAAAGATTAGAGTATGGATAGAAGATTTTGGAACAGATTTATGATAAGTATAATGGAGAATATAGTAGCTCCTTATTCGGTAATTAGAAAGATTTTCCCTCAATTATTTCTTCTAGGTGTGGCAGTTTACATTAATTCTTTAGTTTTCATGATTTATCAGCACTTAGATTTTATATCTGCAGTATATGCTGGAGTTAACGTAGTAACAACAGTTGGATTATATGCTCCTAATATAAACCAGCTACCTAATACTGAAAAAGTTATTTTGATCATTACAATAATTTTTGCAGTAGGATTATATACTAGCATTCTTCAAGCTATAGTTAGTACAGTAGTAAATAGATCAACATGGATTGATGCTAAAGCTAGATGGAGAGGCTCACATATGAAGGATCATACAGTATTAGTAGGAGAAGGAGAGGTGATAGTTAGCGCAGCAAAAAGATTAGAAAGACTTAAAGTAGATTATATTATTCTTACTACTGACAAAAATATACAAGAGATTTCTCCTGACAAAATAATTATTGCAGATCCTAAGGAAGATAAAAATTTGTTAGAAGCAGGAATACTAAACGCAAAAAATGCTATAGTATGCATGAAAGATGATATGGAAACTCTACTTATTACGCTTAAAATTCAAAAACTAAATCCGCCTCTTCAAGTAATTTCTGTAGTCAAAAATTCTTCCTTAGCTGACGCTTTTAAGACTGCAGGAGCAGACGTAATTATTCCTTATGATGATATAGTTGGTAGAATAACTGCCTCAGCAGCAATTTCAAACCATGTAGCTGGACTTATTTTACAAGATAGATTAAATGAAAATTTAGTAATAGGAGTGTTTGATGTAAAAAAATCAATTAAAATCTCAGATCTTCCAGAAGGAACTATACCATTAATAATTGTAAAACATGATGGAAAATTGGACCCATTTTTCGAAAAAAATTATCAATTAAAAGAGGGAGAAAAGATAATAATTTTAGGAGATCCTAAAATATTCGATAAAATTAAGGAGATGTTAGAATGAAGTACCTTATTTTGGGATTAGGCTTTGTAGGAACTCATATAGCTGAATACTTGTCAGAGCATAATGACGTTACAGTAACATATAAAAGTTTGAATCCTGTAAAAGAATTATATTCAAAAATTCTTAAAGAAAAGAAAGTTAGTCTTATAAAATTAGATCCATTAAATGAGAAAGAGAAACTGGAAAGGGAGATTGAAGATCATGATACAATAGTTAATATGATTGGAGAAATACAAGGTAGTTATAAAGCATTAGAAATAGCTAACGTAACTATTCCTAAATTAATTGCTGAACTCTCTTCAAAAAACAAGAAGATGTTAATTCATTTTAGCGGATTATTAGGCATTATAGGAAATAATGTAAAATCAGAAACTCCTCATTTGGCAGGAATAACGCCTCAAACTGATTTTGAAAAAACCAAACTAGAAGGAGAAAAAGTAGTTTATGATACTTGTAAGAGTAATGATTCCCCAATAGCTATTCTTAGACCTACACTAGTTTATGGTAGATATTCTGCTCATATACAATTTATTACGATGTATAAGTTTGCAAAAAGAGGAATTATCCCAAAGCTTAGCTTTAGTTTCAATACTATTAGTGCAAATTCTATAGCCAAAATGATTGAAGCCTTGTCAGAATCTAAAGAAACAACTTATTTTTACGCTACTGAATGTAATCCAGTAAATGTTTCGAAATTTTTTGAATTAATGGCAAAAGGATTAGGAAGAAATAAGAATATAGAAATACCAATTCCAGAATCCTTAGCTAAAATTGTTCTACCTAGTTACATTAAAAGCTTATTAAAATATACAAGGTCAACATACGATTGCTCTAAATCATCTGAATTAATTGGTGATTTATCTTTTGATGAGAAAGAAATAATAGAGAATGCTTCTTTTCTGCATAATTTAGACGTTAATAATATTTTGATACCAACATAAAAATATCTTTATAAAGATATAATTAAATCATTATATTATTAAAAATATTTTTTATCCATTAAAATAAACTTATGTTTCATATCAATAGTGAAATAATCTCGTATGGGACTTCCGCTTCCTTAATACCATAAATCTATATATGAAGCTTTTTGTCCTAAACTTTGTAATATTTCGAGAAGTTTTTAATATGTTAAAAGCTAAGCATATGTTATGAAAGGGCCTATTAAAGATGAACTAACATTTATTTCTTTAATAATCTTTGCCATTGAATTAGCTCTATTTATAGGTGTTGCAGCAATACCTTATAATAGTCCCGCACTAGCAAATAGTTTTAGTTCACAACGAAATGCAATAGTATCGCAACCATATATACCTGAAGTTTTATCAATTTTCTCACATAATTTTGAAATATCTTTAATTGAATTTATTCCTGGATTTGGAGTTTTAATGTTAGCCGGTTCAATAATTAGTACTGGTTTAGTATTATCTGCATTATATACTATTCATGGCATACCGGGTTGGATACCTGCACTATTATTAATGACATTGCCTCATTCTTGGTTAGAATTACCATCTTATGCTTTTGCAGCTGGAGCAGGAATTTATTTAATATGGAAAAGAAATGTAAAAAGATTCCTCGGTATGATAGGATTCGTAGCAGTAGAATTATTCTTCGCAGCTTCTATAGAGTCAGCTGAAATTATAGCTGAAAATATAAACATAGCATATTCTTATCTATTTTGGTTTCCAGCGATTCCATTATTTTACGCACTATACATATTGTATAAATATATTAGAGATAAAACTGAACCAATAAATCAGCCTGCACAACAATATTCTCCTAGATATACATTCTTGGCAAAAATAAAGGAAAAATTATTATTGTTATTAAAATTATAAAATCTGCGAATCAGATGTAGATTCCACATTTCCTATCTTGATTTTAACTTTATGTCCAGGATTAGGGGATGACTTTATCTTAAATTCTTTTATTCTTCCTTCTCTAGAAACTGTTATTATGCTTTCTCCTTCTTTTACTTCAATTTCTGGAACTCCATTTAATGCTAGAATTTTATCTTTTGGAAATAATCCAGCTTCGTCAGCTGGAGAATAATCTTCTATGAAATTAATTACGTTATCTTCAGATAGTCTTATTCCATAGTAAGGTCTTCCTTTATCTACCAACTCTAGGTTTACTAAATCTTTTATCGCATTAAAAATTTCTATAGCTGGAGAATATACTAAATCTTCTATGTCTATTTCATATTTCTTTAATATACTATTAATATTATCAAATGTGTATTTACTAGGTAATTGCTTAAATAAAGTATCTATTTTTTCTCCTTTTTTATTTAATTCTAGATCAACATAAAACGCTAAACTAAGACCTCCGTCATAATAAGACACTGAAGAATTAAGAAAATTCTCATCTTGCTTATAATATTTTATCCACGTAGTTTTTGAGGCTTCCGCTAAACTAACTCTTTTACTTCCAGGAAACGTTAATGTTGACAGTGAATTGCAAATATGTTTTAAAGCTGTTAATTCGTCTATAACACCAGCTCTTTTAGAAATTTCTACGGCCATATAATCTGTGAATCCTTCTGCGAACCACAATAGTTCAGTATATACTTCGTGCTCGTAATTATGAATTAGATCATATGGAACAATTCTTTTTACGTTCCATCTATGGAAATATTCATGGGCAAAAAGGACTTCTAAGTTTTTTCTATTCCATGGAACTACTATTCCAGTTGAATTCTTATGTTCTATTCCTCCAAAGTTTTGACTGGATCTTCTAAAGTGAAAAACATAATCTCCAGGATTACCTAATATCTTATCTGCTTCTTTTACAATTTTTCTTATCATATCAACGTCTAAATCGTCTACCGTAGAAATTATGTGAGAACTATCAACTTGCAAGATTTTAAGATAAGGAGAAGCTTCTATTGGTGAATCTACAAAATCGTCATAATTATCTGCACAAAAACTGTTATTTCCTTCTTCTCTTAGAGAAGTTACTATTTTCCATGAATCTGGTAAATCTATTTTTACACAATATTTTTCATTTTTCTCTTGAAATGGAAATAATGCTGGAGGATTAATAAAAAGATAGTCATTAGTTGATATTGCTTCTCTTTGATCGAAACTCGCTGTATATACTAAGTAGGTAAATGAATTTTTAACATAAAACCTATTTTTTGACAATCGTCTACCTTCAATTTCTACTATATTCCTTTCAAGTTCTCTTATAACATAAGAGCCTGGGACATAAGTTGGGAATACTATAATGCCTTCTCTTCCTTTTGCTTTAACTTCAATATAACGATTTCTGGGCTTAATTTCAAAAAACATAATAAGAAAAAGATATTTCTATCTTTTAAATTTAGAAGTAGAAAACTTAGCTCGCTACAGTTACAGCGTTTCCTTTCTTTACGCTCATAACTAAAAGTATTATCATTGATATTGCTGTAAATAGTGATGCTATCACTTTAATGTTCAAAGATCCTACTACTGGAACAACTACTCCACCTAATGCGGCAGTATTTAACGCAAATCCCATAGTCCTTGCTGATGCTCCATATGCTGCAGATAATCTAGGGGCTATAGAATTTATTCCTAGTCCAAATGCTGTAAATACTACTAGCATATATGGCGATGCTGTTGTAAAGAAAAGTACTCCGCTTACTGCGGAAATTACCGTATACATTATCGCAGTCTTTGATTCACCTAAAGTATTTGAAATGACTGGAACTAATATATACATGCCTATTGATATTATATAACCTATTATTAGCCATGTAATTCCTCCTTCAGCTTCTACAATAGCAGGAGCTAATTGTAAAGCAAATGCTGGTTCGAAGGAAAAGAAGAAGACTAATATTGATGAAACTGAAGGTATTGAAAACTTTGTAACTTCCACTGAAAATACTTTTACATCTTTATAAAGCAAAGAAAATGGTATTGTAAGTATTCCTGAAATAGCTATTAACCCCCAATCTTGTAAAGATAAATAAGATAATGCTCCTCCAATCCATCCAAATGCCCAACCGCTCATAGTTAATGCCGTTATTATTCTATTTCCACTTCTCACTGCTTGCTCTACAGCTAAAGAAGTAGCTATACCAAAGACAATTCCTACTAATAACCTTAAAGGTATTAGTAGTCCTAGAATATTAATGCTACTACCTAAAGATAAAACCCCTAGTAAAACCATAGATATTAAATAAGTTAATCTAGATCCTAATACTGAAACTATCCTTTGATAAAGGAATGATCCTATTACTCTTCCTCCAAAAGGTATTGAAACTATTAAGAATGCTAACCATTGAGGTAAATTAAATTGGTTGACAGTAAATGCTGGAGCCACCATTACGTAGGTAGCTAAAGCATAAGCTAAAACTGAAGTAATAGCAAATGTTTGTTTGTTTATACTCATTATGGTCATGTATAAGTAGAAGGTAAACGAAATATAAACTTTTCATCTATGTACTTTAAATATACTTTGAATTTTATGTAATGTTAATGGTAAATTTTTTTCTATTATTTATAAGATTTAACATAGTCTCTTTTTAAAAGAGTATAAGTATCAAAAATGATTGTATCTTAAAAATGAATTAAAAGATAATTTTTTAACTTTCTACCTTTCTCATGTACTTTATGAATGAAAAACCTAAGATCAATTATCTTGGTTCTTTCTTTTCCTGGATAATGGATTCGTATGATTTAGGAGCAGTAGTAATAACAGCAACTATCTTAGAAAAACTCTTCTATCCTACACTAGGATTATTGGGAGCTGTACTGCCAATAGTATTTACAGTAATAACTAGACCTCTAGGAGGATTTATTTTTGGATATATAGCTGATGTCAGAGGGAGAAAAGTCGCTTTACTCTTTACAGTATTAGGATATTCATTTTCAATAGGTTTAACAGCTTTAATTCCAACTTATTATCAAATAGGAATACTAGCTCCAATAATAATTTCACTACTTAGACTTTTCCAAGGAGTATTCATAGGAGGAGATGTTTCTTCAAGCTTTACTACAGCAATGGAAAGTATAAGAAAGTTTAGAGGATTTTTTGGTGGATTAGCTCAATCTGGAACTTTAATAGGTTTTGTAATAGTGGATTTATTATTTACCTATTTTAGTGGATTGCCAAATAATTTTATTCTTAACTTAGGCTGGAGATATATTTATGCTATTGGAATAATTCCAGCACTCTTGGCTGTATTTATTAGACTATTGATGACTGAACCAAAAATTTATGCAGAAAGTGAAAAGAAAAATCCAGTAAAGGGATTAGCTCCAATCTGGCAAACAATTATAGTAATGATAGGATTTTGGATGATGATCTACGCTGGTCCGCAATTTGCTCCAGTATTCTTTGGAAGTTTTCTACACTTGAAACCAGAAGTATATGGACAGTTAGCATTTCTAATGAATCTAGTAGGAATACCAGCAATGCTAATATCTGGTCTAATTTCAGACTATCTAGGAAGGAAATATGTAGGAATAGGAACAGTAATAATTTCAATAATTGGAGCTTTTGTATTCTATTTTCAAGGGATATCATTGACCTTGGCTACAATGATATTTGGATTTCTAATAAATTTTCCATCAGCATTAACTCCGGCTTACTTATCTGAAAGATTTAAAACTTTTAGTAGAGCTACTGGAGTAGGATTTTCTTATAACGGAGCCTTTATAGTTGCAGGATTTTCGCAGTTAATGATATCTGGATTATCCTCATTTATACAAACAAATGAAGCAGCATTTACAATCTTAACTATTGGTGGGATAATTTCTATTATAGGACTAGCATTAGGACCAGAAACGCTCAAAACTAGCGAATTACCTATTTCAAGTAAATGATTTTTTTTGCTTGGATTTTCATTATCGGACTTTAACAGTTTTATTAAATAATGTTAAAAGTAGATTATTTATATTGACTTATATTTAATTCTTCACAATAATCTATAATTTACAAGATAGAAATTTATATATGTATACATTTTACCACTTATACATTTTATAGTTTATTTAAAATTTAACATATTATGGTTCAAGTTAAAAAAAGTTTAAACTTTTAAAAGGAAAACTTTTTTAATAAAAATAAACATAAGTGTAAATTTGGTGGTTTAATGTCCAAAGAGCAATCAGCAGAATTCAAAAGAACAGAAAAAATGACAAGAATGGAATATTTATTTCCAGTAAGATTTGCAGTAGGTTGGATGTTCTTAGACGGAGGATTAAGAAAAGCAGTATTAAAACCAGCAAAATTAGATCCTAATTCATCATCTTTTGTAGGAGGTAAACTAGTAAATTTCTTACCTCATGCAGGTCCATTTAAACCACTTCTATTAATGACTTTAGAAAATAGAGCTTTTGATGTAACTTTTCTAACAATATTTAGCTATATAGAAATTATAGCAGGATTATTCATAATTATTGGACTATTAACTAGATTAGCAGGATTAGGCGCTTTAGCGATGTCAGTAGGATTTGCTCCCGCTTATTGGTTAGGATCAACTTGCGAAGATGAGTGGCAGATAGGTGCTTTATTGACTGCTGGATCAGTAATGCTTATTCTAACTGGTGCGGGAAGAGTATGGGGATTAGATTACTTCCTATATAAGAAATTCGGAGACAGAGGAATAGCAAACGTCCCAATACTTAAATGGATTAAATTATGGTGATCAAAATGGAGAGAGTAACAGTTATAGGATTAATATTTGGAATAGCTGTTGTAATATTTATATTAGCTACTGGACAATGGGCATATGGTAATGTTGTAGGACCTTTAGTAAATCATTCTAAGATTCCACAATTAGAAATAAAATATGCATCTGCGATGGAAAATTCTAAAGGAACATACCTAATCCTAAATATAACTGACTGCGATGGACCAGATGCTTATCCAGCTAGTGCACCATTAATGGAGATAAGTAATTCAACATGGCATATATTTCTAAACTCTAGCCAAATAGCTAATGATACTGTTAAAATAATACAAGCACCATGGAATGAAAATAAGAAAGATAGCGTAAATTGGTATAGTGGATTCATAGTAATACTAGGTAGTGAAGCACAATTCCAATTACAGTTACCATTCCATTTATCTCCAGGTACATATAAAATACAATTATATACTCCTGCAGTAAGTGGAAACGTATTAGCTAAACAAACAGCAACTATAACTATAAGTTAAAAACATAATTTTCTTTTTTATTATTTCTTATTTATTTTTACCTTTTATAAGTATAAAAATTGTTAAAACTGAAGCCAAAGAAACTATTGAAGCGAATAAATAAGCATAAGAATAACTTATTGAATAAAGCAAACCCATACTCGTATTTCCAATAAAGTATCCTATTCCTCTTGCAAGGGAGAGTAATCCCATTCCTCTTCCTATGTTTTTCCCTGATACTTTAGATATTATTGAAGGTTCAAAAGTTTCAGCACTAGCGAATGCAACACCTAACAAAAATACTAATGGATATAAGCCTAAAATGCCTGTAGGAAATAAGAATATAAAACCTAAGTTAGCTAAGAAAGCCAAAAAGTAACCAGAAATTAATCCTGTAAAATCTTTTATTTTTATCCAACTAAAAATATATCCAAAAATTGCCGAAGAACCTAAGTATATTCCATAAGTTAATGCTCCTAAATATATTTCTTTTGTTGATTGCGTTACAGTAATTATTGGAAAGCCCGGACTATAAGTAGCTATTCCAAATAATGCAGTTGCTATAAGTATTCCAAGTATAATTTTCACGTTTTCTTTAGGTTTTTGCGTAGGTTTTCCGGATTTAGAAATAACTAGAAGTAAAGTTCCTACAGTTATTGGTATTGCAGTAAATGGCAAAATTAAGGTTAATGGAATCTTATAATAGAGCAAAATTGTCAAATAAACTATAGCCAGAAATCCTCCACCTACATCCAGTGCATGGAGTATGCCGTATGCCTTTTTTCTTTCCTCTTCTTTGGTTATTTCTGCAACCATAGTTCTCCTAGCTGGGCTTCTAAAATTTCGCATAAACCATCCAGATAAAAAGAATGCAATTGCTTGAATAGCGTCTTTTGCTAATCCGGTAAAAGATAAAAGTACTATTAAAGAATTACCGAATACAGCTATTCTTTTACTCCCAACTTTATCTGACAAAAAACCTCCTAAAAATGAAAAAAATAAACCAATTCCGTAACTAAATGATTCTACTATACCGTAAATAAAAATTGGAACGTGAAAATAAAATACTAAAAGTAATGGAAATGATGCTACTACAGCTTGATATCCTAAATCACTGAATCCTGCTGATAACGCTATTTTATATACATCTTTATTCATATTCTCACGATAGAACTCTTAATATTTAAGATCTTTCCTATATTTCTTGTAATCTAAATATAAACACATAAGATTTATATAATTTGCGAATAATTATGTTGAATAATAAGCTATAAATGATACATTATTACATAATTGCTTAATCATTATAAAAATTAATTATAGCTATTTTTTTATTAAATTCTATATAAACTTTTATCAAACTTTATATTTTATGCTATGTAATTATATTTTATGAGAATCTATTCGGAGAAAAATGCATTAGAATTCTGTTTCGAAGGTTCAACCATTAGAATCTACATAGTAAATGACGAAATACACATAGCTGAAGTAGTTACTTATGAAGTTTCTATAGGAGAATATTTATCCAAAATCCAAATTATAATAAAGAATGGCAAAGTATATGTTAGTTCACCATTAGGGGTAGATGAAGTGCAAAATCCAGAAAACACATTAAAAGGATTAAATGAATTAATTAAAGATATGAAAAATTCACATCCAGCATTATACGAGAAAATTCAAAAAATTCTAAGTAAGCAGTAATTAAAAACGTAATCTTTATTAAAATCATTTTCTTTTTTTATATTTATGGAGTTAATAATTACTTTAGAAGGCAGTTCAGAAAATCCTAACATTAAAATAGGAGACCAAACAATTACTGCAAAAGAAGCATATAATAAAGGTCCACTATACGCATTTTATATTTCCATTCCTCATTGTATTTTAATGATAACTAATGAAATATTAAATAGAGAAAATAAAGCCTTTGATTTTAAAATAGTAGCTAAATATAAACTAAAGGAAGATATAGCTTACTTTGGGAATTTTGTAATAGATCATATAGATATTGACATAATATCAAACTATGATAGTGAATATCTAAAAAATTTGATTGAAATAATAAAGAGCCAGTGCCCAATATATCTTAGCCTTTCTGATAAGATAAACATTAACTATTCTTCCACTTAATTATTCATTACTGTGAACTAATCTCTAAGCGATGCTCCCTAAAATTATTTACTTTAAAATAAAAAATCAATAAAAATGATTCCATAATTTTAATAAATCTGATAATAATTCGTTTCATGTCATTTATAAAAGGAAATAATTGTATATGATAATTGATATTGTAAGAGAGCAGGACCTATTAATATTACTGTATTTACTTTCTGTTTTTTCTCTTTTGATTCATATTTTCATTATTGTAAAATAAAATTAAAGGAATATTTTTGTGAATTTGAGGATAAGCCTATAGATTGAAATTTAATCATTTAACCCATTAGGTTAAAAATTATAATAATTACTGTTTAAACGGAATTTCTGCCAAACAGATGTATAGTTTTCTAAGATAGTTTTATAATGTGGATAAGCTATCCATTAATAAGATAAAAATGATACTTCAAGTTATCGCAATAGCTATCGTTATCTTAGTAGCATTGGCTGGATTAATAATATATGAAGGAATAATCAAACCAAAAGTTACTACAGAAATAAGTCCAACTTATAGAATAGTTTCTTTAACTCCTAGTGATACTCAAATTCTTCTTTCATTAGGTTTAGGAAAAAATATTGTAGGAATTGATATTTATTCCTATAATCTAACGAAAATAATAAATCTTACATCTCAAGTACCATCTAACGTTACCATATTTAATCAAATATATCCTGTAAATATTTCTGGATTAGTAGCATTAAATCCTACTGTTATAATTGGAGAAGAAGGAATAATAGGAGAATGTCAGACAAACATGCAGAAGGCAGGACTAAAAGTGTTATTAACTAATGATGATTACGCATCTAACTTTTATGAAATTGAACAGTCAGTAATGCAAGTAGGAAAATATTTCAATCAAACGAGTCAAGCACAAGATGTAATAAACTGGATGAATGAAAAATTACAGAATTTCTCCACTACTGGAAATATTACAGTAGATTATATAGACTGGATATGCCCTAATTATGAATTCTACTCAGCAGGAGGTAATGTATTTATAAACTCTTTGATACAATTGGGTGGAGGAATAAATGGATTAGGAGAATATAGCAATTATGGTCCATTTACAGCAGATGCATTAATTTCATCTAATCCACAAGTGCTGGTAGTTAACGTAATTTATAATTTAACTTATACAGAATATTTGGTTAATCATTTCCCTGGAATACAAAATACTTCAGCTTACAAAAATGATAGAATTTACTATCTGTCTTCTAGTTCATCTTATCTTACTAATGAGCCTGGTCCATTAGCTGTTTATGCGGTATTATTATTTAGAGATATAATAAATGGCACTGCACCTCACGTAATAACTTGGAATTGGATAGAAAATGATATTCATCCAGAACTGCCGGTGTATTAAATGATAAAGATAATAATTTTATTTTTAAGTCTTATAGTTTTTTCATTTTTCCTTTCACTAATGTATGGTCAAGTTTATATTCCTTTAAATGAGATTTTTTCTCCGCATGGATATTATTCTATTATTCTCTTTAAAATAAGAATACCTACTTCTATTGCTGCAATATTGATTGGTGCTTCTTTAGCTGTTTCTGGAGCTATAATGCAAATGTTATTAAGAAATCCATTAATGGATCCTTATATTAGTGGTACAGCTTCTGGAGGGGCTTTTGGAGCTGTTTTATCGTATTTTCTTTTAGCATTTGATTTACCTTTTTCCTGGATAATTTATATTTCTCCTATTATTGCATTCATTTTTGCATTAATTTCTACTTTAGTTACTATTGCAATAGGAAGGAGGACTGGAGTTTATGGAATAATAATAGGAGGTATAGTAATATCTTACGTTTTTTCTTCTTTGATAACTTTTCTAATAACGGAGATGGAGAGTAAATTCCCTCAAGTTCCTCCATTAATTTATTGGTTATTAGGTAGCATTCAAGTAGTAGGATATTCTTATGATTATATTCTTTTGGCTTTAACTTTATTTTTAGTAGTTTTAGGGTACTATGAAGCTAGGAAAATAGATGTAGTAACGATAAGTGATGAATTAGCTCATTCTAAAGGAATAAATCCAAATAATTTCAGAATTTTTTGGGTTCTTTTAATAAGTATAATAGTAGGTTATATTGTATCTCAGGTAGGTATAATAGGTTTTGTAGGAATAATAGTGCCTCATATAGTTAGAAAATTTGCTGGAGGTAGTTCAGTAAATTTGATACCTTTGTCAGCTTTACTTGGTAGTTCAATAATGACTTTAAGCAATATAATAGCTAATGGAGCTTTTGGAATAATTTTTCCTGATACAGCAATTACGTCAATACTAGCTGCACCAATAATAATTTACGTATTGGTGAAGGGCAATGCTAATCAAGAATATTGAAGTAAAAATTGGAAATAAGCAAATTTTAACGCAAATTTCTTTTCAAATAGAGAGAGGTATAAACATAATTTTAGGTCCTAACGGTTCAGGAAAGACTACACTACTTAGAACAATAATAGGTATGATAAAGCCATCTAATGGTGAAATAATCAGAGGAGAAAATGAAAAAATAGCTTACGTTCCTTCTGAATTCTTCTCAGCACAAATGAAAGTAAAGGATGTTCTTTTGTCAGGTAATTCTAGAAAATCAAGAATAGAGGATTATTTAGAATATGCAAAGACTTTGCAAATAACTCAATTCTTAGATAGAGATTTCTCTACATTAAGTAGTGGAGAAAAAAGGCTTACGCTAATATGTAAAGCTTTAGCTGAAGGTAATATAATCATAATGGATGAACCTTTGTCAAACCTAGATATTTCAAATAAACATAAGATTTTAATGCTAATAAGCAAAGAAAAAGAAGAAAAATCATTTTTAATAACTTCGCATGAGCTTGATGTTATAGAATATGCTACTCAATTAATAATTCTTAAAAAGGGAAAAATCGTTTATTTAGGAAGTCCTAAAGATATAAGTGAAGATAATTTAACTCAAGCTTATGATGTTAAAATTCGAAAATATTTTATAGATAATAAACTATTTTTTAAAGCAGAAGAATAGAAAATAAGAAAGAATGATTGAAATAAAAAACTATCTTAGTATTTGAAAGTTTTCTTGAGTTTTCTTTATTATTAAAATGCTAGGTTTGACGAAAATTTTCTTTATCAATCCATTTCTATTTATTTCTATTTCTTGTGGATCTAAGATCAAAATGGTAGCATTCTTGTTATCTAATTTATCTAAAAGTATACCATAAGCTTTTACTTCGCCATTCCAAAGATTTATTTCTCCTTTTTTATTTTTCAAGAAATTTATAAAATCTTCTTTTTTATCTAGAACTTTTTTCATTCTAACCTTTGCTAAGAGAGAATTAACATTTATAGGTTCATGAATTTCTTCTTCTATATGCTCTTCATCTTCAGAAAGATATTCTGAATCATAAAGTTTCTTTGAATCCCCAAAATCTAATTCAACATCATTTTTTCTAGATATTTCAATAAATTTACTTTCAATGTCCCTATAAATATCTTCTAAAGTTTTATTATTTTCAAAGCTTCTATCAAGAATATTTCTTACTTCTAAATAATTTTTTGATAATAATTTTATTTCGTCAATATCCTTATCTTTTAAGTTATCTGCAAATTCAATATAAAGATTCTCAAATTCCATATTCCCTGATAATGAAGCGTAATCCTTAGCCTCAAATTGTTTAATTTCTTCGTTAATTACATAATCATAAGCCTCATTTTCTCCATTAAAAGTCTTAATAATTTTCAATATCATATCAAGTACTCCAATATTTATTCCTTCCTTAAACTCAAAGTTATCCTTATAAAGGTAATCAAATCCTCTACATTTCTCTATCTTATTGAATTTTATGCAATCTTTATCAACTGAAAGTACAAATACTTTTCCTTCATCTTCTCCTATTAAGAAATCCTTATTAGGATCTGTAGTCTCAATGTAAGTAAATTCGCCTACAGTAAATGAAGATTTCTTAATAGCCATTGCAGTCTGATAGCGCAATTGATGATAAAGGTCTAGGAACTCCATTAATTGCTTACTAATCTTTAAGATAATATAACTTTTTACGTTATCTTAAAGCTCATAACTTATATTCAAATTTGTGTTGAACTCAAGAAAAGGAGAGATGGAGATATTGATTTTTTTAAAAAAGATAAACAATTACTATAACCTTTCTATGTAGTCTACAATCATTTTTGAGTATTCTCTCAATTTATTTTCGATCTTTTTTACATCTTCGACTAATTTTTCATCTCCTCCATAAGTTTCAATCCATGTTTTTACAATTTCAGAATCTACTTCTACATGAAATTGTAATCCTAAAATTTTTCCAATTCTAAAAGCTTGAAAATATTTGTTACTATACGCTAAAAGCTTAGCATTACTAGGTAAAGAAAAAGTATCTCCATGCCATTGAAAAACTTCAATTTGATCACCAAGGAACTTAAAATCTGATAAAGTAAATATTTTTGTATTTCCTAATTCTTGTCCAAAACCTCCTTTTATGACATCTCCTCCTAGAGCTTTAGCTATAAGTTGAGATCCAAGACAAATTCCTAGAACTCTTTTATTTTCTTGATATGCTTTCCTTATAAGTTCAATTTCCTTTTTTAAGAATGGATATTTTTCCTCTTCATAAACTCCCATAGGTCCTCCTAGAATAATAAGGAAATCAAAATCCTCATTTCCATCAATCTCATTTGAAAATTTAATTTCCGCCTTAACTGGAAGATTTCCAGGTCCTTCTACAGGATAATTTTGTATAGCTAGTACTTTCATAGCGTGAAAACCAGCTTATCCAGATAATTAACTTTTTTATCAATCTTTCTAAAAAGTATTTATTTGTCAATACGAATATTGATATGAAATGATAGAATTTACTGTGAATAGAACATTTAACTGTGATCAAGATTTAATTTGGAAAATAACTAAAGAAATTAACTCTATCCCAAAATTCTGGAAAGGAACAAGAGAACTAAATGTAAAAGAAACATCAAAAGGAACATACGAGGGAACGATAAGATTTGCATTTCCATCTACAGGAAAAGTAAAAATAATAGTTAATGATAATGATAAAACATTAACCTTTCAGTATATATCTGGACCAATTAAAGGTTTTAATATCGTAAAAGTAGATAAAAATCAAATTTCCTCTAGATGGGAAGTATCAATGTCACTTATATTAAGATTAATGGAAAAAAGAAACGCGGAACACTTCAAGTTAGGTACAGAACATGCATTAGAAAGAATAATAGAAGAATGCCAAACACTAAAACAGCAAGGAATCTAATTAATATTTTTATTATTAAATATTTTGTTTATAAATCTTTATATAATGTTTTTTAGATAATTCAATATTATGAGACATTTCCATATATTATCTTAGATAATAGTAAAATGAATCATTACCATTTCATAGAAAACTCTATACTTAACTTAAATATTATCTATTAATGATTACATTTCAATGATATAATAATATTTTCCTTTATTTAATAGATTAAATATCTCATTTAAAATCAAATAGCCTTCTTATACTTTATATCATCTATCATTATAATTAAATATTCTCATAAAACTCTTTATTCTATCTTTTAAAGTAAAAACGGAATGTATAAGTAAAAGCAACATTTAAAAGTTAATTAACTGTATTATATTATCTATAAAAATATGAGTAATACATCTAGTCTACAACAGATTTTGGATAAAATAGATACTAGAAAAGTAACTAGATTTTACTGGATAATAACTATTTTAGCTGCGATAGGTGGATTCTTATTTGGTTACGATACTGAAGTAATAGGAATTGCTTCAGTTTTCGTTCCATATCATTATACTGGTTTTGTTTATGGCTATGAGATAGCTAGTGCATCCTTAGGAGCCGCAATAGGTGCTATAATAGCTTATTTTTATACAGATAGGTATGGTAGAAAGTCTCTACTGATAGCTGACGCAGCTATTTATACTGTAGCTGCATTAGCTTCAGCATTGTCATTTAACGCAATATGGTTATTAGTATGGAGAACAATCATAGGTGTTGCAATAGGTGCAGACTCAGCGGTTGCTACAGCTTACATAACTGAATACGCTCCTAAAAATAGGAGAGGTACATTAGCTATAATGCAACAATGGATGATCACTATAGGTATTTTAGGATCTTATTTTGTAGGTTCTGCGATATTGTTAATAGCTCCATCTTTAGCTTATACCGTAGACTGGAGGTTAATTTTAGGTTTAGCTGCAGTTCCATCTATAATTGGTTTAATATTTAGATTTATGATGCCTGAATCTCCAAGATGGTTACTCCTATCAGGAAAAATTGATAAGTTTAAGCATGATTTGAAGAGATTTAGCGTAGAAGTTAGCGATACAGAAATTCAAAATGCTGTACAAGAAGTTAAAAAAGAGGCTAAAGCTGTAATAGATACACCAACTAAAAGAGCATTCTTAGTAGTAGCACTATGGATAATATTCCAACAAATAACTGGAATAAATGTTCCTTTCTATTATGGTCCTGAGATTGTACTCAAATTGCATTTATTTAGTAGTACATCAAGCCCAGTATTTAGTGAAATAGATTCCGTATTGGCTGCATCTACACTAGCAGTTATAAATACTGCAGCTACTTACATTGCATTTAGATATATTGATAGAATAGGTAGAAGAAACTTAGCAATTTCGGCTTATGCTGGAATGTTAGCGTTTGATCTAATAGGTGGAATATTAGTAATGAGAGGAATCTTAATAGGTGCTCTAATAGCTTTTGCTGGATTCATAATATTCTTCGCTTATGGTGTAGGAGGTACTGGATGGTTAATACAAGCAGAGTACTTCAAAACACCTATAAGAGGGAGAATGGCAGCTTTAATAGCATTACTAGACTGGATAGCTAATTTTGCAATAACGGAAGTATTTCCTGTAATGTTATCTTCTATTGGATTGGCAGGATCCATGTTCGTATTCACTGCATTAGATTTGATAGCTTTACTCTTAGTTTACTTCTTATTACCAGAAACTAAAGGCTTATCGCTAGAACAAGTAGTTAAGATGTTTGGAGAAACTCCAGTAGCACAATTAAGAAAAGCTAGAGAATTATTTTTAGAAAAGGAGAAGAAAGAAGAAGCAGCTACAGAAAAATAAAACTAACTATTTTTTATTTCACTATTTTTTGATTAGTAGAGAGTAAGCCAATTATTCCAATCATTTTTACTATATCTCCAATTATTGATATAATTCCTAAATTAAACAAAAATAATGGTAATCCAGCAGTAAAAACTATAGCACCTAAAAAGAACATTAGATCATAAATATAGCTAATTTTCCATACAGTTAGAAATATAGAAATGCCTGCTATAGGCTCTAAAATATATCCCAAAAATATTATCTCTATACCAGTAAATTCTCCTAGATGTAAAAAAATTAAACCAAAGAATGTTATAACAATAGCTAAAATAGCACAATAATTCATTAGAAAGCTTTTATTTAGATTTGCCTTATGATAAGAAAGGAAAGAGGGTATTGCTAAAATCCAAATTATCCAGATTATTAATTGAAAGACAGTAGAATACGCGTAATTTATTCCATTTATATATAAAAGAATTAAAGCACTTAAAATAATTAACGAAGCAACTAAACTAACAAAATTTCCAACCTTTAGGAAGTTCATAAATATAGAATGAAATTTAGAAGAAAAAATATTTTCTATAAAAAGGATTTCCAGCTAAAGACCAATTTTTTTATCACGATATTACTAATATATTTTATGAAGATAACTTTAGTAGGATGTAGAGGATTTGGAAGAGTTCATCTTAACGCTTATACAGAGTTGAGAAAAGAAGAAATAGGAAAAGATCTTGAAATTTATGTATTTAGTAGAACGGAAGAATTTGCAAAGGAATGCATGAAAGAATTTGATGCTAACGGATATTTTACTTCTTATGATGACGTATTAAAATCAGATGCAAACATTATAGATCTAGTAGTAAGCCATGATGCTCACGAAACTATGGGAGTTAAAGCAATGCAAGCAGGAAAAAATGTAATGATAGAAAAGCCAATAGCTAGAACTGAAGAAGAAGCTCAAAGTCTGATAAATACATCCATTAAAAAAGGAGTAAAATTTATGGTATTGGAAAATCATTATTTTGACCCTACTGTTTGGAAAGCTAAAGAGCTTATGGCTAGTCTGGGAAAAATATCTTTGATAATAGTTAGAAACACTAGAAGAAATTCTCCCCCAGGATGGAGGAGGGATAAAAGATTGATGGGAGGAGGAGCGTTAATTGATGGAGGAATACATTATATTGATACAATGTTAAACTTAGGAGGAGAATATTCAGAGATTAAGGGATTATGCAAAAATACTTTCTCTGGATTAGAAGGCGAAGATACATCTGGAGGAATATTTAATTTTAAAGGAGGATATTTGGGGATATTCATGTATTCTTGGGCAAGTAAAAGCGAAAATTTTTCTCACTTTGAAATTTATGGAGAAAGAGGAAGCATAAAGGAAGATGGAGTGATATATTCTGGAAAACCTTATGGAAATTTAATTGTAGATATCGAGGGTATAAAAGAAAAAATGATACAAATAGAAAAAATTAATACAGTTAAAGAAGAAATAAAAGGATTTATAAATGCATTAATTCATAATAATGAAGTTCCTATGAATCCTAAAATAGCATTGAGAGATCTAATTGCAGTTAGAGAAATATATAGGCAATGTGGGGAAATTTAGTCTCTTTATATATTTCTACACTATAAAATAATTATGGATAAAGAGGAGGATAAAACTAACATTCTATCTTCTCATTATAATAAGGAAATAGTAAAGAATGAAATATGGAATTTTTCTAAAAACAGATGGGTTGCACTTTATGGAGCTACTATGATTAGATATGATGATAAAAAGCAACCACTTTACTTCTCTTCTCCATCAGAAGTCCCTTACCTTATTTCTAAGTATAAGGCTAGAACAGTTTATGCTACCGCAGGAAAATACAAAGAAATTAATTCAGTAAATACAAAAAATGATAAAATTATAGCTTATACTCCATTTTTCGATATAGATACAAAAATAGAAAAATGGGAATTTGCAATAAGAGCTGCAGAAGTTGTAATTTCAGCATTAGAAAAAGAAAAAATAGAAAAATCAGTTTATTTACTTTGGAGTGGAGAAGGAATTCACGTAAGAATAAACGAAAACTCAATACCAAAAGATTACGATCCATTAACTGCCTCGCATGCTATAGTACAGTATATACTGAATAAGGTTAAGGATCAAATAGAAATTCTTTCTGAGGCTTCGGGAAATGTATTGAAAATTGACGAATTAATTGATACAAAAAGGATATTTACTGCGCCTTTATCTTTTCATAAAGAACTAGATTATGTTGCAATATGCTTTTCTCCAAATAAATTAGATAAATTCACTTTAGATTGGGCTAAACCAGATAATTTCGTTCATGAAGAAAAGATATATGAAAAGTTTGAAGAAAACGAAGCGTCTGAATTACTAACAAAAGCAATACAGGCTTATAAACCAACTCACGAAGGCGTAAAGCCAAAAAGAAAAGAAGAAGAAAATGAAAGAGGAGAAATAGGTAGATTTCAAGTAATGGCATTACTTCAGGCGGCTAGATATTATTTACTTTATAAGGATTTAAATAAAGCGAAGTCATTTGGATTAAATAGAGCAATATTTTATGCCTGGGCAAAATACCATAGAGGATATGAGAAAAAGCCTATGCAAAGAATTACTCCTTCTGCAATAAGGAAAGATAGAATATTAACAACTGTTGCAGGAGAGGAAGTATATGAAGATTTAGAGTCAGGTTACTACGTAATAGGTGATAAAGAACAGACTCCTGAGGATTATGACAAGGAAATAAAGGAAAAAATAGAAGTTATTATACCATACGAAAAAGCTTGGGATTCTGCCGTACAATATCTTTCAACTTTTCCCAAAGAAACTTTAGAAAATCAGAGAGCTTTCTTTCAAAATGCATATTTGCCAGTAAGGGATGAATTTATAGAAAAAGTAGTAAAAAGGAAAAAATCTGGTATAGATGCATATTTTTCATGAGAGAATTAAACTTTTCTCCTAGAATTCAATCCTTACAAAAAAACTTTGAACAGGAAATGGTACTAACTTAAAACCTAGTAAAGATATTCAATCTTATAACTAGAGTACTTAGTATACGTTAATCGTAATGTCGTCAGATAATCTGAAATCAGATGATAGATTGAAAAAAGTGTTAACTAGACGTGAATTAACTTATCTTTCTTTAGGAGGAATTATTGGCTCTGGTTGGTTATTTGCTCCTTTAGCTGCTGCGGCTTACGCTGGTTATTATTCGATTTTTTCTTGGATAATAGGAGGAATTATGATGATATTAATTGCATTATCGTATGCAGAAGTATCTTCTATGTTACCTAAATCCGGAGGAATTATAAGATATCCTCATTATACTCATGGGAGAATAGTAGGATTCTTTATGTTTTGGACATATTTAATCTCAGCTATATCAACAGTATCTATAGAAGCAGTAGCTACGACCACTTACTTATCTCATTTCTTTCCTTCATTATACTCTTCTGGAAATCTAACAATGGAAGGAATTCTAGTTACGTATATTCTGCTGGTATTGTTCTTTTTTGCAAATTACTTTGGAGTAAAAGGATTAGGAAGAATAAGTCATGGAATAGGATGGTGGAAATTAATAATACCTTCATTAACTGCTTTAATACTATTTGCATTCTTCAATTATACTAATTTTTCTCTACCAGTATCTAACGCAATAAATGGAACATTATATGCAATACCAGCATCTGGGATAGTGTTCTCTTATCTAGGTTTTAGGCAAGCTATAGAATATGGAGGAGAAGGAAAGAATCCACAGAAGGATATTCCGTTTGCAATAATCTCATCTCTAGTTATATCAATGATTATATTTACAGTATTAGAAATTGGGTTTATAGGAGCATTAAACTGGTCAGCAATAGGCATACAGCCTGGGAATTGGAATTCGCTAATTACATCCTCAATAAGTAATTCTCCGATACTATCAATATTTAAGATTCATTCATCTTCTTTACTTCTGGCATTAGATATTTGGATTTCAATCTTAGTATTCGATAGCATAATATCTCCTGCAGGAACTGGAATAATATATACTGGAACTTCTGTTAGAACACTTTTTGGATCTTCCAATAATGGATACTTACCAAAAATATTTTCGGAAGTAAATAAAAGAGGAATACCATTTATTTCGCTTATAATTTCAGTTATAGGAGCAGCTATATTTCTTCTTCCAATTCCTTCTTGGTACTCCATAGTTAACATTTCTTCTTCAGCTACAGTATTGACGTATATTATGGGAGGGATAGGGTTACACTCATTTAGAAAAAACTATCCAAATCTGAAAAGAGTTTATTCCTTATCAAATTGGAAAATTATATCTCCTTTATCTACCATAATGGCAGGACTGCTAGTTTATTGGTCTGGATTTTCTACACTATTTTATATTATAGTTATAGGATTCATAGGATTATCTATATACTTGGTATTTTATTCAAAATATCCTATAATGAATGTCATATCAATGTTTGCTATACTGATTTCTTCCATTTTATTTTATAATGCTACATCAAGTTTAAGTATAGGAAATAATCTGGCATTTTTACTTTTTATTCTATTATTTACAGGATTTGCGATATTAGAGTTACTTTTCCTGAAAATAGACAAAAACGAAATTAGAGCAACATATTGGCTAGTTCCATTTCTTTCTTCTATGCTTTTGCTATCTTATCTTGGTCCATTTGGATTAAACGATTTAATACCATTTCCATATGATATACCAATAGTTTCAGTTGTAATCTTGGTATTTCACTATCTTGCAGTAAAAAATTCAATACCAAATCTGATAGAGGAAAAACTTGAAGCTGAATAATAATTAAATATTTTTTATAGATACTATAAAAATTCAAAATACTTCATAATATATAGCGATAACGGTTTCGATAAAACTTAAAAGTAGAGTAGATAAGATAAAATTATGAAGCAGTGTCCTAGATGCGGATATATGAACGACGATATTTCAAAATACTGTATTAACTGCGGTTATCAATTAGATCTTCCAGCTCCAAAGAAACATAATTACAAGAAAATAGCTATTCCTTCAGCTATAGCAATAATAGTTGCGTTGGCATTTGTAATAGCCTTACCAACTGTTTCTGCATTAATGAATTCAGGCTCGTCCGTTATAGTTCTTTCCGCATCAGATGCACATAACATATTTGGAGGAACATGGACTGTAATAGAAAATCAAACATTCTTAAAAGAATATCCAGAAGAAAATATAACAATTCAATATGCTAATGGCACAATAATACAAATACCTTATTATCATAGTATAAAGTCAATAGATCACGAAGTTATGATAGGAAATATCAGCGGTACTCAGACCAAATTAGTTATAAACGTAATTCAGACTACTACTAATACATTCTTCAACAGATTTATGGTCCACAATAGAATGGGATTTGGTCAAATGATTAACATAATGATGTTTGGTCATAACAGATGGCAAGGATGGAATGCACAATTCTCATTTAATGAAACAACTTATGACGGATATACTATATATTATATAGCTTCTAATATCCCATATGCTCATACAAACTTTATAGCAGTAAAGAATAAAACGATAATAGAAATTTCGTTAAATAATTATACTGCTACATTAAGTGAGATGGAGGAAGCATTAAATAATATCGTATAAACAAATCTTTTTAAAATATTTTTTGTTTATATATTATTTAATTTAGTCTAATTAGTTAATTAGATCAATAATTTGTTACTTCGTAGTTCAATAATAGGAAAAACTTATATTGTAAGAGTCATTAGTCTTTTTTGCTATGCTACTAACATTACTTGTTTCATTACTTTTAGCCTCACTAATAGCTGGCCTCTTGGGTTCATTGACTGGTTTAGGTGGAGGAGTAGTTTTAACTCCAATTCTTGTACTCTTTCTAGGAATACCTATAGACTACGCAATAGGAGCTAGTTTAATTTCTACAATAGCTACTTCAGCATCTTCCGGATCTAGATACTTATCAACTGGATTAGCACACATGAGGGTTGCAATATCGTTAGAAATTGCAACTACTACTGGAGCAGTTACTGGATCATTATTGGAATATGTTATAGAAAAAGCTCATCTTTTTACCTTATTAGACATATTATTTGGTGCAATCTTAATTTTCTCAGTTATTCCAAATTTTGTAAGAATGGGAAGTGAAATTCCAGAATATAAAGATGATCCTAAACCAGACTTAGCATATAAATTGAAATTATATGGAACATATTACGATCTAGCTCTGGATAAGCAAGTAAAATACAGAGGAAGAAGATATCCAGTAGGACTTTTCGGAATGTATATTGCAGGTTTAGTCTCAGGTTTACTAGGAATAGGTTCTGGTGCTTTAAAGGTTCTAGCAATGGATTTAGGAATGGGATTGCCATTTAAAATTACTACTGCCACTAGCAGTTTTATGATAGGCGTTACTGCAGCAACTAGTTCAGGAGTATATTGGGCACTAGGAATGATAAGTCCAGTAATAGTAGCAGTTACAATACCTGGAGTCTTTATAGGATCTAATCTAGGTTCAAGATATCTTAATAAGATGCTAAGTAGAAGGCTAAGACAGATTTTCACTTTAGTGTTAATACTTTTAGGTATTCAATTAATTTTGAGAGGTGTTGGAATATTCTAAATGAAAAATCCTTAATATCTAAGACATTAAGATATGGAGTCATAATTGCTGCTGCTCTTGTTGTATTTGGTTTAGTTTATTTTGTGATTCAGAATCCTAACGCTAATATATATCAGTTTAATACAACTGACGTGAGTCTAACAGATTATACTAATCCTTTAACTATATCATTATATGGTGTTATAGTACTTATATCTCTACCGATAATAATAGTTTTTGAGCAAGTTATCCTCTATATGATTGAAAGAGATAAAATATATATAGCTATAAGCTTATTTGTATTTTTAATGCTAGTATTTGCTACCACATTATTACCTAGATTATTGCATGTGATTTTCTAAATGTTATAAAATATTTTTTGCTTGCTACAATCGTATATAGTTTTCATAATAGAAGATTTGACGTTTAAGAACTTGAAAAATTACTTCAATAAATATTTCCATTTTATCTTAAAATAATAGAATATAAATTAATACCCTTAAACAAGCAACATAATATAATTACGTTGACTAATAATTTTAATAACAATCACTGTTAATTACTACTATGTTATCACCAATAGAGTTTTTTGTTGAAATAGTCTTTATTAGCGCATTATCAGGTATATTAGGTGCTTTAACTGGGCTAGGAGGTGCTACATTTCTTGTTCCTATATATACATTGTACTTGAGTGTTCCAATTCAATATGCTTCTGGAGCCAGCTTAATATCAACTATTGCAACTTCAAGTGGTGCTGCTAGTGCTTACGTTAAAGATAAGATAACTAATGTTAGAATTGGAATGGGTTTAGAAATAGCTACTACTAGTGGTTCAATTGTTGGTGCGTTAACTGTAGCTTACATTTATGCTCATCATCTGGAGTTTTTAGTTTATATAATTTTTGGGATTGTATTGCTTTCTCAAGTATATGTGCAGTTAGCTAAATCAAAATTTGAACTTCCAAAACCTATGAAACCAGATTGGACTACTAAAGTATTTCAGCTTTACGGCAAATACTATGATATGGCATTAGATCGAGAAGTAGAATATCAAGGTGTCAGATGGTGGCTCGGAGAAATAATAATGTTTTTTGCAGGATTTATTTCTGGATTACTAGGAATAGGTTCTGGTGCTTTAAAGGTTCTAGGTATGGATTGGGCAATGAATCTTCCTATGAAAGTCAGTACTACTACTAGTAATTTTATGATCGGAGTTACTGCCGCAACAGGTAGTTCGATTTATTGGATATTTGGATATATAGAGCCGTTCTTAGCAGCAGGTACTGCAATAGGCGTTCTAATAGGTGCATTCATAGGTACTAAGATTCTTGTTAGAGTAACTAACAAAACTATAAGATACATTTTTATGATAATTTTAGTGTTCTTAGGAATACAGATGTTATTGAGGGGGTTAGGATTTGGATTTTAACAACCTTATAGGAAATACATTAAGAGTAGGTGTAATAATTAGTGCAATAATAATTTTAGCAGGTGTTATAATGCTATTTGTATTTCATGGTTCGGATGGATATACTATAGTTCAGATATCAGCACCTAATTCTATCGTAAATAGTTCTATCTCTAAGCCATATAAGGTATTTAATGGTCTGTCGAAATTTTATGGATTAGACTATATATATTTAGGCTTGATGGTTTTAATTGCTACGCCAGTAATCAGAGTAGTATTAGGTATAGCACAATTTATATCAGAAAAAAATAAATTATATGCAATTATAACAACAATTGTACTCTTTAATCTATTGTTCGCAATATTTCTTCTACCGCTTATAATAGGTAAATAAACTCTTTTCTTTATCATATCTAAGAATTAGTTTTTATTTTGTAAGCTGTAAGAATAGTAAGTTAATTTACTGACAAAATAGAGATATTATAGGCTGATATTTTATGTTATAATAAGTATTATTGAACTAAACTCTTCTAAGAAAGGTTGATTGTAGATATGAAATTTTATCTAACCTCTGCTATTTTTATTTTATTAAAAACTATATTTTCTTTTTTAAAAGAATGAGTCATAAAAAATGTTATTTATCCTTATGTATTCCTCTTAATTGGTAATCCTTTCCTTTATTTTATTTACTATTTTAGGTAAAACTATTTCTACTGGATCTGATATTATAACGTCAGCTATACTATCTAGAGGAGTTTCTTCATTATTTAAAATAATTAGTTTTCCTCCTCTTTCTTTAACTATTTGAGGAATTAAATTAGCAGGATAAACTGTTAATGACGAGCCTATTGCTAAAACTAAATCTGCTTCCATTGCAATTTTTTCAGCTTCCAGAATCTTAGTTACTGGTTCTCCAAATAATACTACATAAGGTCTTATTATACCTCCGCATTCGCATTTTGGTGGATTTTCTCCTTTATCTATTTTATTAAGAACTTCTTGTGAATCGAATTCCTTATAACATGAGTTACAGTAAGATTTTTTCATTGTACCGTGTAATTCTATTACGTTTTGAGAACCAGCTTTTTGATGTAAACCATCAATATTTTGAGTTATTATAGCTTTTATTAAACCTAGTTTTTCTAACTCAGCTAAAGCAATATGTGCTGGATTGGGGTTAGAATTAAATAAACTTCTCATTCTAGTAGAGTAAAAGTCCCAAAATCCTTTAGGGTCTCTATTAAAATACTCTATTGATGATAACTCTTGAGGATATTTTTTCCATATTCCATTAGGCCCTCTAAAATCTGGTATTCCAGAAGCTGTGCTTATTCCTGCACCTGTAAAAGCTATTCCATAAGTTGAAGTTAGTAATAAATCAACAGCATATTCTACACTTTCCATGTATAAATACTTCTATTAACAATTATTTATATTTTATTATCTTATTTCCTAATTTTTAAAATTATAAATAAGTTTACAATAAAAAAGCCTATCATAAATTATTCTAAAGCTACATAAGATTTATAAATCTAATGGGAGTTACTGTATTTATGAATAATTGAAAGTAGATAATTAACCCTATAAAACATGAATTCAATATATTAAGTAAATGGAATTTGTCAGAATAAACTATGCTGATCTAAATAATTATCAGCCTCTTATGATAATAGCTCCAACAGGCTCTGGGAAAACCTTTGCAATGATAAAATACGCTCTATCAGAGAATAATTATGATAGAATAATCTTTGCATTACCTACTAAAGCTGCAATAAGAGAAGTATTTATTAAAATCAGTAATTTTACCGATAGTGTTGGAAGGGATGATAGTGATGCAAGGTTAGATGATAACTTTGACCCAGAAGAAGTATGGAGTAAAAAGAAAATAATTGTAACAAGTTATGAAAGGCTACTATCATCTCTAATAACTAGACAAGAAGTATTCAATAGATCTCTTTTAATTATAGATGAAGCACATCTTTTACTTTATAATGGAAGAAATTGTATAATTCAAGAAATTTTAGCATATTATAAATTTTTAAGATATGAAAGGAAATTTAAAATAAATATAGTATTGCTCAGTGCAACAATGCCAGAAGTTGATAATTTATCTCTTTATCTAGAAGCTAAAGTAATACAAATGGATAAAAGGCCAATAGAAATTGAGATAAAAAGAGTAAAATTGGAAAATTATAATAAGAAAAGAGTTAAACAGAATAATCTTGACGAGTTTCTATTTTCATCTAATTATTATTTGAGGAAGACAATAGCTTTTATAAATTACGTTAAGAAAGGTGAAATTAATCTATCTGATTATAAACAATTTTTAGTTTATACAAATACTAGAAGATCAGCAGAGGAAATAGCTGAACTATTACAAAAAGAATTGAGAGTTAATACTGCATATCATCACGCAGGATTACCAATTGAAAGAAGAAAACAAATAGAAGACGATATGAGAAAAGGTAAAGGTGAAAATACAACAGAACCATTTTATAAAATTATAGTAGCTACAGATACTTTATCATTAAGCATAAATACAACAGTAGATGCAGTAGTAATTCTTGCATTAAAGAGATTTAATCCAATAAAGACTTATGTAGAACCATCAACAATAGCTCAAATAATTGGAAGAGCTGGAAGACCAGGATATTCAAAAAGAGGAATAGCATTAATATTTGAAGAAAATGATGAGCATAAAGTAGTTGATAAAGCATTAAATAAAGAATTTGGTACAATAAAAGAGCCTTCAGACTATGCTCAAACAGTACTAAGGTGGATATATACTAAGAAAAATTTAGATCTATTATCTAAATATGGATATAATTATTCATTAGGAAAAATAAATGATGCAATAACCTACTTAAAAAATATAAATGCTATAAATAAGAAAAACGGAAAATATGAAGTAACACAATTAGGAGAAATATTTTCTTACGAATTAGTTCCTAAAATAGGAATGAATTTATTAAAATTAATAATAAAATTTGATACTACTGTAAAAAATGAAAATCCATTATCTAGAAGTATACTTTATACGTTCTCATATTCATTCATAGTAGATGAAGAAGGTAAAAATAGGTATACATTAGATGAGAATTCAATATTCTTAAAATATATAGGAGGATTAAAAGGAAAATTAGGAAATTATTCACAACAAAGAATAGGAATAAAAGTAGAGCCACCTGATTGCTTTTACTCAATATTAGAATACCCAGATATTATACCAACAGACAGCTTAGCTGAAAGCCTAAGAAAATCAGCAGAAATAATATTTCAATTATCCAAAAATGGAATGATTGATGCGAAATTACAAAAAACTTCTTTGTTTCTAATGAAAGTTATGAGAGAATACAGAAAATTACTTAGACAAATAGAAAATAAAAAAGAAAAAATACAGATTAGAGATTTTTTAAACCACCTATTCTCCAATGAGAAATTTCTAGAAACTATAGAATAACTAAAAAATTAGATACATATAAAAAATCTAAAATATTTGATAAGAGATTATGACTTAAAGATAAAAAATAAAAATAGAAATTAATTTAGAAGTTAAGTATTTCGTATCCTTTACTTACTAAATCAGCTATTAATGGTCCAACTAAAGTAACAGTTAATCCTTGAGTTTGTTTTAGTTTATCAGTTATTTTTAGACTGTCTCCTACTAATTGGCAAGCATACATTTTTTCTCCGGTTTGATTTATTTGATTTATCATATTTATTATATCTGGATCCTTTTCTGCAATTAATTGTTCACTAGGACCAAAGAAAATTAATTGTAAATCTTCAAATAATCCCTTTTGTTTCCCTACTAATGCTAGTGTTAAGGCAGTCATTATTTTTGGCTTCTGATCTTTTCCAGAATTTATCATTACAACTATTTTTCCTGGCATAATAGTTAATACAATTATAAGATAATAAGTCCATTTTCATAAGTATATTATGAATTATATAGACTAACTTTTTATTCTAATTTTAATATATGATTATTTATTCTTGAATAAAGCCAATTATTTATCTTCCTCTAATTCTTTACTTATATAGAAATTGAGATGATTAATTTCTCTTTAGATTTTATCTTTTAAATTTCTGTATATCACTAAATAAATACGCCAAAGGAAATATTTTCCTTTTCCTTAAAAAAGAAATATCTTTGTTATATAACTTTAGAATAAAAAGGTTTTTAATGATTTAAGAGAATATAATGTTTGATAAAAAATGACAAAAGTCTTAGTATTAGGAGGAAGATTCGGCGCATTAACGCCAGCATATACTCTTAAAAGATTAGTAGGTAGCAAAGCTGAAATAAAACTAATAAATGAAAGTAGATTTAGTTGGTTAAGACTAGATTTACCTCACGTCTCTATAGGAGTCAAAGACGTAGAAGAATTTAGACTTGATCTATCTCAAGCATTACCAGAAAAAGGCATTGCTTTCGAGGAAGGAAAAGTACAAAAAATTGACGCTAAGAGTAATCAAGTAGTATATCAAAAACCAGATGGAACAATAAAAGAAGAAGAATATGATTACGTAATAGTAGGTATAGGAGCACATCTAGCACCAGAATTAATTAAAGGATGGGACCAATACGGTTATAGCGTTTGCGAACCAGAATATGCACTTAAATTAAGAGACAGACTTAAGGACTTTAAAGGAGGAAACGTAACTATAGGTTCTGGATTCTTCTATCAAGGACATAATCCAAAGCCCAAAGTTCCAGAAAACTTAGTTCCACAATCTGATGCAGCCTGCGAAGGACCAGTATTTGAAATGTCATTAATGCTTCACGGATACTTCTTGAAGAAAGGAATGCTAGACAAAGTGAAAACTACAGTATACTCGCCTGGAGAATACTTATCAGATTTATCTTCTGGAGCAAGAAAAGCAGTAGGAGAAATGTACAAGCAATTAGGAGTAACTTTAGTAAATAACTTTAGGATAAAAGAAATCAAAGAACATGAGATTGTAGATGAAAAAGGAAATACAATACCTTCAGATTTAACTGTAGTATTACCACCTTATACTGGAAATCCAGCTTTAAAGAATTCTACACCAGACTTAGTTGACGATGGAGGATTCATACCAACTGACTTAAACATGGTTTCAATAAAATACGATAACGTATATGCTTCTGGTGACGCGAATGCAATGACAGTACCAAAATTAGCTTTCTTAGCTGTTAAGACTGGAAGAATAGCAGCTGAGCATTTAGCTAATAGATTAGGAGTTCCAACTAAAATTGATACATATGTACCTTCAGTAGTATGCATAGCTGATAATCCTTTAGAAGGATATGGCGTAGCAGTTAACGACAATTCATTCTATGGTGGAACAATAGCTAAAGCTATACCATCAGCTACTAATTCATTAAAGAAGGAATTATTCGTTAAGTACTTCATGTGGAGTAAAGGAGATTTAGCCTTGGAAAAGTATATGGGAGAATGGTAAGAAAATTTTTCTCGTCTTTTTAGTTATTGAAATATAATTTGATATCCTACTATAAATTTGAGCAAATAATTACAAAAAATGTTATATATCTATTTTCTTTATTCTCTGCAATCCTATAATTGCAGGTATTATTATCCATAATGCTGATGATAGAATAACTAGAGGTAGATGAATAACTCCGTAAGAATTAGTGAAAGTGTAAGGACTTTCAATGTAATATTCAGCAAAAGTCACAATACCGAAAGGATTAAAGTAATCTAATTCATACGATACTTTAGCTGAATTAGAAGGTCCGCCTATTATTATAGAAAATATATCCCAAATTATTCCAAATAAGAAATAAAGGAATATTGATAATCCTATGTTTGCTCCTGCAGACTTTATGAATGTAGGAAGCATTAATACTAAAGAATAGAAAGCTACTAATTCTATAGCAATACCAGCAAAAGATAAAAGAAGAACGTTAATAGGAACAGATACTCCTGCAACTGAGAAGACTAAATAATCTATAACTCCATAAGTTACAAGCGCATAAGCTAAAGCAGCTACTACACCAGTTAAAGAACCACCTAATAATCTGTTTGTATATATTTCTCTCCTCGTTACTGGTTTAGATAACAAGAATAGCAAAGCTCCAGAATCCCTAGGCTTAGCTAGTATAGTATAAGCTAAATAAAACATTAAAATCGGGAAGAAACTTGCAAATATGCCAGCATTGCTAATAGCAGAAGTAACTATAGAACTAAATGCAGAACTATGAGGATAAAATAAACTAGATACCAAAGGTAATGATGTTAATCCATTTTCTGTTGAATTTTGAACTAATTCAAAATTAATATATTCTGGCTGGCTAGGTACTGAGATTGTGAAAGTCTGTATATAATTAGATATTGCCAATGTCTTTACGTTGCTATTTACTGTACTGTTTTGAGACGACGCAGAAACTATAATACTAGCAGGCTGATAAAGCGGATAATTTGTAAAACTATAACTTAAATTCGCATTTTTTTCCGTGGAAGCTACTATTAAATCAGCTTTTCCATTATGGGCGTTAACTATAATAAAACTATAAACTGCAAAAGAACCTGAAGCATCTGTAAAGGCTGAAGCAAATTCTGTAGTTGAAAAGGAAACACTATTGGATGAACTAGGAGTAACTGCAGAAAGAGAAAAAATATGGTGATGAGTAGTAGTCGAACTATTAACAGTTGTCACTGAAACTGAGGGAGAATAAGTTTCGTTTATTTCTTGAGAATTATAAATAATTCTAATATAACCTGAAGTAGGAAGGCTTTCAATTTTAAAGTATCCCGATGTATTTGTATTCGTAGTTGCAATAATATGCGTAGCATTAGCATTTAATATTTGCACTTTTGCATTTGGAATAGGATTTCCTAAATTATTAAAAACGTAGCCAATAATCTCAGAACTCCCATTATTATTAAAATAAACTGCTACATCATTAATTTTAACGTAAGTTGATTCATTTACACTTATTGTAAAATGAAATACTAAGTAAGATACTCCTATTCCAGCTAGGCTAAATATTATCAAGAAGAAAATTGTAGAAAATCTAAGAAAGGTTCTTTTAAAATCATAAACAAATGGGTTAGGCATAATTCTTCATAATCGAAAAATCATAAATAAAATATTTAAGATTATTCGAATCATAATTTCTAGGAAAGTTTCTATTAGATTGAATTTTTTACTTTAAAAACATCTTTTTTAGATTAGAATAAATAATATAATGAGAAGTTTTATATTTTGTCTTAATATTCTAAGTATATATGATTGACATTCAAAGTATAACTAAAAATTATGGTTCAAATATAGCGATAAAAGATGTTAGTTTTAAAGTTAACAATGGAGAGATCGTAGGCTTTGTAGGATTGAATGGTGCTGGAAAGTCTACTACAATAAATATTTCAGCAGGCGTTTTAAATCCAACTTCAGGAGATGTTTTAATTGATGGGTATAGTATTACTAAGGATAAGAAGAAGGCATCAATGAATGTCGGTTGGGTACCTGAATTACCTATTTTCGAGCAGGATGTAAAAGCATTAGATTATTTTGTTTATATTGCTGGATTTTATGGTATATCTAAGTCAGAAGCAATAAAGAGAGGGAAAGAACTTTTTGAAGAGGTAGGTTTAAAGGGAGTAGAAGATAGAAAGTTGAATCAATATTCTCAAGGTATGAAGAAGAGATTTGCTCTGGCCACGTCCTTAATTTCTGAACCTAAGAATTTCTTATTTGACGAAGTATTAAATGGACTAGATCCTGAAGGAATTTCATTCTTTAGAAATTTAGCTTTAAAGTTCAAGAGTCAAGGTAAGGCGATTCTATTCTCTTCTCATATTTTAACTGAAGTAGAGAGTCTAGTAGATAAAGTGGTTTTCATAAATAAGGGAAGAATAGTAAAAGAAATGACAATGAATGAAATAAGAAATTACGAGATAGGCACTGGATTAAGAATAATCTTAGAAAAAAATGTAGATGAGAAGGTTAAGGAAATCTGTTCTAAGTTTGGAAATATTAGCGTTCAAGGAAATATAGTCATAATACATTCTGACGTCGATATGCTTGAAGTTTTACAAGAGCTATATAATGCTGGATATAAAGTTTCAGATATAGGTAAGATACATACTAATTTAGAAGAACTATTCTTCAAAATAATAGGTATGAATAATCAGCAAGCATTAATCTAATTTCTAACCTTTTAAAGTAAAGTCGTTGAAATTGCAGAACTAATAGAAAATAATTTTAAAATAATTAGTTATTTTTGAAGATAGTCTCAATAAAATTGCAAAAAGTTAATGAGTTCCTCTTGTTTAGGAAAGAGTTATTTTATAAGTTATTTTTACTAGTAATTATAAACTGCAGTAAATATGAAGATGATACATTTTTTGAAGTAATTAAGCTAAAGTACTATGACAGATAGTGCGGTTTGAAATTTCTTTCTATTTGATGCTTACTCATATAGCAGTTGAAATTAATTAAGAATTTTTTAATAAATCTAGAATATCTTTAAATTGAAAAGATTATTTTTAAAACTTAATTGTGTTTTATAAGCATAGATATAAAACTATAAATTTTTGAAAGCTTAGTTATAATTATGAGAAGAGTTATAAGAAATATCACTTGTCCTAATTGCGGTTCAAATTATGTTGTTAAAGTAGGGAAAATTAAAGGAAAACAAGCTTATCTGTGTAGGGATTGCCATAGAAAGTTTATTGAAAATGCTAAACATTGGTATCCTCAATGGCTTAGAGATGAAGCTATTCAGATGTATTTAAAGGGAACAGATCCACATTTAATTTCAGAAATTTTGGAAGTTCCATATCATACTGTAGTAATGTGGATACGAAGATATGTCATATTGAATAAGACTAACAAGCAATAAATGAAAACTAAGCAGAGGAGATTAAAAAATTAAATATATTATAATTTCTTCAATTCGTTAAATATTGATGATACAGAGAATAATATATTCTTTATTTCATCTTTTTCTGTTCCGTCTAATTCTGAAATATTAAAATCTTGTAGTTGGGTTAATAACTCATCTGCTAATAATTCTGCCTTATCACATGACTCACAATCTACGCAGTTTCGACATTTGTTATAAGAGGTTACAAGTTCGTTATATTTGTTTTTAATTTCTAAAAAAGCTTGGTTTGTCATGATTATAATTATAGTTAAACCTATTTATAAGTATAGCTTTAACTAGATGGGGTTAAGGGAGGCGGAAGTCTCCATCCGAAAGGTTGGGATGAATAGCTCCCTTATAGAAAAAGTTTTTGTATCAACGAAACGAAAAATTCATTTGGTTCTACTGGGCTGAAAGAGCTGGCTTATGAGGGATGGACTGCCTGTGGAGGGGAAACCTCTACTATACGCTTACGTATAGCAAGTTTCCCTAAAGAAGCAGGAAATCCTCATCGTGAGGTGGGGATGCTTCGTCGTAAGGGTGGAGTAGTTCACGATGAAAAAGAAAAATAATTGCTTATGATTTTTTGTCCAATTTTAGGTTTATTAGGCAAATAATTTAAGGTAATAAGAAATACTATTCTTATGAAAGTAGTTTCAACTGAAAAATTACCTGAAAAAGCAAAGGAGATTCTTAACGTAAACGACGAAAATATAGAAGATGATCTGAAAGATGCAGAAGGTTTACTAACATGGCCATTTAAGGCAGGACAGTATATCCAAAGAATGCCTAATCTTAAAGTGATACAGACTTTCTCTGCAGGTGTTGATGATTTTCCATTTCATCTACTTCCTCCAGGTGTTAAATTATTTTCGAATGCAGGAGCATATTCATTGCCAGTTGCTGAGCACGCTTTTTCTTTAATTTTGACTTTAGCTAAAGGAATAAATAAGGAAATGAAGAGGATTGAAAGTTATCAGCTTACAGGAAAAACTATCGTAATTTTAGGTGCAGGAGGAATAGGTTCTGAAGTTGCAAGAATAGCTAAGAACGGATTTATGATGAAAACTGTGGGTGTTTCTAGATCTTTCAAGCAAGATGTTTTTGATGAAAAATATAGTATTAGTGAAATTGATAGGGTAATTTCATATGGAGATGTAATAGTTGACTCCCTCCCATTAAATAAGGAAACTAGGGGCATTTTAAATTATGAAAGATTAGCAAAAATGAAAGAAAAATCAATTTTAGTAAATGTTGGAAGAGCAGAGACTATAGTAGAAGAGGATATAATAAGAATACTAAAGGAAAGGCCAGATATTAGATTTGGTACCGATGTATTTTGGAGGAATCAAAAAGAGAATTTCGAATCTCCTCTTTGGAAAATGGAAAATTTTGCTGGAAGCCTACATACGGCCGGTGGTTATGCAAGTAAAGAAGTTCTAGAAAATGCTATGATAAGGGCATGTAGGAATCTAGCTAACTACATAAAAGAAGGAAAAGCTGAAAATGAAGTTAGAATTTCAGATTATATATAAATAAAAAAGGAAATTTATCCTTTATACGAGATAGAATTATAATAACAGTAATAAGATTTATAATTTTTTGATTTATCTCTATATTAGAGAATAGTCAATAACTGTAAACTACATTTTATCTCTATAACATTGCGTTAGTAATCTAAGACCTTAAGCTCCTCTATTATGTCTCTAAAATCATTCTCTTTACTTTAACATAGAAAATTTTTTATATTGGCTTTATAACTTTGAAAAAGGGATTAAAAGTATGGAATTCATAGATCTTACAAAGAAAATCGATATTGAAGATGTAGTAAAAAAACGCCAAGAGTTTAAGGATAGATTGGGTAAAGGACAAAAAGTTGATTTCGAAATGATGGATAGTATTAAAGCTGGCGATTACTCGTTTGCATATGTGAAGACTAAAAATGGGCATGATGGATATGAAGTGATAATAAAAAAGGATAATGAGGAATACCATGTTATCTCTACTCAGACAAAGAACGGCCAAGTGGTAGTATTGAATATTATTAAGGATATTGTTAGAGAAGGTAACAAAAAGATTGCAACAATAGAAAGTTATATGATGAAAGAAAATACTGTAACTAAAGTTGTTTCTGGTAGATATGAAATAAATGGAGACGTAATGCAACATGTTTTAAAGACTTACGAACTTGAAAACATAGAAATTAAAAGAGTGGATAACTAGACCTCTTAAGTTATCGCGTCAGCAGATTTGATAATGCTCATAATCTCATAAGAAAATTTTTTTGTAATAAATTAAGATTAAAAGTTATGTATGATGAAGAAGGAAGATTGCAAGAATTAATAAGCAAATTATCTAGCAAAAACAAGGACGAAAAACATGAAGCCTGGAATAATATTCAAGAAATGATAAAATCAAGCAAAATAAATAAAGAAATAATAAAAGATCTCATGTGTTATGAAGACAAAGGATCTAGATACAGAGTATGGAACTATGTTTCTGAAATGCTTAATCAAGGAATATTAGATAAGAATGACGTTATTGAAAAAGCTAAATGCTTTTATGATTTACTTAAGGATGAAGATGAGACTATAAGAGGACTTTCTTGGTATTCTACCTTACCTCAGCTTATTGATATCTTAGATAAGCAAGAGATACTAAATATTATTTCATTCTGCGAATCTTTATTAAATTCAGATGAGTGGAAAGATTTAATAAAAGAAACTTGTGATGATTTGAATAAAAATATTGATTAGTTTTTCATAAATTTATGACGATAAATAGTCTTCTATATGGAGTAGGAATTTTTTAGCTGGAACTATATTTATTCCATTGATTTCTTTTTCTTCTCCTCTATATACCACCAAGAGAGGATTTGTCACGTTATTAGTTTTTTTCTTTAATTTTTCTATTCCAGCTATTTCTCTTTGCCAAGTTTTTTCGTCAGTTATTTCGTATGAAATCTGAATAGGCTGTATTCTTTCATCTTTTGCTAGAATTAAATCTACTTCGTCATTATCGTACCAATAATATAATTCTAACTTATTTCTAAAAGCAAACCTATAGACGTGTTGTGCTATTAAAGTTTCAAATATTCTTTCTATTAAAATTTTATTATTAAATAATCTAATAAAACCATTATCAGTAACGTAAACTTTTCTTGGAGAATTTTCAACTGCCTTTACTGAGAAGGAAAATTATTCAAAAAGAATAGTAAATATACTTTTTCTAGATAGTTAGAATATCTTTCAACTGTTTTAACTGGAATCTTTAGAAAACGTGAAATGCTATTATACGTAATCCTTGATGCAGTAGCCGAAATATAAAATTTTGATAGTATTCTGAGTTTCTTCTCGTCTCTTACCTTATATCTTCCAAAAATTATATAAGATAACACAAATTTTTAAGTTTGTCATATGTGACAAACTTCAATCGAGATAATTTGTAGCATATAACAAACTACTATTTGTGAAAGGTATATAATTCCCCTTTATCTTTACACTAAATTCTTTATAATATTCTAAAACTATAATCTCGATAATAATATTTTTATTATTACTCTGAGATAGAATAAACAAAATCAGAATTTTCGAATACTAAGGAAAATAAATATACAAAAATTCTTTAGATACTTAACTGGTCAGTTAAGTATCACTTCGTCTTTGTCCATTTTATTTTTGGTAGACTAAATTTTTCTCTAAGACATCTTATAATTTTTAATAAACTATTTTTGAATGATTATTAGAAAAAATCTAAATACTCTACGCAAAAGCTTTCTTAATTACTGGATCTACTATTTCGTAATTACCCTTTCCTGTCTTAACAACATATCCTCTTTTTTGAAGATTTTCTAAATATCTTCCTATTTCAGCATCATAAATTACTCTTTTCCTTTTCTTTTCCATGTAATCTTTTATTTCATTCCATTTAGATAAACCCTTAGCTATCGCCTCAATAACAGTAATGTATTCCTTAGAAAAATGGCTTAGTTCTTCGCTTATCATTTTTTGCGCTAGTTTAAGAATCTCGTCTACGAACTCTTTATTTGCTTCTCTTTTCTCATAGCACATATATCCAAACTCGGTCAACCATCCAACCATTCCGTCTAAATTTTCAACAGCATAATCTATTATTTCATCTGGAGGAGAAAGGTTTATTTGCGAAAATCCCTTCTCAAGGAACTCCTTGGACTTCTTATCGTCAAATCTTTCTAATCTAATTTCCTTAACGTGCCTTCCGAATAAGGATGAAGAAGGATCATCAATTTTTAAAAAGTCGTAAAGAAGCCCAATTTCTGATCCTGTAAGAATGAAAGTTACGTTTTTACAATAGTCGTAACAATGTGATAAAAGAGAAAGAAATTCACTTCCTAACTTTCCTCTTAGATTTTGAGCTTCATCAAATGCTATAACTACTTTTCCACTCTCGTCAATTTTATCAAAGACTTGCTGTAATGATGATTTGTCTTTATTCCATGAAAGAGAAATGTTTAGTCCAACTAGCGATATACCAGAATAGTGTTTTAGAACCTCTGAAATCTTTCCCTTTCTATTAATTTGGGATAAAACAGCTGAGAAAGTTGAGTATAAAGCTTCGTAGGAGTTCAATGGTGATCTGACGTCAATTAAAGCATAAGGTTCGTTAAGCTCATTGAGGAAAACTTTAAGCACTGAGGTTTTCCCAATTCTTCTAATTCCAGTAAGTAGGATTATTGGAAATGATAAGGACGAATGTAATTCTTTTAGTTCTTCTTCTCTATCAAAAAGGTCATTTCTTGTTTCCTTAGGTCTAAAATCAAAGTAAATACTAACACTCTGTTATATAACTAACACCCTGTTAGTTTTAAGCATTACTGGGGTTAAGGGGGCGGAAGTCCCATTCGTAAGGTTAGGGATGAATAGCCCTTATAGAAAGTTTTTATTTATAGTTATTAAAAATTTTATGAAATATGCGTTACAAACTCTAGGAGATTCACATTCAGTCTACTCACTCTACTATAAATACAAGTAGTAAAACATGGAAAAAACATTTGACAACGATAAAACAATAGACTTCCTAAAGAAACTAACATACGAAATTACTGAATCATTTGAAGTTGACGTTACTGAAATCAGTATACATAAAGACCACTTCCATAGGGTATTCAAAGCAAAACCAACACTAAACATACTAAGATACATAAACACAATAAAAACAATAACATCAAGAGAAATACAGAAAAACTTTCTGAAAGTAAAACTCTGAAAAGTACACTTATGGGCATCCTCATACTTCCTAGCTGGACAAGTAACACTCTAGGTGCTAAAACAATATGTTCAAAACCAAGGAAAAGAATAAGAATACGATAACCTTATCTTATAAGTACAGAATATATTCAACACTTGAGGTAGAACAAAAACTCGCCAAGACGATGGAAACAGAAGTAAAAGTATACAACTCGTTATTGGATTACATAACAGAAAAGAAAAAACAAGGAATAAAAGTTACACAACTAGACACACAAAAATTACTCAAGAACATGAAAGAAAAACATGAGGTATACTCAAAAGCTTTACAAATGATAAACAACATACTCTGGTACAACATTAACTCTTTATCAAAATTGAAGAAGAATGGAAAGAAAGTAGGAAAACTAAGACATAAAAAGATATTCAAAATAATCTGGTACAATCAATCAGGATTCAAACTAACAGGAGATACACTCTATCTGTCAAAAATAGGAGAAATTAAAGTCCTCTTGCATAGGCCAATACGCGGAGAAATAAAAGGAGTCATCATAAAGAGAAGTAAAACAGATAAGTGGTATGCAATATTTCAAGTTGAGCAAGAAAAACAACCGCTCGAGAAGACTGGCAAAGTAGTTGGTGTTGATTTGGGCGTAGAGAAATTTGTTACAACTAGTGATGGTGTTGTAATTGAGAATTCTAAACTGTTAGATAAGAGGGAGGAAAGGATTAGATTGTTGCAGAGGAGGTTATCGAGAAGGAAGAGGGGTTCAAGGAATCGCGAAAAGGCTAGGCTGAAGCTTGCTAAGGCTTATGAAAGGCTTGAGAATACTCTTGCTGATTATATTCACAAGGTAACAACGTGGTTAGTGAAAAATTATGATGTGATAGTTGTTGAGGAGTTAAATACGCAAAGGATGGTGTTAGATTCTTTTGGTAGGTTGAGGAAGCATATTCTTTATTCTAAGTTTTCGTCTTTTCTCCACCAACTTTTCTACAAGGCTGTAAGAGCTGGTAGGAAGGTGGTGGAGGTAGATCCAGAGTATACGTCACAAACGTGTTCTAGGTGTGGGTATAAAGTGAAACTTAGTTTATCTGATAGGGTATTTCATTGTCCTAATTGTGATCTTGTAATAGACCGTGATTATAATGCTTCTTTGAATGTTTTGAGGGATGGGGTTGGGACTGCCTTTCTGCCTGTGGAGGGGGAACCTCTGCTGTACGTCACCTTTCATGAGGTGTTGTATAGTAAGTTTCCCCTGAGAAGCAGGAAATCCTCATCGCGAGGTGGGGATGCTTCGTCATAATGGCGGGGTAGTTCACGCATTTCTACAAAAAAGAGTAGAAAAACTTATCTAGATCCTCCTAAATTCATGAAAAATACTATTAGAACTTTATTTAATGATGAAAAATATAAATTAAATTCAAGAAAGAAATTAAGCTACAAAGAGGAAAACATTTATGCGAGCGTATTGTTGAAGATATGATTTTAGGTTTTTCTTATTCTTTCTGCAAGTGAAATACAAAATAAATTTATTAAAATAAGATATATTTTTATAATCTTCATTCAAAGAGATTTTATGAAGTATTGTTAGTGAAGTTTTCTATCTATTTTGTAATATAACATTATATGCGTAAAATTAGAAAGAATAAATATAAACTTTCTATTGTTTACGAGGAATAATAGGAATTTTTCAATGAGCTCTCTCTTTGTAGTCAACGATTGCGTTAAAATATTGTAACTACATTTAAATCTTTTAATCAAAATTTTTCAACTATTCTTACATAAAAGTAGAACAAAATGGCTAATTAATCTATTAAGAGTTAAAAATATCGCTTTAAGTAAAATAATAGAAAAGTTTAAATCTTATGAATCGAAATCTATAACAGTGAACACATTTGTACAAAAAAATATTAGTTGGTTACGATGGCAGTCCTCATTCAACAAAAGCTTTACAGCATGCTCTAAATTTAGCTAAAATGCATTCGGCAAAAGTGGTGGTAGTAGAGGCGATAGAATCTCCATCAGACTACGTAATAGAAGGATATTCAAAAGAAGACCATGTAAAAACCAGAGAGAAAATTGCATTGCATACGGAAGAAATGAAAAGATTATCATCAGAACACGGAGTCCCTATAGAATATAAAGCTGCAAGAGGACCTCCAGCAGAAGTAATCTCAAAATTTGCTGAGATGGAAGATGTAGATATAGTTATACTTGGAAATAGAGGATATAAAGGATTTAAAAAGTTAATATTTGGTAGCGTTAGTTCTGCAGTATCTGAAAGAGTAAAAAAGCCTGTATTGATAATTAAATAGAATTCATTTTTATAATTTATAAGGGAATTTTTTTATCTTTTATTCAAGTAATTCTAATAATTTAATAAATTAAAGTAACTCATGTCCTATAATAGAATAAACAAACCTCGCCTCTCTGGGGTCAGAGTGAGAAGGATTAGTGGTTTTCGTAAGTTCAGTTAAACTCCAAAGAGTAAGAATAATGCGGAATAATGAAATCTAATGAGACCAAAACCTCTTAATATTTTAGTCTATTGGGTCTAATTAGAGATGAGATTACATCATATTAATTAATATTAAAGATATAATTGGACCTAAAGCTAATCCTATAATTGCAAGTGATGGAAAACCTAAGTAGATTAAACCCCCTACAAATAGGGGAGCTAATAATGAACCTATCTGAGATACAGCATTAGCAAAACCCATTGATTTACCAGCATTTTCATTTCCCATTAACTTTACTATTAAAGAATCTGTTGTAGGCCTATAGAGAAAAGATGATATTCCTAGGATTACAGATATAGGGATAAGAAGGTATAACGTTTTGGAAAATGCTACAATAACTGCAGAAATAATAAAAAGTATTAGCGAAATTTTTACCGCATAAGATTCATTTTTACTTTTACTAGCTAATATAATAGAAATAAATTGTCCTAAAGCATAAAAGAAAAACAGTATTTCTGCATCAATTTTGCCTATTCCATCGTATAGAACTAAGAAAGGAAAAAGCCAAGAAGAAGTCCCCCAAGTTCCCCAAAGTTCTCCTGCTCTAATTATTGAAGCTTTTATCATTTTTTTATTTAATATAATTTTTCTAAATCCTTTGTTAGGAGTATGATTAATTTTTAAGTTAAGCGATAGAAAAGAAGTTGAGAGCAAAATTATAATAACAGCAATGTAAAAATAAGTCCAAAAAGTTAAAATCAAGGACGAAATTATGGCTAAAATTAAAAGAACAATAGGTGCAGCACTTTCTAACAAAGCAATATAACTAGTCACTTGATTTCCTATAGAAGATACTATTTTAATTGAAGAAGGAAAAAGTCCAGCAGTAAATACTCCTTCTAAGAGATAAATAACATATAATTGTATAACGTTAGTAATAAATAAAACAGATATTAGTGTTAGCCCAGATAATAATGCAGAAATAAATATTATTTTTTTAGGACCTAAATAATCTATATAAATTCCCCAGAATATAGAACTAGAAATGTAACCAACGTAAAACAAAGATAAAACTGCTCCTATTTCTACTGAATTTAAATGTAAAAGATAAGAGAAAACTACAGCAATAACTCCCCAACTTAGCCTTAGCATTAGCTGAATAAATGTTGCAGTCCAACTCAATGCGAAAACAAATTTCATGAGAAAGTAAAGAGTAGTTTAAGATAAAAATGTTTCATATCTAACTAATTCCATTTTAATTTAGCTTAGTTTATTCAGTAACTATTTCTCTTTTTCCCTTTTTTGTAAATTTCTCCTATTATAACCATTTAACCAAACCTTCGCTTTCCTCAATCTTTCCGTAAAGATTCCATATACTGCTAGGAATTTCCATTTCTTTAGTTGTAATACTCTTTTTTATTATAAATCGAAATCCTCCTTTTTCTCTTTCAATTTTTATTAAACTATGGGTAGAATGCAAACCAAATATAGAACCTTCCTTTTCTCTATCCATAAAACTAAAAATAAACTTTTTAGTTCCTATTTTTAATTTCCTTATTGATGATATAATTTCATTGTAATTTTTTCTATGATGATAGGGATCAATAATAATTAAATCATGTCCATTCATACTTTCTATAGTGGGAGGAACATCTTCAGGCTTAAATGCTCTTCTTAAATAAACTTCTCCATGAGTACTAAAAACGTGTTGGAATCTCTTTATTAAATATGGATCGAGCCCACCTCTTTCAGAAACTATAACTACAAATACTGGAGCAGAGAGAGCTATAACTCTATGATAAAATGGTATTAACACATTAGAAGAAGAATAAAATTCCACTATTTCGTCTTTTGAAATTATTTTATCGATAGAAGCAAAACCAGTCGTTAGCATTGTATCATCTCCATGACATCTTCAAATTCTCTGTTCAAGTACTCCTTATAGTAGAATACGTCCTTTCCGTAGTAACCATGCCTAGCATCGTAAAATCCTTTAATACCTCTAACATAAGGTATACCCTTGATAAAGATAACATAATCTTTTGGTTCTCCGTTAAGTATTCTTTTGTTATAAGCAGAATATAATTCTTTAATTTTTCTTTTAGAATTCCTTACTTCATCACAATTTTTAGCATCTCTCAATATTAATAGAATATCATTTAGAAAATCTTTAATTATGTTTGGCATATTCCTTCTTATGAAACCTTTAGCAATAATTTCTTCATTTGTTTTAGCAATATATCTCATAGGATAAGGAGTTTCATTCTTAGTGGACGTAAAAATTACCCATTGCAATTCCTTATAATCCAATTTAAGGCCAGTCTCATCTTCTATTTTGTCGATTAATCCTTCTATATTACCTCCCTTAACAATTAACGAGTCTATAATTCCATGAAGTACATCAAAACCTAAGCTTTCGGCTATTTCAATACTTTTCCTCAAAGTTTTTCTTGAGAAATAAGTTACCATTTCATAAGCTTCGATTTTACCGAAGCGAGAGTTTCTATAACCTAAGTAACCGAAAGACGCAACTAATATCCATTTTATGGCATTTGATCTTTCTTCATCAATCTTTTTTAGTTCTTCCTTTCTTCTTACTAACCATTCGAGTGCTTCTGGTACTATTCCTTTTTCCTTTAGGCAAATAGAATGTAATTCAGTTTTTATATCGTCACAAACGTCTATAGTTTCGGCTGAAATATTGTATTTAATTATTAAAGAAGGATACATAGATTTAAAATCGATTTGATAAACACTATCGAAACATCCTAATTTAGGAAAAATAACCAATCCGCCCTTATCTGCTATTTCTATGTCTTCCATTTTCCTCAGTTTTTCTACTCTAGGAACAACGTTAGGAACAATAATTTTTCTCTTAAACGCAATCCAGGCTTCGTTAGTAGTTAAAGCTTTTCCTATACTAGCATAAGCTATTTCATGAATAGGCGTTCTAGTAACATAAGACCACTCTACTAAACCCTTAATAGAAACTGGAGAACGTTTTCTTTCTCCTTGAATTTTTACTTGAGCCTTTACATTACAAGGAAAACCGTAGCATTCTACAATATCAGCCTCAATCGAAGCAAGATCATTATAGTAGAGTATATCTTTTTTCTTTTTCCCATTAATCTCTACTTCAAAAATATTTTCAGCCCCATTATACCATCGTAAAAATCTAATAGTTACCAAATTAATTTCAGGAAATTCCTTATCTGAAAAAGAACACGGTATTAATCCTAGCCTGTCTATTGTCTGAGATAAAACTGTAGGTAGTTCATTTACAACTTTCAATCTTTTCCTTAAATAGTAGTATGCGCTAAAGCTTTCAACTTCAAATCGATAAAGTGGAACCTCTTTTCCTTCTATGGTTTTCCATACTTCTTTTTCGTAGTACCTCACTTCAGGATGCTGTAATACTACATCTGGATTGTCAGTTATTACGTAAACGGGAAAAGTTGTTTTTACTATTTTTTCTCTGAAATTATTAAAAAGTAATCTTATCCCTCCTTTGATTGGGACAGCGTCAAGCAAGTATTCTTCCATTTTTCCAATTCCTCCTCAAATGTAATAAGCATAGAAAGAATAACTAAATTGTAAGGATCAAAGAATTCATCATATGACGCGCTCTGTAGATATCTTACTTTCTCTTTACTTTTTTCTATCAATTTTTCAAGGTCGTTAGAATGGAAATGTAAGGCAATCTTTCTTAAAGTTTCTAACTCTTGGTCGACTGCTCTAGTATAAGATGGTTGAGTTCTTCCCATGATATTAGTTTTCATTTTGAGGGAAATAAATAGCGAGAGAGAAAACTGTAACTAATATTTTAATATTTGAATAAAAATATAACGTAAATAATACCAAAAGCAGGTATAATCTATTAAGTAAAATTTAAGAAAAATTTCACTCAAGTCTCTTTATATGTATTAAGGAAATTCGACAGATCCAGTTTCTTTATAACTTGAATATAATTTACAGCTACTGTACTCTTAGAGATTATCAAAAACGAAATACTCTCTTTTCTATCTTCATTCAATAAATGAATGCTAAATTTGTTAAATAAAAATAGTTAACGATTTAGGAAGATTTTTAAGTAAAAATAGAAAAAATATGAAAATTTTATTAACCATTTTATCTAATATATAGTATGGATCAAATAGGAAGTTTAAAAATTACTGTATTAAGTGATAATTTTACAAGTACAATTATTCCTCCATTAATAGGTGAATGGGGATTTTCTGCATTAATAGAAGCAGATGACGTAAAAATACTATTTGATGTAGGAAATTCAGGTTTTCCAGTTCTTTATAATTCTGAAAAACTTAACATAGATTTGAAAAGCATAGATTATATAATTTTAAGTCATGGGCATTCTGATCACACTGGAGGATTAGGAAATGAGAAATTACTTTCTCTTTTGAAAGGTAAAACGCTGATTGCACATCCTGGAATTTTTGAGAAGAAATTCCTTAACTGGAATAATAAGCTTCAATATATAGGATTGCCATTATCTAGAGAAGAATTAGAACGTAATTTTCAAGTAATATTAACTAAAAAACCTTTAGAGTTCGCTAAAGGATTAATTTTTAGTGGAGAGATAAAGAGATATGGTCATCCAGAATTAAATTCTGGATTGTTTAAGGGAGAGGAAGATGGTATTGAAAGCGATCATCTATATGACGATATTGCATTATTTATGAATACAAGTAAAGGAGTAGTGGTATTGACTGGGTGTGGTCATTCTAATGTTTTAAATATAGTAAATTATGCTAAAGAGGTAACCAAAGAGAAAATATACGCAGTCCTAGGTGGATTCCATCTTCTTTCATCTAACCCACAGCAAGTTAATGAAGTAATCAACGAAATTTCTTCTGAAAGCAGTAAAATAGGTCCTTCTCACTGTAGCGGAAATCTAGCAAAGAGTGTTGTTACTAAAGATAAGTTTGTAGATTTCGGTGTCGGTAAAACATTTGAAATTTAAGGAAATAGTTTTAACATTAATGGGGGTTAAGGGGGCGGAAATCCCCATCAGAAGTTGGGATGAATAGCTCCCTTATAGAAAAAGTTTTTGTATCAACGAAACGAAAAATTCATTTGGTTCTACTGGGCTGAAAGAGCTAGCTTATGAGGGATGGACTGCCTGTGGAGGGGAAACCTCTACTATACGCTTACGTATAGCAAGTTTCCCTAAAGAAGCAGGAAATCCTCATCGTGAGGTGGGGATGCTTCGTCGTAAGGCGGAGTAGTTCACGATAATATGAGATACATATTTTTCTATATTTTTTCTTTAAGCATTTCCATTAATTTTTTTATTTGCTTTTCAAGTCTTTCAATTCTATCGTCGTCTTCTTCATCCTCATAAAATCCATATATTCCTTTCATTTTCATGAAAATTACATTTGTGAGTTTTTGGATTTGAGGATTGTTTTCATCTATTTTTATAATTTTGTAAAGAGACTGTACCTTGCCTGTTCCAATTGGTACTATCATTATTCCTCCTTCTTTTAATTGTTCGTAAAGTTTACAAGGTATTGTGGGTGATGCTGCCCAAACTATTATTCTGTCAAACGGTTTTTCTTTTTCTAGTCCTAAAGTTCCATCTGCCTTTATCACTTCTACATTATTATATTTTTTTAACTTTTCTCTAGCATAATTATACATATCATTGTTTATTTCTAATGAAAATACTTTATCTACAATTTCAGCCATTAGCGCTGTGTAATATCCTATTCCAGTACCTATTTCCAAAACTTTTTGTGACTTATGTAAATCTAAATTATCTAACATGTATATCCCTAAACTAAGTGCAGTAGTAGTTATTTCTGGGATTATTTGTAAGGGAGTATCAACGTATTTTTTATCATAAGCGTATTTTTTTAATAAGTCAGGAAGGAAATCTTCTCTATTCACTTTCAAGAATGCTTTATACAATTCTGCATTCTTTATTCTTGATGCTATTTCTTCCATGAGAGTATATTATTTCTAGATATAAAATAGACTTCTAAAATGAAGTACAGACGTGAATAAGGCTTAAAATCATATTCTAAAATATGATATTTATGAATATGATATTTATAGATAGGGAAAGAGAACTTGAAAGCTTAAGGAAAAGGCTTAATTCTTCCAACTTTGAGTTCATAGTAATTTATGGTAGAAGGAGAATAGGGAAAACAACATTAATATTGAAAGCGATACAAGATATGGAAAATAATTCTGTATATTATTTAGCTACAGAAAAAAATAATCTACAGAAATTTAAGGATGTTTGTAAATTAAAATTTCCTGAAATAGAATATATCAAAGAAGATTGGGAAGCGTTATTTCACTTTCTAAAAGATAAGATAATAATTATAGACGAATTCCCATATATGATTGAAGAAGATAAAACAATATTATCTACTTTCCAAAAAATTGTAGATAATATACTTAATACTAAAACAAAATTAATTCTGGTAGGATCTTCAATTTCAGTTATGGAAGATGTAATATCATATAAAAGTCCACTATATGGGAGAAGGACAGCGTCAATGAAAATAAAGGAATTAACTTTTAAGAATTTAAAAAATTATGGATTTGATATAGAAGAAGCAGTTAAAATTTATGGTTTTACAGGAGGAGTTCCACTCTATTTAAATAAAGTTAAACCACCATTTTATGAGTGGATAAATGAAGAGTTGAAGAAAGTAGATTCTTTCGTAAAAGATGAAATGGATTTTCTTTTAAGGTACGAATTTAAGGAAATTTCAACTTATAAAGAAATATTGTTTGCTATCTCTTTAGGTAAAAATAACCTAGGTGAAATAAAGGATTTCGTAAAAGTTAACGGTGATATAAGTTCTTATTTAAAAAAATTAGAGAGAATAGAATTAATATCTAGAGAGATTCCAGTTACTGAAACTAATAGCAAAAGAGGAAAATATGTAATTTTAGATAATTTTACTAATTTCTGGTTTAGATTTATTTATCCGAATTTAAGCTTAATAGAGGAAGGAAAATATGAAATAGATAAAAATGAATACAATCAGTATCTTGGTTTTATATTTGAGAAAATTGCTAAAGAGTACGTTAAATCCAGGTATAGCGTTAAGAAGATAGGTCGTCAATGGTGGAAAGATATAGAAATAGATATTCTTGCATTAGGTAATACTAAAATAGCTGGAGAATGCAAATGGAGCGAAGACGTTAATCCCAGCAAGATATTAGCTAATCTGGAAGATAAATTGAAGAAGTTAAAGATTTCTGTAGATAAATATATTATATTTGCGAAAAGCTTTACCAATTACGAAAAATTGGATAATACAGAATTAGTTGATCTAGAGACTTTAAGGAGATGGTATTTGTCTTAATTTTTACTCTAATCTATTCTTTAGATATCCTGCTATTTGCTCTATTGCAGTTCTTCCTTCATCTAAATACTTATGAAAACTTATGAATCCATGTATTACTCCATTATATCTTACGGAAGTTGATTGGTTTCCATTTATTTTTAGTAAATGAGAATAAGTTTCTCCTTGATCTCTTAATGGATCATACTCTGCAGTTATAACTAGGGAAGGAGGTAAATTTTTCAAATCAGCAAATATAGGTGAAGCATAATGATTTAACCCATCTTTAGGGTTTGAAAAGTACATTGACCCAAACCATCTCATTAGTTGATAAGTTAGAAAATATCCTTCAGAATATTCGAAAGTTGAAGGAGATATGTCTACCATATTTACTGCAGGATATATTAAAACTTGGTATTTTATCATGTTGTCGTTATTATCTCTAGACATAAGACTAACCACTGCAGCTAAGTTACCTCCTGCACTATCTCCTCCTACTGCCAATTTAGAGGAATCTAGCGAATACTTTTCTGCATTATTATACAACCATTTTAATGCATCATAAGAATCGTTTACTGGAATTGGAAATTTATATTCCGGAGATAACCTATAACCAACAGAGGCTACAGCAATTCCTGATTTAGCTATTATGCTACATATACTATCGTGAGTTTCTATACTTCCTAGTACGAAACCTCCTCCATGATAATATACTAGAAATGGATATTCTTTTTTCTTCTCTTTTGGATAATATATTCTAGTCGTTATCTCTCCATCTTTTACTGGAATTTCGATATCTTCTGTATCTATTTCTTTATCTTTCGTTTCTTCAATAAAAAATGAATCGTGAATTCTTCTTATCTCGTTTACTGGAATGCTTAAATTAAGGTTAAATTTTCCTAGAATTTCCTTGATTTTAGGATCTAGAGGCATAATTTAATATAGTTTTTACTGTATTTAAAGCATGTCAGAATATATCTTATATAATTTATAAAATATTAAACAAATATTTTTGCTTTTTATTTCATCATTATAATTTAATTGGGCTTATATTGTTGAAAAGTTGTTAATTTATCCGCGTAACTTATATATAGTACTTCATTATAAGATTAGAAAATTGAATATTAGTTTATAGATTATCTTAATTACAGAGTAATAATTTATCATTATAAATAGAGTATTATCATAGATTTGAAGTAGAATACTTTAATTTTTACAATATACTTTTGTTTGTTTCTAGATATATTTTAAATATTAGGAGAACATAATTATACTTATGATTAGAATTACATGGATGATAGGTGGAGCACAAGGTGCTGGTGTAGATACATCTGCTAATATTTTTGGTAATGCTATAGCGTCAGCTGGTTATTACATATATGGAAATAGAGAATATTACTCTAACATAAAAGGAAGACATAGTTATTTTAACCTAACTATTAGCGATGTAAGAGCTAGAAGTATTGCGAATAAAGTAGATATTTTAGCTTCTTTTGACGCTGAAACCTTATTCCAACACTTTACAGACGTAAATAAAATTGTAATATATAATAAAGGTGTAAAATCAACTCAGCTGAACATGGTACAAAGCATGGAACCAGAAATAGTTGAGAGAGTTTCAAAGATTTTAGATTCTTATGATAAAAATGTAGAAGGTGTTTTGAAGTATCTTAAAGATAGAAATATTAAATTAATAGAAATTGATTATGATGATATACTTAAAAAGGTAGCAACGGAAATGAAAGTTCCTCTTTCTGTTGTAGAGAGAACTAAAAATACTATAGCCATTGCCGTTTCTTATGGTCTCTTAGGATTACCTAAAGAGAACTTATTAGAGGCGTTAAAGAAGGCATTTAAACAAGATACTTTCGTAAAAATGAATTCTATAGCTGTCAACGAAAGCTTAAACTTGGTTAAACCAGAATTTTCTTTAGAAGTTTTAAGTAATAAAAAGAGAAGAGTACAAATAGATGGTAATACTGCTGTTGCAATGGGTAAAATTTATGGAGGAATAGGATTTCAAAGTTATTATCCAATAACTCCAGCTAGCGATGAAAGTACATATATAGAGGCTCATCAAGAAGTTTTATATGAAGATCCATCTACAGGAGATAAGAGAAAAAGAACCATTGTAGTAGTTCAAGCAGAAGACGAATTAGCTGCAGTTAACATGGCTTCTGGAGCTTCATTAACTGGAGTCAGAGCTGCTACAGCAACTTCTGGGCCAGGATTTTCTCTGATGGCTGAAGGAATTGGATGGGCAGGAATGAACGAAGCACCTATAGTCATTACCTACTATATGAGAGGAGGTCCTTCTACTGGACAGCCTACTAGGACTTCTCAAGCTGATCTAAAATTTGCACTAAACGCCGGACATGGAGAATTTCCTAGAATAGTATTAGCTTCTGGAGATCATGTAGAGGCATTTCAAGACGCATTATTAGCCTTTAATTTAGCTGAAAGATATCAAACTCCTGTTATTCATCTAGTAGAGAAAGCTCTAGCAAATGCATATTCGATTTTCGATGTAGAAGAGTTAGAATTTGAAAAACTTAAAATAGATAGGGGCAAACTGGTAGAGCCATCAAATTATTATGAACGTTTCAGTTTTACTGAAGACGGAATATCGCCTAGAGCATTTTTAGGTCAAGGTTTTATGTTCTATACTGGAGATGAACATAATCCATACGGGCATATTTCAGAGGATCCGGAAAATAGAACTAAAATGTATGCAAAAAGAATGAAAAAATTGGAAGTAGCAGATAAGGAAATACCAGAAGAAGATAGACTAAAGGTATTTGGTGAAGACTCCAAGATAGCTATATTAACATGGGGATCTCCTAAAGGTGCTGTGTTAGATGCAGTTGACGAATTATCTAATGAAGTTAAGATTCAAGTTATTCAACTCAGAATGTTTAATCCATTTCCTAAGAATTTAATGAAGAAACTTCTCTCAGATAAGGAAGTGATAATAGACATAGAAGGAGATTATGAAGCACAAGCAGCCCAGGTTCTTAAGGAGAAAACAGGAATAGATGTGACAAACTATATACTAAAATGGAACGGTAGACCTATGGCTAGAGATGAAGTAAAGGATGCTATTCTTGAAACATTAAAAGGAAAGAAGGAGGTGATATTAAATGGCGGAGCTTAAGTTTAAACCAGAATGGAATGATTGGTGCCCTGGATGTGGTAATTTCGGAATCTTGAATGCTGAACAAATGGCTATTAATGAACTAGGATTAGATACTAAGAAGGTAATACTAGTATCTGGAATAGGATGTTCCGGGAAGACTCCTCATTTCTTTAGATATCCTATAACAGGTGTGCATACTCTCCACGGTAGAGCATTAACTTTTGCATCAGGAATTAAATTATCTAATCCTTTACTTCACGTAATTGTTAATGCTGGTGATGGCGATCAATTAGGTATAGGAGTAGGACATTTCGTTAGCATTGGAAGAAGAAACATTAGTTTAACTGTAATAATTCATGATAATCAAGTATATGGTTTAACTAAAGGCCAGGCAGCTCCTACACTTAGGAGGGGAATAAAAACTAAATCCTTGCCTAAACCAAATATAAACGATGCTGTTAATCCAATAGCTTTAGCAATATCAGCTGGCTACACTTTCGTAGCAAGAGGATATGCTTATGATGTAAAGCATTTAAAGGATTTAATGAAAATAGCTTTCTCTAGAAAAGGTTTAAGTTTGATTGACGTCTTGCAACCATGTCCAACATATAATGATATCATGACTAAGGAATATTTAGATAAGAGAGTTTACAAGTTAGGTGCAGATTGGGATCCAGTAGTAAGGAAAGAAGAAGAAAAAGAGGATAAGATGGCTAAAGCAATTATAAAATCAATGGAATGGGGAGATAAAATACCTATAGGAATATTTTATCAGAATGATTTAGTTCCTTCCTTCGAAGATAGAATAGCTGATAGTGCTAAAAGTTATAAAGAGATTATACCATCTTATGTGCCAATTCATAGAGATGGTAAGCCAACAACAATAATAGATGATATACTGAAAGAAAAGGAAGTATGAGCTAAGAATAATTTTTCTTTCTGTTACTCTTTAACAAGGTTTTTTTAATTAACTTATAAAAATCAAAATTATCTTTTTTTGGAATTGTGTAACATATTCTTAATTTAGTGATACTAATCTATAAACTCTGAATTTACCTTTTAATCCATCAATGACGCTAATAGCTGCATCATTAAAAAACGTTAATCCTTCATACTCTAGTCTTATTTCCTTGAGTTTTTCATTACCGTAAGATATTAAGAACCATCCTCTTCCTTCTGGAGATGCTACAGTTATATTATCTTTATCATAATATAATAATTCTTGGCTAAATTTACTATATTCTTCAATTTTTTCTATTTTATTATATTTTAGAATGGATAAAGCAATTCTTTTATAATTTTTAAGACATACTTTAAAGTCGGGTAGCTTAGGATCTTTTATTTTTAAAAATATGAATGAAACATAATCTCCCATATTAAATGCTTGCGATATAAATCCTAGTTCTTTGGCAATTATTGGGAAAATTTTTGTTGAAGCAACACAATCAGATAATACTTCAATTTTTTCTCCAGTTTTCATATTTTCTAGGATTTTAAGTAGTGAAATCTCAGCTAATGGACATGATAAACCTCTTATGTCCTCTAAAACTTCTGCTTCATCTTTAAATATATTTATATTATTCTTTAGCTCTCTTTTTACACTTTTTGAAAAGTATTTTCCATATTTCTCTATCAATATGATGATTTTATTTATTAAAATATTTTTTAAGGACGATATACCATCATAATTTATTTCTATCTTATTGTTATTAATTTTAAATGTTATCTTAAATTTACCATACGGTTCTAAGATCTTTAAACTATTATCCTGTTTTTTTATAAAGCATGTAAATTCTATATTTTTTAAAATTTTTACTGTTCCTTCATAACCCCACTCTAATCTCTTTACATTTTCCAATGAGAGAAGTTTGTACGATCTTTCTAAATCTAAGAGTGTAGATGGATCAAAATCTATGTTTAGTACTTCAGATTCCATAAATATAGTTAGAATTACATTAAAATAAATTTATCTAAACAAATTACCTGATTAAATCTGTTCTTATTAGATACTTTATTAAAGATTATTTAAATAAAAGTCTTAAAAAGTCGGATTACTTAAATATTATAGCAAGAATCTTCACTTATGGATAAAAAATATTTAATTGCAATTCCAATCCTAGGAATTTTATTAGTTTCAATGGTATTTTTTATACAACAAGGAATATTAGCTAACGTAAATCAATACGAATCAAATCAATCATCTTTAAATCAAAATTCAGCTCAAATGCTAAATCCTATAACTACTACTTATACGCAATATAACGGGACATATTTTCCATATAAAGTTATAGTAACTTACTATCCTGGAAATCAAACAAATGAAAATCTAGGATTTCCTTCAGCATGGACAGTTACGAATTTCAATCAAGACCATGAAGCAGTAGTAAATACTATAAATCCATATATCAAAGAAGGATTAAATTATGAAATTCCAGTTTTAGATTATGTAGGAGGTAATGCAATTCCTCTATCTACACCACCATCGCAATTACCATGGGCACAACAAATGGGCGTTAAAGGAGCATTAGTTATGGAAACCCAAATGGCTGGAGAAGCTCTAGGAGTTACACTAGCTGATAATCTTCTGTTCGTAGAAACTGATAGCTTACCAGGAGGTATAGTAGCATTAAATCCATTAACTGGTAATGTAGTTTGGATGGCTACTGGATTAGCAGGCCAAGCTATGAATAATCCAATAGTATATAATGGAATAGTATACGTTTCAGTAGGTGGAGTATGTTTTACATTTTCAGAGTTCGTACATTATGAGCAAGGCCAATACCAAGACATAGTAAGGGCTAGAAACGGAGCATTATATGCGTTCAATGCAAGCAATGGAGAATTACTATGGATGAGATTTACTATGGGTGAAGCAATGCCAGCACCAGCAATATATGATGGAATTCTAGCTTACACTACTGGAGGAGGATGTTTCGTAGGATTAAACGCAACAACTGGTCAAGCATTATGGATGGATAGATTCCCTGGGTTAATGGGTAATATGGCTAGTGTTAATTATTACGTATTACCTAACGGAACGCCATTATTTATTGCTGGATTCACTTACACTGCTCCTCCATATGGATATTTGATAGCAATAAATGGAATAACAGGACAAGAAGCCTGGAATGCTACGATGCCTAAACCATTTATTGGCGCTAATACTGGTCTAGGCGATGTATCTCCAGCAATAGATCAGAAAGCAGGATTAGTTATAGATAACGATATTGCAAACTTTAGCAATGGTGAAGTGGATATGGTAACATTTGCATTAAATGCCACAAACGGTAAACCAGTATGGGCAACTAATCTAGGAAGGGGTCCTATTCCACCAGCATATAAAGGAGGGATGCCGTTAATTGTAGGTAATGTAATATATGATGGCAATCCATCATTAGGCACTGTAAATGCTATTGCAGTTAACAATGGAAGTATACTATGGGAGACTAAATTACCTGATTTACAAACTCCTCCATCATATCCAGGTGGACCAAGAGGAAGTCCAACATATTATCATGGATTATTATGGGTATCAGCTGGAACAAACATCTACGTAATCAATCCGCACGGAGGACAACTATTGACAATGTATAATGTTGGAGGAAGATTTGGAATAGTAAATCCTGTAATTGCTGGCAATACAATGTTCTTGTCTAACTCTTATGGATGGTTAATAGCAATACCGTTAAGCCAAATATATTCAGCATATACTATGTATTAAGGGATTTTTTCTTTAAACATTTTATAAATACTAAATATTTAAGAATTTTTTCTTTATTTAAAATATTTAGATTGAAATTAATTTATTGTAGAAAAAGTTTAAATTTCAATAAGAATATATTATAAGTATGAAGCGTTATACGTTTTATATTAGCAACGATTTAAGAAGACAAATTTACAGTGAAGCGTTAAAATATTTATCTCCGCAACAAATAAGGAGCATAATAGGAGAGCAGAAAAAATCGATGTTTTGGAAAAGTAGGTCAAAAGTATCTGATGAATCTATTGAAAAGCTAATAGAAAATCTACCACTGCAAGTTAAACTAGAAGTTCTTTCAGTAATAGAGAAAGATTTAAAGGAAGCTTTAGATGCTATAGAAAGAGAGAAAAAGCAATATGAAGAAAGTATTAAACAAAAATAATTTGAAATGTCTTTTTAAGCACTAATAATTTCATAAAGTAAAGCAGATGTAAAAAGTAAAGTATATAAGCTTATTTCTTAATATATATGGTATGGCTCAGAATAAAGATGAACAAGTAATTTGTCCAATAGTAGAAGCAATAAATGCTGTAGGCACAGAAGCTAGGCTCTTAGTTTTAAGATATCTTTTTGATGGAGATAAAGGATTTAATGAATTGCTTAGATTGACAAAGTTAAGTTCTAAAACTTTAGCTAGTACATTAAAATATTTAGAAGAAAAGAAAATTATTCAAAGGAATATTATCAGTACTAGACCATTTAAAGTAAGTTATAGTCTTACAGAAAAAGGAAAAGACTTGAAGCCTGTCTTCGATGATTTAAGGAAATGGGGTGAAAAATGGATGGATACTTTGCTCGACTAATCATTAGCCATAAAATATCTATTCTTTTTAACTGCGTTTGTTTCGTCGTAAACTATTATTTGAGAAGAATTAATTAATTCTTCTATTTTTTCTTTACTTAGATCTTCTTTATCCTCTCTATAGAGTTTCCAAGTTCTTAATAGATTCTTTGGCATTCCTATTACTATTTCTTTTGTATAATGCGGAATTTTGTTTATAAAATATTTTTCAGCTTCTCTGAGTAATTTTAATTTCTTTTCAGGAATTTTTTGCCTATATATTTTACTTTTAATCCATTTTCTTACGTAGAAAGTATAATTTCCGTAATATTGTAAAAATTGTACCAAAACAGGATTTGTTTTTATCTTCATTACGGGTAATAAAAGATCATAATAATCCCAATTTAATGTAAATATTTTATTTTCCTTCAATGCTCTTATAAAGGATCTTGTTCCAGGTAAAGGGGTATATATGCTAAATTGTACACTATCTGCTCCAAAATCTGATAATCTATATGCAAATTTTACAGTTTTCCACATTTTTTTGAGAGTATCGTATGGTGATCCTAGAATCAATCCAATTAATATTACTACACCGTTTTCATGTAGAATTTTAACAGCTTTTTCAGCTAGTGAAGTTACAGTACCTTTATGCATGCTCTTTAACGTATCGTCATCACCAGATTCAACTCCTAGAAATGCTATACTTAGTCCTGCATCAGAAGCTTTCTTTATTACTTCTGGTTTTTTAGCTGTTATATCTACTCTCATTTGTGATATGAAATTAAAATTTAGATTTTCATTTATCATATCGTCGAATAATTCCATTCTTTGTTTAATATTTGGATATACAATAAAGATATCATCAGTAAAGAATATCCAGTCATATCCAAGTTTTTTTAGTTCACGTAATTCTTTAATTATTCTCTTGTTCGATTTGCTTCTCCATGTATTTCCCCAAGTTGGAGTTACTGAACAGAATTCGCACGCGTATGGACATCCTCTAGATGTTTCTATGCACGCTACTGCATGGCTATTGCCAAAAACGTCAAATGGATATTTTTCTCTATCTACTAGATCGTATGCAGGCATAGGAAGTTCATCTAGATTTAGTATTAAAGGTCTAGGATGGGTTCTTCTTATTATATTTTCCTTATCCTTATATACAATTCCTTTAATATTTTTGAAGTCTTCATGATTTTCTATAGCTTTGGATAGATCCATTATAGTTTCATCTCCTTCGCCCATGACTACCACATCAAAATAATTTCTTACCATTTCCTCTGGTACAAAAGTTGCGTGATGACCTCCTGCTACTAATACAGTATCAGGAGATTGCTCTTTTACTTCCTTTGCTATATTTATAGCTACATTATGAGCTGCAGTAGCGTGCAAAGTTATGCCTACTAAATCTGGATGAAAATTTACAGTTTCATTAATTACTTTTGAAATATCTGTTTCATCAGCTTCCATATCTATTATTTTTATTTCATTATTTTCGTTAACAGCTCTAATATCACCTGCTAATTGTATTAATCCTAATGGTGATGGTAAAAATCCAAAACTCCTTAGATATGCGCTTCCATTAGGATTAATAGGTCGTATTAAAACTGCTTTCATATGATAGGATGATTCTTTTAATAATAAATATTTTTGTACCATATTGTTGGACATTAAATTAATATCATTAGATGAATAATGTTATAATACAAAGGAAATTTATAATTTATCTCTCTTTAATACATTTAATTTCTTTTTCTTTATTCTATTATATATAATCTGAGCTATTTCTATTTCTATTCCAACTATAATAATAAAAAAGCTAACATATTTATATGTATTAGAATAGAATAGTTTTATATTATCTCCAGTAATTGTTACATTGCCTTCTCCTTGTATGGAAAAAGGTGATGTAAAAAATCCAGAATATCCTTTTGATGCTTGTATTTCAGAATTAGGTGTATATATTGTAAAGTTTCCCGAATTTACAGTTATAGTAACTGAGGTTATCCAGGGTGGTAGAGTAAAATTTCTAGATACAGTGATAGTAGTGTGAAAAGGTAATGGTATAGCTCCTAAAATTAAGATTAAGATCCCTAATGATATTAATGGTATTCCATACCTCATACTGATAACCTCTGAAAGATCTCATAATCAGATATAAACAAAATAAATAGAAATAATGCAAATATGCTATAGTTTATAATATTTTCTATATAGAAACCAATAAAAACGAAAGCTACGAAAATATTTACAAGAAAGCTTCTGAATGGTTTCTTAATTAATAAGGTGACAAATAAATATAAATTACATACTAATAAATATACATCTAAGAATTTAAATATCCATATTACTCCAAAATTAAACGATCCTAAATAGAATATTAGCTCTGTAACTAGAATGAAAGATATTCCAAGTAGCAGAACATCTACAAAATAAATATAGAAAAATAGCTTTTTCCTGCCTTTTAATTGCATAAACGTTATTATAGTTTCATCAAAAATATCTTGCCCAGTACCTAAAGATATGTTTTTTAATGCGATTAAAGATAATATTATTGTAATAAAATATATTATTACATTAAATAGAAATGATTCGCCATATCCATTAATAGATCTTGTACTAGGATAAGCTAAATTATATGATAATGCGGAAGCTATTCCTAGAATAGCACTAAATTCTAAAATAGAAGTTAGTCCATAGTCACCAAGTCTATGCTTAAAAAGAAGACTCATTAACCCCAACCAATTTCACCTAGAATACTCTTATCTAAAATAGAATTTCTTAAATAGAAAATTTTTACATTATTTTCAGTTAAAATTGATACTATTTTCCTTATATCTCCTCTTACTTTAATTTGATTTCCTAAAACTTCTGTCTTAAACGATTTTAAACAATCCAAAGCCTTACCTATGTTATCTACAACAATATAAAATTCCTCTAGTAAATCTTTCCTTATCAGCTTTGATATCTCATTATTATATCTGATTATACCATTATTTATAGCTAATAAATGAGTAGATATTGTAAGTAACTCTGACGCTATATGAGAAGATATAAGTACAGTAACGCCTTGTTTTTCTCTTAATCTTAAAAGTGTATTATAAACTTCAAACCTAGATGCAACATCTAGAGTTGCTGTAGGTTCATCAGCTACAATAATTTCTGGATTTTTTAATAAAGAGAATGCTATCTGTAACTTCTGCCTAGTTCCAGTAGATAGTTCTTTCACCTTGTTCTTTAAGAAAATTGAAAGATTAAGAATGTCTAAAATATTAATAACATCAGAGTAAGAAGTATTAAATTCTGAAATAACTTCTCTAATCACATCTTCTACAGTTAAATATAGAGGCAAATAAGGTCTATCCAAAATTACAGATAATTCTTTAGGCAAATCTTGGCTCTTCCAAGGATCTTCTCCTAAAACCGTTAAATGACCTGAAGTTCTATTAATCAATCCAGCAATAATTTTCAACAAAGTAGATTTTCCTGCCCCATTAGGCCCTACTATTGCCGTTATACTTCTTTTCTCTATTTTGAAAGAAAGGGAGTGCAATGCCTCAAAATCTCCGTACCTTTTCGTGAGCCTATCAGCTTCAATAACCATCAAGAAAAATTTCCCCTTATATCTATTAAGTATTACGTAGTATAATGTATTCATAATGTTTTTAAGTATTATTTCCTTAATTCAACTTGAATGCTGAAAGCTATTAATGTTTATAAGGAGATTAAAGACAACTTAATTTTACAAGATATAAACCTAAATATAGAAAAAGGTGACAAAATCGGATTAGTAGGATTACATAATTCTGGAAAAACAATGCTTCTAGATATTTTATCAGGGAAAACTAGACCTAGTAAAGGTAAAGTAATAATCGAAGGAGAAAAAACTCTCAATAGAAAAAAGATAGCTTATGTTCCTCAAGTTCCTCTTTTAAATTTATCATTAACACCCAGAGATCTTGTAAAATATATTGAAGGAAATGAACATTTTTTGGAAGAATTAGGAATAAATCCTAAAAGTAAGATAAAAAATTTAAGTTTAAACGAAAAGAAGAGGATATTTCTAGCATTATCATTAAACTTCTCTCCGGAATATTTGCTTATAGACGAAATCAATGACGACGAATATTTAAAAAAATTTTTTCTAAATTTTGAAGGAGGCATCATAGTAACTAGCCATAGCCTAAGAAAAATATGGGATCTGATTTCAAAAGTCATAATTTTAAATAAAGGAAAAATAGTATACTCAAGAAATAAAGAAGAATTACTTTACAAGATAATAAAAATTGATAAAAAATATTTCTCCTCTAATCTTAAAAATCATGATTATGATATGGAAGGAGATTATATCGAAATTTGGCTAAAAAGAAATGAAAAAATTGATCAAATAAAAGGAGAAGAAACGTTGGTAGATCCAGATGATGCTATTCTCAGATATTATCTTAGAGATTAAGAAAAATGCGATCTTATTTCTTCTAATCTTATTAATTCTCTTGAGCATACCAGTCTTCCTTTCATCTCTTAACCAACCATTTAACGTAATCGGAATAGTAAAATACAATAAAACTGGAATACAAATATCTGGTTTCATTTTTAATTATTACGGAAAAGGAGTAAAAACACAGATCAATATAATCGTAAATTCCAGTAGAATATTTACATTAACAAATGATAATGGGAATTTTACAATCCTACTTAATAGTACTTTTCTCACAAGCGAAAACATTACTTTATTGATAAGACATTTATTTTATACAGAAAAAATTACATTAGATAAATATAATAGTACTTTTGCATATGCATCAAATAAAATACTTGGATACTACATTTCAAAGACTCTTTCAATCGTTACTGTTTACCATAAATCAGTAATAGCTGTATATCCAAAAAATACGATCTCTATAAATGGAGAAAAATATTCTAGACAAGGAATATTTGAAGTTACTTCTAACAGTTCAGTATATCCTAAGGAAAGTTACTTCGGATACTCTAGAATATACCAAGAAAATAAAATTTATTCCATAGGAATAATTGTATCATCAATAATAGGATTAGAAATTTTAAGTTACTTTAGCTTATCACAATTTCCCAGAAAAGAATTAGATGAGTTAATGAGATTAATTGGTATAAAAACCGTTTATTTTTCTAAATTTACTTCCATCCTACTTTTTGGCATTTTCCTATTTCTTATACCTATCTTATTTTACAATTATTTAGAAAATTTACCATTAAACTTTTTTGTTGTTCAATCAATATTTTCAGCATTGTCATTCTCTTTCGGAATAGTAGGCATTTATTCCTTTTTAGATTCTAAGGAATCAATATTAGCGTCAATAGTATTATCGGACTACATTTTAGATTTAGTTTATTTTAATCTTGGAATATTATCAGTTTTATCATTCATCTTACTAATTTCTGGATATTTAAAAATTAAATTAAGATATTCATAAGCATTTTGCTTATACCTCCTATTGAATAACATATAAAAAATGAAATTTTGCTAGAAAGACTTTTTTTATTATTTATTCTTTTAAATCCTATGGCCAGCGAAGGAGAAGTAAGCTTTGGACAAGCAATAGCTATAGGTTTAGGAGCTATAATAGGAGCAGGAATATTTGTACTTAGTGGCACAGCAATAGCTTTAGCTGGATCTTTATCTCTATTTGCGTTCATCGTAATAGGAATATTAAGTCTTTTAATTTCTATGCAATTGGGAGAACTGTCTACCATATTTCCACACGCTAAAGGCACTACGTATTCTTATGCATATGAAGCTTTTGGGCATGAACTAGGATTTTTAACTGGTATTATGGTTTATTTTAGCTTTGCTACTTCAATAGGTGCTATAGCTGACGGATTCGGAGCTTACATCACTTCTGTTTTAGGAATAAGTAAAGGTTTCTCAATTATTTTCTCAGTAATTCTAATAATTATTCTTACTATACTTAATATTCTTGGAATTCAAAAGGCAGCTGAAGCAGATTTCTATCTAGTTATAATAAAATTATCAGTTTTGTCAGTTTTTATAATATCTGCAATAATTCTATCATTAAGAATATTTTCATTTTCTCATTTTGAATCTAAACCATCACAAATAGGAGTAGTTCCATTCTTTTCTTCCGGAATATCAATATTCTTTGCTTACACTGGCTTTCAAGTAATTACGTCATTTGCAGATAAAGTAAAAGGAGGAGTAAACAAAGCTGCTAAAGCGGTAATTCTTTCAGTAGTAATTAGCATAATTTTTTACGTTCTAGTAGCATTGTCAATGCTATTTCTGGTTCCGGCTAGTAAATTCGTAATTAATGCAGATCCATTATCTTTTGCCTTATCTTATGTTCACGCTCCTTCGTGGTTATACTATCTGATTGATGCTGGAGGAATGATAGCTACTACTTCAGCTAGTTTAGCTATGATCCTCCTTTCTGGTAGAACTTTATATCAAATAGGAAAAGATATGAATTTTCCTTCTTTTTTAATAAAATATGATCAAAATAAGGATGTAGCTCCTAATGCAATTATAATTTCATCGGCAATAGCAATAGTCTCTTTATTTTCTGGAAGCGTGTTCGTAGTAGCTTCGATAAGTAATTTCGGTTTACTATTTTCATTTTTAATTAGTTCGTTAGCAATCTTTCATTTTAGAAGAAAAGGAATTATAGGAAGCTACAAAACTCCTTTTTATCCTTGGTCAGTAATAGTTACTATTATCCTTTTAATTTCACTTCTGATAGGATTTCCAAAAGAAGCATTAATAATAAACCTTGGAGTAATGCTTTCAATTATCATTATTTCATATATTTTAAAGGATATAAGAGAAGAAAAAAGTAAATATAAATAACTTTTTATTATTAAATTAAAGTATTTATAATGGAAGAGACCATCCTAATGCAAATGTAGTAGCTGCAGCGAATGTTAGGTACATTAGCCATACTCCAGTGATTAAGTGAAAAGCTCCTTTAACTCTAGTCCAGCGCTTAGACGCTAATAGACTAGCTGGAATATCTGAAACATAAACCAGCGCTAGTAAAGTGAATAATATCCCTACGGGTGTATTACTTGTTTTATAGAATATGAGTGCACCTATAATTGATATCCATAGAAATGCCACAGCCATATATCCATCAACTCTAGTATCTCCACCGTAGTGCTTATTTAATCCCATAGCAAACCAATGTACTCCATATGCAGTGAAAGCCAACGCAGCCATATATATAGAATTTGCTTCAGTAATATGATAAAATGCTATATACATCCATAGTAAAATACCAGTTATAAATTGCATAAAACCAGGCATCCATATACCCCATTGGCCTAATGACTTATTTAATGCTTCAGAATTATTTGGATAATTACTTACTTCCCATCCTCCATATACAAAATATCCTGTTCCTAAACCAAAAAATCCTACAGCTAACGGTACTAGTGGTAGAGTCATATTTCTTCAAGAAAATAGATAAATTATTAATGATTATAAAGCTATCTAGACTATTATTCATTTATTATGTGATAAGTTGATTATATTGATAAAATAAAAACTTTGGAAACTATCTATTACTTTAACTATTGAAAATCATGTTTAAAAAAACTATCTATTACTTTTATATTCAAACAAATTTTTAAGTATTTTTATATAAATTAAGCAGAAGTAATAGAAAGAAAAGAAAATAAAATCATTTTTATTTTATTCTAGATATTAATAATATAATTTCCTTAATTTTAAGTAAAGAAACATTTTTATAGTAACAAAGTTATCTATTAACACATGATAACGCTAAAGGTTAATGGTGTAGAATACAAAGCTCAAGAAGGACAGACTATTCTACAATTTCTACAGAGTCATGGAATATATATACCTCACGTTTGTTATAATTCATATTTAGGTCCAATAAGGACATGCGATACATGTGTTGTTGAGTATAATGGAAAAATTGTTAGAGCATGTGAAACTAAAATTCAAGAAAATGCAATAATAAATACTGAAAGTGAACGAGTAAAAGAAGCTAGAGAAAAAGCATTCAATGTAATACTTAGAAACCATGATCTATATTGTACTTTATGCGACAACAACGTAGATTGTGAATTACATGAAGCAGTAAGCAAACTCGGAATTTATTCCCAAAAATTTTTACCTAAACCTTACGATGTAGATGATTCTAACCCATTTTATGTTTACGATCCTAAACAATGTATATTATGCGGAAGATGCGTAGAAGCTTGCCAAGATATAGTAGTTAACGAAGTTATAAAAATAGATTGGTCATTAAATCCTCCTAGAGTAGTATGGAGTAATGGAAAGCCTATAGATTACTCTTCATGCGTATCCTGTGGTACGTGCGTTACTGTTTGTCCTGTAAATGCATTAATGGAAAAAACTTTGCTAGGTAAAGCAGGATACTTTACCGGAATAAATCCAGAAGTAAAAGAAAAGCTAATTGAAGCAGCAAAAGCTGGAGAGAAAAACTTCGCTCCATTTATGCTAATAAGTGATATTGATAAAACACTTAGAAAATCATTAATTAAAAAGACTAAAACTGTTTGTCCATTCTGTGGAGTAGGATGTTCATATGAAATATGGACTAGAAATGAGAGAGAAATTTTAAAAGTAGAACCTAAACCAGAGTCTCCAGCAAATGGAATTGCAACCTGCATAAAAGGAAAATTCGGACAAAATTACGTAAACAGTAAAGACAGAATAACCAAACCATTAATTAAAGAAGGAGACCATTTTAGAGAAGCTACCTGGGAAGAAGCAATAAAGCTAGTAGCATCCAAATTAACGCAGATAAAAGAAAAATATGGCCCAGATTCAATAGGAATTATAGCATCGTGTACTTCAACAAATGAAGAAGCATACTTAGCTCAAAAATTCGCAAGACAAGTAATAGGCACAAATAATATAGACAACTGTGCCAGGTACTGCCAATCTCCAGCTACTACTGGTTTAATAAGAACCGTTGGATATGGAGCTGACAGTGGATCTGCAGAAGATTTGGCTTGCGCTGACCTAGTAATATTAATAGGTACTAATACTGCAGAAGCACATCCTGTAATAGCCGGTAAAATTAAAAGATGGCATAAGCTTTACAATAAAAAACTAGTTGTAATAGACGTACGAAAACACGAAATGGCTGAAAGAGCTGACTTATTTATTACACCTAATGTTGGAACTGATATCATTCTGATCAATGGGATAGCAAAATTCATTATAGATAATAATTGGGAAGATAAGAACTTCATCAGAGACAGAACAGTAGGTTTCGATGACTACAAAAAGAGTCTTGAACCATTTACGTTGGACTACGTAGAAAAAGTTACAGGAGTGGACAAGGAAAAAATCATAACCATTGCTAAATGGATTCATGAAAGTAAAGGAGTATCAATTGCCTGGGCAATGGGAATAACTCAGCATCAAGATGGAAGCGAAACTTCCACAGCAATTTCCAATTTACTTTTACTTACTGGTAATTATGGAAAACCATGCTGTGGTGCATTTCCATTAAGAGGGCACGCTAATGTTCAAGGAGCAGGAGACGTAGGAGCTTTATATAATTTCTTACCTGGGTATCAGTCTCTTTCCGACGAAAAAGTAAGAAAGAAATTTGAAGAAGCCTGGAATTGTGAATTACCAAAGAAACCAGGAATATCAAGTACAGATATGGTAGATGCGATATTAGACGGAAGAATTCACGCTATGTACATAATGGGTGAAGATAAAGTATTAGCTGATGCCGATCAAACTAAAACTAGAGATGCTTTTACTAAATTAGATTTCTTAGTTGTTCAAGATATGTTTATGACTGAAACTGCTAAATATGCTGATGTGATATTACCAGCGTCAGCTCCTTTAGAAAAAGAAGGAACTTACGTCAATACTGAAAGGAGAATACAAAGATTATATAAAGTTATGGAACCGCTAGGAGAAAGTAAAAGCGATTGGGAAATTATACAGATGATAGCTAGAGCAATGGGTTATAATTGGAATTATTCTCATCCTTCAGAGATTATGAAGGAAATTTCCTCACTGGCACCGATATTTGAAGGAGTTACTTATGATAGATTAGAAGGATTTAAGAGCTTACAATGGCCAGTTAAAAAAGACGGAACAGATTCTCCTTACTTATATAAGGATAGTTTTCCATTCCCAGATGGAAAAGCTAGATTCTATCCAACTAAGGTTATTGAACCTCAAAATCTTGACGAAAATTACGATTTATATCTAATAAACGGAAGAATGTTAGAGCACTTCCACTGGATGAGAATGACTGGAAAAACAGAAGGAATAAAGTATAAAGTACCGCAGACATTCTTAGAAATGTCTCCAGAGTTAGCTGAAAAGAAAGGATTAAAAACTGGAGATGAAGTAATTATAGAGTCAAGATCAGGAAGAATAAAGACAAAAGTTCTAGTCTCAAATAGAGTCTCAGGAAATAAGGTATTCCTAAGTATTCATGATGATAAAGATATGAACATTAACTGGTTAACATTAGATAATAAAGATCCTACTGCTAGAACTCCAGCATATAAAGAAACTCCAGTAAGAGTAGAAAAAATAGAATCATGCACTACATGTGAACCTCCTTTACCTAGATGGAATCCAAGATATGCAGAAAGAACTCCACAAATAGGCGTTAAAGTAGAAGATAAATGGAAAAGAAAAGACTACATGAAGGTGATAGATCAATGAGTGAAGTAGAAATAGATGAAGTTTTAGATTTACTAAAGGAATTGAAAGAGACAGGAATATTAGATATTATAAATTCTATGCTAAGAAACAGAGAAGATATAATCCTAGAATTCGCGGAGTGGTTAAAGAATAATCAAAACGTAATGAAAAATGCATCTTTATTACTATCAGTGGTAAATAAAATAAATCCTGATGAAGTAAAAAAAGCAAAATCATTAACAGAGGTAATATTAATGCTTAAAGATCCGGACGTTCTAGCAGGCATATCTTATTTCTTAACAATCATGAAAAAATTAGGTGAAAGCATAAAGGGTTAACAATGAGTCAAAAAATTAAAAGCATAAAATATGAAGATAACGAAGCTATTTCATCGGAAGAAGATGTTGTAATAGAATCACCACTTAAATTGACAATACAAGGAGAGTTTAACACTAATACAATTTATATTATGAGAACTCCAGGAGATGATGAAGAATTAGCTTTAGGATTTCTTTTTACTCAAGGAATAATATCCGGAATTGAGGACATAGTTTCTTTAGAAGTTAACGAAAATGAAGTTCACGTAAAAATAGCAAAACCTGTGAAATTTGAAAGAGAAATCTTAGTAAACTCTAGTTGTGGTATATGTGGAAATCCTACTATGTTAAAAATTCTAGAAAATAAAAATACAAATTTCAAAATAAATGCATCACTTATTCTATCTTTACCTGAAAAGATGATTAAAAAACAGAAGCTTTTTCAAGAAACAGGAGGACTCCATGCTGCTGCATTATTTGATAGAGAAGGGAATTTAATAGATATAAAAGAGGACGTAGGAAGACACAATGCAGTAGACAAATTAATTGGAAAAATGATATCTAAAAAATTAGATGGATCATTATACATCCTACAAGTAAGTGGAAGGGCAGGGTACGAGATAGTAGAAAAAGCTATAATAGGTAAAATTCCTATCATATCAGCAATTTCAGCACCTACCACTTCATCGATAGAACTATGTAAGATTACGGGTACTACTCTAATAGGATTCATAAGACAGAATAAATTTAATATATATGCTCATCCAGAAAGAATAATTTTTGATTGAAGATCGAAAGCCATTTAAATTATTTAGCATAATTTTTAGCTTCGTTAGATACATTTTTATCTTAATGCATAATTTAGTAAAAGTTAATGAGAATTCCATTTAATTATATTACGTTAATAACTTAATTCTCTGATTAACTTACACACTTTAAATAGCTTAAAAGATATTCGTTACTCATACATAATTGGAATAATTAAAGTAAAGCGCTAATTTCCGTCGACTATTATTTGAGTATAATTCGTATTAACTTATTCTATTACTTATAAAATATTACTAATCAAAGTCAAGAATTATTTATACTAGTTGGAATAAACCCTATATTTTCGGTCAAAAAATGATAACATAAAATTTGTAATGTCATATAGTAGGAATAATAAAAATCAGGAGAATATATATTCGCATTATCTTAATATATAAAATTACAATTGAATTTATATTCAAAGATTAAAGATCTAACTCTAGAATTTGTCCATTTTCCAGGTGTATATCAGCTGTAGTATTTTGTAATGTATATCCAGTGAGTAGTAATGTAAGATTGTTTACTCCTAAAGGGATAGAAGATCCATAATCCCTATTCCCATTAGCTATAACTGTAACGTTGAATCCTGGTATAGTTGTTCCTCCTTGACTTATATAACAGATTGCAGTGACTTCATTTCCTATTTCCTTAACTGTAATATTTATGTATTCCGATGCATTAATGTGAAACTCGTATTCTAGAGGAATATAAGAATATCCTACTTTTGCGTTACTAACTACGCATACTTCAGAACTATTATACGCGGAAAGATGCACATGCATAATTAGAGGAATCAATCCAATAATTAAAAGGATTATCGGTATAATGAAATATATTTTTTTCATATATTAATTAAAGCTTTTTAAAGTTTAAGAATTTTTTTATTATTTATCCTACATGATAGGTTCAATATACATCTTTTTGTACATTCTTAAAGACTTTTCTCTAAAAAGAGGACTTCTTCAGACTTTTTAACTTTGTTTTACTATTAGATACTGTATATACTTTCCAATTTTATATTATTTTTGAATCTATCAATAAAGTTAAGCATTTACTCTACTGTGTGTCTCATTTGAAAACTAGACGATAATTCTATGAATGATCCTAATAAAGAGAATAACCTCAATTTTCAGATAATCCACAATCTACATTTACTCTTATAAAAAAGAATATTAAAATATTGCCTTATTAAATCTACATTTCTTTTGGTTTTGATGTGTTAATACTCCACGATACTGCAGAAACGCTCAGCAATAATATTCCTAGATAAATAGGAGCATCAGGCGAGTATTTGAAGTATGAGATTCCTCCTATTATTCCTGTTATTAATAGAACTAATCCAACTAATGTAAGTATTGAACATGTACAAATTTGCGTTATTTTCATTTTTTTCTCACTATGTAAATATTAACATACAATCTTTTAAAGCTATCTATATTTATGTACATATATATACATTCATATATTTTGATACTTGTATTAGAAAAGATTATATAGAAAGACTTAATAATTAATTATTTCTTATATATATGTAGGGATTAGAAATGGACGTTAAATCCCTAAATAAAACTGTGCTTGTGCTATCTTCTGTATTATATTCCTTAAATATTATACTTTCAGTCTCGCTTTATACCCTTTTAGAATATGTATCACTTCCTATAAGTAATATAGCCTTAAGAAGTATATTAGTGTCTGTTCCTTTAATATCTGCTTTATTCAACAGCATAATTTTAGCTATGATAACCATGAGTCTAAAATATGCAGAATATTATGGAATTTCTAAGTCTGCTTTGGCAATAGTAATTTATGCAGGTTACTGGCTAGCCTTTAGACCACCATCTTATGTATTAATCTTTATGATAAGCATAATAGCATTATGCATTATTCAAATAGCTGACTTATTCCTTTACGCTAAACTACAAAAAGAAATGTTTGGCTAAGGGAATTCTCATGTTATTTAAATTGAAGCTAAAAGGCAAAGATATTTTTCCCTCTAAAATAACAGCAGAATTAGCTTACAAAAAGAATTTAGTTTTAATAATCAAGAGTAATGGAGGGAGAGCGCTTTACGTTGATTTCATTTCTTCAGATAGTCAATTAGGGTCTTATAAAGTCCCTCCTTTTTTAGAAGGTAAGTTATTCTATTACGAGATTTTAGAAATACCTGAAGAATATTCAATGTATATAAAATGTATTGCAGGTGAAGTCGAGAAAAAAGTTTTCCCATTGTTTAAGAATAAGAAACTTTCATGTAATAATGAAATTACTGTGGTGATTGAAAATGAAGGTTGAGGATTTATTTAATTGTGGTAACGTTAAATGTATGAAAACCGGAGAATTTTGTATCGAAGTAGATAACGTTAGAATAGTTTACTCAATAAATTATGAGTTTGGCCCTATTATAGAGATTAATCTTAAATCTACTAATTTCAAGTCAAATTGTAAAATTCTTTTTGATGTTAGAAAAGAAAAGATAATTGACATCTCCTGCTATGGTTTTAAAGATAATAAAGTAAAGTTAGCACTAGAAGGATGCTTCAAGGAAAAAAATCTTCTTTATAAGTCTATATAAACTTTTAAAATTATTTTATTTTTAAAAACTCAATATCTAATTAAGAAACAAATAAAAATTTACAAAAAGTTAATTGACATCTCTTATTCGTTAGAACATAACAACATATTTTCTAAACAGAGTACAGGTAGCTTTAAACACAGTTAATAAAAACTGATATTTTTATTTGTAGTATATTCAGTATATAATTTGAAAAGCGCCTATAAGTCCCTTATTAATTGATGCTATAATAACTTTAAAGTATTAGTTGTAGGTATTTAGAAATTTACATTCCTCTCCTTATAAGAATTATCCGTAAGCTTACGTTAAGTTTTCAAAAATACACGAAGTATTCAAGCATATTTTATACAATTTTACTCTATCTTTTAATCAATAGTGTGAAATATGTACAAGTGAAAATATTTAAACCTCTAATGCTACATTATTATTATGGCATTCATAAATGAAAAAACGTACCAAAATTACGTTGAAGAAAATAAAGAAGAAGAATTTCATAGAGAATTTGAAAAAGCGTTAAAAAGCGTAGAATTAGGTAAAGAATATCCAATTCTTATAGGTAAAGATCAAATTAAATTAAATTCCAAATTTACAGTTAAAACACCAATAGACACATCGATTACGTTAGGAATATTTCAAAAAGATGACGGGAACAAACTAGATGAAGCAATTAAAATAGCAAAAGAAGCCTTTAGTTACTGGAAAAATTCAGATTGGATAGATAGAGTAGAGTTAGCTCATAAAGCAGTAAATGAAATTAGAAGAAGAAAATTTGAACTTGGAGCAATAATTACCTATGAAAACGGGAAAAATAGGTACGAGGCAATGGGAGAAGTTGATGAAGCAATAGATTACTTCGAATATTACACTAAAATATTAGAAGACAATAGAGGATTCATCAGAGAAATGGAAAGTAGAATAGTAAAAAATGAAAAAGCGTATTCAGTAATGAGACCTTATGGAACCTGGTTAATTATATCACCATTTAACTTTCCATTAGCAATAACAACTACTATGACTTTAGGAGCCTTGCTTACAGGAAATACTGTTGTTGTAAAACCTTCATCAGATACTCCGATTTCAGCTTATATGTTAGTCTCCATTTTACGAAAGGCTGGATTTCCACCAGAAGTCGTAAATTACGTTACAATATCAGGCGAATTAATAGAAAAACACTTAACAATAGATGGCTTTGCATTCACCGGATCAAAAGAGGTCGGACATAGACTTTTAAAAAAATTTATAAATGAAAAACCAAGACCAGCAGTACTCGAACTAGGAGGAAAAAACGCTACAATAATAACAGAAAAAGCAGACTTACAAAAAGCAATAGAAGGAACTTATAGAGGCGCATTCGGTTTTGGAGGACAAAAATGCAGTGCCACATCAAGAATCTTCATCCAATCATCTATTTATGATGAAGCTTTAATAAAACTAAAGGAAAAAATAGAAAATACCAAAATAGGAGATCCAAGAGAAAGAAACACATTTCTTGGCCCAGTAATCAATAAAAACGCTGTAGAAAAATATAAAAATTATCTAAAACAAATACAAAGCGAAGGAGGAAAAATTTTAGTAGGCGGGAAAGTTATTGAGGAAGAAAAAAGCTATTTAGTAGAGCCTACTGTCATAGTCGACTTACCTTATAGTAGTCCATTATGGAAAACTGAATTCTTCGTACCTATAGTTCTAGCAAAGGAATTCAAAAAACTGGAAGAAGCAATAAAAATGGCAAATGATGTAGATTACGGTTTAACAGCGGGAATATTTTCGGAAGACGAAAAAGAAATACAATACTTCTTTGAAAATATAGAAGCAGGAGTAACTTATGCTAACAGAATATACGGATCAACTACGGGAGCAATGCCGGGAGTACAACCATTCGGCGGATGGAAAGACTCGGGCTACACAGGAAAGAACGCTGGCGGGCCTTATTACTTATTATCATTCCTTAGAGAACAAGCTAGAACAACATATTATGAGGAAAAATAATTTTGGATTGCGAAAATCTTAAGTAGAGTCTATCATTTTTACACTTAGAATGCATTTAAACTATGTTTAGCAATTAACTAAATCCCTTAATTATCTTATTCGATAGAAGATAATATAATTCTCTCATCAACTTACGCACTTAAAATATTTTTAGTTATATTTTAAAAAGGCACATGTTTAGTCATATCATATAAACAATTAAACTAAAGCGTTATTTTTTCTTAAACTGCTATATGTTTTTATTTATGAAGACAAGTCATAATTAAAGATTATTTTTAGAAAATCTTTAAATATATTATAAGTTAAAATTTGTATATAGTTTAAATGGCACTTATTAGGATTCAAAATAGATTAGAAAAAAAGAATATTAAATTAGATAAATAAAAAATTGGTATTTTTAACCTCCTCCATAAGAACTACTAGATGATACGTGGAATTGCACTGGAGCAAATGTTATCTTTTGCATTTCTTCTTGGGATAACGTTCCAACTTTCTTAATATTTACCCACGTCCATTTAACCATCTGATTATCTGTGACTGGATCAACAGTTGGAGTAGTAAGCTGATTAGCTCCAGGCTTAACCTCAAATGCCATTGCCACAAATAACTGTCCAGGTGGTACTGTATTTGATATCCATACTACTCCAGTATTAGACCCAAAATCATTATACATCTCTATAATATCACCATTCTGTAATCCCTCATTACTTGCATCTTGAGAATTCATCATTACTATTCCGTACGGTACTCTATTACGAATCTCTGGTATTTGATAATCAATCCATCCACTCTGGAATATTATGTTCCACCTACCATTATTTACCCAGTACTTATACTTCTGCTGTTCCTGAACTGCATATCCGAATATTCCTACGTAAGGTGTTGGGAACGGATTAAATCCATTAATCACATATGGTAACAGATCGTTCCAAGAATATCCAAACATCGACTGTAAGTCATTTATAGAAATATACTGAACTTGTCTAGTTATAAGAGGTAATGAAGTATTTCCTACGGTAACAGCTTGATTAGGATTAATAGTTACAGCTTCAGCCCTTAGCTTTCCAGCAATAGCTGGTTCAGCATAATTTACTAAACCCCATAGTGTAAAACTACCATCTGAATTTGTAGTCTTACCTAAGATTGGTAATTGCACACCTATAGTCCTAGCCATTTGTAAATCTGTTAAGTCAATCTGTGCCCAGCCAGGAGCCCAGTGAGGAACTACATATCCATAAGGCCATGAGCTAAAGTTACTTGGACCATTAGCGACATAATAATTCCATAATCCATTATATATGTTAAACCAATTATAGTCATAATAGTTCTCTGAGAACTCTGATAATTCAGATAGGGATAGTGGAGCACTATTCTGCGTCATATTATTCTTCAATAAAGTCCAGACTTGATTGAACGCGTTATATAATCTTTGGGCTTGTGGAGAATTTCCATTTCCTTCTTCTTGATATAATTGATAAATATAGTAAGATAATAATCCATATATCCACACATCAGGCATTGACATACCTGCTGGGGAATGATATACTTGGTCTAATCTTAGTCTTCTATCATGACCATCCCATCTTATTTCATAAGTTTCTCCATGATTAGATGCAGAAGGTAATAGTATGTGCGCAGCATATTCAAATACTCTGTTTTGACTAAGTATTATGTCATTACCTGCTACAAACATTGCACCTTTTACAGCATTAGATCCACTTAGACAATTAATAACGGCTGTAGCATAATCAGAAGCACTTGGGAACGAAGGTATTCCTTGACTTACTGCAGACACATTATATGTAGAAGATGTAGGTAATGATGAGGACGAAGATGGAATACCTAAATTAGCAGTATTTTCTACACACTCTTGTAGTAAAGTAGCCCTATTGTGTATTACTTGATATAACTCTCCTCCATTCATAGTTTGTTTAGATACATTTGCAGTAAATACCCATAACACTTTTCCGTATCCACTTTGAATTAAGTAATCTATTACAGGATTCTGTTGATATATCTGAGGAACTAGAGTTTTTGTGTAGTTAGCATAGAAGTTCTTTATATAATTAACTATATTAGTTCCATTTACTGTCATCCCTTGTGCTTGAAGCTGTTGCGGAACATATTCATGCATTGCTATGTAGAATTGCCTGCCTTGGCTTAAATTGCTGACCCAAGGTGGAGGTGGAGGTAAAGGAAATGCTGCTCCTCTCTGATGTCCAAATCCAGTAGAAACACCACATCCAGGTCTTCCAGATAAAGCTCCAGATATTATTCCTAAATTAGCTATTGCATATATTGGAGTATAGTTTCCGGACCATATTACTCCTTTTTCAAACTCTATTAGAGTTCTCCTATAGAATGACTGGCCACTACTATTAGTCTTAGGTTGAGCTATTAAATCACCCATAAGTTGTATTATATTTTGAGGGACTCCTGTTATCTGTGATGCTTCAGATAACCATTCATCTAAAGTTTTCGAAGATAAATATTGAGTATAGTAAGTATAAGTATCAGAATTAAATGTAAAACCATTTGCTGAAGCAGATTGGTACATATTTATAAAGTGATTGACTACGTCTGGATAAGTATAATAAATGTAAGCAGCTACAGCATTAGCCAACTCAGCATCAGTACCCACATTAACTTGTACATATAGGACTTGACCACCATTTTGTGGATTTATTGGAGTTCCGCTGCTTGTCTGACCATTCATTGCTTGTTCAATGGTTTGTCCTGCTTTTGCTACTGTAGCGTGGACAGTTTCTGATGGTCTAGCTTCTACTATTATTACATTAGCTGGAGGAGTTGGTTCTCCTGAGTCAAACCATTGAGCTTTTCTTGATTGTGTCGTTCCAGTTAAATTATCAAATATATGCTGAATCAAATTAACCGTAGATGTATCATATTCATTAATTCCCCATAAAACTAGAGTATCAGCAATACTAATGTCTAGCATACTCGCAGTATCTGTTCCATTTCCGTTAGTAGCTTCTTCTAATGCGTCTTGAGTAAATGAGAAAGCTACTTGATAATGGAATCTTACAAAAGGTGTAGCTAAGCCCATGTGAATAAGCAATCCCGGCATTAAATTACTAAAAACTCCTCCTCCTTGTCCTCCTCCGTGGTCTGCTCTTACAGCAAAAACTTGAACTGCTGCAGGACCTACTGGAGATGGATAATTAACAGTTTCGTGATCCATATAATATTTTAATATTTTTCCAACAGCCTCAAAAGCATAGCTCCATCCTATATTTTGTAAACTTCCATTCCATCTTATTAATGGAGTTTTTATTCTACTTTCATATACTGCATATCCTGCTGCATTATCTGAGAATGGACTCCAATTTCTTTGAGCATTTCTACCTCCTCTGGTAGAATAATTACCTTGATTTACTGGACATTCAGGACTAGGAATTTCTAATATATATACTGATTCCCAAGCTTGCGTGTTTGGATTGTATCTTACTGTCTTTGATACCATTCCTTCTCCTATCCAAGGAGTGCCAGTTAATGCGCTCAATGGAGATAAAACTGATGTATAATCAGCTTGATAATTTTGTAGATTTCTGTTAAAAACTTGATCGTTCATGTTATAAACTATTGCATTTTGTCCTTTTGCTGGTCCTCCTACTTGATCTGTAGGAAATACAAAAATATCATATCCGCATCCTACGTTACAGAATCTGCAAGTAGCAAAATATCTTTCTGCTGTGACTGGAGGTAATGGAACTTTACTATTAGCTGGCCCAGTAGATACAGTAGACGAAGACGAACTAGAGGTTGAACTCATACTTTCCACTAAATACAATTGCTTAATTAATGCTTTAAAAACTTTGCTATATATTTTTATTTTAGTTATTTTTAATTTTTTAAGAATAAAAAGATTATAAAAAAATTTCATATAAATATTATTTTATTTTTTCTTAATATTTAAGCTATTAATTCTAAGTTCTTTAGGAGGCTTAGGAGTTAATGCATCGTAATTAAACTTTAATCCTATCGCAGTTAAGGGAGGAAGCAAAATATAAGCTAAGAAAAGAGTGCTATTACCTATGGATGTAAAAAATAATACATTAGCAGTAGGAATAGCAGTAGCTAATAGAATAGGAATGGAAATACAACAACTACCTCCTCCTATTACACCTAGTAAAGGCGCTAAAAGAATAACTTTTGTTTTAGTAATAATTTTTGACAATCTCAATACTCTTAATATGTTTGCAGTTACTAATATAGCTATTATGAAACCCATAAAAATAGCATAAAAAGACAAAGCAATATAATAATTTGGAGGAAATCCAATAGTAATAGTTGGATTAAATAATAAATTCACTAATGTCGCATAAAATCCAGCTGGGTAAAATGGAGTAAAGCTAAAGGACGCAAAAGCAGAATTAACGAAGAAAAGCTTACCATAAATTCCAGTAAGAATTTTTTCTAGCGCTATACTATATACAAAGTAATGCACGGATAAATATCCGAAGAATATTCCCAAAGTAACCTTAGAAACATTCTTGGATATTAAACTAAAACTCCCTTTCAGAAAAGTCTTAAGTAATAGAATTGTTAAAGAAATCCAAAAAATCAAATTACCAACTATAGAGTAAAGGAAGTAATTAACAGAATTTGGAGAAATGTATAGTAAGAATAATCCAGCTAAACAAAGGATAACATAATAGAGATATCTCATAAATTAAAAAAAGTAATTAATACTTAAAAAGTTTTCTTACAATTTATTAAATGTACGATTAGCTATTAAGAGGTGTCACTAACCTTACACTATATAATACTTCTTTTCTTCTAATTAATATATTTATTAAATTATGTTTATGAACTAGAGGAGCTAGACGAAGACACCCCTTGTAATACATTATTATAAGCACCGTACACTAATCTATTGAAACCAATAGCATATATATTTCCAGTACTTTCGTCATACTCTAAATAGACTTGGGCCAAATACTGATTAGGATGGCCTATAACTTGCATGCCACTCCTAGTTAGGTCATACTGAGAGTAATGCTGTGGGCATACCAAACATGCTGTGGTGGGATCATAGAGTAATGGCTGATATCCCATGTGAGCACAAACATTACTAAAGGCAACTACATCATTATTAGGACCTACGCCGTTCATTGACGGCTTCCCCGTTCTTACTACCACTATAGGATAATTCATATATGTAGTAATAACAGGCTTACCAACTGTTAATTGATTATAGTTTGCAACCATGACTTTTGGATATACCTCTGGAACTTCCTTGGTAATAGTCTGGGTAACAGTTTTTGTAACAGGTACTTGAACTTCTTTTACTTCAGGTTGTACTTCAGTGATCTGATGCGTTATAGTCTTTGGAAATAAATTACCTCCTATTACAGTTCCTGCAGCTATACCAGCAATTGCTCCAGCTACACCTACTACAATAGCTCTTCTATTACTATCAATCGGCTCCTTCTTTTTTCCTTCTCCTTTATCAGACATAATAATCATGATAAACATAGATGCAAAGATATATATGCATATGTATATATGCATAGTTATACATAATTAAAATTTATATAAAATTAACTTTTATTAATTTTCAAAAAAATAGAAAAAACTATACAGTGTTTAAACTATAAGGTATAAAAACGGAATAATAAAAGATATAAAAAGAAGATTTTCTAATTTCTTTTTAGACTGAAGAATTTTACTTTGAATGTTTTTATTAGCTTGTTTCGTATGGTGTTGTTATTGATGTTGACGATATTATTACTCCCCACATTCCTGATTCTGCGTGTCCTGCTATTCCACAAGCGAACCAATATATTCCTGCTGGTAGTGATGTAGAGCCTGAGGCTGATGCTCCACTTGATATTCCATTAGTTTCGTATGTTGATGATGTTGTTCCTACTGAGAATATTATTTTTCCATCTGCACCAATATTAGCATTGTTTGGAGTTGTTGTACTATTTTGTACTATGTTGAAGTTGTGCGGTATTGACTCTTGATTAGTATAAGTTACTATTACAGTCCATCCTGCAGGAATATAAATATGTAATTGACCACCTGAAGTACCATTAAAATTGAAAGGATTACCAGTAGAAAGACTAACAATATTCAAGAACACAGTATGATTACTAGCATCATAAGGTAAAGCAACAGCACCAGAAGGTAATCCTGGTGTGGTAGTTGTCGTAGTAGTAGTTGTATGAGTTGTAGAAGTTATAGATATATTGGATAAAAGTGGAGCTGCTTTTGGATAATGTACTGGATTATATACTATAGCAAAATTATATGCTAAGAAACCTATCATAAATGCGGTACCTGCAAATATAAGAACTAATATGGCTAATCCTATTCTACTCATTTATCCTCGTTATTTTTTATAAAAAATCAAGTATATATTTTTAACTAAACATTACTTTAGGAAGTTATATTTTTTAAATAATATTTTTTCTAGTATTTCTATTGAAATAATAATATTATAATGTGTATAATTACCTAAAATTTGGATTCATATTGGGTTGGAACTTGGAATAAACTGAGTCTTCCATCGATATTTAAGTATCATATTTTAGAATAAAGTTATACCTTCTAAACTTTCCATGAATTATATAAGATAATTTTTCATAGTTTATATTTTGAAAATTAAAATTTTTTGATACTAAATAATATTTTTGCTTAAATTAAATAAAATTAAATAAATTGTCAGAAAAATTATGTTGTCACACTAGATTTAATAACGTCTCTATTATATTTTTATTTAATGATTTCAGAAAAGATACTAATATGCATACCAGCAGGGAATTTATCTCTAACTTCTTTTTGGGCTCCTATGATAACCTGGATGTTGAAAGATAGAGACAAGATAGAGTTTGTAAGCTATTATGGTAATAGAGTAGATATCAACAGAAGTAGATGCATAGAATACCAGAAACAGACTAAGCTTGACATGATAATGTTTGATTCTGATGTACTTCCACAATTGTCATTATCTGAAATTTTAAAATATTTAAATGAAGATATTGAAAAATATTCTGCTGACGTAGTAATAGCTCCTCTTTTTTCTCCTATTGGATATATAGGTGATGTGCCACCTTTAGATAAGGACGTATATCCAGTTAATGTTAGTTCATTAGGTTTCGTATTTATTCCTCTAAAGACTACAGAAAGACTAACTCCTGTTTCTCAATATCCGTTAGTAAATAGAATTAAAATACCGCTATACTTTAGATATACTGAGTATACTTCAGAGGATTATGATTTTATACTTAGAGTAAAGACACAAGGTATGAAAGTTCTAGGAGATAAGAGAATAAAAGTAGCACATATAAAATACGTACCATTTGTACCACCAGAATTTAATCAAATTGATATTATTCATAATATGTTTGAGCAAAATGGGATACAAGCAATAATAAATGGGAATGTAGCATACATTCCAGTAGGAATAAATTCGTATATCTTACTTGATGGAATTCAGGTAAAGGATCAAAATAAGTTATTCTTAAGTAGAGTTCAACTAATAAGAGGAAACGACATAACTACTATAGCAAATGATAGAGAATATTCGATAGAAGAAATAAAAAATATGATTTCCAAATATTTAGGCATTGAAGAGAAATAACTGATTAAAATTTTAATTGATTCATTAGGGAGATACTAACTATATACAATCTTTTGAATAACATTAAATTAATACGAAATTACGTTTAGCCTTCATAAAATAGGAATGCTGAATTTACTGTAATTTATGTAAAGTCAAATTATTTTGAATTAATGGATTTAGGTGATAAGTATTTGCATTTACTAATTACTCTGTTCATATCTCTTAAATTATAGTAAAGTAAGAAAACTGAGCCAATAGGTAATCCATAGTATGCTAAAGCAAAATAAACTGGAGAAGCCAAAATACCCAACACTGAATAGACTGCTCCAACTGCTAAAGCACTCATGTAAATTAGAATAGTAGGTAATGATAAGCAGCATGAAGTACCGGATACTATTCCAATAGTAGGAATGGAGACAATTGCCAATGGTAATTTTTTAGTACTTTTTATTATATTATACATTTTTACTAATTTTTCTATATTAGCACCTATTAATAAAGCCAAAATAATTCCGATAAATACAGCAAATGGTGTTCCGTCACTTTCGTAAGGACCAATAAAAAACCAGAACCCTGGACTAGTAGTTTCCCAGTATACATAATAAGGTAATGGAGGAGTAATAGTTGCTCCAACTCCATAAGCAAAATATGGGAAAAATCCTATATATCCTAAAATTAGGGTATAAAAGATTCCGTAAGCTATGATGTGAAATGTAAGATAAGTAATTCCAGAAATCCAATACCCCTTACTTTTCTTAGACTCTGGTAATATAGACTTGTAAAATTTTCCTGGTATTAGTAAAGCTATTGCTAACCAAAAGGAGGTAGCAGAAATAGCAGATAAGTAAAGAAGTTCAGGCATAGTTTTACCTAGGTCTTCCACATAGGATATAATAGAAATGATAAAGAGAATCAAAATGATTACAAGTTTTTTTCTCCTTTTTAGCATGGATTAATTATTTTTATTATTGATAATAAGTTTTTCTAGAACGTTCTTCATACCATAGCCAGTTATAAATTTTATATATTCTGGATTCTTCATGCTAAGATTAGCATAGATTTAAGTTTATGATAACCTTATGGCGTCTAAAAACACAGTTTATGCATGCCTATATGCTGCACTATGGTGCTCTTCATTCTTTTGAACATTAAAGTTAGGAGAATTTGTTAATTGAAGAATATTTAATTTTTATCCTTAAATAATATTTATATTTAGTTTATATCTAATATTCAGAAATAAAATACTATTCTTAGCTATAGATTTGTGAACATATAGCTAATATATTAATAAGGAATAGAGTGCTAATTTTCTATAAATATAGAAAAATTCAAAAGATATTATATGATATTTTACACGGCTTTCTATACTATATTTAGTTAAATCTTTTTTACAAACTTTTATACTTTTAATAATGAAAAATCTTATTAACTAATATTAACGTTATTTTTATCTTGAAATGGCTCAAACAAATACCACAATAGTAGTAGCAGTAGTAATAGCAATAATCCTTGTAGCTGTAGCTGGATATTATATAGCAACTAGACATCCAGTAACTACCACATTACCTACAACAACTACATTGTCAACTACAACAATAAGTGTAGTTACAACTACTACAACTTCTACTACTACTACTACGACTTCTACTACAACAACTACTACTAGTAAGTTGCCTTCTGGTGCTGTTGCTTTACCTTATGATGCTAGTAATCATACTGTGTTCTTGAATATTGTTAGTCTTTCTACTGGTAATCCTTTCAATTTTAATGGTACTTCAGGTGGTCAATTACATATTTATATTCCTGCAGGATGGACTGTAATAGTAACTTATACTAATCAAGAGTCAATACCGCACAACTTCAACATAGTACAAAATAGTACAACAACTCCAAACAATGCTAATATTGGTGCAGATGGAAAAATAATATTCTCAGTAGGAACAACATCATCAACATACGAAACTAATGGAATATCAAGTGGAGCATCAGCCTCAGGCTCTACATCACTACCAGCAGGAATATATTGGTTCGCTTGTGGAATAGCAGGACACGCAGAATCAGGAATGTGGGGAGTAATAATATCATCAACATCAATAACAACACCATACGAAACAAGCTAATAAAAACATTCAAAGTAAAAGATTTTTTAAATACTTTATTATAAGATTTTTTTATTTATAAAAGTATATAAAATAATTTAATATTGTGCTCTTCTAAATAAATCTTTTAATGAAAGAATTTAAGCTAAACTTTAAATAGGATAATTTTGTTAAAATATATTTCGATCAGAAATGTTTATATGGGCTGTTTCAACATATGCATCTCCAGCCAGTATAAGTCTTGAAGATGCTATAGGATTTGGATTAGCAGGAGTAGCAATAGTAGGAGGAATTTTATTTTATCTATTTTTGAGAAGAACTACTTTCGAATAAAAATATTAGATTTTTTTAAAAAATATTTTATAACCTATTATAAGAAAAGCTTTTTAACTAATTAATCCTTTTTTATTTTTGACCAAAATTGAGTAAAGATCTACATAAACGAGATTGGGAAAAAATATGGTTTGTAGTTATGCTAGTTATTGTTGCAATTTTCGTAGGATTTTCATATGCTACTATAATAAGTGGTAATGCAGCAACGTATAGAACTGGATTACCTCTAGGTAGCGCACTTCCGAAGCCTCTACCCAATGGTACTGTAGTAATATATATGCTTGGAGTTCAATGGTCATGGATACCACAAAATGCTACAGAAATAGTTTACATTAATGGTGTTCAACATAATATTAGCGTGAATAATATTATCACTTATATTAATGGATATCCTTACATTAAAATATATCCTAATCAGCCAGTTGTAATGGTATTGTACAGTAATAATGTAGTTCACGCTTTCTATATGAGATTACCTCATGGTCCTCAGAACTGGAATATTGTGCCTGGAATAGATAGTTATGCCTTCTTCTATGCACCTCCAACGCCAGGCAATTACACATTCCATTGCGCAGAATATTGTGGAATAGGTCATTCATACATGTATGGATATTTCTGGGTGATGTGAAATGGCCAAGTTATATCCTAAATCTACTTTAGGTATTAGTTTTTTATATACTGCTGGAGGGTTAGCATGGCTAGCAGCTATGGGATTAGCTGCTATGTGGTTTAGAACTATTTTGTTAAATCCTCATGTTAATCCTAAGTCTGGATATGCTGTAGCTCCTTTATACTACTTCTTAGTTACTTTTCACGGTCAAGCAGGAATGATGATGATAGTAATTGATATTGCTATTGCTGTCGCTGCTTACGGATTCTATAAGGCTGGAATGTCAATAGTTCACAATAAAATCATGACTATTGCGTTTTGGATAATTAATTTACCTATGATTGTGGAATTTGCAGGTGGTCCTACAACTGGATGGTATATGTATCCTCCTTTAGCTTTGCAGGCTGCCACATGGATAATATATGGTGCTATGAAGGATGCAAGTACTATGATTGGACTAGCTTATTTTATGATGTTCTTAAATACTATAGGTGTAATAATTGCTTCCGTTGTGCTATTCTTAGATGGAGTTAAAACAAGACCTAGGGAAGGAAAAATCCCTATATTTGCAGCTTATGGTATGACTTTTGCCGGTCCATTTATTTTCATAACTGAACCAGCTTTATCAGCTGCTACATTATGGTACACTCTATACTTCTGGGCTAAGGTTCCAGTTAATCCATTAACTTGGGTGGTGCTATTCTGGTTCTGGGGTCATCCTATAGTATATTATGCTCCATTTGCTATATTCGGAGGAATTTATTACTTAATACCCAAGTTCTCTGGGAGATCATTGTTTAGTGAAAAGTGGGCTAGATGGAATATTGCTTTACTGTTTACTTTTGGTATGTTAGTCTGGGTTCATCATTTACAGACCTGGCCTTTACCAGTAGTTTTAAGGGCTTTTATAACTCCTACTACGTTAATACTAGCAGCAGGGTCTGGTTTAACTGTGCTTAACTTAGGTTTAACAATATTTACAGGTAACTATAAATGGAAGGATCCTGTTGCCTTTGCCGCTTTAATAGCTTTAATAGGATTTATATTAGCTGGGTTACAAGCTCTATTGCTACCAATTAATCCATTAAACGTTATTGTTCACAATACTTACTATATTGTTGGTCACTTCCACTTAATGATATGGACTATCATTGTAGTAGGATATGTAGCTATTTTGCTAGACGCGTTAAAAACAAAGATGGGCAATGCTGATTTTTCATCCTTAGCTAAGGGAATGATTGGAGGAGGATTAACTATGTGGACTGTCGGTGCTTTAGCTTTAGGTTATACAATGAGTTATGCTGGTTATGAAGGCTTAATTAGAAGATGGGTTGCTTATCCAGTAAAATTCTTACCATTCATGGAAGCAATGACATATTTCGCTATAATGATGGGAGCAAGTTTTGTAATGTACGGTATACCTGTGCTATTTACATTACTTGGAGTAAAGACATCTTTATTCTGGACTACTGGACCAATGGTGAGTGTAGGTGGATTACCCGGACCTGGAAGTGGGCCTATAGCATCTAGTGGTGTAAAAGCTACTGGAGGAAATGAGAAAACAGAGAGCAATGAAATTAAAGCTGAAGATGAAATGAAATCAATTACGAAAGATCTTAATGAAGAGGATTTAGTACATAGGCTTAAATGAATTAATAATTGTTTTTTTAAGTTTTTTATAAAATAGATTAATCTTTTTATACAAAGTTATAGAAGATAAGTTTTTAAGTTATTATAAATAATATTATTTTATGATAAGGTATAATGCTTCATCATTCAGTTGGAAGAGTTTTATCTTTCCTATAGTTCTTGTAGTAGCTTTTGTCAATCCTATTACTGAGTCGTTACAATTTAGTAATCCTATTATTTATATGTTAGATCATTATGCTTTATTTGCTGCTGGAGCTTTAATAGGGTACAAAATTCTGAGGACTTCAATAATAGAATTTCTTATAGGTATAATACCAGCTGTATTTTGGCATATTCCTTATTTCTTTGCTTTAGCTGCTGCTTTTTTACCTTTTAGAGCATTATGTGAGTTTACATTATTTGCTGGTGGATTATTAGTAGGAGCTTATGTTCCAAAAATGTCTTTAAATGTAAAAATTGCTTCTTTAGCTTCTTACATGCTTGCGGATACGATTCTCAGTATATTCTTTATTCTTTCTTATCCTCAATATAGTAATGTAGATTATAGCTTTTTGCAATGGAGTCCAGGAGAATTACCAGCAGTTGGAATATCAATGTTTGTAGTGATGAACTTGATTCTAATATATTCCATTATAAAGATAATGAAAAGTATTAATTTATTTTAAGCGTTTATATTTATTCTATTCTTTTTCGTAAAAATATGATATATTTTAGAAAGATAAATTTATTTTATTTAGTAAAAATCGGATAATAGGTCAAAACATCTTCTTATCTATTATCCTATATTAAATTGTAATTCAACATTAAGAAAATTGAACTCAATATCTACTTTAAGAATCCATGACAATTGTTATTCTGATAATTTAGTCTGTGTATTATTTGGTTACTTAGTTTATTCTACGAAATAATTCTAATTTAGAGAATTGTCTCAATTTTCAGATGCTCTACAAACTACTAATAGTTTATTATAATCCTAAAAATAGTTTGTGTACTATTTAAAAAATTAACAAGCTTAACGTTAAATTCTTATAAAGAGAATAGTATTAATTTACAAAGAATCTATGTATTAACTATAAATAGTTTAAATTAAATGTTAAATATGTATAAGTTTAAATATTTCTAAATGATAATATTAAGTGGTGAAGTTATTTATGAACTGGAAAAGAGCATTATTATTAGCCGAAGGCTTACTTACAATTTACACATTTTTTTTATGCTTATACTATTCATTTTTCGGTTATGTTAAGAGCTGGTTTAGACGTGCTTCATTTATCTCCATTTTATCCAATAACTGCATTTGGAGTTTTAGGAATTGTATTTTTATTAGTTTCTCTGAAACCAAATTTAATTAGTAGTAGATTAATGATACTACTTAGAATACTTAGTGGAATAGCTGGATTTATAGTAATTTTCTTTATTTTAATAAAAGGAGATATAGCTCTTGCATTTACTAATGGGATATTTACAGTAGCATCTTTGCCAGGTTTTCCTTTTGCTGGTGGTTTGCTTATTCATATTATCTTTGAACATGCACTAGGTGGATCCTTGGGGCTTATTCTAGCTATTAAGCCAAGTCTTCTTATCAGAAGTGCTTCTAAGGTGAGACGTTGAAGCTGACTGATTTTCTTGTTTCTTATGCTAAAGAAAAAGATTACGAAGTAAAAAACGTAACTATAGGGCTAAATTGGACTTGCGTCTTATCAAAAAACTGTGGTATTGCATTAACTTATAAATTACCTTTAATTGGAGAAGTTCCTAATGGTGGAAATTTGGAGTCTTTTACTACTGGACAATTAGCTGAACTATTATATTCATGGAATTTGCTTGAGGCTAGTGTTGGATTAGCTTCAATAAATTCTACAATAGATCCAAGTTGGAATTTTAAAGGAAACGGATTAGAATTCGTTTTAGAGATAGCAAAGGGAAAAAGAGTAGTAATGATAGGTAAATTTCCTGGTATAGAAGAATTTAAGAAAATATGTTCTTCTTTTATAGTTTTAGAATTGAATCCTTATCTCATTAATCCTTATGAGAATATTTTGCCGTCAACAGCAAGTGAAAGTGTTATAGAGAATTCTGATATTTTAATAGTGACATCTTCAACGATAATAAATAAATCTATAGATAGATTACTTGAATTGGCTAAAAAAGCATATAAAATTCTTGTAGGTCCAAGCACTCCAATGTCTAAGGAATTACTAGAATATGTAGATGCTTTAGCTGGTATCAAAATAAATAACCCTCATGGAATGATTAAGAAGATAAGTCAAGGATTTGGTATGGTTACACCTAAAAAGCTAAATGGTGATGCCGATTTTATTATTCTCAGTAAATAGAATTTAGAAAAAGAATTATAAATATTGTCTTTACCAAAAATTATGTAGTTTGATTTGCCGATATTTTGTAATTATTTCTTTTGAATGAGAGCTAACTAAGAAATATAATAGATTAGCTCAATCGTATTAACTATAAATAGTATAAAAATTAAAATATAAATTATAATAATAATTTAACTATAGATTATGCAAAAACTCTTATAAATTACTAGATAGTCAGTAATTGAAGTTTTTATGATATAATTTTTAAAGAGTTATCGAATCTATAACTTATGTTTTTATTAATATTTTATTATTATTATATACATAATTTTATGATATAATTTTTACTTTAACGGCTTGATTTTAAAACACTTTTTATCACTAGTATTACTAACGGATAATTTTTAGCGTTTAATCACGATAAAAATTGCGGTTTATGTTTTTACCTTAAAAATTTTATATATTTTTTCGATTTAGATTAGAAAAAATTTAATTCCTAAAAAATTTATTCTGTATTAGATAATGTTTAATTTTAGTCTGTTCTAACTATTCAAGAATTATCGACTTAATTTAATTAAAATTATATTATAAAAAGAAATTAAGTTTAGGAAATTATCTTCAACTTAATTATCTAGTGTTCTATTCACTAAGTTCTGACTAAAACCTGGATAGAAATCAGTAATCATTAGTTTCTGTTCATCTGATATATTTTATACTATAAATCTATAAGTCATAAGAATCTAATTTTCTTAAGATTAAATCTGTCAACTAGAGAAAATCTTGCTTATTTATAATATTCAATTTTCTATATAATATAGAAAAAGGTTATTATTTTAATTATATCATTCAATGTGAGGAATTTTTTTAATTATGCGTATTATATATTATCTTGGGTATAAGATTATGCATGAGTGGTCTGTAGCTGATGCTGTAATTAGAACTGTAATTAATTGGGCAGAAGAGAATCACGTCAAAGAAGTAACTAAAGTAAAGCTAGGAATTCCTTCTTATTCTTTTTTAGAAGTTGATATTTTGAAGGAAGCTTTTGATATGATGAAGAAAGATTCAGTTTTAGATCATGCGGAATTAGAAATTGTGATAAAGGAGCCTACTTTTGTATGTAAAAATTGTGGGTATGAGTTTTCCTCTAATGATGTTAAAGATCAATTAGATACTGTAAGATCAGAGTTTGGAGAAGAATATCCATTACATTTAATGCCTGCTTTAGCTCCTTCTTTTCTGAAATGTCCTAAATGTGGTTCTCATGATATTATAGTTAAAAGTCAAGATATAACTATTGATGGCATAGAGGTGAAGGAAAGTGGAACCGCTGAGACAGTTAGCTAAGGAAAAATTGTCTGGCCGAAAAATTTTTGCTGTAATGTCAGCTAAAGGCGGAGTAGGAAAGAGTATATTTTCAGCTATTTTCTCTTTAGTTTTATCTGAAAAAGAAGATGTTACACTAATTGATATGGATATTCATACTATGGCTTCATCTAAACTCTTTGGCTTTGAAGGGAAATTACATGAAGTGAGTAAGAATGGAATAGAGCCTTTTAACATAGGTAGGCTGAATTTGATAAGTTTAAGCGGGGTAGTTAAGAATAACTACGTAATATTGCCTGGAGGTAACCAATCTTCAGTTATGGAATCTTTAATATCTTTTAGTAACCTTAAGGGGAATGTAGTTTTTGATATGCCACCAGGTTTAGGAGATGAATTGTTAGTTTTAGAGAAATTAGCTAATAACTATTCTCCTTTGGTTGTTACTACTCCATCTAAAGTTTCTATTAAAGTTGTTAAGTATCTTTTAGATTATATAGAAAAAGAGAAGGGTAAAAAGAACGTATCATTAGTTGTCAATATGGCTTATTTCAACTGTGACGATAAGATTGTAAAACCATTCGGTTCTGTTAACTATGACGAATTAAAATACGAAGGATATAGTTTTGATAAGATAGTTGAGATTCCTATAGATCCTAAAATAGAAGATTACATAGGGAGAATTCAAGATTATAGTGGAGAAATAAAGGAAAAAATAAAAAATGATTTTCTTAAATAATTCCTGAAGTAGTGCTCCCTTCTTTTTTAGGTTGTAAAGGTGAACTTTCAATTATAAAGCATGGATCTTCTCCTTTATTTATATGCATTTGTTGATGTTCTAATGCTGTAGAAGCAGGCATAACTTGATTATCTAACTTACATCTTAACATAACGTCTACTACAACAACTACTGGCTGTTCTGATGGTGGAGTAAATTTAGATGTTGATATTTCAGGTTTTGGTTCCATTATTTAATAATTATATTATTCTCTAGTATAAAACCTTTTCTAGATTTAAGATTTGGTATTATTTATTTACTTAAATAATTTGAGAATTTTAGCAAAATATTATTAAATAGTTAAAATAATTAACACGTTAATTTCTTTAATAGTTAAAAAAGTAAGATAGTAGTAGGTATCACATGTTTCACCTCTAACAATCGAACTATTTGTGATAAATCGTAGGAGATTTTATTCAGAATTATAGTATCTATTGAATTATTGGTAGAATAATATTTAAACTAATAAATTTTAAATATATATTGTAACTTGTAAACTATTGCAAATATACTTTCTTCTCTTAATTAAAACTCAGCATTAACGTTAAGTTTTCAGATACGCAAAGCAAGATACTATAACTTAAATTATATGCTAATATATTTGAAAATTGGAAAATAGAATAAGATGCTACTCTTACTGAATAAGATAGGACTCTAAATTTTTCAATAGTGCAAAAATATTAAAATTTAATATTATTTATACTATATTTTGTAAGATATAAAAATATTCATAATTTGTCTAGAAATTTGAGTGCAGTATCAATGGCACGACTAGCCTTTATGCTATCTAAGTATATTTTTATAGGTTTACGTTTTCCTTTGAAATTAACATAAGCTGGATTTTTTGATAATGATCAGCACTGTACGATACAAACGTAATTCTTCTATTTCCGATTGAATCTTTACGTTGTTTCTATGGATGATTCTGATAAGGAGAATAGCCTTATTTTGTAGATAATCCACAAACTAATAGCTAGTAGAGCAAAAATTATTTTCAGTTATAAATATATTTTATAATTAAATATAAAAACTTCTGTTTAAATATAAATTAATAAATATCTAACTAATAATTTGTAATTTAATAAAATATTATCAAATACTTAAAAACACATATAATTTTCTGAGATAATTAGTTCTTGTGAAAGCTTTTAGAATTATAATATCTGGGATAGTTCAAGGAGTAGGATTTAGACCATTTATATATAGAATTGCAGTAAGGAATAATCTCAAAGGATATGTTAGAAATTTAGGTGGTAGTGAAGTTGAAATAAAAATTATTGGGAAAGATGATGATTTAATCGGAAAATTCTTTTCTGAACTATTTTCAAATTTGCCTCCATCAGCAAAAATAGAAAAGATGATCGTTGAGGAAAGTGGCATAGAAGACTTAAGCGAATTCAAAATTTTATCAAGTGGAAATAAAATTCATGAAATTAGTGAGATTCCTCCTGATTTATCCATATGCGACGATTGTTTAAAAGAGGTATTGGATAAAAATAACAAGAGAAGATATTACTACGCTTTTAATAGTTGTGCTTTTTGTGGTCCAAAATTTTCAATTCTATATAAAGTTCCATATGATAGAGAAAATACTTCTATGAGAGATTTTCCATTATGCAAGGATTGTACGAATGAATATTATGATCCTAATAATATAAGGAGATTTGACGCACAAGGAATTAGTTGTTCAATATGTGGTCCAAAGCTATTTTTAGAAACAATTTACGGAGAGAAAATTGATGGAGATCCTATATCGTTAACTGCAAAATTAATTGAAGAAGGAAATATTGTAGCTATAAAAGGTATAGGAGGATTTCATATAGCTGTAGATCCGTTTAATGACGATGTAATAATTAAATTGAGAGAAAGGAAAAAAAGACCTCAACAACCTTTTGCATTAATGGGAATAAGTACTGAAGTGATTAAAAAATACGCTGAAGTAAGTGAAACAGAAGAATATTTACTGAATTCTCCGGAAAGACCTATAGTATTATTAAAAAAGAAAGATAATTCGAGTATTTCAAAATTAATATCTCCAGGATTAGATAGAAATGGATTCTTTCTTTACTATACTGGATTGCACTATTTGCTTCTTAATCAGTTAAAAGATAAAATTTCCATAATGACGAGTGGAAATAAGCATGGAATTCCAATGTGCACTGACGAGGAATGCGTAAGGAGAGAACTAAATGGAATAGTAGATTATGTTTTATATCATAATAGGAAAATTGTAAATAGAGTAGATGATAGCGTTCTTAGAGTATCGAATGGTAGAATAATGATGCTTAGAAGAGGAAGAGGTTACGCTCCTACTTGGATTAGGCTAAATAGAGAAATTAATTATCCAGTTATTGCTGTTGGAGCTGAATTGCAGAATGCTGGAGCTATAGGTTTTAAAGACAAAGTTATCCCTACGCAGTATATTGGAGATACTGACAAGATAGAAACGTTAAATAATTTAGAAAAATATATCAAATATTTTCTGAATGTATATTCATTAACTCCTAAAATAGTGATAGCAGATAAGAATCCCTCATATCAAAGTGTTAAGTTAGCTACAAAATTATCTCAAGAATATTCAGCCGAATTGATTCAAGTTCAACATCATTTTGCTCATGCTTTAAGCGTTGCGTCAGAAAATGGAATTGAGGAGGGAGTAGCGATAACAATTGATGGAATAGGATACGGAGACGATGGTAACGCATGGGGTGGAGAAGTAATAAAATTCGATGGAATTAAGTATTCAAGAGAGTTTCATCTGGAATACGTTCCTTATCCTGGTGGAGATATAAATGCTTTAAAACCTGAAAGAATGTTAGCAATTTTCCTTTCTAGAATATTAACTTTTGACGAAATAAGTAAATTTGTAAAATTAGATAGTAGAGAACTAAGAGTTATAGAACATCAGTTAAAAGAGAAAACGCTTATGACTTCTAGTACAGGCAGATTTTTAGATGCAATATCGGCGTTTTTAGGAGTATGTAATAAAAGAACTTATGAAGGAGAGCCTGCAATAAAGCTTGAAGCATTTAGTAAAGGTAAATTATTAGATTTTGAATTTGACTTGAGAAATGATGAGATTATTACAGAAAAAGCTTTTGAGTGGTTAATTCAGAATAAAGATAAAGATGGTAGAGATTTAGCTTATACTATTCAATACAAATTAGGTAAGGCTTTAGTTAAAACTGCATTAAAATTAAATCCAGAAAAAATTCTAGTTTCTGGTGGCGCATCAGTAAACGAAATTATACTTAAGGGTATTATGGAGAATTCGGAAGGCGTAGAAGTTATTACTCCGAATAAAGTTCCTGCAGGTGATGGAGGAATAGCGCTAGGACAAGTATTTTATTCATCGTTTATTGAAAGTTAATATTTTCTGAAATAGGGCACTTATTGAGTTATAGATTTCAAATCCATGGTTTATCGCTTTTTTCTTTTATACATTGTATAGTCTTATCTATATCTATGATGATTCCGAATTTCTTTAAGAATTCTTCATATTTGTGAAGTGCTAGATCTATTCTATTTAGCACTTCTTTAGATATTCCTGGCCAATCCATTTTTTCAGGTTTAATTCCTAGGATATAAGCTTCTTTTGGTGCGTTCTCAGATTTTATAGCTAAAGACATTATTTGAATAGGGGATAGTCTATGAGGATCCTTTATTTCTATATCTTCTAGATTGTTTATATCAATTTTGAACATGCCAAACTCTTCATTCATCATCATAGCATCAATAAAAATTACTATATCATCTTTTTGAATGAAAGTCAGTGCTTGGAATCCATTAGCTTCTGCATCTAATGCTCCAATACACTCTGCTGTTATTGAGCCTATAGCATCATCTCCATAAAGTCTATTCCCTAGTCCTATAACTTTGACAGCCATTCTATTTTCTCCTCTAATCTCTTATTTAATTCTTTAACCTTTTCTTCGCTATAATCTCCTTTATAGTATATTGCATATATTTTATTAAATTTTCCGAAAATCAATAATCCATAAGCTATGTCTTCAACGTAATACCTTCCATCTAAACCTGGTCTAATAAGTTCTAACATTTCCCAAGGATCATTAGTTTCTAGAACAAATTCTTTTTCTGATATACCTTCTGGAGCATACCTACTGCTTCCTACTAGAAGAACTATGTCTGGAGATAATTTTTTCACTTCTTCTGTAGCAGCAATAGGATCCATTTCAAGATCTAATACGTTATCTTTATTTTTCCATTTATTGTATAATTCTTCTATAACTTGGCCGTCTGGAGTAGAGAAAAATGGAATAAAGCCTATTACTATTTTCACTTTTTCACCATATTTCCTTTAATTTTATTTATTAATTCTAGAAGATCTTTAGCGTTATATTCTTTTAATAACTTGTTAATGTCATATTCATTTGTTGGTGGATTTATTTGATATATTACTTGTAAAAGTTCATCTTTAAATGGCTTTTGAACTTCATTTTTTATTACATCTCTAACAGCTATTATTTCATGAATAATGTCAAGAATGGAACTCATTTGAATCACCTTAGCATATTCTAGGTACTATATCACCTGAAGGCATTTCTAATATCTTAGCTCCACCAATTTCGGTTCTTACTATAACTAACTTTTCGTTATCATGGTTCGTAGGTTGAATTACTTTTCCGATAATTTTAGGTTCGAAGCCTAAATCTTCTAGCTCTTTAACTATTTCTTTGCTAGCACTAGGATTTACTGATAGTACTGCAACTCCTTCGTTTGCTAGAACTAAAGGATCTAATCCAGTTATCTGAGTTACTGATTTTACTTCTTCTGGAATAGGAATTTCTTTCTCTTCTATGACTATCATTTTATTTGATAGTTGAGCCCATTCATTTAGCGTAGCGGCTAATCCTCCTCTAGTTGGATCTCTCGCTGCATGTATATCATTAGGAAAATCATTAAATAATTTTAACAGTTTAGTTAAAGGTTTTACATCACTTTTTAAGGTTGATTCTATTTCGTATTGTAATGAAGCTATAAGAGCTCCATGAACACCTATATTTCCAGTTACTATTATTACATCTCCATCAAGTATATTATCAACTATAGGATTTTTCTCTACTATTCCTAAACCTACAGTATTTATTATTATCCCAGACATGGAATTTGCTGGCATTACTTTGAAGTCTCCTCCAACTAAAGATATGTTATTTTCTTTCAAAACGTTAATTAGATCAGTAGTTATCTTATCTAGGTCATCTAATGGAAATCCCTCACTTACTACTATAGAATCTAGCATTGCTAATGGTTTAGCTCCCATCATTACTACATCATTAATAGTTCCAGAAGCAGCTAGTGTTCCTATACTTCCTCCTGGAAAGAAATAAGGATTAATAGTATGAGAATCAGTAGCTATGACAATTTTACCTTGAACAATAGCACCATCATCTGGATGATCTAATCCTACTCCATTATCAGTTTTTTTAAGATATTCTGGTAATTTTGAGAAAATATATTTATCTAATATGTTTTGAGTATCCTTTCCTCCATTACCATGAGATAAAAGTATTTTATCTACCATTAGATTCACCTTCTAATTCTTTAAGAACTCCGGACATTATGCTCATGTATTCATTTACTGCTTTGTCAGGATCTTCTCCTTCAATTTCTGCTGTCTCTCTTATTTGATCAGCTATGAATTTGATATTTTCAATTACTTCTTCTTTGCTTAACTTAGCAATTATGACTCCTGCATGCACCATAACATAATCTCCTTTGTTTAGATTTTCTACTCCTATAGCAACTTTCTTAAATGTATTACCACCTAAATCTACTGTAGCCATAACGTCAGAATCTATCGAAATAACTTTTGCAGGAACTGCCCAGCACATTTTATTTCACCTCTTTTAATGCATCTAATACTTTTTGTGATGATCCAAACCTAGCCCAAACTGCGCATGCTCCTTCCATAGAAACCATACAAGGACCCCAGGGCCTAGCTGGAGTACAAGCTTTCATAAATAATGGACAATCAGTAGGATACGCAGTTCCTAAAGTTACATCATTGCACTTACATCCGGGAGGCAAATCGTAATCCCAAGGTTTAGTATTAGATATTAATAATCTAGCATTTTTATCCTTTAAATTATCCTTCAAGTCCATTCCACTTTTAGGTATTGCTCCAATACCCCTCCATATTGTATCTACAACATCAAAAACTTCTCTTATTTCTTCTTGAGCATAAGTATTTCCTTGCATTTTTACTACTCTTTTATATTCTAAATTAGTGTATTTTATATTTCCAGTATATAAATCCTTTAATATTGTTAAAATTCCTGTTAAAACATCTATAGGTTCAAATCCTGTTACTACAGCTGGTATATGATATTCTTTTGGGAAGAAATCCCATCCTATTGCACCTATTATCGTTGACACGTGACCTGGTCCAATAACACCCGATACTGGAGTATTTTTACTTGCTTTGTGAATTTTGACTGCATATTCAGCTGCTGGTGCGGTTAATTTTGTAGCAGAATAAAACATTAAATTCTTAGGTACTTTATCCTTAGCAAAAAGTACGGCATAACTTGGAATAGTAGTTTCAAATCCAACTCCAAAGAATATTGATTGCTTATTATCTTTCTTAGCGTCTTCTATAGCATCAGCAAAACTATAAACTATTCTAACGTCTGCTCCTAACGCTTTTGCTTCTGCTAAACTTCCTATTTCTCCTTTTTTGTAATGATTAACAGTGGGTAATTTGAAAACATCACCAAAAGTATAAATCCTATAGCCCTCCATTGCTAATTTAATCATGTTTTCTATATCGCTTGAAGGGGTAACACATACTGGACAGCCTGGACCAGGAATTAGTTCCACTTCAGAAGGCATTAATGCTCTTAAACCATAATGGGTTGTAGTCCACTCGTGTGAACCGCAAAAATTCATGATTTTTATTCTATCTAGATTAGTTTTTTTAGTAACTTTTGGAGCTAATTTGTGAATCTCATCTGAAAGTTTTCCGGCTAATTGAGAATTTTCTCTAAATAATAATTCTATCTCTTTTGGAAGTTCCATTTTTGTCTCACCTTATATTTAGTCAATCTTATTTAAAAAATTTTTTTGATAACTTTGTAAAAATTCTACTGTAGAATCCATTTTATTTCTTAGCATAGATATTAATTTTGCTATATCCTCGTATTCTCCCCTATTATATATAGTTATGACGTATCTAGACAATTCATCATTAACTCTCGTAATTGATATTTGTTCGTAGTTCTTAGAGTTTAATTCATTTCTTGATATAGTGAATCCTCTCAAATCCCAAGAATCATGAGATATTTTTAAAGGTGGTAAAACTCTTTCAAAACTAATACTCAATTCAGCATAATCAATGTTTCCACATCCGCTTTCTTTCATTGCCCTTATCATCTCTCCAGATGCTAACTGAAAATCACCGTACTCTTCTGAAATTACTGTAAAAGTTCTAGGTTGATAATATATTTCTCCTAGATTTTTCTTAGCAAAAGCTCCATTTTCATTTATTGGAATATAAACGTACCCTGTATTTCCGCTTAATTTTATTTGAGGAACCTCATAGCCTAAACCAGCTAATCTTCCAGCAAAAGCATAAAGATCTGGTTCAGAGAAAACTCTTACAGTAAATACTCCAGTAAATCCAGAAGCAGATACTTCAGTCATAAATGATCAACTCCTCTCCATTATCTTCAATTTTATACACTTTTAAATCCCTCTTTGCCGGGCCATCTATAACTTTTCCAGATTTTATATCAAAAACAGAACCATGCCAAGGACAAACAATTTTTCCATCATCAGTTATAAATCCATCTTCTAAAGATAATCCATTATGACTACAAAAAGCTTCTAAGGCAAAAAAATTTCCCTTATAATTAATTATGAGTACAGGTTTTCTTTCCCATGGTTTTTGAGCAGGAAAATAAAATTCGACCATAGAATTCCTAGGTACTTCATTTTTCTTTAACTTTAGAATATTCTCTTTCATCATGAGTTACACACTGGAGTTATAATATGATCTAAGACTTTATTTACTTTACCTTTTATTTCAAAGTGAGCTGCACAAACTAAGCATGGGTCAAAACTTCTTATTGCCCTTAAGAAATCATAGCCAACCCATTGTGATGGAGGAACTTCTTCCATGATTTGTGTATTTATTACTGACATTTCAAAAGGACCTATAGCTTGTCCATTTATACACCAAGGTCCATTACATCTGTCATCTCTTGGACTTACATTTGGAGTAGTAGGAGCTTGATATTGATAATTAGCTATGCTATAATCCTTAACAACCATCCAATGTCTAGATGTTCCCCTTGGAACTTCATATTGCCCTACACCTAAAGAGAATGAAGGTTGCTTCCATTGCCTAGAAGTTTTAGGACTAGTTTGATTCTTCATAAATTCTTGTAATCCAAATTCTAAGTTCTCCCATGCTGCATATACTGCTGCAGCCATATCTACAGCTCTTCCTAGTATTCTACTTAATGTAGTAGAATAATCTGGAGGTTCCCATTCCACTGTCCATTCAGCTTGAGATCCAGAAGGTAACCATGAAGGTATTTCACTAATAGCTGGTAATGTAATTGAAATTTGCCCATTTGATACAATTGGACTATTAGGATGATAATGGGCTACGGCATGTAATCTAGCCCAAGGCCCAGTTTCGTAAGGCCATATAGTACCATCACTCCATATTAGTCTAGGTTCTGCATCCCAACTATATTTATCCATAAAATTCTGAGCTATAGGATTTGGTATTGTAGTCTTATTCCATGGATGATACATGTAATATGGCGTACCATCACTTTCAGATAATCCCCACGCTAATTTATTCCCTGCTGGATCAGTCTCTGTAAATGGAGATGTGATATGAGCCCAGTTATGGTAATAGGATGAATTAACAAATTCAAGTTGAGCTACATTAAGATCTATAAAGCTTTTACTTAGTAACTCTCCGTTTCTTACTATAGTAGCTCTAAATACTGTTTGGGGTCCTTCAGATGCTTTATTTGCTAAAGAATCATAGTTCCCATAAATTGTTGTATAATCATCTCCTAGATTGCTGTAAAGCTCTGGGCTTTCATAACCATAACTTGATATGTATGTAGGTTTACTATAAGTCAAACCTTGATACTGATAATTACAATTATCTATTAGGAAATTTGCTAAATCCATCCATGCCGCAATTACCACTTTAACCCATGCAGTCAAAGTAGTTAACCTATACATATATTGAGTAAATAATGATTCTCCTACTGAAAGATCTGTTCCAATTCCTCCAGGAATGAGCATAGGAGGATGTGAGTGTCTACCATATATTAGTACGCCTGCTTCCCTAGCTAATATTTGAGCCTTTACAGAGTTTACCCAAAGATATCCTTGGAATGGATTAAGAGCAGTCATTATATCAGCTATAGTAGAAAATCCATGAATATCAGAATAAGTTGCTTGAGTTTGCTGTGCCGTCTGCCAGCAAGATGGATAATATGTCTGCATAACTTGAGCAGAAAAATCTGGTCCCTCTAATACGTTTAGAATAATTGAATGATCATATATCATATCAGTCATTGCGTAAGCTAAATTTCTTAATGCTTGACCTAATGGGTACGGAACAGCTCCTAACGCCATATCATTTGATCTAACAGAAGCATTTGCATGCGCTGCTCCACAAACCCCACAGCTTCTTGAAGTTATATGAACTGCATCAGGAGGCTGTCTTCCTCTAAGGAATACCTCGAATCCTCTGAACATTGTAACATAAGTATATGCATTATTATTGACCACTTGTTTCGTAGTTGTATCAACAGTAGCAGTTAAGCCTAAATGGCCTGCAACTCTAGTTATAGGATCTATTACCATATTAATTTGACTTGAATTAGATTGATTATTTTGGTTTGAGTTAGACATATTTTTCACCTTTTATAACTTTTATAAAAGAGAATATATAAAATATAAAAAAACATTTTATCTTTTCACCTGAATTCTATCTGCGAGAAGATCTATTATATGTTTAACTTGAGAGTTTGAATGATAATAATCAATTGAGAAACCTATACTTTCTATACATACTGGGCATCCAGTCAAAACTTGTTTAGCCTTTATCTTATTTATCTCATTAACCTTTATTTTTCCAGCATTGATTAGTGGATCTAATGTACTATCTAGGAATTTCTTATCTTTCTCATCTATTGTAATACCTAATTCTTTTGCCATATTTTCAACCATTGTAGGAACTCCACATCCACCTCCTCCTCTACTACAACAAAAACTATTAACTCCATGACTGGGTAATTCTTTGAATTTCTTTGATAGGGCTTTCATTAGAATTCTTGGAGCTTCAAAAACTCCTCCTCTTCTTCCTAATTGACAAGGATCATGCCATGTTATTATTTCATCTACTGGATTAATAGTAAATTCTCCTTCTTCATACCACTTAGCAAGAAGTTCTGTAACGTGAACCACTTCATATGTAGGTTGAACTTGGAGAGTTTCATGCATCGTATATTTTAATGAAGGATATTCAAAACCGCCTGCAGTTAATAGAACGTATTTTGGAGAAATTTCCCTAAAATAAGAATACACTCTATTCATCACTTCGATTGCTCCTTCCTTATCTCCTATAACTAAGCCTATAGGAGGTCTTATTCCTAAAGGCTTTGACATAAAAGTCCAATCTTTATTTAACATATCTAATATTTTAGCAACTTTTATTATTACTTCAGGATAAGCCATAATTTCATATATGCTAACGTAGAATAGTATTTCGCTACCTTTCTTATCTAGTGGCACATCCTTGCCAATTGCTTCTTTAATTTTACTTATGATAGAATTCCATGCATCCATAAACAGTTTTGTATTTAAGTATTCCCCAGAAATTTCTAAGTTAGCTATGTCTTCGTAAATTTTTGGAACCATTCCTGCTTTAAATGCTATTTGTTTAAGTAAATCTATCATTGCTCCACTATCTATAGCCATTGGACATACGAACATACATGCTCCACAATTAGTGCAATGCCATACATAATCTACCATAGTCTCAGCTTCTTCTAAACTTAAGTACTTTTTACTACCTCCTATTACTCTACCTATAGTCTTTCCCCAAACGCTAAATCTATACCTATATAATTGTCTAGAGATTTCTGCTTTGTTTACTGGTGAATACTTTAATGATGTTGGAACAAATGGACATGCTGCTTCACAGGCTTTACAATTTACGCATGATTGAAAATAATATAGTAATGTAGAATTTAATTCTCCATATATTACTTCATCTATTGCTTTATTTAACGCATCTAAATTTACTTGTTTAGATTCTGAAACTGCCATTGATTCTCACCTATTTTTCGTTTCTCCTATAAGTCATGAAGTACCATTCTCTAACTTTACCTAGATAGAATTCAAACATATGAAATCCTCTAGTATATGGTAAAGTTGCTATTAATATTTCAGCTACTAATATATGCGCTCCTAATAAATTATCATACCATGTTATTGCATTAGGTATATGGGATGTAGCTAGAAATCCTAGAACTATGTCTATATATAATAATAGGAAAAACCACCAGTCTCCAGCTCTTAGAGTCAATCCTTCAGCTAACGCGTGGAATTTGTGCCCTAAGTATATTCCTAATAAGATCATTAGTAAATATGTAATATACTGCCCATTTAATATAACAGTTAAAGGTCCCCATATATCGTGTACAAAAGGATATGACGTAGGCGTGAGTGGAGATAAGCCATAAGTTAATGATAGTAATCCATCAGTAGAACTTTCTGGAATAGCTAATGGAAATAATATTTTATAAGGAGGAATATAATATGCCCAAAACACCATATGTTGAGCCAATAGGAATATGATTACTATTAGCGATAGATGCATCAGTAATCCTACGCCGGTAGTTATAGGTTTTCTTTTCATTCCCACTTTGCTAGAATTGGAAAAAGTATTCACTAATTGTTTAGTTTTTTCAAATGATGATACGTTACCTCTGATAGTTGTAGTATAAACAACATAAGGTTTGTGATATGTAGCAAAATATCTGAATACTCTATACGATGCACCAAAAAAGAATAGAAGAATTGTAGGTATGAATAAATCCAGAGCTAAAGGATATAGAGAATCGCCCAAATTATATGGTCCAAATAACGCGACCATATAGATCACTTTGACCTTAATCCGCCTTTTTTAACCATTTTCTTTTCAGCTAATCCTGCTGCAGCGCCTAGAACTACACCTGCACCTATTAGTCCTGCTGTTGTTAACGTTGACGAAGGTGTTGGTACTTGCAATGGTTTATAAAATGGCTCATAGAGATCAGTAAATCCTGGCATAGTACAGCCGATGCATACTGCGCCCGTTCTAGTTGGTCCTCCGATTCCTCCTACCCATCCATATTTATTCCATGGACAATTAGATACAGGACCTTTACATCCAACTTCAAATAAGCAAGCAGCTGTAGGCTGACCTGGTTGAGTTCTGAATTCTCCTGCTGCGTACCATGCAGCTCTTGGGCATTGTTCGTGAACGGTATATCTAAAGAAATACATAGGTCTCCAGTATTGATCAAGTTCAGGTAATGGCGCTAATCCTCCAGCCCATAAAACTAAATTAGCTAGAGTTCTCATAATTCCGTTACCATTTGCTGGACATCCAGGAACTGCGATAGCAGGTTTTACTGATGCAGAAGGAGCTGGAGTAATATCTAGGTAGGAATTAGGATTTTTAACAAAAGTATAAAACGGTGTTGCGCCAGCTTTTGCATTCAAATAATTATCTTCATAAAATCTACTCAATAATCCCTTATAACCTCTTAATGGATCGTCAAAAAATCCTACAGCACCGGTAGGTGAAGGAGACCATGATGGTGTTATGAATTTTGGTGGTGGCTGATATACTTTATCTCCAATTAAACCTCCATATGATGCACAGTTGCCTACAGATAATACAGCTACAGCATTAGGTAATAACTCAGCTACCCATTGATTAAGGCTTTTAGGTCCTAACATTCCCCAGCTTCCGGGGTTACTTGGATTGTATTGCCTTGCTGTGTTATCGTCAGGAAAACTGCCTTCCAATACTAGGACATAAGGATTATAATTGCCCGCTATTATATTATTTAAAACGTCTATAGCTTGTTCTCCTTGTTGTGGCATTAATGATGGCCAGAAAGATACTTTTACGCTTCCTGGTCCTATTAATGGACTAGCTCCAAAAAGTACTTGAACTACAGTAGGATCAGTAGCTTGGATTATTGCAGTAGTATTTCCTTCACATGCTTGTGCTTCGAACCATACTATATTGACATCTCCATTCTTTATCATACTAGCTGCTTTTCCTATTGCTTTGTCCCATTCTGGAGCAGCTAACATTGTCGCAGTTAATGCTAATTTAAGAAAATCCCTTCTAGAAATTTTGAATGACATTTGCTTATCTCTATTTTTTGGAAGCTAAAATATACGTTTTTATAAAAAATACTATTTTTTATGAGAAACCTTGTTAATGAGAATATTTTTAGTATACTATTCAAATTAAGAACGTGAAATCAGATAAGTTTTCCTAATTATAGAAGCTTTGAGGCTTTCAAGTTATGCATAATTAATATTTTTAAAATGTTAATAATACTTTTGCCTTTAATTCTTTTTTATGTTCTATTTGAAGATAAAATATATTAATACTGTTAAGTTATGAATTGTTTCATTTTAAGAAGGTAAAACTTTAGATTTTTCTTAAATCTTCAGAGGTTATAATAACTTAACATTTGCAGTATATGGTACTATAATAGCAATAAGTATTTATTTTCATTTTTTAAATAATAATTAATGTCAACTTTTGGTTTAGGTAACGTAAAAATTAAGGAGCTTAATGATCTTATTAAGAAAGATCCAAAAGATCCATGGCCTCATTTTATGTTAGCTGAAATATATTCAGATTATGATTATGATAACGCTATTAAAGAGTATGATAGTGCTATATCTTTAGATCCGCATGTAGTCGATTTCCATTATAAGAAAGCATTGCTTCTTTTTAGACTAGGAAAATTTAAAGAAGCCATTGACTGCCTAGAAAATGCTTCTTTAATAGACTATTCTAACTCTTCTATGTATTATTATTTTGAAGGTACTCTTTATGATGAGAATAAAGATTATACTCATGCAATTGAAAAATATATGAAGGCTTTAGATAAAGATAAAGATAATATATGGATTTTTGAAGCAATGATTCTTGATATGATTCAAGTAGGTTTTTTAGATAAAGCAATAGAAGAAATTGATAAAAAGATATTGGAAGACAAAAAAGATGTTAAATTTCTTTCTGACCTTAAGGAAAAGGTAATGAGATTAAAAAGTAATGTTAACAAATCCGCTTAATAATATTAAAATAATATAGAAAATACCAAAGAGCGTTAGAATGTTAGCCGTTTGTGGATCAGAATCTTTAGGCAATTTTCTCGATATAAATAAGGCTTTGTTAATAGCAAACGGCATAGTTATCATAGTTAATATAGCAAGTAGTGGAATATACCTAAGGATGGCAAGTGGTATTAAAATTAAATACGATAAAATAATTAATGATAAATATAGTATATTAGTAAATCTAGGAAATAATATTGCTAATGTCTTTACGTTGCTTTCTTCATCTTTTTCTCTATCTCTCATATTATTAGCAATAAGAATCGATGTTATTAGGAACGCTATAGGTAATCCATCAATAAAAACTATATATGATAATAATCCAGTAGCAATATAATAACTCGCAAAAATTATAAACGAGTATGTTATTGGAATTTCAATTTCTCCTAAAGCTCTATATTTCAAAAGAAACGGCGGTCCATTATACATGTATACGAAAAGTAATCCAATTAAACCAAAAGGTAAAGCGTATAATCTAGATAAGGTTAGATAACTTGCTATTACTAATGCTATTAATGCCAAGATTATTGCATAAATTAGTGTCTGTTTAGTGCTTAATATCTTATGAATAATTGGATGTAATCTATAATTTGCAGTATTACTATTTTCAGTATCTACTTTATATTTGAAGTCAAAATAATCGTTCATTACATCTACAGAAGCATTTAGTAATATAACACCTATTAATGTTAATATGTAAAATACCAAGTTAAATATTTTAAGAAAATAAAAACCTAAAACATAAGATAGGCTAACGCAGATAGTTGGCATAATAAATCCCCAAGGTCTAGTTATTAATATCATATTTTTTATACTACCTAATAGCATCAAATAACAATCTATATTTAGCAAATAATAATCTATCTCAAAAAACTGAAAATAAGGTTAAAATTCATGATTTAATAAAAAATACATACTTTTCCGATTAAATATTAAGTAATGAGTCATTCTTAGTCTCATTAGTTTTATATCATCAAAAGTATTCACGTAAAAATATTTTAGATTAAAATACTAACTATTCTTTATCAATAGTTAGATTTAAGTTAATTTCTTTTAGATATTATATTTTCTTAAATTTCAAATAGTGCGGGTATGATTCTCTATTAACTTAGTTAATTACTATCATGATATTAGTATATACATCTCTTTTTAACATATATTAGTATCTAAATTTCTCTCATAATTGATTACTGAACTATTATGTTTAAGTCTAAATATTTTTAGAAAGACATATATATTCACTCTTTCTACCTTATTTTATGAAGTCTAAAGTTATAGACTACTTGATTTCTTATGCTAAAGAAAATGATTCTAGTATTAACTCTGTAAATATTGGAGTAACATGGACATGTGTATTATCAAAATACTGTGGTGTTGCTATAACTTATCCTATGACTTCATATGATTCAGATGTAAGAGATTTCGGTAGTCTTGAAGAAAAAAGGGTTAGTGAATTAGCTAAGTATCTTGGATCGTGGAATTTACTAGAAGCTAGTGTAGGTTTAGCTGCAATAAATTCGGTAATACAGCCTCATGGTAATGTAGAAGGAAATGGATTAGATATTGCTTTAGAATTAGGTAAAAATAAGAAAATAGTTATGATTGGAAAATTTCCTGGAATTGAAAAGTTCAAAGAAATTAGTAGAGAATTTATTGTTCTCGAATTAAATCCATTTTTATTGGATTATAGAAATAATATACTTCCTTCAACGGCTTCAGAAAGCGTAATATCAAACGCTGATATTGTTATAATTACTGCTAGCGCAATTATCAATAAATCTATAGATAGGCTTCTTCAGCTGGCTAAGATGGCTAACGCTTATACTATTCTTTTAGGTCCAAGTACTCCTATGCTAGATGCTATGTTAGATTTTGGAATAGATATGCTTGCAGGAATGAAAGTTAATAGGCCTCAATCTTTTATAAAGAAAATTAGCCAAGGATGCGGAATGATATCTCCAAATAAATTAAATGGAGACGTAAGCTATATAGTACTAACTTGATAGAATAATATGCAATTTAAGGAAAATAATTTTTTCAAAGATATTTTATTGTAATTAAGTTATAAACTGTGATAATGTTTATAACCAGCCTAATTATACAATCGTAAAAGTAGTTTGTTATCTCAGAATCTTGTCTTTATTAGAGCAATTCATAGAATTAGCATCTACTTTTCAAATGATACACACTATCGTAAAAATAACTATAATATTTAATAATTTACAATTATATGCTTAATAAAAAAGATTATTTTTATTCTGTTTTATATTTTCCTTATTAATATTCTTGTGTTAGAACTACGTTTAACTATAGTTACGTTTAACTTATGTAGAGAAGGTTTAAAATATTAAAATCATTATATTTATGTAATGTTAAGAGAAATCATGAGTAAAAATATTAAAATTCTAGATATAGATTCTACTCTCAGAGATGCAGCTGGAGTTATGGTAGAATCTGGAATAAGAAGAATAGCAGTTAGTGCAGCAGATAATATAATAGGTGTTGTTTCAGCTAGGACGATATTAAGAGAGATTTTGAATAATGAAAAGTGGGGAGAAAAAAGATTAGGGGATGTAGCTAAGCCTGCTATTACTGTTGATGCAGATACTACCAATAAGACTGCTGCTAAATTAATGTTAAAATACTCTATTGGTTCGCTTCTTGTTAAAGGAGAAGGAATAGTTACTGAAAGAGATTTAGCTAAAACTATACCTAGAGTTACCATACCAGCAATATCAGTAGGTAACCAATCTGTATATACGTTAAACGATACTCAAGTTATACAAGAGGCTGCAGATTCAATGATAAAGTTAGGCATATCGCATATACCAATATTGTCTGGTAGTGATATTGTTGGCTTAGTTTCTTTAAGAGATGTATTGAAAGCTTATTATAATGGGAATTCAGCGTTAAGGCTTTATGATATAGGAACAAAGACTATAGTTTCTGCAGATTTAGATGCTACTGTTGGAGAAATTGCGGATTTGATAGTAAGTAAAAATATTGGCTCAGTATTACTTCTTGAAGATAATGAGTCTAAGGCAAGTAATCTTAGAGGAATAGTTACTGAATGGGATTTAGTAAGGACTTATGCGAACATGCAAAAAGCTCATGTTCTGGTTAAAGCAGATCCGTCTAAATTGAGAAATTTAGTTACTTCCTTGTTTAGTCTTCCAAGAGTTTCAAACGTGGCTGTTGTTTATGGTCCTTACGATTTGTTAGTGACCGTTGATGTTGAAGATATAGAAACATTAGGAACGTTTATTGCTAATGGAATTGCGTCATTAAATGGAGTAAAAGAAACTGTTACATTAATTGAAACTACTCAAATATAAATTCTTTAATTTTTTATTGTTTTATATATCAATAAGAGCTGATATCCTTTTTCTTTAACTTATTTGATATGAAATAACGTTAATAATTTTTATTATCAATCGTAGAATATACCATGAATATTGATTTAAGGCAAATAGGGATTGTAAAATCATTGAATGATAAAAGGGAAGGTATAATAGAAATTTTTCCACAATATTTAGAAGGTTTGGAAGGAATAGAAAATTTTTCTCATATAATTCTTTTAGCATGGTTACATAAGGTATCTGAAGAACAAAGGAATACTCTTAAAGTCAAACCGATGAGAATTCAAGATTTACCAAACGTTGGAGTGTTTTGTACTCATTCTCCTCACAGACCTAATCCTATAGCGCTAAGTATAGTAAGGCTTACTGAAAGAAAAAATAATTTATTATATGTGCAGAATTTGGATCTTTTTGAAGAAACTCCCATATTGGATATCAAAACAGTTTCTCCTTCGTTCTGCCCTAAAGACATTAAAGTGCCCGAATGGAATAAGGAATTAGAGAAGTATAAAAAATAGTTTTTATTGTCTAATTAATTCTTTTAATTCCAATAAAAATATAAATAGACCCTAACGCTTTTTCCTTGAAAACTTTTATATCAAAATATTTGTCTAGTATAGTTTTTAATTCACTATTCGTAGGAATCTTATTGTATATGTCTATAAGATATCTGTAATATGAGACTTTTCCTCCTACTAAAGGTACTAGATATGGTTGAACATATTTGATGTAAATGCCAAGAAATTCTCTTAGTGCAAGATTATCTGGTTTTCCTATAGCTGTAATAGCTACTGCTCTTTTAGTTACTCTTGAGATTTCTTTTATTACTTTTTCCATATCATCTGCAGCATGAATAGAGTAACCGCTTATAACAGCATCAAAGGAATTAGCCTTAAAAGGTAAATTATAGAAGGAAGCTAAGATTTTATTTTCTCTTATTACTGAATTTTTTAGCATATTCTCTGAATAATCAAGTTGAATGATATTTGTTTTGAAAAATTTTGACGCAATGTATGTCAATTCTCCTTTACCACTTCCTACATCTAGTATAATTTTTGGTTTTTTACAATATTTTGATAATAAATTTATTAATTCTATTCGCCATTTCATATCATTTCCAAGTGTGATTATACTATTTGCTTTATCATATGACTTGACAAGTTGGTCATATATTTGTCTGAGATTCTCATTGCTCGCTTTGCTCATTGAAAATAAAAATAGTGATAAGATAAATTAAGCTTATGGAATATGATAAGTTAATATTATTTAATAATAAATAATTCATAATTTTTTAATAAAATTATTAACTGTATTATTAATTTGTATAAATAACTAATTAGAACATTTTAAATACAAAAATCTTATAGTTACTTATTAATAATGTAAATAATAGGTTTCATCTAAATATGAAAAGGTATAAATATTTCTATTAGGTAATATCTATGATGATAATTTAATGAAAAAGGTAATTAGAATCTTTCTGTTTTTAGAAGGAACTCTATTATTATACTCTTTTTTTGTAGGATATTTATTTCATTTTTCTTTTTTAATAGAATTGAAGACTCCACTAATGGGAATAACGTTATTTGGAGTTATGGGTGCTTTTCTATACACTATAGTAATTAAACCGGATTTAGTTTATAGTAAATATGTAAGAATACTAGGTTTTTTAGGTGCTATCTTATTACTAATTCAAATAGTTTATGCTAATATAGTATTTGATCATACATTATTTTCGTTGTCAGACTTATGGGGGTCTTCATTACTTTCTGGTGCAGGAATACCAGGATTAACATTTACAGGAGGATTGTTTGTTCATATATATTTTGAACATTATGTTGCTAGTGCAATTGGATTTATTGTAGCTCTAAAACCAAAACTATTACATAAAATTAAACAAATGATTCAAGGTGAATAATATGGAAAAAATATATGTTGTTGGTATTTCTCCTTCTCTTAATTTAATAACAAAAGAAGCTTTAGACCTCATATCAAGAGCTCCAGTAGTATTTATTTATAATAACGATTTTCCATTTAAACTTGATGGAATATTAGAAAATAAGAAAATTGTAAAATTAACTCCAGCATTTAATGAAAACAGGCATGAAATTATCAAGAGAAATATTGAACTTATAACTTCTTGTAAAGAAAAATGGGGAGTGTTTCTCGAAATAGGTGACTCGTCTATAAGGAATCCTCTTTTCTATCATATTTTGGGGAATAATAATATAATAGAAATTGAACAAATACCTGCAGTATCTTCTGTGACTGCAGTATTTAGTAGGTTAAAAATGAACGTTAAGCATTTCTGTGTAGTTGGTTCAGAAGAATTTGACTTAATATCTAAATTAGCTGGAGTTTGTGATACTTTTGTAATATTAAATATTCATCGTGAGAATATTAACGTATTCGGTTTTCTCAAAGAGAAAGGTTACGATATAACATTCGTTAAGAATTGTTGCAATCCAAATGAAGAGATATCTAAAGAATATACTGGTGATACTTATTGGATTATAGCAGTAGCAAAACTCAAGTGAAAATGTACTGTGTATATAGTTACTAAATTAACGTTATCTTTCTATATAATACCCGAACGTAATTTATCTTCTTTTTTCCTTTTATATTTCTAAATATTACATGATAATTCTTATGAACTAATAAAATGTTAAACAATTATCTTGATTATAACTACTAGAAGTTAAACTTTTATTATTGTTTAACCATTATTAGTTATGGAAGTAAAGGTATATAAGAAAGGGATTATAGTTTTGCCTTCAGAAGTGAGAAAAAAGCTTAATATTACTGAAGGTAGTGTGTTAAACATTGAAGTTAAGGATGATACGATTATACTGAAAAAAGAGTTGAGTTTACTAGATGCCTGGGGAATTTTTGAAGGAAAGGCAGATGCTACTGAGGCTCTAAAAATCTTAGAGGAAGAGAGGAGAAAAGATATTGAAAAAGAAAGAAAAGGTAATTATTGATACCGGAGTTTTAGTCAATTATTTCCTTAAAAAAGAAGAAAAATACCGAAAAATTATCAATGAAATTTACTCTGAAAAAGAAGGTCTAACTTTGTATCTAAACTTAACAGAACTCTATTACGTTTTGGGTAGAATTATAGGAAAAGAAGCTTCCAGTACTGTTTTGTCTTTAATTAAAAAGTCACCCATTAAAATACTAAGTATCAATGAAAATCTAAGTATTAGAGCAGGAGAATTAAAGTTGTCTTACGATTTTCTTTCCATCGTTGATTCGTATTTAGTTGCATTGGCTGAAAGGGAAAAAGCTAAAATCTTAACTACAGATTCTAGTATTGCAAAGGCTTTTAAAGATACTGATTTATTGAACTAAATTATTAACCTAAAAATGCAAGCTTTAACTCAAATGGAGTTTGGGGAGAAGTCCTCATTCGAAAGGGTGAGGATAAACAGTTCCCTTATTGGTAATGGCTAATCTCAAGTGAAAATATATATATATTACTATGTTCACATATTTTTTATGAGATATATTTCTGTTAAAGAAGCAATTAATAAGAAATTAGGTTATGATACTACAATAGTTACGCCAAATGGGGCAACAACACTTTTACCTAGAGGGCATATTATAACTGCAGATGATATACCTAGGTTAATGGATTCTGGAGTATATTACATCTGGATTGATGAAGGAGAAAATGAAAAAGGGTTAATGTATGAATGGGAAATAACACCATATGTAGCTTCTAAAATATGCGGAGATAATGTTCAAATTATGCCAGGAAAACAAGGTATAACTTTACTTTACTCTAAATTACCTGGAATCCTCTATTTAGATACAGATAATATGATAAATTTTAATATGAATCAGAAAATTCTTCTTATAACTAAAAATAAATTTGAAGCGTTTGGAACTAACGAATTAATAGGAAGCGTAGAAGTTATACCATTTTCAATGACTAAGGAAGAAGTAGAGAGTATTGCCTTAAATAAAAAGTTAATTGACGTGATTCCTTTTAAGTACAAGAAACTTGGAGTTGTAATAACGGGCACCGAAATTTATGAAGGAAGAAAGAAGGATGCTTACTTACCGGTTATTGAAGAAAAAGCTAAAAAATATGGTTGGGAGATAGTAAGTAGTGAAATTGTTCCTGATGACGAAGATAAAATTACTAAAGCTATTTTATCCTCTAAAGATAAGGGAGCTGAAGGAATAATAGTCACGGGAGGAACTTCAGTAGATCCTACGGACAAAACAATAAAAGGTATAACTAAAGCAGGAGCAAAAATTATCTCTTATGGAATTCCTATGAAACCTACTACAATGACAATAGTAGCTATCAAAGATTCAACACCAATATTTGGCGTTTCTGCAGGTGGAATTTATTATAGAGACTATAATTCTATTGACAAGCTTTTTACAAGACTTATGGCTGGGATAATACCTACGCCAAAGGATATTGCTGAAATCGGTATTGGAGGCATTTCTTGGAACTTTAATCCAAAAATGAAACTGATAAGTGGAAGTAATGAGAATCGTTGAATACTTGGTTAATTACGCTAAAGAAAGAGATGAGAAAATAAAAGATATCTACATTGGAACTACATGGACATGTGTGCTTTCAAAATTTTGTGGAACAGCATCTACAGATCCATTATCAAGTCACGTAAATGTAAGAGGATTTGGTCATCTTCACGAAAAAAACATTTCAGAATTAAGCGAATATTTATTTTCATTTAACTTATTAGAGGCTAGTGTAGGATTAGCATCAATAAATTCCATAATTACTCCAACTTATAATACTAATTATAATGGTTTAGATCTTGCTCTTGAGTTATCAACAAATAAAAATGTTGTCATGGTTGGATATTTTGGATATTATCCAAAATTAAACGAATTCAATAAGATAGCTAAAGAATTTACAATTTTAGAACTAAATCCTTTTTTAGTAGATCCTACGAGAAGAATATTTCCCTCTACTGCTGCAGAAAGTATAATTCCTAAAGCAGATATAGTAATTATGACTGGCATGACTATAATAAATAAGTCTATTGACAGACTAATTGAGTTAGCTAAGAAAAATGGGAACGCTTATACAATGATTGTAGGACCTAGCGTTCCAATGTTAAAAGATCTTCTTGATTTAGGAATTGATATATTATCTGGAATACAAGTTGTAAATCCAAACGGATTTATTAGAAAAATTACTCAAGGATGTGGAATAATAAGTCCAGAAAAATTAGAATACGATGTAAGATACATCACCTTAACTAGAATTTAGAAATTTATTCAGTTATCTAAATAAATATTATATACTACTTAAATATAGTAGTAATTAAAGATTCTATATATTTTTCCTTGCTTATATCTAAAGGATTTATAACATTGCATATTAGACCGCCCATAAATGACCTTATTTTTATTATGTTTTCATAATTATCATTCTTAAATATTTTTACACTAATTTTTCTTACAGTAGTATCACAGATTTTTCTTATTTCTTCTCCTATTTCAAGGTAAACACTCATTGCAGAAATCGTATGTAAAAATAGTTTTCTCATATTATCATCTTTGTATTTTTCTAGGAAATCATTACCAATGCATTGTAAGACATTATCTTCCTTAGATAAGCAATTTTCCATTATATCTAAGGGAAGACTTCTTTTAGCTATTTCAAGAATTAGATTATCTTTAGATTTGAAGTGCCAGAACACAATTCCTTTAGAAACACCTGCCCTTTTGCATATTTCATCTATTGAGGCCTTAAAAAAATCTTCTTCTGCAAACACTTGTAAAGCAGCATTTATTATCTTTTCTTTTGTGCTTTCGCTTTTTTCGTCTTTCATATATATCTTTCCTCGCTATATTATTTAAGAATTTAAATCAAAGAAACCAGTACTTTTAGCATCACAAACGCTATTATAATTATGATAGTATCTTTTACATAAACTGTTTTCATTTTATTCATCAGATATGAACCAGTGAAGCCTCCTAATATTCCGCCTATTGATATTATTATCCATAATACATAACTAATACCTCTTAATAAGAATAGATAACTAGTAAATCCACTTGCAGAAGAGAATAACGCAATGTATCCAGCTGTAGCTGAAACTTTCTTATAATCAGTTTCAATTAAAGCTAATACTGGAAGAATAATCATTCCTCCTCCAACTCCCAATAGACCTCCTAAAAACCCCGCTATTGCTCCTACTATTACACCTAGAGAATATCCTTTAACACCAGCAAACTTATTTGATTCCTCCTTAGCTTTTCCTCTTATTAGATTATATAAAGTATATGCTAAAAAAGCCACAAAGATCCATAATAGTATTTTCCTAGGCGTATGAATACCTATATATGCGCCTAATGGCGCCATAGCTACGGCTGGTATTAGAAATATAGTTCCTAACTTCCAAAGTACTCTTTGTCTCTTTGCATTATTAGTTGTAGCTGAAGATAATGAAAAAACATTCAATAGAAGTCCGGCTGCTGCAGCTATAGAGAATGGAATTCCTAAGGAATAGTAAATTGGTATTAATGTATTAGCTGCACCAACTCCTGCTACAGCAAATAAAGCTGAAATAATCCATGTTAGAAGGAATATTATTATGGAAAAGAAAAAATTCATTTCCTTCTACCTCTTTCAATTTCATAGCAACGAGGACAAAGCTTTTTTCCATTAAAAATTTTGATGTAATTTTCGTATGTAGGTTCACCACAATCATCGCATTTAATCCTTAACATAGTCTTCTTCTCAGGAGAAAATTCGAAATTCTTTACAAATTCGTAAGTAAATAATTCCTCAAAATCTTTAGATAATACATATCCTATTACTTCATCTGCTACTTCTCTAGGAACTTGTGAAGCAGGAATACCAGATTTTCTATATTTAAAGAATTCAAACGTACTGCATGAATCTAATATCTCTGGTTTAGGTTTTACTCTTACAGCGCCTTTTCCAGGTTTATAAAGTACTATAGCAATTTTACCATATTGTAAACGTTTGTAATTCCCTTTACCATATGTACATCCAGTAGCTATTTGAACTCCGTCATCAAAACAGCCTTGATGATGTTCATCTCCGGTTTCAGAAAAAACAAACGTATTAGTATCTTTCTCTTTTTCAACTCCTAATAGTTGCATTGCATACATTCCTGCTAAATAACCTAAGGGCATTGCAGGACATCTATGTCCGTGAAATTCAAATGCCCATTCGGGTATTTCATGGTTTTTCTTATTCATTTTTATCATAATTATTGACTGACTAGTCAATTAATAAATTTATCTTAGAAAAAGTTTAAAGTGAGTATTAAGTAACAAATTTTATAATGACAAAAATATCAGTCATAGTTACAGCTTATAATAGAGAAAAATATCTTTCTGACGCTTTAAATTCCATTAAAATACAAACAATAGACAAAGATAAAATAGAAGTAATTCTAGTAAAAAATTTTCCGTTTATTTTTGATTTGGATAATTTAATAGCTATAGAGGATAACTCAGAATATGTGGGAGAAAAAATATATAAAGGATTAATAAATTCTAGCGGAGATATAATATGCTTTCTAGACGATGATGATACTTATGACAAAGAAAAGCTTGAAAGAGTATATGAATTATTTAATTTCTTTGATCCAATTTACTATCATAATAATTTTAAGACTATAGATAAAGACAAAAATCCTATAGAAATAGAAAGTGATTATCTAAAAATTCCTCCATATGGTAAATTCAATTTAAACCAAACTACACTTATTGTTGATGAAATAATTACGAAGAAGATTAAATATTATCTCAAAAATAATGCGAATTTCAATTCCAGCTCTATATGCATAAAGAGGGAAGTCTTAGAAAACTACATCGATATCTTAAGGAAGATAAAAGTGTTAATAGATTCATTTTTATTTTATATAGCAATGCTTTCACCAGGGAAAATAGTTTTAGATCCTCTAAAGTTAACTAGTTATAGAATTCATTCAATACAAACAAGTTCTGGATCTCTACAAGATTTAGAAACTTATAGGAATTCTTTTATCAAACTACTAGAAAAGGTTATTCATGACATAGAGGTTATAAATAGTTTGTACATGGAAAAATCTATAAACATTAATTTAAATGATGTAATACTGTATAAATTACTTTATGGTATTTTTAGCAATACAAAAGTTGAAACACAATTAAGATTTGATAAAAATCTTATATTATATTATTTGCTATATTTATCTCCTAAATTTTTTAAAGATATATTTATAAATCAACAGTTTAAGAAAAATGTAAAGGAACGCAAGTAAAGAACTATTTTATATTTCATTACCTTTTTATCTAAGGACAAATTTGTATAATAGAACTACATAGATCATAAATAGAGAAATTAATTGATAGCCCAATCTAAATCCGTAATTTATTATCTTAATCAGTAAAACTATATAAAATAATTAATATCTAAGTGTGAAAATTCATGTATTAGATAATTTTTCAATTACTACATGACATTTATTAGCTCGCTTTATAATAAAACTTTAAAAAAGAATATCGAATATTAATTTAAATAAATAGGAAAAAATTATAATATCTTATGTTCATATAATACTTTCGGAGTCATTGGAGTTACTTTCCAAGTTATGTTAAATTGTTTTGCTGTATTCATTAATGTGTCCATACTATCAACATCCCATTCACAAACTGCAGTTTTAGCTTCTTCTGATACGCTTACTTTATCTAATTTCATACCTTTTGGTAATTTCTTTTCTTTTGCCATAGATACTACTTGGTTTATTAATTTCATTGCATCATCTTTTTGATTGTCTTCCCATTGATGTACGACTAATACTTTCATAAGAATAAATAGTAAAATCATGTATTAATTCTTATTGGTAACAGATATTCACTGTTGTATATTAAAAAGTGGTTTAACTAAAGATTATATAAAAAATATAAGTATCTTTAAGGTAAGATTTTATTTTTTCTTTTTTATTACAATCTGTTCTTTAATAAAACTCTTTTTAATGCTGAAAAAATTTTAGGTTTAATACCCAATGTAAGTCCAAGTATTCCTCCTAGCCAATGCTCAAAAAACACGTGAACAAAAAGTCCTCCAGGAAAGATTAGACCGGGTGCAGTAGCAATAGCCATGAAATTAACTTTTCCATCAATTATAAATTGAATTTCTAAAATCATAGGATTAATCATTACAATAGCTGAAAATATGGCTAATATTCTTAAAATTAAAGAATAAACAGATGTCTTATTTAAGAATAACGTAAAATTAGGATAAATTCCTATTATAGTTAATAGTAAACCGTTAAATAAAAATGCAAATATCATTGTAGAGAAAGGTAATGGTAATAATGGCTTTACTTTAGCTAACATCATCATATACTTTATCTCTGCACCGCTTGACATTGCAAGTGAAATCCCAGAGTATATAAGTAATACTCCAACTATTAACAATATTATTCTAAAAATTATTTTAGTATATTCATTCATATTTCCAGCTAGTTATATTTAATATAAAAACCTTTCTTGATCCTTTATAGTTTGTATTTTGCAATAAATATTATCTGAGAATAGTAGAGTTTTTACACCTACAACATAATAAACTATATTTAACATTTATAGAATAAAGCTTAAATATTAGGGTATCCCAAATTATATTGTGATATTATGATTGACTGGTTAGTCATAAATTTATGGAATCCACAAAACGTTGATATTGCCAGTGCTTTAGTTATTGCATATTTGCTCGGAATAGTACATGGAGTTACGCCAGATGAACATACATGGCCAATAACATTCTCGTATTCTGTTGGAACTTTCAGCAGTAAAGGAGGAGCTAAGACTGGATTAGTATTTTCTTCTGGCTTTACTTTACAAAGATCTATTTTATCAGAATTAGCTTATTTAGCATTAGCAGGAGTATTTATGACTACTACAGCATTTGGTGTAACATATATATTTGTTGGATTAGCTATGGCTTTAGCAGGAATTTATATAGCTAAAAAAGGGGGATATCCTCATTGGCATTATTTAGAGAAAAAATTAGGAGAAGCAACTGGTATACATAAAAAGGATAGTGAATATCAAGAAGAAGAGTTACAGCACAAAATAAATCCAGCTTACGTAAACGAAAAAGACTTAACTAAACCAGTACCAGTAAAATTAGCTTTAATTCATGGATTTATTGCTGGTTTTGGTTTTGGTGCATTTGCATTAATAGTATACACTGTTTTAGCACCAACAATGCCTAATGCATATTTAGGATGGTTACCTGGAGCATTATTTGGTTTAGGTACTATGACAGCTCAAGTAATGTTTGGTACTTTATTCGCTACATGGTTAACTAGAATGAAGAATTTAACATATCAAGGAATAGCAGTTGTTGGAAAAACAATAACTAAAACTGTATTAGAGTACGGTGGTTTAGCATTTATAGTAGGAGGTACAGCTATCTTATTATATCCTCCATTATTAACTTATAACATAATAACGCCAATACATGTGCATAATCTTCATAGTCTTGGAATAGGATTTTTCCTTGTTATAATCTCTGTTGTAATATTTGGTATATATGGATATAAGGAAGGAGTAAAAACAGCTATGAGATTAAATTATGTTAACAAATAACTTTTTATAAACCGAAGATAGCATTTCATTCTTCTTTTTATTTAAATGTTTCTATAATGAGGTAATAGTAGTCCTTTATAAAGAAAATATTTGATACATAAATTATCTTACATTATTTTTCTTTTAAAAAATTAGGTGAAATATTTTTTAAGAATTATACTAACAATATCTTGATGTCATCAGAAGTTAAGATCAAGAATTACGTCATAATAAATGAAAGAGCTACTGTAGAAGATGCGTTAAATGTAATGGAAAGAAATGATTATAATTCGTTAGTAGTTATAGATGATAATGAAAGGCCAGTGGGTATTATAACTTATGAAAAAGCTGTGAAATATAGAAATAGTAAAAATATAACAATAGATAAACTTATGGATAAAACTATAGTAACAATATCAGGAAAAGAAGATCCGTTAGATTTGTTTATTATGATGATGCGAAATAAGATAAATATAGTAGTAGAAACGGATAAGCATGGAAGAGTAAAAAAGATAATCACATTAAGAGATATATTTAATATCATTCAGAAAAAAGCAGAGAAAATATAACGTATATTTCTAGTTTATTTTAATTAATCCGTAGATATTGAGCTATTGTATAAGATATTTATTTAAATGCAGTAAAGGGATAATCCATAGTAATTATATGAGATAATATTTAATACTATATTGTTTATTATATTTACTTATGAAACACTTTATATTTCTTATAGCAATTTTAGGAGTACTTATAGCAGGAGTAATAGCTTATTCTTACTTTAATGTATATTTGCCTAGAGAGTATTCTCAAGAATCTGATAATTACTATAACGAGCAATTAAGTCAATTTGGATACTATAATTCTGGATATCATGGTGGAATGATGGGATATGGAGGAGGGATGTATCATATGATGGGATACTATAATGGATATGAAACAATATATCAACAACAGATTTCTGTGAATCAAGCAATTTCAGAAATGAGAAGTCCTCCATCTTACGCTAAAGTGTTTCCTAATAATGATAGTATAGTATTTAATTCTACAAATATTAATATTATTGTACTATCTATGGGTCATAATAGAGCAGTTAATTTAACTGGAATGAGTCCTCCATCTTACGCTTCTCATAATGTCTATGTTATATATGGTCTGATTAATCCTACATTAATAATACCTGCAGGTGCAACAGTAACTTTTACTCAAATTAATCTAGACGCTGGAGATTATCATAATTTAGCAATAACACCAGTAAGTCCTCCTTATTCTTACTATGTAATGATGCAGATTAGAATGGATGTACTTGGCATGTCTCCAATGTTACCACCAGCAAATTATCAATCTGGAATGGCTTATGAATTTTCATTTACTGTTCATTTTATTAACACGGGAGACTACTATTACTTGTGTGAATATCCAGGTCATGCAGAAATGGGAATGTACGGAAAGATAATAATTGCATAAATTTTTTAATAATTGATTTTGATATATATTTTTGATCAATATAGTTTCAATTTTATATCTTTATCTCTCAAACTTGATTAAAAATTTTTCATATTAATGTATTTTAGTCAGCTTATTAGTTGAATATTATTTCATATTCTCTGTTTTACATTGTATAATATAAAAACTAGATCAAATTAAAATAAAATATTTTAAATATAAAGTGTAATATCAAGATATAATTATAATATATATTAAAACTAAAAGAGATATCCAAAGCAAAGTTATAATATATTTTGAGAATTTAGTGCTATGTAATGTTCTTCTTAATCCTAGTGTAGCATGAGAATAGCTAAATACTAATAGAAGTAATAATGATGTGACATACCATTTATTTACTAACTCATTGTTTATCACTCTTGTAGATGTTCTAGTAGTAAAATTCATCGGAGTTATAAATAGCATAGATAAGTGTATTGCTAAGAATATACTTGCTAGTATTCCAAATATGTAAAATATAAGCCTAATTTTTGCCTCATTCATTTGAATATCGCCATATAAGATATTAGTAAAGAGACCAGTAAAAGAATCATAAGTATAATTTTGTACTGATTATGTGATCTATAATTAAGCCAATAACTTTCACCATGGTTTTTTGGTATTAAAAATCCTGTTTCTATAAGCAATATCCTGATTCCATTAGTTATATGAAAAGTTAGAATTGCACCAAAGATAACTAATACTGGCATTAAGAAAGAATCATTTATTTCCATTCCCCTAGCTAATTCGTAGACAAAAATAACGTGAAATATTAGATATCCAAAGATTATCCAACCTGTTGCCATTTGTAAAAGTGCTAAATACCTTTCTATATTCCATCCAAATTCTATCCACTGTTTCATTCATATCACCATTGCTTTTAATTTTTGAATTGCTAGCGATGGATCTACGTTTCTTGGACATACTATAGAACAACTGCCTGCTACTCTACAATCCCATATGCCATCCAAACTATTTATAACTTTAATTCTTTTTTCCTTTTCAGTATCTCTAGGATCTGCAATAAACACATATGCTTTGGCTAAGGCTGCAGGACCTAAAAAATTCTTATTACTTCTCGTTATAGGACATGCAGAATAACATAAACCACACCAAATGCATTGGGCAAACTGCCATAACTCTCTTTGATCTTCTGGCTTTAGTCTTTGTTCGTAATTTCCTTTTAAAACCTCTTCATGAGGTCTTATTCTAGGGTCTATCTTTTCCATTTTATCATAAAAATCAGTCATATCTACGATAAGATCTTTTATAACTTTCATATCTAATGGTTCTATAGTTATTTCATTATTTTTATTTATTTCATGTAAAACTAGTGTTTTACAAGCCAGTTTAGGCTTGCCTTGTATTTTCATCCCACAGCTTCCACAAACAGCCATATGACATGAAGCTCTAAAAGAAAGTGTAGGATCAAGGTTTTCTTTAATATATCGCAAAACTTGAACTACGCTGGTGAATCTGTCAACTTCTACCTCATAATTTTGCCACCAGCTTTTCCCTTCTTTATATCTTTTTATCTTGAAACGCACTTTTGAAACATTATCCATATTATATCGTTTTATTAAATCTCCTAAAAAATATTATCATTAATTTCTATATAAATGATTAAAATAATTTTTTAAAAAATAATAACTTTTTTTCCTTTGTCTAAATTATTAAGCTCTGAGAAATTATAGAACTACTTTCATAATAGCATTAGCAATTTTAACATCTTTAGTTTATGGAGTATCAAAATTAAGGTTATTCTCTTAATTAGGTTATTCGTAGAATTAGTGTTAAGTGCTCAAATGCTACACATACTAGTTATGTTTTATAATAAATGTGATAATTAAGTTCTATTCAAATACGCTACTTGATTCTTTTTTAATGTCAGAATAGATTTCATTATAATTAGTAATAAATTAATTTTAGTCTTTCTTTGATTATAAATGAAAATACTAAATGAATAGATTAACTATATTTTATTAACTTTTTTGTTTTTTAAAACCTACCACGAAATAGAAGAGATTTAACGCTTTCTCTTCATAAACCTTAACGTCTAAATATTTGTAAAATATGTTTTTATAATAATTATTTGTAAACAGTCTCCTATAGATATAATAAATATATTTGTAATCTTTTGGCTTACCACCAGCAAAAATCGGTATATAAGGCATTATAAATCTTAAGTATATACTTAGATAAATTCTTTTTATCCTATTTTCTGGCTTACCCATAGCTATTATTCCTACGATCTTTTTAGACACTCTATTCATTTCTTTTACTACAGTTTCTACATTGTTCGCTGCGTGTAAAGCAAAACTACTCATTACTACATCAAAAGCGTTATCTCTAAAAGGTAAAGCTTCGAAAGACGCTAAAACTTTATCATCTTTAATTATAGCCATTTTTAACATATTTACTGCATAATCACTTAAAATAATCTCAGTCTTTTTGCCATATATTTTATTAAACACATAAGATAATTCACCTTTTCCACCAGCTACATCTAAAATCAGTAGTGGAGAACTACAATATTTTAAAATAGTTTTAACTAAATTTGCTCTCCATCTCACATCTTGATTAAAAGATATATATCTATTAGCTCCATCATAAGATTTAGGTATATTCTCATAAACCTCTCTTAGCTCCTCATTAGTAGCCTCAACTGACACAAATAAATAATTATTGAGAACAATAAAAAATTACTCTTAATTGAAATCAATTAATTATCGTCTTTTCATATCATACAGTGCAGAAACTAATTCAATAGTTGTATAAACATTTGTAATCCTAGAGAATCCTTTAATAATGATAACTGTATGCGTTAACTATATTCTTCAAATTCTTCTCAGAATTAGTATCTTAAATATGAAGCAATAAAAGTCTACTTAGTATAAATTCTCAGAGATATCTTTCAAGCTGATATTCTTTCATACTTTTGTTTAAATTTGTGTTCATAAAAACAGTTTATACTTACTTCATAAAAATAAGATAAAAAATATTTATAAAATATATAACTAAGATCTACTTTCCATACTTTTTAGAGAAAATATATAATTATAGACTCTAATTCATTTAAATATTTGAATTATAGGAACTATCAGTTTATACTTCAAGATAGTTCTTATTGTATCTTCAATCTATTATGTTAGAAACTTTCTAGACTTAATTTCTATACTTGACAACGAATTTACTCTTTTATATATAAAGAGAAATAACCAGATCTATTATCTAGTGTCAATTAACTTAAAAATTATAGTTTCTCAAAAAAATTATTAAAAAATTATCTTATTAAGATACTTGAACTTCTATTTGGAATTTCATACCATAAGCTGAGTCTTGACCATCAGCATCCCATACTCTGATTATATAATTTCCAGGCTGAAGAGGATGCGTTTGCAATATTATTGTAGAGTTCTGACCTAATGGTATTTCAATTCCTACTCCGTAATTGCCTATCTTAATAGCTTTTGATGGATGTAATGAGAATTCGTTTTTTATGTCATTTGTCGGTATGTGACCAAGTTGTTGTCCAGTCCATTGATAATATATTGTCCCATTAGGATATAATATTTGAACTAGAACTATAAATCCTCCATAAGTATCTGGTCCATCTACACGTGAAATTTGCAGGAATAATGTACCATTTTGATAGAGCCTAGTACCAGATAATGAATATCCTGGAGTTTTAGAATAGTTAGTTAAATGAGTAAATCCTTGAAAATTTATCTGATAAAGTCCAAAAGTGACTCCAGTAGCAATAAGCATTGCAAGAATTGCAACTAATACTTTTTCATTCATTTTTATCACCATAATGGAATATAATATTTCCAGATCTTAATACCTTTGGAATTCTTGAAAATTAACTGATCAATCGAAAGCCATTTGCTTCCTGTAAAGATAAACATAAATGCAGCTGCTCCTTCCACTGCAGCTATTTGCCATTCGTCAACACATGTAGTACCTAACCAACCCCCACCAGCTCCTATACCCCATGCTAAACCTGCTAAAACTAATCCAGATAATCTAGTTAAGAAACCTAATATCATAAATAATCCAAATATTGCTTCTAAAGCCGTAAACACAATCAAAAAATCATATAGTAAACTAGGATTTTCTAAAACAGTCACTAATACTCCTTTAACGGGACTCCATGCATGAGGTAAGAAAGTTATTAGTTTTCCTCCTACATATGCAGAACTGCTAGGATTAAGTTTAGCTGGAACGTTAACTGTTCTTCTCAAAAATGCAGAGAAGAACATCCAACCTAAAGTTACTCTTATTATTGGTAAGAATTTTTGAGTTTCGTCTATTGTAGTTTGAGCCATAGTCTATCATGACTAATTCTTTTTATTATTAAATAAAGTTTTCTCTTGTAAAATAGATTGTATTCAATTATTTAACTAAGTACAAAATATTTAAAAGATTAAATATATTATTTTATGATAGAAGCAATAAATTAATTAGTTATGATAGAGACTCTACCTTAATAACTAATATTCAAAAAGTTAATTAAACTTAATATTGTTAAAAAGTGTTTATCCTATTAGACTGAAAATCTTCTTATTTTCGTCAAGTCTTAATTAACTAACTTAAACGTTCACTAAGGAAAGCCTATTGATTTTAAATATAATAATAATGAAAGATATAAAAACATGTGAAAGTATATGAAGAACGAATTTAGGCTATCCCGTAGAGGTTTTCTGAAATTAACTGGAACAGTAGCTGTTGCTGCAGGAGTAGCGTATTTAGTTAATAAATATAATTTTGCCATATTCTCTCAAGCTGATCCTGTTGATGATGAACAACTTCAACCAGGTTGGCAATACTCTTATATACCTAACGTATGCGCGTTTTGTTCATCAACATGCGATATACTAGTTTCGACAGAATATAAAAATGGGTATATTAGAGCAACTGAAATTGATGGTAATCCTCTATCTCCTCTTAATAAAGGAAAAATATGTCCTAGAGGAAGATCTGGAATTTTTAGAACATATAATGTAGATAGATTAAAAGTTCCATTAATTAGAACTGGACCTAAAGGAACGTGGTCATTTAAAGAAGCTACGTGGGAAGAAGCGTTTAATTATATTCAGCAAAAAATGAAAGAACTAAATGTCCAACCCTACGAATTTCTTCTAATTGGAGGAGCACTTCCTTGTGCAAACTATAAGAGGCAATTTATTCCTTTTACATTAGGTACACAAATGCCCAATATAAATGGTACGCCAATGCAATCTTGTATGTTCTCATTACAGCAACCAGTTGGATTCGTAATAGGTGGATTTGATCTTCATGCTACTGATGTAATGGATGACATGACTAATTCTTCATTGATTATCGCATGGGGATCAAGCTCTTTTCCTGTTGGCATATTCGTAAATAGAGCTGTAAGATTTGGTGAAGGAATAGCAAATGGCGCTTATGTTATTTCTATAGATCCTAGAATGGGAGAAGCTGCATCTAAGGCAAATTTATGGATACCGGCTAAGCCTGGTTCTGATATCTATATTGCAATGGCTATAATTAATTATTTAATACAAAATAATTACTATGATGCTGACTTCGTAAGATATTATACTGATTCTCCGTTTTTAGCTTATGAAGAGAATGGAGTGGTTAAACTTTTAGAAGATGATTATTCTGATGGCACTGTAAAAGCTTATTACGTTTACGATGAAATTAGTGGTCAAATAGTCGAAGTTCCACCGTTTAGTAATTCCAACAAAACTGATATAAATGGAAATTTGATTAAACCTGCGTTAAATGCCCCTCAAAATTTAACATTTAATGGGCAACAAGTCCAAACAGTTTTCCAGTTCTTAGCCCAGGATGTTAGTAGTTATACTTTAGAATATGCATCTCAAGTAGCTGATGTTCCATTAAGCCAATTACAAGAATTAGCATTTAGAATAGGTACTATGAAACCAATGACTATAATTACTGGACTAAAAGGATTCTGGTCAGATCAAGCACCACAATTTAGAAAAGCCATAGCAATTATAATGACTTTAACAGGAAATATTGATATAAGAGGGGGATGGGTATACTCAGGAGCTTATAGGGAAGGAGTAATTAGTACAGTGAACGCTTATAATGAGGCTATTCAAAACGGAGAATCGAAACCGGGAATTTTATTACAGAGGCCAGAAATATTATCAAAAGTACCTTTACTAGATTTACCTGGAGAACTATTAACAATATATGCTATAATTTATGCATATAATAATCCAAGCTTCTGGAGCACTGGATATCCATCACTTTGGTATGCGTATAATCAGACTTTAAAACAACAAGGAAAGAAGCCAGCTGCAGCATTTGCACTATTTGTAGATACTGGAGCTTATGAAGCCTATAAAGGACAAGTATTATGGAACGGACAGCAATACAAACCAAAAGTAGCTATGTCATGGGGAGGGTCTCCATTTAATTTCAAATGGGATCAATATAAGCAGATTTTGGAAAATACATTCTATATTATGATAGATATTCTTCCTACAGAAGCAAGTCTATATGCAGATGTAATCTTACCGGACGTATCTTATTTAGAAAGAGATGAAGATTTTAGATATGACGGACCAGCAATGGACTACGCAATAAGAGGTAGATGGCAGGCTATTCCAATTGTATGGCCTAATACTGCAAATGGATTAGATTTGTTCGTAATGTTTGCATACATGCTCGGACAACAAGCAGGTAACTCTTATGTTGAGTGGATGGCTAATTCTCACAATATAGATAAAGAAGTTTTTAAACAAGTTATTCAAGAAGAAATGCCAAAATATCAGCAGTATCTAATGCAAAATAACGGATATCCTCCTTGGGGAAGTTTTACTGCAGACGCATGGAGAAGTGCCGAAGTATCATATCTTTCTCAGCAATTAGATATACCAGAAGATCAGATCCTTAAAATATTAAGAAATAACGGAGTATTTATAATAAATACTGTTGATGAGTTCTTTAACAATAATCAACGTATTCCATGGAATTTACCAGCAGCAACACCTACAGGAAGAATAGAAGTGTATTCAACTGTTCTTTATTATTATGTTATACAAAACTACGGTTATGATCCAATATTTGATCCTATAATTGCCGAAGTACCTCCGAATTGGAATAGCGGTTATGCTGTACAGCCTGGAGTATATGTTACACCACAAGCACCTTATAATGATCCAACTTTTAAACCTACACCACCAGAAATGTTTTACATAGAATATAAGGTACCACAATTCGCCTATACATCAAGTACAGATAATCCTTTACTGATGTCTATTGCATCTGACAGTTATCATAAGGATATTCTACAAAGAGCATGGATTCATCCAAATACTGCATCACAATTAGGAATTCAAGAAGGAGATTGGATTGCTATAGAAAGATGGAAATTACCTAATCAAGACGGTACAATTCCTAAACTTGTTATGAAGGCTCATATAACTTCGTGGATAAGACCAGATACTATAGGAGTACCAGAACCATATGGGCAGAGAAATCCTGCATTAACTACATCAATAAAAGCTGTTTCAGAAGCTGGTAATAAACCAGTATCAGAATTATGGCCACCAAGTTATAATCCATTAGGTGGATTTAGACAATCAGAACAATTTACTGTTTACGTTAGAAAAGCTACTCAAGATGAAATTAATGAGGCTACACAGTTAGCATCTGTACAGACTGAAGATACCACGCCAGCACAAACTTCAGTTTCACAAAATACATCAGAATCTCAAAGTCAATGGAATACATTTACAACTCAAGGTAATTTTTCTTCATTATAAATTGAAGAGGTGATATTTATGTCCTCAAATAATTCAAATATATTAGATAAAAATCAAATTGTAAATCCATATACGCAATTTGGTAATTCAAAGCAGTGTGAAAAGTGGGGATTCGTAGTAAGAGTAGATCAATGTCTAGGATGTGACGCATGTGTAGCAGCTTGCACATTAGAAAATCAAACACCGTTTTGGGAAGACTTATTTAGGACTCATGTCGAGGACTTAGAGCTAGGAGAATATCCTAATGTTCAAAGAATGTTTGTACCAAGACTATGTATGCAATGTGAAAATCCGCCATGCTATTATGTGTGTCCAACTGGTGCTACTCAGATAGTTCAAGGAGGTATTGTAGTTGTAGATGAGTACAAATGTATGGGATGTTTATATTGTGTAGAAGCTTGTCCTTATGGAGCTAGATACTTCTACACTTATGAAGATATACAAAAAGCTAAAGAATATTACGGAGATAATACAATTCATGTTGTTCCTCATGTAGATAAATGTACATTCTGTTATGGTACTGCTCCAGATGGTACTAATACGCCAGCATGCGTAAGAACATGTCCTGGAGGAGCTAGAGTTTTTGGATGCTTAGATGATCCTAATAGTGAAGTGAGTGTTTTAGTTAATACTGGACAAGCTGTAGTGTTAAATCCAGAATTGAATGTACAACCTAAAGTATTTTACGTTTTTAATAGACAACTAGGTAGGGGTGGAAATTCATGAATAAAATTTTACTAGCTTGGACTATAGTATTTATCCTAATAGGTGGGGGTATATTATTTTATGGAATGAGTTTTAATCCTATAGGTTGGTTTAATGGAAAAGTGACGTTTACTGAGCCAAATAACGCTCCTATACCATGGGGATTACTAGTAATTGGCTATATGTTCTTTGGAATTATAGGAACTGGTGTAAGTTCATATAATTCATTATATGAGATATTTAATAAAAATCATAAAGAGGATAATCCATTTCATAAGATATCTTTAAGAAATGAATGGCTAGCGTTAGCTGTCCTTATACCTGGTTGGATAATGGTGTTTGCATCTACATATAAGCCAGGTGAGGCTATGTATATTTACCTATCATTTAGGGATACTTCCAGGATAGCTTGGAACGGCGTCTTATATGCTTTAGTTGGAATAGGAATAATTGCAGAGATTCTTGCATTAATAGGAGAGAAAATAAAATTAGAAAACAAAAAAGATCCATTAAGTAGATTTTTAGGCTGGCTTTCAAGTGAGTTGAAGATAGAAATTCCTGGAATGCTAAAAATAGTTGTAAGTATTATTGCAGTGATTGTAGGCTATGCTATAGTAGCTGAAGTAATATTAGACGCTAATTTAGGCTCTGTTTTTGGTTACTTATCGACATGGGTTGATGAATTTGGCCCATTTATGTCAATCTTGTTAGTTATATTATCATTTTATGCTGGCATTTCAATGATTTCGTTTGTGAGTGTAATTTACGGTAAAATGTCTAAAAAAGAGAAAGTTGAAGCAAAAGACCCTCCTGAAAATATGTATAAGGTTTTAGGAAGAGATGGAGTTCTAGCTACTATAGCAATAGGTTTTCTAATGCTATGGTGGATTTGGTTAACTGCAACTAATCAAGAAACGTCTCCATGGGCTAGCTTACTATTAACTGGAGTTTATTCTATACCATTCTGGATAGGTATAGTTTTATCGGGCATTATAATTCCTTTAGCATTATATAGTATAGCTTATGCGAAGAGAAATGCAAAGGCATTATTTGCTTCTTCAATATTCTCATTACTTGGTATGTTCTCTATAATTACATTAGCAGACATATTGCCTCAATCTATAACATGGTATTATACTATTTCTCCAATATCTCCATCAAACTCTAATTGGGTATATGAATTAAGAAGCGTATTTAATCATGGACCTTTATGGACATTATTGCCTTTTAATATTTCATTCTATGATATAGTATGGTTTACGGGTTCAGTATTATTGCTTTTAGGATTTTATACTTTAGGAGTTTTAATTTTACCATTAGAGGAAGAAGAGAAACCAAAACATATTTGGATATTTAAGTGATATAAATGACTGAATCTTTTTTAAATCCAAACCCTCTGATAAGACTTCAAGTTAAAGTTTTTTCTCCTCCTGATGATATTAATTCTAGTGAATTAGCCAAAGAATTAAAAGAACTATCTTCTAAGGCAATCATAATATTAGGCAAAAATGATGATAAACATTTACAGATATATAAAGAAGCAATAAAAGAGGCAGAGTTAGATCCTATTCTAATAAGAATAGTTGATAAAGACTCAAAAGAAGAGTTGGAATATAATAAAGTTATACTAGAAAATGCGTGGACTTCTGACTTAGCATTAATTGAAGAAAAATCGGAAGCTATCAACAGGAGAGATTTATTTACAGGCAAAATAAAGAAAAGAAAGGAAAAAATAGATAAACCAGTTTACATAAATACTTATTGTAATTGGTTATATAGAGCATGTAATGTTTGTGAAGTATCATGTGCTTATAATGCAATAACTGTAGATAAGAAAACCGGCGTCTTAATAAATTATGATAAATGTACTGCATGTGGATTATGCGTTGCTTCCTGTCCAGTTAGTGCTCTTCAATTTCCTTCAGTTTCACAGCAATCTATTTTTGAATTAGCTAAAATAAAAGGAGACAAAAAAATTACATGTTATAAAAATGATAAGAGTAATGGGATAAAAATACCTTGTTTAGCAATGTTATCAGAAGTAGATATAACGCTTTTAAGAAGCAGTGGAAAATTAACTTTTGAATGTCCTGGATGCGAATTAGAAAAGAATTTAAAGACTTTCACTGAACTAATTACTGAGTTAAATAATAAAATTGGAGGAATAAGTTTTACTTCTCCCTTATTGACAATTGAAAGTAAAGAAATCAAACAATTGAACGTTACCAGCAAGACTTTTTACAATAAAGCTGAAGCTAGAAAAGAGATAATAGAAAAAGAAGAGGACTTACCTTATATTGAGTTTAACGTTGACATTGATAATTCATGCACTATATGTGAAAGTTGCGTAAAGTGGTGCCCTACAAGTGCGTTGAAATTAATACGTGATACTAATACAGAAAAAATTGCCTTTAATCCTACTACATGTATAGGCTGTAACGTTTGTGAAAATGTGTGTCCAGAATCTTGTGCTCAAAAAGCTAATACTTTTAATTCTAATGGCGATAATAAGATTATGAGTATATTAAATCAGAAGGGCAAAATTATCAGAGTAACCAAAAGTAAAGATTTTAGTCGTAATATTAAAACCGTTTTTGAAGACGAGTTAGTTAGATGTAGAGTTTGTGGAGTTCCAGTAGGTTCTAGAAAAAGCCTGAATCATGTTAAAAAGATTATGCAAGAGAAAGGAGGAAATAACTGTGTAGATGATGAATGGTTGGAAAGGTGTCCTAAGCATAGGGCAGAATATTCATTTCAAAAGAAATTTGGATTTGAAGCTAAATTTAAGCCTAAGAAGGTGAGTTAAATGAGCTGGATAGATTATAAAATATATGCATACTTATTTCTAAGTCCAAGATATGTAGACAGAATTAAAGGTTTAGTAGAAGGAATTAGTGATAGAGATTATTATTCTAAAATTAAAAATATTATTGAAATTATAGACAAGGATTATGATAAATTTGCCACAGAATTCACATCATGTTTTATAAATGACTTTAAGCATGTGAAATGTCCTCCATACGAATCTTGGTATATGGAAAAGACAATTTATGGGAAGTCTGCTCAAGAAGTTTTAGAAGAATACTTGAAATATGGAATATATCCTCAGAAGCAATTGCCTGATCATATTGCAACAGAAATGGAATTTGTATCTTATTTATTCTTTATTAAGGAAGAAAAGAAGGCGAATGCGTTCATAATAAATCATATACTGAATTGGACTCCTAAATTAGTTGACGATATAATAAAGCACTCTCATGGAGAATATGCTAAACTAATAGGAGAGAGTCTTAAATCTCTTATAGAATCTGAAAGCAAACGTATATCGTACTCTCAACAAGAAGTCATGCAATAAGAGGTTTTTTAGAAACAATATACATACTATAGAGATTAACAATTTATTTCTTATATTATTAAATTCCATTTTTGTAGTTAGCTAAAGCATTATAAGGTAGTAGATAGTTTTTAGTAAATAGTAACAAATTATTGAAACTGTTTACACTGAAAAAAAACAAAAAAGATAACGGCATAAAAGACCAAAAATAACGTAAAAGACATTATAAAATTAACGTGAATCTCCTATTACTATTTTTTATTTTGATATATTTAACTCATATTAAAAACTTTTTTAATCTATGACGTTTCGTTAACCTAACTAATAAAAATTATTTAGATTTTCTTCTTTAAATAATAATCTTTTTATATATTTTTCCTTTAAATGTCTTTCTAGTAAATAATTTACTAATGAAGATTTCAAATAACTTTTTTTAGTAACTGAAAGTATAATGTTATATGGATTACTGTGAAGCACTTAAAGAAATTCTTAAACATAATATAGTTTGGATAGAAGCTCAGTCGTGTTCTGGAGAAACAGTGATGATTTTAAAATCAGGATGCGAGGGAATAGACGAATTATTTTTCCATTCTTCACCGGTCAAGCTAATTTCTATCATTGCAGAAGAAAAGGCTGGGAAAGAAATGCTTAACGACATTTTGAATTCTGACAATTATATTCTAGTGGTAGAAGGCGCTATTCCTAAAAATGATGAACTTTGTAATTTTGGAGGATTAACGTGTAAGGAATTATTAACTAGATTATCAGAAAAAGCTTTAGCCATAGTTGCTGTAGGTTCTTGTGCTGTTAATGGTGGAATTATAAGGGAAGTAGGAGGCTTAGGAGTTAGTGAAGTATTAAATAAGAAAGTCTATGAAGTTCCTGGATGTCCTGCATCTGATAAAACAATGGTCGCAATGCTTTATTCAGTTCTTCAAAAAGGTGGATGAAATGGATTTATCTTTAGATCCTATAAGCAGAATTGAAGGACATTTAGGTGTTAACGTAAAAGTAGAGGATGGAAAGTACGTTGAGGCAAAAATTGGAGTATCAATGTTTAGAGGATTTGAGAATTTACTAAAAGGAAAGGATCTTCATTTAGCTCCTAATATTACTGCTAAGATCTGTGGAGTATGCGGAGCTACTCATACTTTAGTTTCTACTGAAGCATTAGAAATGGCTACTGGAGTATATCCTTCTGAAAGATCTATTGCTTTCAGAAATGTAGCTTATTCTTTAGCTGATCTCATGTATAATAACGTTACAGTAGCCTTTCTATTTCAAGGAATAGATTATTCTACTGAAATTGTTTCTAAATATACTCCTAAGGAATTTGAGAGAGCTAAAAATACTTCATCAGAATATAAGGACGTTCATGGTTATTCTAAAATTTCAGATATAATGGATAATCTCTATTTTGGAAAAGAAATTTATAAGGAAGCATTCAAGCTTCAAACTTCTCTAAGAGATTTAGCTACTTCAATATGGTTAAGGTACCCTCAACCTCTAAGTATGAAGCCTGGAGGAATAACTATCAGAGATCCTAATGTTATACAGAAAGTAAAGGATTTCATGAAGCAGGATAAGACAATAGAAAAACTGTTATATGTAATGGCAGATTTAAGAGAATTCTACAAAGATATTTACAAAAAAATTGATAATAATTTCGTAACTTATGGATTATTGGAAAGTGGAGAGTATAATGCCGATTATGAAGAAATAGATAATTGGGCTGATAAAAGAGTTTTTCCTCCAGCATTGATAAGAAATGGAGAATTAATAGAATCTAATCTTTCAAAAATCCTCTTAGGAGTTAGAGTTTATGTGAAAGACACTCCATACGATGAATGGAATAAAGATGTGGAAAAAGACGATTTAGGGAATGAGATTGATGTAAGGCATCCATGGAATAAGGAAACTAAAATAAAATCTCTAGTTACTACTAACTTTGTTCCTACAGTTAAACAGTTCTACAAAGACGAATTTATGCCTGCTACAGGGGATATAGCTAGGTTATATTCATATAGATTAAGAAGAGGAAAAATCTCTGCGTTAAACTATTCATGGGAGTATAGAGCTAATGATGTAATAGAGAGAACTTTTGCTAGAGTATTTACAGTAGCTTTTCTAAAAGAATATTTGGAAAATATAGAAATTCCAAACGGATCCTTAGATCCAATAAAAGGTAAAAGAGATTATACTCTTAGTGTAGGTGCTCATGATGCCCCTAGAGGTAGTAATGGTCATTGGCTAATAAAGGATCAAAATAAAATAAAGAGATATCAAATCATAACACCTAGTGATAGGAATTTTAGTCCTTTAGGAGGACCTGTCGAGAATTCCATAATAGATCAAAAAGTTACTGAGGAGAATATAATATCTGGATTAGATGCATTAAGAATAGTTAGAAGTTTCGATCCATGCTCTGCTTGTGCTGTTCACCTAGAATATAAAAACAATAAAATTTTAATTCAAGTATAATAAGTTTGGAATTTTTCTGTTATTAGAATTTAATGACAATTCATAGCTTCAGTAATAAATCTTTCTGTCAAAAATTTTGCATATTCATGACCTATATAAGTGTAGTATAAATTTTACATAAAAGAACGTAAAAATTAGATTAACGTTTCTTTAAGCTTTTTGAACTCATTTATAGTATCGATTAAGCTAATATAAGACTCGTCTCTTTTTATTATTTTAACTGTATTGTCTATTTGTATTATAGTAAATTTTCTCTGATTCATATTGAGATTTTTTGTATTAGAAATAATTATTCCTGTTAGCATTACGTTTCCAATAAGAGGCAATACTGAAGGCAAATGAATTACATTTTTTAGGCTAACTTTATCATCTATTTCACATTCTACTTGATATGCCCATACAAATTCGTTTAACCTTATTTGATTGTTTATCCATCTTAAGAACGAGTCTTGCAAAGATTGGGATTTATCTCCATCAGAAGAGAAGCTTATTGCATTTACGAAATCTTGTGCTTTTTCATTTCTACTGAGTTCCACTTCTACATTGTTGAATACGAAATAATCATCATTATTATTAAAATAGTTAGAGAAAAAATGTTTAGGAATAGATTTAGAAAAAAATATTGAATTAACTGTTTTTATTATTTGCATTTATATCTCCTTTAAAATGCATTGCTATTTGCCATAATACATCTAATGGATTTTCTATATTTAATGGAGTTACGTTTGACGATATGGCTGTGGCTCTCCTTACTTCATCTATAGGTTCTTTAGAATCTTTTATTTCTGCATTTATTCCTAATTGTTTAGCCAAGTTAAGTAATTCTTGCTTAGAATCTACTGGAGCATATCTTTTAGGCATTAGTAACTTAATTATTTCTGGATCTGCTCCTGCTAGATCTCTTAAAGTATCATCTATAATTTCTTGAATTCCTAGTTGTTTGAGTATAAAACCCCTTAGTAAAGAACTCATGATTTAATCGCCTTCGATAGTATGGTAGTATAGTAATATGATTTATCTAGTCCTTGAGAATCTCTTATCGCATTATCCATGGAAAGTTTGCAATTCGGATCTAAAGTCACTACTGACTTAGCCCAGGTCGATAATTGAGAGGAAGCGTATTTCCTCATATCTTTTATTATATCAGCTTTTTCCTTTATTAATTCTAAATGATGACCGCATGTGAATAAGTTATGCGATGAAGGAGAAGGTTTAGGCTCTTTGAAATTTGGAATACTTAACCTCAATATTTCTCTAGGAGGTTTTTCTAATCCACCTAATCTGCTCATAAATTCTGAATCATGTACAGTTATATCATCTTTAAGGTCTGCTTTCTCAATTTTTATTTTTCCTGCCTTATACTCTTCGTAGACTGTTTCAGATAAATGCTCGACTTTTATATCTAACTTATACCTTAAACTTTTTGGACCTTGCCATCTTAGGAAGAAGAATCCAGCTCCATCTGAAGTAACAATTTTCTTTACTCCTAGTTTTTTAGCTTCCTCATAAATTTTCATGAATTGGCTTCTAGCAGTTTCAAAATCTCCTGCAAAATATGCATAATATCCTATGTCATAGATTTCGCTACTAACAGTCCACTTTTCATGCATATTTGACATGATAGTATCTATTTCTGTGATTGTATCCCTATTTACCTCTAATGCACTAGGAACGTACAAAATTTCAGCGTTTATATTTGTTGGCAAATCTTTAGCAATCTCATTCCACTTTTCTTTCTCTATTCCTAGAGCATTACCCACTTTTTTGGTATTCTCTATCCAACTCTCAACCTCAGGTAAATTAGTTCCAGAATAATGTAAGATTCTTCTCAAAAGTAACGCAGTATACCAGTTCGGTATTTCTAAAGGGGAAATATCAGTACATGCTCCACATGCGGTGCAGTTATAAGCTGATTCTCTCCATTGCTTTAATTCTTTTGAAGATATTCTTCTGAGTCTTAAGTATCTAGCTACTATTCCATAACCTGAATAGAACATAGAAAACATTTTATTTATTTCATAAGTTCTCCACGCAGGAATGTCAGTTGATTTTTCAGTAACTAGCCAAAACGGACAAGCAAATCTGCATACTCCACATCTCATGCATTCTTGAACTCCCCATACATCAGCAGGAGACATTTCATCGAATACTCTTGAAACTAATTGTCTTTTTATTTGAATTTTTCCTCCTTTTTCCACTTTGAATCCCCCACAAAAGTCATTCTTTCTTTCTGCCATATGAATATCCTCTAAATCCTTTTCCTAGGTAGTATCCAAACATGTGCCATCCTTTGCTGAAAGGAATGTAAGCTATAAATATTCCAATCATTGCTATGTGAAATCCATACCAATTAGCTTGATTAGGAATTCCTAAGTAAGGTATCGAAAAGTTATACATAGCTCCTAATCCTGTAATTATCACTAAGAGTAATAGTATTAAGAACGTATAGTCTCCTACTGAACTTAATCTCTTGTGTCCAGTAGCATCTTCCACAATTCTTGTCACTAAATATCCTAGAAGTCCAGCTAGTGCCAATAGAGCCATCATTGTTCCATTCACTAAAACTGATAAGAATCCCCATGGATCAAAAGTTGAAGTAGATACTTCAGCAGAGTTCCAAGCTCCTAACGGATTTAAAATCCCACCATGACTATACGCATTACTTCCCAGTAAACCCATTTGATATGCTGACGTAAACTGTTCTGGTGTAGAAATCTTAAACAGAAACCACAGAGGATCTGAAACTCCAAATATCTGTCCGAAGATGTAGTTCCACGCTATTATATGTATACCCACAATGATTATTACTCCTAAGACAAAAATGTGCCACAAGATTGTTTCTATTATAAGGAATGGATCCTTTTTAGTTGCAGTCCTAAAAGGAGTAGGAATAGCTGTAACTGCTTCCTTAAATTCAGTTCCAAATCCTGCAGTAGCATAGGTAATAGCTCTTCTTCCTATAAAATATCTAGAAATCCTATAGATTACGCCGAATATAAAAATTAATAGACTAACAGGAAATATTACATTTAAAGCCCACCAGTATAAGGAATCTGAAGAATATGACGCTCCAATAGCAAAAATCACTGGTATCATTATCTCACCTTAACTGCATAGCATATCTATAGAATACTTTCAATACATTAGATAAATCTACAGGAGCACCTAAAGTTTGGAATCTTACTCTACCACTTGGTGTAACCATATGCACTCCACATACAAAGCATGGGTCAAACGATCTCAGCGTTTGTGCAAATTCGAATCCATCCCATTGCGATTCTGGAATTACAGTTAACCTAGGAGTTCCTTGTATATTATAGTCTGGATTGCCCATAATAGCCTCTTCGAAAGTTCCGGCACCATGAGTTGGAGACGCTGGCTTTATAGTCTGAATTCCATCATCATATGTTAGTTTAACTCTAGGTCCAGCATTTACAGTAGTAGGCTGGATTTGCTGTGGATTAATTGTAGGAACTGTAACTCCTTTACCAGTAGCAAATACTTCTGAATGATACTGAGCTCCTCTAGGCGCTTCTTTCATTCCAACTCCGATAGCTACATTTTGGTTAGTATTCTTTACATAAGTCCAAGAAGAAGGTGGCATTGAACTTACTTGTGTCTTACCCTGTTTTAGCCAATTCATTGCGGAGAACCATGCAATCCACATTCCCATACCATCTAATCCAGCCTCAAAAGCTCTTGCTCTCATTCTCTCAATAGCATTAGTAATAATTTTTCCTCCAGATAGCGCATATGGTGCAATATATTTGAATTCTATTTCTTTTCCTTGAGAGCTAGAGAATTCTGGCGGAACTGATTCTGTTGTAGTACTTACAGAAGGTAAATAGAATTTAACACTCATCTCGTTACTATTGTAATAAGCTCCTAATCCTGCTACAGAATAATAAGATGAATATATTGGAGTAGGTGCTTGAGGCTGAAGAACTTGAGCATACATTACAGCTTGAGGATCAGCTTCTACGTTATAGTATAAATTACTTATAGGCTTATATCCTTGATATGGTACAAATCTAGGAGACATAGCCCATGAATATGGCGTAGGATAGGCCATAGGCACGGATCTAGGCTGAGGTAAAGGCATAGTCCATTTCCTCCAAGGATGATAATAACTTACAGGATTTCCTATAGGATCTTCTGTTATTCCAGAAACTTCAGAAGGAACTTCAGACGCAAAACCATCTTTATACCATGGATTATACCATGAAGATTCTACAAATTCTCTCATTCCTAAGTTTATATCTATTAAATCATTAGTTACTAATTTAGGTGTAGAAGTACCTGGTTCCTGAATTACTAAACCCGGCTTTACAACTCTAGCCCTTCCCCAATCTCCCATATGTTCATACGTAGCATCGTATGGCATTACAGGAGTTGAGGTTGGAGTCACTGATGGAGCTTCAGATACATCACCTTGACCATAAGAGACAAAATTACCCGGCCTATTTCCTTCTTCAGCAAATCCTAAAGTACCATTTATAAACTGAATAAAACCTATTTCGCTATAAGTATAGTAGTCCTATTATACCTCCAATTATTACTAGAGATAACATTATAAAATACAGTATAGATCTAGATTTTGTGTAAGAGAATTCCTTCATTATTTTTTTATTTCTTATTAATATTCCTATAAGTATTGCTGGTATTGCAATAACTAATGGAGACAATGATAATAAAGTTAGAACAAAGTCAAATATTTCAGAAAAATTATTACTTAATAAAGCTATAATAATCATAGCTGGTATTGATTCAATAATATATATTTTTATAACATTATTATAATTATTTTTATCTAAAGCTTCTAATACTCCCCAAGCACTACTTAAAGATACTACTATGAGTGTTAAAAATCCTGAGCTTATTAGTATTATGCCGAATATATAATGAAATTGATTAAGAGCATTTACTAACTGTTGAGCATTTGTTGGATCTATATTAAGAATTCCAGTCCCTATTATTTCAGAGAATACTATTACGAGTTCCGTTACTAGTGACCCAGCTAATGTTTCTAAATTAACCCATCTTACTTTTTTAGATTTATTTATGCTTAATTCTGAATATTTAAGTGCCGTAGCTGAACTCTGGTATATTAACATACAGGGAGGTGTAACAACAGCACCTATGTTTACAGCTAAAAAGAAAAGGAAATTTTTAGAGGTTGAAAAATAGAATATATCTTTAGTAAAATATAATTTAGGTTCTATTATAATCAAGGACGATATAATCATGGTCAGAGAGATTAATATTAGTATTTTCTCCGTAATTTCATAATTTTTTGACAATATTATCATTATATGTAATGTGAAAAATAATAAAAGGCCTATAAGCGGATTAATTCCTATCAAGTAACATCCAATGGAAATTCCAGAATATTCACTTAAATATGTAAAAAAATCAACAAAAAATATTGGTACTGTAGATAAAAGAGATACTCTCTTAGAGTAGTATTGTCTAACAAGCTTACTTACTCCAGAGTTAGTTACTGCACCTAATCGTCCAACAGCTTCTTGGATAACGAATAAAGGAATTGATAAAATCAAAACAAACCATATCAGTTTATATCCATATTCTTCACCGGTAGATACTCCACCTAATATACTAGCTGCATCTGAATCAGCTAGTAGAGCTATCCAGGCTGGGCCAAAAAGCCTTATAGAATCCCTTATACTCAATATCTATCACTTCATATTATTTATAATGTAATATAGAATCATTAATAATGTATTTTTAATAGTAAGAAATAAATTTATTGATATTATATCCAATATAATCATTAGTTATCTTAATAATAATTATCTGACTTACTTATAAATATTTCTATTTAGGATAAGCTCTTATATAGAAGTAATTCTAATTTATTAAGGATATAGATTAACAAGGTTTAAGTTATTAGATAAAAGCATATGCGTTATTATATTTCTTATAAATAAGATAAACTGTTAGAATGATTCTTAATTAGAAAGATTTATAAATTAGTATTTACTATAAATTATTAGGCGAATGAAAAGTGGAGAATAAACCTAAACAAGAAGAACCGAAAGTAGTAGGAGTAGAAATAATAGAAAAATCAGGATTAGATGTAAATAAGTTACTTGAAAAACTTGTTAGAGCAACGGCAGCAGAACTAACTACGTATTATTATTATACAATTTTGAGAATGCATCTAACGGGTATGGAAGGTGAAGGATTAAAGGAAATAACTGAAGACGCAAGACTTGAAGATAGGCTTCATTTCGAATTAATGACACAAAGAATTTATGAATTGGGAGGAGATTTACCAAGAGATATAAGGCAAGTTGCTGACATATCAGCCTGTGCAGATGCGTATTTACCTGAAAATTGGAAAGACCCGAAAGAAATATTAAAAGTATTATTAGAAGCCGAACAATGCGCAGAAAGAACATGGAAAGAAGTATCTGATATGACATATGGAAAAGATCCAAGAACTTATGATCTAGCTCAAAAAATATTACAAGAAGAAATAGAACATGAAGCATGGTTTATAGAGTTACTATATGGAAGGCCTTCAGGACATTTCAGAAGAAGTTATCCAGGAGAAGGTCCATTATCTAGAAAATCAAAATACGAATAATCTTGGTAATTGATGCATGCTTTTTAGAGTTTGCAAAATATCTGAACTTCAAGAAAGAAAACCTATGAAATTTAATTTAGCGGAAAAGAAAATTGAAGTAGTAATAATAAAAATAAATAACAAAGTTTATGCTATTGACGCTTACTGTCCTCATAAAGGAGGAAACATGGAATATGGAGAAATAGTTTATAAAAATGAATATAGAATAAGATGTCATTTGCATAGTTATGAATATAGTCTAGATAATGGAAAGTTAATGTATAATCCTTATGGTAATAAGACTGGGAAGTGGTATTACTCGGGCGACTTAATGACTTATGAAACTAAAATTATAGATAATGATATTTTTATTAACATATAAGAGCTATAAAAAATGTAAAGATATTACAACATGTTCTTTTTTTAGATTTTCTTTTTTAAATATAACATTATAAAGATTATCTTCAATGCAAATTTAGTATTAAAGAGATAGTGTGTGTAGTATTTGATTACTTAACGCTTATTCTACGACAGTCTGATTGGGAGAATTGCATTAATTTTCATATACTTCACGAACTATTAAAGAGATTTCAAATCTTGATATGGTTTGTTTTAAACTATTTTTGATTTTAAAAAATATTTAAGTATGCTATTTATAAGAAAAATATATAAATAGGTAATAAACTAGATTTTTCTGTGGAAGAAAGATTTTTGTCTAAAGAATTTATCACAAAATCAGGGCGAAGAATGAAAATAAATAGATTAGTTTCTGCATTATATGGACTTAGTGAATTTGATTTAAATGTGTATTCAATAATTAGAGAAAAAAGAGAAATAACTCTCAAAGAACTTATAGAAATTACAAACAAGAACAAACCAATTCTAATAAAATCATTAAAAAATCTAGAAAATTTGGATTTAATAACAAAACAAAAAATAAGAAATGGAGAAAAAGGAAGGCCAGTTTACATTTATAAGATAAATTCAATATTAGAGAATATTCTCTTAACTGATTTGAAAGAACTAGTAAATTTTATACATTGAACTATTTTCTTTCTTTGGCTCTCCTAAATATTAGATAAGCTAATAGTATTACACCAATTATTGACGCTAATACTATTTGAATTAAATATAAATGCATTGGATAAACTACATTAATTATTGAGCTAATTAGATTATTTTCTACTACAGATTCTGTTGTATTTGTGCTAGTTTTACTGCAATTAAAACCTATTATTGATATAGTTCCATCAAAGAAGTTACTTACAAATAGAAGTTTACTAAAATTATTATAGACTATCCCAATAGGAGTAATTCCAACTTTTATATAAGATAAGACAGTTGTAGAATTTAAAACTAGAACAAAATCAGGACCATATAGACTATCCGCTGTAGCATAAATATGTCCGTTGTAAATCGCAATTCCTTGAATTTCCTCTCCAGGTATTGAAATATAGCGTATAGAATTGTTATTGAGATTAAGTATAATTATTTCAAAGTCTGATGCAATATAAAGAATGTTGTTTTTATAATATAGTGAATTAGGAAATGTGTTGTTAATTATCATAATTTCAAATAATTTATTATCTTTTATTATATCTAGAAATCCATAGTTTCTGGAAAGATTATATCCAGAGGCGAATAATGTTCCATTAACCGAAAGCATTGAAGTTACTGGACCAGGTGTTAAAGTTATAAATTCAATTTTATTACCTTTAAGTTCTCCAATTCCGTTAGAAGTTCCAATATAAATCTGATTCTTAACCATAGAGACGGATAAAGGAAAAGTATTAAGGATTATAGTTTTAATTATACTAAAATTTTTAGAATTAATCAACGTTAAAGTATAATTAGGTAATGTTCCACTAGCAGCAAGTATTATTCCTTTGTAATAGTAAAGATATTCTGCCCCAGATACAGAAATATTTCGTATAATATTTCCAGAAGAGTTAAGAATATAAATTTCATTTACAGCAGCAACATAGACATTACCTGAACTGTCCATGACAATAGAAGAAGGAGAAATGGGAGAAAAATAATTTAATGAACTTCCCTTGACTGTAGAAAAATTTCCTAGATAAACTGTATATTCTACACAACCATAATTAGGCTCAGAAGTTACAGATAACGAAAGAAAAGAGCTTAGAATAATAGTAAATAAAATGAGAAAAGAAAAATAATAATAATTGCATAAAACAATTTTATGTCTTTTTATTTTCATTCAAAAATCTCTCCAGTATTTTTCATCTTCAGATAATGGTTTCCAACTTTCGCTTTTAGGGTAATTATTTATATATCCATAAAGTTTTAACGATTCTGAAACTACCTTTCTAATTCCATCATTTTTAGGATTGTCTCTTTCTAGCCTAGAAACATATTCTCTGGCTTTATTTAAATTATCAACAGCATCTTTCCAAAATCCCCAATCTGTAGACACAGAGCGTCCAATTTTTTCTTTATTTATTTGATCTCCTTTTAATAGGATAGCAGCTATATCTGCAGCATCTTTATCAGTAGAATAGTGAACTTGCAATTTAGTTAATAGTAAATCAGTTAAATCCATAGAAAAATCTTCATTCCAATTTATTTCTACATCATGATTAAATCTAGCTACATCCATGTAATAGACTTTAATAGTAAATTCATTAAAGAGGAATATACTAGCAATATGTCCCATTGTAATTTCAAGATGATAATAAGGAACAAAATTCATGCTCATTAGTATTTCTTTAAATTTTTCTCTATCTTTTTCTCTTACAATTACGTTAAGATCTTGAGGTCCTTCTTTTCTTACATCCTTTATTAACTTCACAGCTTCTGATAGATCCTTTAATCTGTAGTATAAACCAATGCTACCATAAATTAGTGCTTTAACTCCTTCTTTATTCAGTCTCTTGTTCGCATCACTCCATATTTTAATATATTCTTGACTTATTTGTTCAAATTCTATCTTTTTAGCCTGGAAATTAGGGAGATTAAAATTTGACATAAACTTACATTCTATCCTTAAAATAAATACTTTTCTTTAATTGATATCTAAGATTAATTATGATAAAAAATATTAAGATAGCATGATAGACTTAACAAAAAGTCTAAAGAACTTTAGAAGATTACTAAGAACACTCTTCTTTTCTTATTTCAAATTTCTTTCTTTCACTTTGTTATCTTCCTTTAACCAGTCAGGAATTATAACATTAAATTTCTTAAATAAGAATACAAGACCAATAGATGCCATAGCAAGAAGAGTTATTCCATACTCGGTAGTTGTATATCCAAATGCCGGTCCAGCATCTATTATTCCCATGATTATAGTACCTATCATTCCAAATGCAGTTATAGGAGCAATAACTCTTATTATCCAATCTCTCATGGTTATCGCTTTTTCTCTCCACCACATTATTGTAGCAGTTATAGAGTCTATGCCAAATTCTGCTAATAGAAAAGCTCCTGCAGCAGTTAAAACTAATCCGAAAAATGATTGTATACTAGGTGATGTTAATTCTATAAGTTGAACAATTATCATAGCTAACGTAGAAATTATTGTAGCGAACCAAGGAGACTTAAATTTTTCACTAGTCCAAGCAAATGTTTTTGGCAATAATCCTTCTCTCCCAGCAGAATACCATGCTCTGATTAAAATATACGAAGTAAGCCATAATGATGAGGCAGTTGAGGTAATAACTGCAATGTCAAGTAACCATACATATTGTGGAATAACGTATGAAGCCCATCTAGCTAAAGGATCTACTGATGAAGACAATGCTGAAATCGGTGTTTCAATAGTCATTATAGGCATTGTAATCATGTAAATAATGAATACTGAAATTAAACCTATTATTCCAGATAAACCTGGCCAAAGTTTAGGTTTCTTTGATTCTTCTGCTGCATAACTATCTATTTCCCATCCATCGAGAATTGTAGCTACAATTACCATTGTTGCAGCAAGACCAAAGAAATAAGAAGATGAAGAAAACCATTTTGGCGCAAAAAACCAACTCCAGCTAAAAGAATTTACGATATGAGTAGATAATGAAGTAATTCCAATAACTATGAAAGCAGATAAAATAACTAGTTCTAAGAATAAGAATGCTTCGGTAAATCTAGCTGTAGGTTTTGCTCCTAATAATAATGGTATTGCAGCTATTATGGCCCAAATTATTCCTACAATCGAATCCCAAAATATGCTTAATTCCATAGTTCTAGTTATTAATCCTAGCCTATAAAACATGTCCAAAGTATACTCTCCAGCTGGGATTATTATTGGTGGTAAAGAAAGAAAATAAGCTAATGTAACTATCCAGAACTGAAATCCACCGTATTTTTTACCTATAAATCTAGTACCCCAATGGTATGATGCTCCACAATGTGGAGCCTTCTTATTTAATTGCCTAAAAATTATAGCTGCAAAAAGGAAGAATGGAAATGACGTAACAACACCCATTATTGCATAAGGTCCCATTAGTGCGACCATACTTCCGTAAGCTGCTGCTATGCTAAATGTTGGTGCTACGCTAGATGTTGATAAAGGAACTAAGTCTAAGATATGTAATGTCTCTTTTTTTAGCCATCCTACTTCAGTACTTAATAATTTACTTTTTCTCATTTTATCACCCTTTAAACTCTAACAGAAAAAATATTTCTAAAATCGGTATGAATACTATCCATCTCTATTACTACCATAATATTTCTTTATTTTAGCAAATATATAAACTTTGCTTTTCTTTAACGGCATTTCTATAAAAGATAGTTTAAACTAGAATTAGGAAAAAGTATTAACTCATAATTTTAGTTAGTCTCGAAATTACATATAAAATGCTCAAGAATGATATTCCAATTCCAAGTCCTATAGGATAAGAAAGGAATGTTTCATAATAAAATTCAGAAATGGAGATTCCCCATAATACTTGAGGTATTAATGATAATGGAAATAAAGATAAGATGTAATACGTTTTTCCTCTAATGTCAATTTTATTTTTGATGTCAATATTCAGAAATGAGAAAGCTATAGCTAATAATGTAGCTATTCCGTAAGGTATTTCGTTTATAGTTATTGAATAATATAATGAACTACAACTTAATAATATATCAAAGATGATAAAAGTAAGAAAATGTCCAATTGTAATTTGATTTCGTAATAATTTATAAAATAGATATATCGTTAACGAAAATGATAAGATTGAGACTAATATTGATGCTTGACTGATTGGATCATAAGGTAAAGATAGTATAGAATGAGTCATTTCTGAGGCAATATTTGGTCCAGCTAGTCCTAATATTGCAAGTAGTATTGGATAAGAATTTTTAGTTTTAAAGGAGAAATATATTATTTCAGGAATAATCATTAGAAAGAACATGAATGAATTAGATAATTCAATTAATGCGTAGAATACTTGTATAGGTGAAGAAATGAGAGTAGTAGGGATATCAGTACCATAAAAGTCCAGTGCTGTTATTGAATTGGAGAATCCTCTTAGAATTACATAGTATAATAAGCTCATTATTATTTCATTAAATATTAATAAAGTAATCAGAGAAGGTTTATAAAAACCTAGATTTCTAATTGTTATTGGAATTACGAGAAGCAATATACATGTTGAGATTAAAATTATGTAATTATTTAGTGAAAAAAGGATTAGAAATATCATAGTATTTACGAAAGTGATAATCATTATTAAAAATGCAAGTTGATTATTTTTGTTTAATCCTTGTTCTATGCTCCAAGCTAGGAGTGGAGTCATAATAATTACGTAAATTACGTAGGCTAGAACTAATGGGGACAGCATTTCTACTCTTATTATTAAATAGAAGGAAAATTTTTAATCTTTGTTTACTAAAGATAAGTAGGTATATTGTAGTATATTTGTTTGCTAATGATTATGGTATGAACCGTAAAATTTGGTCTATTATATTATTTTTATTTTGATTCATGTTTATCAAAAATAATATAAGTTTATTAACTATAAAATTCTATGATTATAATGATAAGCATGAGTAGTAAAGACATAATAACGCTTTTACATGGAGCCGGAGGATCGTATATGCATAATTTAATAAAGCAAATTTTTATGACTTTAGACGATAATTTTGGAGATATTGGATTACAAATGTTAGATGATGGAGCAGTAATAAACAATGTAGTATTTACAACTGACTCATTTATTGTTAGGCCAATTTTCTTTAAAGGAGGTGATATAGGTAGATTAAGCGTAAGCGGAACTGTGAACGATATAGCTATGATGGGGGGAGATCCGGTAGCTTTAAGTCTAGGAGTAGTCATTGAAGAAGGCTTTCCAATTCATGATTTAGAAAAAATAGTCAATAGTATAAAGAATACTGCATTAGAAGCTGGAGTTCATATAGTTACTGGAGATACAAAGGTTATGGAAAAAGGTAGTTTAGATAAAATTATAATAAATACTTCAGGAATTGGATTTAGATCAAAGCAATTGGATCATGATATTGAAACTCTTAGAAAAACTAGAGAGCCAAAAGAATGGTTAGTTCCACTCAACTTAAGACCTGGAGATAAGATAATAGTGTCAGGAACAATAGGAGATCATGCAATTGCCATTTTATCCTCTAGGGAGGGAATAGGGTTTGAGGCAAACGTAAGTTCCGATGTAGCTCCTTTAAATAAACTAATAAATGGAATTCTAGAAATAGGAGGAGTAGCAGACGCGAAAGATCCAACTAGAGGAGGTTTAGCAGATTTATTAAACGATTGGTCAGAAAAATCCAAACTCGGAATATATATTAGAGAAGAAGATATTCCAGTAAAAGACGAAGTTAGGGCAGCATCAGAGTTTATGGGAATGGATATTCTAGAGCTAGGAAATGAAGGTAAAGCTGTAATTGCAGTATCTCCGGAATACGTTAAAGATGTATTAAACGAATTATGGTCAATACCACAAGGTAAGGATGCTTCAGTAATAGGAGAAGTAAGAAAGGACATAGAAGGAGTTATATTAGAGACGTCAATAGGAGGTAAAAGGTATGTTGGTAGGCCATTAGGTGATCCAGTCCCGAGAATTTGTTAGGTGAGAAAAATGGCTAAATTAGTATGTATGATTTGTAAACATGAAGAAAAAATTCCAATTCATTGTGAGGAAGAAATGAAATATAAGCAGAAAGGTAATTTTAGGAAAATTGATGTATTAGTATGTGAAAACTGTAAAGAAGAAATTCCTATGCCTAAACATTGCGGTGTACCTATGCTTTACGTAGACGAGGACTATTATCCTGTATACGATTTAAATGAAAACGAGATTTTAGAAATGAAAAAAGCTTATGAGGGTGAAAGCTAATGTGCGTGGCTTTTCCAGGTAAAGTCATAGAGATTGACGGAGAATATGGTAAAGTTGATTTTGGAAATGGAACAATAAGAGATAATATACTTCTTTCTTTAGTAGATGCCAAGATAGGTGATTACGTTTTAGTTCATGCTGGATACGCTATTCAAATAGTTGATGAAGTTGAAGCAAGAAAATCAATAGAAATATGGAACGAGATGACAAATCAATTACCAGAAGAGAAGAAAAAACAAGATTTTAATGAAATTGTAGGTGGTGAAAGTTGAATACAGAATATCTTTCTCTATTAAAATACTATAGAGATCCTAGATTAGCTAAAGCATTAAAAGCAAAAATTGATGAACTAGCTAAAAAAATAGAAGAAAATATAATGATAATGCATGTTTGCGGTAGTCATGAGTGGACGATAACACACTATGGAATAAGAACATTATTACCAGAAAACGTTGAAGTTAGAGCTGGACCAGGATGTCCAGTATGCATAACTCCAGCTACAGATATAGACGATGCAGTAAAATTAGCTTTGGACGGCGTTACAATAACTACTTATGGAGATATGAGCAGAGCAAGAGGGAATAGAATGTCATTAGAAGAAGCTAAGGCATTAGGAGGAGATGTAAGAGTAATTTATGGAGTTCAAGATGCAGTAAAAATGGCCAAAAGAGAGCCTAATAAACAATTCGTATTTTTCGCAGTAGGTATGGACACTACAGCACCAGCAACAGCGTTTGAAATCCTAAAAGAAACTCCGGAAAATCTTAGCTTCCTAGTTTCTTATAGATATACTCCAGCAATACAAGGCTCAGTCATGGAATCTAATGTTCTCGGTATTGACGCTTTTATATCAGCTGGACATTCAGTAACCATAACAGGATTAAAGCCTTATTACGAATATTTTCTAAGATCTAAAAAACCTATGGTAGCAACAGGATTCGAACCAATTGACGTCTTAATGGCAATTTATATGTTATTAAAACAAATAGATGAAGGAAAGCCTAAAATAGAAAATGAATATACTAGATCTGTAAGCTGGGAAGGGAATATAAAAGCCCAAAAAGTGATGGATAAAGTTTTCGACTTAGAAGATGGATATGTTAGAGGTGTAGCTATATTTCCTAAGGCAGGATTTAGACTAAAGGATGATTTTAGAAAAATAGACGCAAGAGAGCAGTATGGACTAAAAGATAGAAGCAAGACAAAAGACGAATATATAGCTGGAGCACGGTGTGGAGAAGTAGTAATGGGATTAATTGATCCTCCAGAATGTCCTCTTTATATGAAAACATGCAAACCAGAAGATCCTAAAGGTGCTCCAATGGTATCTCAAGAAGGAACTTGCTGGATATGGGCTATGCACAGAATAGTAAATGTATCTCCAAGATGTAAAAGGTGATAAAATGGTTTATATGATAGGAAATACGTACTGTAAGCTTTGTCAATCAGATGAAAATCAGCTTAAAAAAGAGCTAGTTAATAGTGTAAAAACACTTTATTGGAAAGGAATGATAAGTAATGCTGGAGGCAATCAGAGTGCTAGATTACCTGGATCTGAAAAAATATGGATAACTCCTTCTGGATATCCAAGAGTTAGCCTAGAACCTGAAGACTTAATTGCGGTAGATCTGGAAGGTAACGTTATTGAAGGAGATTTAAAGCCTTCAATAGAAACTAAAATGCATCTGGAAGTTTATAAGGTTAGACCAGATGTTAATGCAGTTATCCATGCTCATTCACCATATACAATGGGATTAGCCATATCTGGATTTTTTGACATAACTCATGGAGAAGCAGCAGCAATACTAGGAGAAATAAAGATAGTAAAATATTCACATCCAGGAACAATAGAATTAGCTAAAAATGTAGGCGAAGCATTAAAAGGTGAAGGAGCTAAGGTTCCTAGAATAGCAATTTTGATGAATCACGGCATAATATCTGTTGGTGCATGTATTCATGAAGCTAGAGCATTCGCTGAGATAATGGAAGAATGGGCAAGATTTAACGTAGCAGCTAAAGCTATAGGAAATATAAAATATAAACTAAATAAAGATGAATTGAAAAAACCTGGAGCCAGATATATAAGGGCGGTAAAATTTGGAGGAAGGCAGATTACTTGATATAATAGAACCAGAAACTCAAGTTCCAGCTATGACTTTAGGCCTAATTCGACAAGAAAAAAGAGATGGAAAAAACGTAATTTATTATAGACCTATTTCTCCTTTTACTCCACCTATTCTAGTAATAGCTTTTGGCTTAATGATCAAGACAAAAACTAATGCAGATGAAGTAATATTAGAGAATTATTATCTTTCAAATGAAATTAACGAAATATTAGAGGAGATTAAAAATGACTGAACATTTGCAATTATCAAAAGCATACTTATATCTTGCTAAGAACTCTAGTGATGCTGTTATTTCATTATCATTTTTATTGAAAAGCATAGAAGAATTAGCACTAGAAAAGATGCAAAATAATAGTTACTCATCAGATACTACGAATAAAATGATGGAATATATTAGGAATTCTCCTTCCTTATATAAAGAATATAGGAAAATTCTTAATGAAATGACTAATTATCTTCTTAACGGCAACTCTAACGTAAAAGAGTTGATAGACAACGTAGAGAAATACATTCTAACTATTACTAACAATTAATATAATTCTACTGTTTACATAACGTCTGAAAAAACAGTCTATGATTTTTTTTATTTTTCTTAGCTTATCTCATATTGGTAAATCTAATCGTAGTTTATGTAGATCTGAAATAAGTTCTTCTCCGATTATCCCGTTGCAGAATCGTAAAGTATTCAAATGCTAATACTAATTACTAGTAATATCATTGATTTTACAATTACAAGATAATCAGATTTTATATTTTGGCTCAATTAACTTGAGTTATCTAACGTCTGAGGAATATTTAATAATTTATTGTGTGCGCAATCATAATTTATGAGTTAAATAATTTTTAAAATATACGCAAGTTAAATGAATAGTTTATAGGTATCTCTAATTAGTAATTATAAATTCCCTATAAATATTCCAAAAAATTAAGGATGACTCTAACATGATAAAAATTGTAAAGAATATTCATTTCTTATAATAAGAGATTTTAAATGTTTATTAATAACTACAGTAATATTATATATTGATATCATTATTAGGTTACATAATTTTATAAAGACTTAATACTATATAAATTGTGGATTGCGTTCTAAAAGAAGATCAAGAACTTTGCATGAGTTATAATCCAAGAATATTTCAATTATTGACCAGAAAATATACTTTTTCTGTTTTAGTATTATTAGATAAGTATGGAGCTTTAAGATTTAACGAAATACTAAAGAAAATAGATGGAATGACTCAAAGAGCCTTGTCTATAAGATTAAAAGAAATGGAGGAAGCCAATTTAATTTCACGAAATGTTAAAAATGAAAGGCCTGTAACAGTATATTATAATATTACTACTCAAGGTAAAGCAGTCAAAAATGCAATGCTTATGATTTTACAACTTACTACCTTAATTTAAAATAATGAAAAAGATTTCTTTGCATAAGATATTCTACTCATCTTTATTGTTATTTCTCTCGTCTATTATTGGCTCCGTAGCCTTACCTAATTCCTTTAGCATAAATCTCAAGTAAGCTAAAGTTTTTTTAACATCAGGATCATCAAAAGAGGCTAATAATTCTACAATGTTAGATTCATTACCATCTTTTACCATTGCTTCTGCAGCTTTTGACAAACCTGAAGTCATAACATCTAGAACTCCATGACTATCTAATACTGAAAGAATTTTACCTATTTTATCCAAATGTTTTGCTATAGCTAATGTTCCACGAATAAAATCATCAGAACTTACTTCACCATTATCTATCATCTCTTTTAAATCACCTAGCATTTCTATAATTGCTCTAAAGCTCTTTGATTTTATTATTGACATCATTTTTTTGTCATCTTTCACAAAATCTAATAAACTATCTAGAACTCCACTAGAATTCAAGTATGCTACAATTTCTTTTATCTTATTAACTCCTTCAATATAATCTTCATCATTATCTATTCCCATACTTATCATGTATAACAATTTTTTGTAATCGTATATATAAGATTTTTCCACAAAATATGTTCTATTTATTTTTATCGCTTTTTAACTTTATTGATAACCTAAGATAATACATTTATAAATTAAAATTAAAAATCTTTTAATGAGATAATATATTATATGAGAACATTACTTTGGTTACAAGGAGGAGCATGCGGAGGAAACTCATTATCATTACTTAATGCTTCTGATCCAGATTTACTATTATTTTTTGAGCAACATAAGATAAAATTATTGTGGCACCCATCATTATCTTTAGAAAATAATATAGAAAAAATTTTGAATGATATAAGAAATGGCAAAATTACTCTAGATATATTAGTTTTTGAAGGTACTATAATACGTGGTCCAAATAATACCGGAACATTTAATTTATTTGCAGGCAAACCTATGAAAGACTGGATTTCTGAGATATCACCTTTAGCTAATTACATTATAGCAGTAGGTGATTGTGCATCATTTGGAGGAATCCCTGCTTCAGATCCAAATCCTACACAATCTACTGGATTACAATTTCATAAAAAAGAGAAAGGAGGATTTTTAGGTCAAAAATTCAGAAGTAAATCAGGATTTCCTGTTATAAACATTTCTGGATGTCCTGCACATCCTACGTGGATTTTAACTACAATATCAATGATAGTAGAAGGAAAACTAACAGAAGATCTTCTAGACGAATACAATAGGCCAAAAATATTCTATTCCACTACAACACAATTTGGATGTCCGCGCCAACCGTATTTTACATATAAAATTGCATCTAACGAATTAGGACATAGAGAAGGATGTTTATACTTCGAATTAGGCTGTAGAGGCCCAATGACCAGAAGTCCATGCAATAATATTTTATGGAATAATCAAAGCAGTAAAACTAGAGTAGGAACTCCATGTATGGGATGCACTGAGTTCGATTTTCCAACATTTAACTTCTTTAAAACAGAAAAAAACAGATCAGGATTACCTAAAAATTTACCTATAGGTATGAGTAGAGGTAGTTACATAACATTTTCAGCAATAGCAAGAGGATCAGCACCCCAATTCCTAACAAAGCCATTAATTAAAAAGAGAGGTGATTGGATTGAATGAAAAAATTATAAGCCCATTAAATAGGGTTGAGGGAGATCTAGATTTAAAAGTAGAATTGAAAGGAAATAAAGTAGTTAAAGCATATCCAATGTCAAGATTATTTAGAGGAATAGAAATAATATTAAAAAATAAATCTCCAATGGATTCTTTGGTAATAACTCCTAGAGTATGTGGAATATGTGGAGGATCACATTTGTATTCTACTGTAAGAGCTTTAGATATGGCTTACAAGGCTGAAGTGCCACCAAATGGTGTACTCATTAGAAATATAATGTCATTAGCAGAAATGGGACAGAATGATGTAAGGCATACGTACTTAATGTTCTTAATTGATAGTGTAAATAAAAAATACGAAAGCTTCCCATTTTACAAGGACATGGTGTTAAGATGGGCTCCATTCTATGGATCATCGTACAAAGAAGCAGTAAAGTGGTCAAAAAAATATACAGAAATATACGCTATATTTGGTGGACAATGGCCACATGGATCTTCAATGGTTCCTGGAGGAGTTACAGCAGAACCATATCCTGACGATATAATGAAAGCTAAAGCTATAATAAAGGAAATTTCCTCTGAACTAGTAGAAAAAGTAATGATTGGAGGACCAACAGAACAATTCCTTTCCGTAAAGAGTATGAAGGATCTGAATCAATGGTGTGAAGACTATCCAAATGGAGATATATGTAAAATTTGGATTTATGGAAAAGAAATGAAATGGGATAAGTTAGGAAAAGGATCAGATTATCTAATGTCTTTTGGGCATGTCCCATTAGACGAAAAATACAATCAAGAAAATCCAGAATTAATGTTCAAAAGCGGAATTTTAAATCTTAACAATTTCGAAACATTGCAACTTAATCAAGAAAATTTTCTGGAATTTGTATCTAAATCATACTACACTTATTCTTCCGGAGATATTGGATTACATCCATTTCAAGGAGAAACAAATCCCATACCACCAATTAGTAAAGATAAGTATACTTTTACTAAAGCATTTAGATATAAATTGAAAGACAAATTAATAGCCCCAGAAGTAGGAGCACTGTCAATGTTAGCAGTAGGAGGAAATGATCTAATTTTAGATTTACTAAAGCATTTAGGTACTAATGTATTATTAAGAGAAATTGCCAGATTTATAAGAATAGTATTAATAAATAAGATAATAGAGGAACAATTAGAAAAATATAAATTTGGAGAACCAACTTATAAAAAACCTGATGAAGTAAAAGATTCTCAAGGTTATGGTTTAATAGAAGCATCAAGAGGTTCATTAGGACATTGGATAGTTATCAAAGATGGAAAAATACAAAATTATCAAATAATAACACCAACACAAATAAATATGGGACCAGAAGATCCTTATGGTAATTTAAGCCACATGAGTTTAGCGTTAGTAGGCACAGAAGTAGAAAACATAGATAATCCAATAGAAGTAGCACACATAGTACGTTCGCATGATGCTTGCATGGTATGTAATGTTCATTTCTTTGATAATAAAGAAAAAATGGTATTAAAACTTTAAAAATCTATGCTATAAAATCAGTTAATTAACCACTAATAGCAGAAAACTCTATTGAAAGAGAAAATTAGTAAAGGGATTATTACTATTTAGACGAAAGATATAAAAAAGTGAAAAAAAGAAATAAACAAGGAGAATATTGCTTAGTGAATTGATTGCTTTAGAAGAAATACAAATTTCTCCTAAGAAAATTGATGAAATAAAAATAAAAGAAATAGATGTGCAAAAACTCATGTCAAAAGGTTACATTAAAGAAGAAAACGGATTCCTATATATTACAGAGGAGGGAATAAAAAGACTCTCAGAACTATATGGTCTACTTGATACGCTTCAAAGGATATATATAGATCTTTCATATGGTAATAAAATAAAAATTACAGATTTTGACGTTAAGGAGATAGAAAAACTTAAAAATGAAGGATTAATAGAAATTAAAAATGAAGATATAGTTATAACATTTGAAGGAATAAAAACTGTTGCACAAAGAATAGCCGAAAAAATGGCTAGAGGACATTAAACTTAACATAACAAAACGATTCAAAAAATTAACAAAAACCTCCTATCCTTTTCTTAAGAATCATTTTATCCTTTTCATAAACCTTTACCTCAGTTACAAAACAAGAATCTAAAGAACTAACAGCTAAAGACAATTCCCAAGGATTTTTAGGATCTATTGGAATACCTTCTACAGCCTTCTCTAAAGCTCCACCGGGAGAAGCATTAAAAGTAGTAGGTTGTATTATGCTATAATTACTAACTTTATAATCTTCGTCAATAGAAACCTTATGAATTAATGAACCCCTTATTGATTCAACAATACCGATTCCTGTACCTTTATTTACTTTAAATTCATCTGAATAATAATCTAAGTCAGAAAACATTTTCAAAAGATATGCTATTACTCTAATTCTACTTAGTTCTCTCAATAGAGGAGAAGGGCCATATTTATTATGTAAATTCTTAACCATTTTATCGAAAGTTAAGGCTTGAGCTAATGGGCCTACTTCAACATAAGTTCCATTATACAGCACATAAGTTCCAAAATCTGATAAATATTCTAGGTTAAAATTGCCTAAAAAAGGAAAGCCTATCACTAAATAATTATCTATCCCAGCTCGTCTTAAAGGTACATCTTTCAATAACTTTAGATCACCTTTCAACTCACTAATTTCAGTCAAATTTAGAAAACTATCCAAATCCATTCCTATAACTTCTTTTTCAAATCCAGAAATTATACTTAATATCTCATCTTTCCTTATTGAAATTTTTTTATTAGACAAATAGTCAATTGATGGCCATTTTCCTCCAATCTTTTCCATTAATCCCTTTATTTCTCTTGATAATTTTGAAATTCTTGCAAATTTTTGTCCAGACGGAAATTGATACTCTACACCACCTAAGTAAGGAAACCAATAAACATAAGGATGTCTTAAATGACTTTCTATAATTTCCAGCATTACCATATATTTTGATGCTTCAAGATTAGTTGAACTAACTGCATTAGCGTAAGCATAAACGTGAGATTGTGCACAAGTAGCTAATACTCTAGGTATTATATTATAAAGACTCCTAGCATCTTTGTTCAAAAACATTTTTTCATAATTTCTTAATTTATTTCCAGAAGATTTAGCATTTATTACCTTACCTCCTTCCACATAAACTTCTAAATCTATAACTTCCAAATCTAACGGATTTAACACAATTAAAATTACTTCTTATAGTTTTTAACTTTATTCTTTATGATTAATTTATTACCCTACTTTAGAAAAGCTTATAATATTAAACAAAAAATAGGATATTGATGTGCTTAAGCTTTCCTGCAAAGGTAGTTGATATACAAGACTTAATAGTATTCGTAGACTATGGAAATAATACAATAGAGCCAGTAATAAATAATATGGTAGATGACTTAAATCCTGGAGACTATGTAGTAATAAGTTATGGCATGATAATACAAAAAATATCTAAAGAAGAATATGATGAAATGATAAAATACGAAACAGAAATGGCAAAGGTGCTAGCTAATAATGAGTGAATACGATCCTTATGATATGGCATTAATAGGAAAAATTATTAAAATAGAAAAAAATACTGCTCTAGTAGATTTTAACGGAATAAAAAGAGATATAGAATTAGGACTAGTTGAAGCTAAAGAAGGAGATTATATACTAGTACATGCAGGATACGCAATAAAAGTAATAGATGAGAAAGACATGACTGATAATATTAGAAAAATCATTAATAAGCTAAATGAATAATATACATCCATTCTAACAGTAAAAATTAATTTATAAACAATACTTTTCTCTATCATAATAATAGTTAAATACAATATATAACTTAGTTAAATAAAGATAAATTTGAATATAAAATTTAAATGCGATAACTACTAGTTAAAAATTATGAGAATATTAATAGCAGGAATAGGAAACATATTTTCTAAAGATGATGGATGTGGAAGTTATGTTGCACAAGCATTACAAGGATGCATTAATGGAGTTGACATTATAGATTTCGGTACAGGAGGATTACAAATAATTGATAAAATGCTAGAATACGATTTTATAATCTTCATAGATGCAGGAGATATAGAAAAAGATGTTCAAATGCTTGAAATAAACGAAAATGCATTAGACTCCGATGAATTAGTACAAACAGTGTTAACAATGTCACTTGGAAGCTCGCATGGAATAACATTAGATGATATACTAACAATATTTAAAATTAGAAAATTTTCTGGTAAAATTATATTCATTTTATGCAAGCCTTATTCATTAGATCTAGGATTAGGATTAACAGAACAGTGTAAAGAAAATGCGATAAAAACAATAAGAGAACTAAATAAATTTCTCAGAGAAAATTTTGAAATTGCAATAGATACAAATAAGGCAGAAAAAAACTTAGAAAAAATTCTGGAAAAAATAACATAATACACTAGATATTGCTTTTCTCATACTATATTTTCAAAAATTTGTATTTTACTTTAGTATAATTATATGGATAATTTCTATTTTATTATAGTAAGAGTCGGTAATTACTACAATTTACTCTAACTAGAAGAATTCGTAAGAGATTCGAGTTAGAAATACTTCATAGTGTAGAGTCCTTGAACTCTTTTTATAGTATTAAGAATATCCATTTCTATTACATAGAAAAGAGGAAATCACTATGGGAATAGTGTGCAGTTTCGTTAGCAGTATTATCTAAAAAGTTTCAAATTTACGAAAAAAGGAATCTAGACTTTCCTTATTTTCTGTTTTTAATTCTAGCAGTCTTCATTAGATTATTTTTAGCTAATATAAAAACATTGAAGTACATCTTTATTTTTAATATAAATATCATTTTAGCATAAGCCTTATTTATAATTATATTTTAATGATATCATATATTTACTTTTTAAGCGTTTCAAATTAAACGAATTTATACAATCTTCCGTTTATTCTTAAATTATATTTATATTAGCTAGGTATATGTGAAAATAGTATGGGATTATTTAGAAGAAAAACTCCTGATGGCGTAGACAATAAAAGTCAATTAAGAATTTTATTCACTAGTGATTTGCACGCATCAGACATAGCTTTTAGGAAATTTTTGAATGCAGGTAAAATGTATAAGGCAGATATATTAATAATAGGAGGAGATTTAGCTGGTAAATCTCTAATTCCTATAATTGATTTAGGTGGTAGATATGAAGTAGAAGGAATGGAAGTAGGGAAAGAGGGATTAAATGAAGTGATACAAAATATAAGAGCTTCAGGAAATTACTATATTATTACTGACAAGAAAGGTTATGATGAACTAAGTAATGACAAAAAGAAAGTCGATGAAGCATTCAAAACTGCAATTCAAGAACGATTGAAAGAATGGATACAGATAGCAGAAGAAAAATATAAGGATTACAAAAGCCCTTACGGAACAGTCCCTTTATACTTCAACCTAGGGAATGACGATCCTATGTATATGTTCGATGTAGTTACTGAAGATGCATTATTTAAACGTACTGAAGACTTCATAATACCAATAGGCAATTTTGAAATGGTTTCATATGGTTATGTAAATCCTACTCCTTGGAATACCTATAGAGAAAAAGGCGAAGAAGAAATTTACAAAGAATTAAAAACTGTTATGAATAAAGTTAAGGATCCTTCTAAAGTAATTTTAAACACTCATGCACCTCCATACGAAAGTAATTTAGATAACGCTCCTTTACTTGATAAAGACTTAAAACCAGTAGTCAAAGGAGGAGATATTGTTATGACTCATGTAGGATCAAAAAGTGTAAGGAAAATTATCGAAGAATACAAGCCTGCACTAGGTATTCATGGACACATTCACGAATCTAAAGCATTTGATAAAGTAGCAGGTACGCTAGTAATAAATCCAGGTAGCGAATACTCTTCTGGTATATTCCATGGAGTTTATATTGTCCTAGAAGGAGATAAGGTAAAAACACATCAATTTATTACAGGATAATTAAGAAATTTTTCCTAAAGTAGATTAAATTATAGATTAGCATATAAGATCTGTTAAAATATTAGTATCTGATATTTTTGTTATTACAACTTTTATATGAGTTTATCAGTAAATTTAGATAATCAACTATAAATAATAGATAATACCTTTTTCTAAATACACGTTAAAGTTTATGGTTAAATTAACTGTAATGAAAAATTATATAAAGAAAAGAAACGAGTTTTAATGAATACTGTTTATATATTTAAATTAAAACAAAGGTTATAACTTAAAATAGGTTAAATTCTAGATACAATTAAACGTAATTTTCAAGAGATTAAATACTATTTAAGTTAAAGAATCAGTTATGTTTTTAAACTGTTCATTTACTATTTTTCCAAATGGCTTCTAAAAAACTAGCTCCAAACGTATTCTTAAGGCAATCTTCAGGACTAGTTAGAGATGTAAGCCCTTGGCCATCACTATTAGCTACGTGGGCTCTGGTTACGGGAGGAGTACCAATATTAATTTTAGAATGGTTATGGTTAGGTCCAGGTGCTAATTGGCCATTAGCTTATACTATGACTTTAGTTCCTACGTTAGGAATGGCATTCCTATTTTATTTAGCCGGAGCCTCCATGCCTAGATCTGGAGGAGATTACGTATTTAACAGTAGGGCAACCCATCCTGCATTAGGATTTGCAAACTATTGGGCTCTCTTTATAGCTTTCGTATTATCTCAAGGATATTATTCCTATCTGGGAGCTTCTTGGTTAGGATATTTATTTACTGGTCTAGGAATATATTATCATAATTCCTTGTTTTTAAGTATAGGAGGATTTTTTGGATTAAAATTAGGAAGAATTCTGTGGGGAATAATAGTAGGTACTATAATAACTAGCTTAATAGCTATACCCGTAAGATTTCATTGGAAATTCATAGCAATAGCAGGAGCAATTAGTGTAATTACTACTATAGTAATGTTTGCTGCATTATTAATGATAAATCCTTCTTCCTTCTCTTCTTCACTAGCTTCTTTTACTGGAATCAAAGATGCTTACACAGAAGTAATTTCAAATGCATCATCAAACGGATTAACATTTGTAGGACCATTTTATGGTGCTTTATTGGCTATTCCAGCAATTTGGTATTATTACACATGGTATAATTTACCAGCATCTTGGGCAGGAGAAATGAAAAAAGTAAGATTTAACGTATTTCTTTCAATAATAGTTGGAGTAATAATGATTGCAGTATATTACATTTTATATACACAAGTAAATATAATGGCGTTCGGAGAGAAATTTCTAACATCGTACTCGTACATTTACTGCAATGGATACTCAGATCCAGTTGTTAATTCTTTATCTTCATTAGGAACTTTTACGCCTTTTTACGCGCTCCTTGTTTTAGGAAATCCAATAATATACATATTAATGTTCATAGCAATATGGTTACCAAACTACTACAGCGGACCACCTTTAGTTCTTGGATTATCTAGATACTTATTCTCTTGGTCATTTGATAGAATAATGCCTTCCTGGATGGCAGATGTTGACAGTAGACTAAATGCGCCTATCAAAGCTATCCTACTTATTATGGCGCTTTCTGGTATAGGAGTAGTTCTTTATGCTTACTTGCCAGTATTATCTTTAGTTGACGTAACTGTAGCCTTCGAAATAAGTTATGCCATATTTGCTATATCAGCAGCACTAATGCCTTATATAAGGAAAGACGTTTATGAAACTACAATGATAATCAAAAAGAAAATACTAGGAATACCATTAGTTACTTTAGTAGGAGTACCCACGTTTGCATTTTTAGTATTTGCTACGTATATTACCTGGGGAAATCCAATAATATTACCAATAAACATACCTACTATCTTGTCATTAGTCGGGATGTACGCTTCAGGATTCATAATATATTATGCAGCAAGAGCATATAATAAAAGAAAAGGAGTAGAAATTGACTTAGCATTCAAAGAAATTCCACCAGATTAAAACATTTTTTCTTTTTCTCATTTCTCTTTTATCATGGTGGTTTTACGTCTATTGCTGCTACTGGACATACGTTAACGCAGGCCATACAGAATATACAAGCTTGTTCATTAACTGGATCAGCCTTTTTCTCTGATGCTGGATGTCCTGGAGTATCAGTCCAATGAAATACATCGACAGGACAAGCTGTTATGCATGAACCATCAGCAATGCATAAGTCAAAATCTACTCCAACAATAGTACCGTGAATTCCGAGTATTTTTGGCGGATCTATTGGACCATATACTTTTACACCATTTTCTTGTTTGACTACTGGTCTATTTGTCCTATAATTAGGATCTATTCCCATAAATAGATATTTGGGTTACCCTAAAAAACTTTTCTCTTGAAATCAAGGATACACGAATTATATCATCTCATGCTGAGCTAATTAGTTTAAATCTATGCTGTTGATCTTCTTTTACTGATATAAAAATATAGTTTCAAATTATTGCTAAAAAATTTTTCGTTATTATGAAGTATTGATTACATTACTTTCGAAACTTTTTATAAACGCTTTTTATTTTATTAGGGAAGATGTATAGTTAATTTATAATTAATAGCTTATCGAATCTGTTTAATAAATGATCAATTGTTAATCGTTATTAGGAGAAAGATATTTAAATGATAATGTAGAGAATAGATTATGGTTTCAAAAAAATCTATAAACTCATACTTAATATACCCAAATTCTTCTATTCAAGATATTATAGAAAAGATGAAAGAAAATGAAATATTAATTTTAGTGGATAAATTTAAAAAACCCTTAGGTTTCATAACTAAAGATTATCTAAAAAAATTAGATTATAATGACATTGATCTAGAAAAAATTGCATACAAGACTATAGTAACTATAAAAGGAGACGAAGATCCTATAGATTTATTAAACTTAATGGTAAGAAATAAACTAAAATTTTTAGTTAAAACAGATAATGGTAAAATAAAAGATATAATAACAGCAAGGGATGTATTAAGGCAAATAGAGAAAGAAATAGATTTTTAAAATGTTCAATTTTCTGATTATAAATTTCATTGTGATATAGTTTTTGGTTGAAATACCCTTGGATCATATTTATACCTATTGTAAATAAGAAAAATTATTTCATAAAACTTTAAGTCGCCAATACGTAGTTTTAATTATTGATTTTCAATATAAAATATCTTTATAATTGAATCTTCTTGTAAAAAATTTGAGAATCCTTAAATTTCATATTTTTTCATTTTTCTTACAAAAGTAATTACTTGGTATGATTCTCCAATCAAGAGACCAGCAGAAAGCATAAGCATTGAATCAAGGATTACCAATTCTAGATCATTTACTGAACCTAAAATTTCTATAGAAATTCTCCCTAAGAATAGGATTAACCAAATGATATAAGTTACTAAACTTCTTTTATAATATAATTCCGAATTTTTATAGAATACTGTGGCTTTCCCTAATTTCAATCCAATAAGTACTCCAAAAATTATAGAAAAAATAAGAAACAATAAGAAGATATAAATAGGAAAAAGAAATAAATCAGAAAAAGCTAAAAAAGCACCAAGTAATAAATATAAGATTGGTCTTAAAAATAATTTGCCTAGCTTATATTTTCTTCCTCTAATACTCCTTAGTGAACTAAGAAAAATTATTACTGCAAATACAGCTAAATAAATGTCTGTTAATTGAGTAGAATTTATCATAACAAAAAATGAGGAAAGAAAGTTAAAAATGAAAAAGAAAGTTCATAAATTGAACTCTTTGAATAATCATATAATGTGCATAACTTAGCAAATATATCAAGTGTTCTATAATTTAGTGAGCATATATTCCTCTACTTTTAATGGGAAGTTTTATATGATTATTGATTCGATATGACACTTTTACTTTTTTACAAAAGTCGATTTATTTTAAAAATATCTTTTATCTACTAAAATATCAACTATTATAGATATATCTATTAGGAAAATATTCTTTAATTTTGAAATAAAATAGTATAATTGAAGAATTGGACCTGAAAAACGAGGTATATTTACTATTTATCGTAAAAAAAGTATAAATCTGATGATTTATGTTATCATATTTAATTACTATTCCAAAAAATATATTAAAGTACAAGTATAAATAAACATATTTATTCATACTTAAATGTTCTTATCTTATTTAATAAAAAAAGATTATATAGACATTTTTTGTTTTGATTTTATGGGACTTCAAACAAAAATTCTTTTCGTTTCTGATATTCATGGTTCTGAAGTGGTATTCAAGAAGGCTTTGAATGCTTCTAAAATGTTTTCTACAAATTATCTTATATTTGGAGGAGACATATTCTCTAAAGATTTCATTCTAATTCTTAAAAAAGGGAATATACTGCTTACTGATGATAAAGAAGTATCATTAAATGAATTAGAAGAAAATTATAAGACTAAAGGAATAGCTCCTCTCTTCTTTGAGTCAAAGGACGAGATAGATGAATTTATAAAAAATCAAAATTTTAGGAAAGAAAAGATCTTGGATTTTGTAAAAGGACAAGCGGATGATTGGATAAAAATTTACGAAGAAAAAACTCGTAATTCAGACGTAAAAGTAATCTGGAATTTAGGTAACGATGATCCTTTGGAATTAGATGATTATCTTAAAGAACATGGAATTGATATATCAGAAGATAAAATTTTAGAAATTGGCAACGATTATCTTTTAGTCAGTTGTGGTTACGTTAATCCTACTCCTTGGAACACTTACAGAGAATTACCTGATACTACATTATATAATAAGATAAAGGATAAGTTGAAAAAAGTTGAAAATCCAGAATATGCAATATTTAATTTTCATGCACCACCATTCAATACAAAACTAGATTTAGCTGAAATTAATAACAAAAGAGTTCACGTAGGTTCACAAACCGTAAGAAAAATAATAGAAGAATATAATCCATTATTAGGTTTACACGGGCATATTCATGAATCTTCTGCTACTGACAAAATAGGGAATACAAAAATAGTCAATCCTGGTAGTTCTTATAAAGATGGAATATTAAACTATTCCATAATTTTATTGGAAAAAGAAAGTAAAGGATTTGGTAGAGTATTTTTCAAAAAATCTGAAGTAAAAGGAATATCATTAGGTAGAGGATAAATGGAAATATATGAAATCTCTACAGAAAAAATGGATAAAGATATAGTAAACATGCTATCAAATCCATACATATTTTCTGGCATAACTGGACATATATGTATCACTAGAGTATTTGATAAATCTAGTAAATCATTCAAATTATATTCAGAAGCAGAAAACCCAGATTTAACAAAATTTCAAGCTATTTTCATTTTTGATCATGATTCTGAAGATATTACGAGAGGAATACTAAAATATAATATATCAATTCGCCAAGTCTCATACGAAATTGATACTTTCGATAAATCTTTATCAGGAAATTTCGATATAATCTTCAGTCAAAGAGATCTTAGATTTATAGATAATCTTGATGTAAAGAAAGGATTATTTTCAGCAAAGAAGACAAGACAAGAATTTATAAAACATATTATAAATGATCACATTAAGCCGTTTCTATTATCATATGGAATAAAAATAGTTAACACGAATATTTAGCACAGGAAAAAAGAAGCTAAATGTTAGTGTGTGGGGTATTTCAAAATTGAAGTTTTTCTCTCAATCAGAACCTTTTGTAAAATTAACGTAAAGTATTCGGATAGTACACACACTAACTGAATGTTTTCTAAATTGTTTTGATTACTCTTATATTACAAAATCTATGAAGGAGATCTTTTATTAGAACTAAATTTTAATAGTATGGGTACCCATGATTCACGGGTACCCATGAAATTTATTTTTGGAAAGCCAACAGACGAACCTTTTGATCGAGATGAAGAAATCAGAAATTTAGAACAATTAATAAATAGAAAACAACCAACTTTAATTATTGGAGTTAGAAGAATAGGAAAAAACCTCAATTATTTTAAAAACATTTAAGCGAATTAATTCTCCTAAGATATATATTTCTACAGAAGATTTCGTAGAAGGTAAAAGCTTTAATCTAGAATCATTTTTATCCTTATATTCATCACAAATACTTATAGAATTAATAAATAAAATAGACACTAAAAGAAAATTATCTTTAATTACCAAAATTAAAGGAGAAGAATTAATAAACAAGTTAAGAGAGTTAATAGGTTACGTTAAGATCCGTTTTGATTTACCTTTAGTAGAGATAGAAATGCTCCTAAATAAAAAGGAAAACTTAAAAGAAGTAGTACCACAAATCCTTGATTTGCCTGAAGTTCTTGGTGAGAAATTTAATTTAGATTTTACCATATTTATAGATGAATTTCAATATTTAAGATTAGCATCTCAAAATTATTCTGGCATACTTCATTTGATAAGAAGCAAAGTGGCAATTTCACAAAAGAGTAGAATATGTGATCTCTGGATCGTCAGTAGGATTATTAGAAAGGATGTACTCCGAAAAAGAAGAACCATTTTTTCAATTTTTCTTTCCACTTTACGTAAAGCAATTTAATCAAGAAATTTCTGCTAAATTTTTGAAAGAAGGATTTAAAGATGAAGGAAAAGAATATGAAGAAGAAGCAATAATTGAAGCTGTAAAAGAATTAGACGGAATACCGGCATGGTTAAATTATTTTGGATTAAAGAGCTTAACCTGTAATAAAGTCGATTTACAATGCGTAAATACAGTTCTAAACGAGATATATCAAGATCCAGTAATTAAAAGCATAATAGATAATGAATACAAAAAACTAGGTAAGAATGCTAAAGAAATTTTAAAGTTTCTTGCTAAAAAAGGAGGAAAAGGAAACTTAAGAGGAATAAATCTAAGTAAATCTAGCATAAATGAAGGATTAAAAAGTTTATTAAATGATGGATATATAGTTAGAAAAGAAAGAGGAACCTACGAAATTATAGATCCAATAATTTCTAAAATACTCCCGAATATAAGTTAAAAAATTATAAAAATGCTATTAATATAATTATATACTTATAATTTGATATCTAAAGCATATAATAGCTAAAAGTTCTCAATAAGTACACTTATCTAAAAAATATACATATTAGCCAATTTATTACTAAGTATTGCAAATCTACCTTATTTAAGAAAAAAGTTTTTTTTGAGAATATAACTCATGTTTACATTATTTTTGCCTCTTCTATTGGTTCATAATTTATCTTCCTCAGAAGCACTGTATCAATCAAAAATAATCCTATTGTCCATAAGGTTAGAAATAATGCAGACCATTCCACTGATACTGTAGGTGCATTAATTCCAGATGCGCCAGTAACTGGAGGTTTATTACCAGAATAACCGTAAAACAGTAGAGATATAATATTTAGATATGGCGATGCATACGTAACCCACTCAGGATAAGACGAAGCAAAATTGTACAACGAATAAAATATAAATCCTAGAATTAAAGGAATATAGTTTACTAATTGTTGGTACTTTACTCCTCCAAATTTCATTGAAATTAAGACCAGAAAGAATGAAAGCGAGATCAAGAAAAGAAACGATAAAATGACTACAGGGAAAACCACATAAGGTTTAGTCGGCATCACAGTGTAGCCTACACCATTGGTAGAGAACATGCCGGAAATTGCATAAGTCAGTATTAAGGAGAGAACTATTCCTGCAATCGTACCACCTGAGAACATTGACATCAAATATTTACTAGGAGTTAATTTACTATATTTGAATAGATAGGGAAGGGCACCACTCTGAAAATAAACTAGAAATGTCAAACTTACACCTATAGCACTCAAGAAAAGTATCATCAGAACAGCATACCAGGCAGAAACTATATCAGTGTATACTGATGACTTCACAATAGATAAACTTTCGGGTAAAGTATTCATTTCCCCGGGTGTACTAACATATGCTCCTATAACTCCCCAAAAGAGTATAAATAAAACTCCCCAACCTATAAGATTAGGATTTTTCAATATCGATTTTATAATGTACGATAAAGTTTTTCTCATATATTAAGATAAAGAATAGATATTTAAATAGGACCGAGAAAGTTCAAAAATTGAACTATACACCTTATTTATAATGTAGTAGAGCAATAGAATATTCATGATAAATTATAATGATCTCACAATAAAATTTTCAGATGTAACGATCTTTAAAGAATTAAATTTACACATTAATCAGCATTCAATAGTTATTGGACCAAATGGTTCAGGAAAAACTACATTAATTAAAGCAACATGCGGACTTATACCTTATAGAGGAAAGATCTTAGTTGATGGACAAGGAGTAAAGAAAATTAAAAATTACTTGAATCTTTCTACAAATATTCCAGAAGTCTATACAATAGGAAGAGAAGTAAAAGATATAGCAGAAATATATTCAGAAATAAAAGACCTTGAATTAGATGTCTTTCGAGATTTATTAAAAGAGCTAAGAATTTATGACGAAGTTATAAATAAGAAGATTTTTAAATTATCTGCAGGTCAAAGCGTAATAGTTAGAACAGTACTAGCTTTATCTTCTCCAAGTAAGAATTTGCTAATTGATGAACCATTTGAGAATGTAGATCCATCAAAAAGATTAATAATAGCAAGATTCTTGAAAGAAAACGTAAAAGATGGATTCATTACTACTCATGAACTAGATTTATTGAAACAATTTAATTCTTGGCCTCTCTATATAATTCTGAACGGAAAAGTATATGGTCCTATAATAACTGAAGATTTTCTAAATTCTACAATTGTTGAAGGTGAAGCTCCTAATGCCATCTTAACGTTAGATCTAGATGATAAGAAAATTTCAATTGTGAAAGATAATGGATCTGGCATTAAATTACTTACCTTAGGGAATATTAATAGATTGTATGGTGTACTATAATGGAGGATTATAAAAAGGTCATTGAAGAAGGAAATAAGCTTGGAGACTTAATAATATCGAAAAAAATGAGAAAAACTCTTGGAATCTATTATGCCGTTTGGGTAATTTATTTTTTATTACTTAATTTAATTGATTATGTTGAGAGCTTATTTACTTCTAATAATCTTGTTTTCATTGCAACAGATATTGGAATAATTACTCCATTCATTATATATTCTGTTTATTTATTTGGAAAAATAATACGATTGCATCTACTTAGATATGGATATAGTAATAAATACAAAGTAAGACAAAGAATATTTATTGCATTATATTATGTAGTTCTATCATCATTATTTATACTTACATTTAATCAATGGTACAGCGCCATTTTTATTCTCCTTTTTACTGCTGGAATTACCTATAGCATGTGGAAAATCCTATTCTCCAAATATAGGATTACTAAAGGAAAATATTATGATATACTAGCTATTGTTAGTTTTCAATTTTATCCAATATATGCGGTAATGTCAATGACTACATTTAGCAAATTTGATCCTATATATGTATTTATATTCCTTATATCATGGGCTTACGCATCAATAAAATCGTTCCTAGAGTTGATAGATAATGGAGAACAGTAAAGACGCAGAGAATAAGGATAACGTAAAAGAACTTTTGGAATTCCTTTCTAATAATAAAGCCTTGAATAATTCCGTTAGACTAGGTATATTAATCGCATTATCAAATTTCGAAAAATTGTCATTTTCTGAATTACTTGAATATACTAAAATACAAAAAAGTTCCTTGCTAATGCATCTTCAAGTTTTAGAAGAAGAAGGGTTAATTATAATAAAAAAGCAATTTACATTATCAGGACCGAGAACTTTTGCCAACATAACCACTAAGGGAAAAGACACAGTAAAGAAATATTTCGAATTAATAAATAAATTAAAATAATATAGTTATCTATTAAAAAATAAACATTTTCAAGTTTTTCATCTAAGTAAAAACATTCTGTTTTATCTACAAAATAACTTCTATCGTAGTTCACAATAATTCGTTTGATTTCATTAATCTTAAACCATGCTTACATAATTTTCTAAAATGTCTTATATTATTGGTTATTAAAATAAGATTATTAGATATACATATACTTCCTATAATTAAATCATGATCTTCTATTAATTCTCCTTTCTTCTTCAATTCCGCATAAATCTTTGAACTTATCCTAAGCGAATTATTATCTCAATACAAACTACTCTAAAATTTGATTCAAGATCTTTTTTATAATCTTCCACACTTTTTCCTAGATAAGCAATTCCTCTTAAAAATTCGAACATGGTAATACAAAAATGTAGCACCCGTTGAATTTATCTACAATATTCTTGTTATACGCTAAAATTAGAGCGTCAGTATCTAAGCATTTCTCCTCCAAGATTTTCTACCTTCTTTAGTTAAGCGTAAGAGTATCTTTGCTTCCTCATCACTAATTTTTAAATCTTCTTTATTTTTGTCCATTCTCTTATTTTTTATAAGTAATTCTTTAAAAAATCATCCCAACTTAATGATCTTCCTTTTTCATTCTCTATTTATCTCTTTAGCTTTTCTAATTTAGCTTTTGTCTCTTCACTAACAGTTATTGTAGTATAGATCAATTAAAGGAGTTTTTAATCTAGGATTAACATAAGCTAATTTTTCTGGCAATAACCTATCAAAAGACATTGCTTTAGATACGTCATAAAAACTGGTAATGCAATAATTGCCGAAATCACTATTCCTAAAGTCTAATCTGCACCAGGTAAAGCTGGAGAATATACTAAAGTATAATATGCTGAAATTGGGACTATCAAAGCTAAAACTTTAGCAAATGCGTGCCTGGAACTCATTTGCCTAACTAAACCTGAAGATTCTCTTATAAAGACTTTTTTATTATTACTCATAAATGATAATTATACGAACATCTTTTAAATATTTTGAATAAATACAATAAAAAATAAATAGATTAAAAAGGAGTAAGAAAAAAACTTTTTAAAAACTAAAAACGCTTAATCTAGAAAAATATTCTAACTTTTAACATTTTTTACTAAAAAAAGTCGAAATATATAAAACTAAAGCATATCATAAAAGTGATCTAGATCAAATAAATAATTCTTATAATTAAGAAATTATAAAAAGAGAAAAAATTAACTTTTATTTAAATTTCAATACTACTACTACTCCTATTAAACTTAAAATTACAGTTATTGCGATCATTGAAATATCTAGAGTAGAAGCATTGCTAGGAACTACTGCACTGGGTGGAACAACCTTAGTCACGTTAGTAGTTACTGGAGCAGGAGCAGACGGGAATGACACTTCCTTTAAAGGTTGAGTAGCATTAATAACTTTCACTGGGATAACAGTAGGTGAGTAAGGATATATTGAGTACCACCTATAGAAGTACCTTGTAGTCATCATAGTATGCGTTCCTCCAGTCGATAAAGCAGAACCATTAATAGTTATAGGAGCTGAATAAGTAGCATTAACAAATATAGTATAAGGAGTATTAGGAGACAACCCAGAAGTCGATATTGTAGCTTGATAAATACTACCACTCACATGAGTTAAAGGAATAGTCTCAATAACCTTACTACTACCATAAGGCATAATCTCAATAACACCAGAAGCATTACTTATAGGAACCTCATAAGGACCAGTAGGCTTACCATTATACAAGTAAGGAGCAGAAACAATCTGAGTCATATTAACAGTCAAAGTATAACTACTACCAGCAGAAACATTAATCAAATTAGCTAAAGGATTAAACTGGAAATACCCAGCATAAGTCCTTAAAGTAATACCAGTACTAGCATTATAAGAATAAGGATAGAACGGGAACCCACCAGGCACTTCACCCAACTCAGTAATATGATAAGTATACTGACCATCAACAGGAGCTAACTCTAAAGGATTAATATTAACAAACAAGTAAGGCGGCAAAACAACTTCATCAGTATCGCATAATGTAAAGTAGCTTGTTGTGTTGAAGTATATTTGTATTTGGTATGGATTATTAGAAGGAACTATTGTAGTAACTAAATTAGGCATAGCATCGAACCATATTGGTGATGGGTCTGATGCTTCTGCCGTGTAGTTTATGTATACTGGTTCTCCGCAGTAGTCTCCTATGAATACTGTGTCTTGTGATGGGTTGTATGGGTTGCTAGAGAATCCTCCCATATCTAAGTACCATATTGTGAAGTTGTAGTCTAATGCTGTTACTGGCATTCCATTTAGCCAAGTAGCATTGTGTACAAAATTGTATACTATTTCAGTTCCATTAATTATCAGATGACCATTTACAGTAGCATTTGGAATATGAATTACAGTATAATTAGCAATATAAGGAGTGTTAAATAAAGTAGGATTAGATGGTAACGAAGTTAGTGTAGAAGGATACCAATAGACTTCCCATATTAGTTCTGAAGAGTAGAAATTCTCGAAATATATGTTGAAGTTTGGTGGTGCGAAGTCATATGTTCCTATTACGTAGTTTAGAGTTCCGTTAGATGTGAATCCTTCGTGAACGTCTTGGAAGTTAGTTATTCCGTCTCCTAATGAGCTTACGTATCCATAATAGTTGTTAGTGTATACTGGTTCTGGACACGTATTCCATCCTAATATTACGTATGGTTCAGTGTACTGTAATTCTACTAAAGCATTTTGGAAGTTGTTTACTACTTGTGAAAATGTTGGGTCCGCAGTATATGCTTGAGTTAGTTGAGCATTAATTGTAGAATTAACAAAATCATTAAAAGAATTATAGGGTGCTCCTGGACCGAATATAAAGTAATACTCTGGAACAATAAAAGTGATTCCTTCCCATCCGTAGTTTATTATGTCGTAAGTTTGTTCTTGTAATATTGTTTCTAGTTGTGACGCTGCGTATGGTATGAATTGTATGTTGTTTTGTAGTCCTACTTGTTGTGCTCCTGCTTCTATTATTGATTCCCATGCTGGGCAGTTGTAGAATCCTTCTTGTATGTATATTGTTATTTTGAGTGGTGTTCCGTTTGAGTATGTCCATTCTCCTAGGCTTGGGTTGTATACTAGTCCTGCGTCTTGTAAGTATGTTTTTGCTCTTTGTATGTTGTATGATTCGTGGGCGTTATAGATGTTGGATAGCTCTGTTAGTGTTGTTGAGTTTATGTATGATGGGTATACTGATGGGTTTATGTAGAATGGTATTGTTGCTCCTAGTAGTCCTCCTTCTAGTATTTGTGATTCTACTGATGATGGGTTTAATATGTCTGATATTGCCCATCTGAAGTATGTGTTGTTTTCTGGGTAGTATTTGAAGTTGAATTGTAGGAATATGAAGCTGAATGTTTGGCTATCGTATAGGTATAGGTTTGGGTTGTTTTTGAGGCTTGCTATTTGTGATTGTGATAGTTGTGTTGTTGGTAGGCTGTTGAGTACTTGTACTTGTCCGTTTAGTAGTGCTTCGTACATTGGTAGTGTTGTTGTGTATTGCCATAAGTAGTTTAGGTTTTGTATGTATGGTCCGTATAGTGTGTAGTATGTTGCTGGTAGTACGTGTAGTGTTGAGTGTGGTGCTATTAGTACTCCGCTTGCTTGTGTTGTTATGTCTGTTACTAAGCCTACTACAATAAGTAGCATAGATACTACTAATATGGTTTTTAATAGTGTATGCATATGTTATTTTTTAGGTTTTCATTTATAAACTTTTTATATTAGTAGCTATTATTTTTAAAAATAAAGAATAATAATGTAAGTTCTGTCATGTCTGATAATTCCCATATCCTCTGAATATTTTTCCATCTTTAATTACATACATTATATGGTTAGGGGAGAGATCTTCTATATTTTTAGAAGGATCACCTTTGATAACTACTATATCGGCTTTGTATCCTTCTTTTAAATAACCAGCCTTAACATCAATGCATTCAGCAGAATTTGCAGTAGAAGCTTTAAGTACCTCTAGATTACTCATGTACTTAGATAGTAATACTGCTTCTCTATAATTTTGACCATGAGATCTCTTTTTAGACCCGACATAGTCTGTACCAGTAGCTATTTTAAGCCCATAATTTACCGCAATTTTCATGTCATCAGAAAAATGTTTTCTAACTAATTCTTCTCTATAAGGTTTTACTTCTGGAGAAACCTCAAAAGGAATTTCATACGTCGCTAATGTAGGGATATAACAAATTCCTTTTTCTTTAATTAACTCAGCAGTTTCTTCATCTAAGCCTAAACCATGTTCTATAGTGTCTACACCTGCTAATATAGAATTCATAATAGCTTCTTTTCCATAAGCATGAGAAGCTACTTTTAACCCAAATCTATGAGATTCTTCCACTATAGCTTTTAATTCGTCTAATGCAAAGCCTGGCATTATTTTACCGCCTTGAGAAAACGCTCCAGAAGAATAGACTTTTATAACTCTAGCTCCTTGTCTTATAGCCATTCTAACTGCTTTTCTACATTCGTATGGAGAATCGCAATAGAAAGAATAAGAAAGTCTTTGAGCAATGTCTATTGGAAGATCCTTAGGATCGTCATTACCTCCAGTAATTGCTAATGAGTAACCAGATGCTATTACTGTAGGACCTATTATTTCTCCATTTCTCTGAAGCTTATCTAACCTTACTGCTACTTTACTTCCTAAGTCTCTAACTGTAGTGAAACCAGAACGAAGAAGTCTTTCCATATCTCTAGTACTTCTTATTGCAACATCAATTTCGTCAACTACATTCCAAGCTAGAAGATTATCTTCCTCAACTCCAAAAAAATGTAAGTGTGCATCTATTAAACCTGGCATTATAAAATCTCCTTCAATTACATTTTCTTCTCTCTTTTCAATTCCTTCTTCAATTCTAGAAATGCTGTTGTCTTCTACTAAAACCGTACCTCTATCAATTATTTTTTCTCCATCAAATATTTTTCCTATAATAGCTAGCTTCATAGTATAAAGTAAAGGAAATAAAATAAAAGGGTAACTATATTCATTAATTTTTAGAAAAATAATATATAAAAAATGATACAAATACCGTATATTTCATTTGTACTTAGTAAATTAAAAATATTTTAATTTATGTTAAACTTTCTATATAAATACTAGATATTTCTGTATAGTTTTCTGGTTTTCTATCCCTGAGAAATGGCGCTTTTTTGCGTCTTTCTCTAATTAGATTTAGGTCTATATCTACGATTTCGTACCCTTCTGTACTATCCATTTCTTTTACTATTCTTCCAATTGGATCCGCTACTAGGCTTTTTCCGAAATATGATATTTCTTTTCCTTGAAATACTTCTGGTGTTCTGTTTACTCCTACAACGTAAACTGTATTAAATGCTGCATGAGCTCTTAATTCTAATTCCCATGTTTCTGGATAAAAGTTTGTGGTCGTAGGTATTGTTATTATGTCTGCTCCTTTTAATGTAAGTATTCTTACTCCTTCAGGAAAATGTCTATCGTAACATATTACTCCTCCTACTTTGTATTCTCCAAAATCGAATACTGGATACTCTTTTCCGGGTTTAAAGTAGAATTTTTCATAATAACCAGGCACTTGCGGTATTTGTGTTTTCCTGTATTTTCCTAATACTGTTCCATCTTTTATGAATATTGACGTATCGTAGTATAATCCTCTAAGTTTTTTGTCTTCTTCAAATATTGTTATAACCATTCCTATTTTATACTGTTTTGAAAATTCTTGGAATGTTTTTACTGTTGGTCCATCATCATACTCTGCTAAATCGAAGAATTTTGGATCTTCTACTGCAGCAAAGTACTGCGTAGTGAATAATTCATTGTACACTATAAGTTCTGCTCCATCTTTTACTGCACTTTTTGCATAGTCTAATGCTTTCTTTATATTAGCTTCTTTCGATTCTAATCCTCCCATTTGTATCATTGCTACTTTAACCATAGATCTCACCTCTTACATTATTTATTTCTTCATCTACTGATGTTCTTCTTTTCGTAACTTTTTCCAAGAATTCGTATGTTTTTATTTTATTTGATGCTATTCCTATCATATCTTCTAAGGTGTATTGCTTTCTTTTCATAAATTCTTCCAATTCTTTTTTCCACTCGGATATGAATTCAAATCCTCTTATCATCGTATATGTGACAGATTGAACTGTTTTTGCTCCCATCATGAAATATTCTACTGCATCTGTCCAATCAAATATACCTCCTACTCCACTTATTTGTAATTTTGTTGATTTATAAATTTTTGAAACTGAAGCTAATCCTATTGGTTTTACTGCTGGTCCAGATATTCCACCATACGTAGAATATCCATTTACGTCTGGCAATGGTTGAGCTTTTTCTATATCTACTCCTATTATCCCGTTTACAGTATTTATTGCTGTTACTGCTTTTGCTCCAGCATTTTCTGCTGCTTTTGCAATCTCTGAAATGTCTGTTACGTTAGGTGTTAATTTAACTATTACTGGAATTCCTACTGACGACACTACTTCTTTTGTGTATTCGTAAACTAAATCAGCATGTTGTCCTATAAATGCTCCAGTTTTTCTTTCTGGTTCTCCATGAGGACATCCGAAGTTTAGTTCTATCATTGATGCTCCTCTATCCTCTACCCATTTCGCTAACTTTATCCATTCTGTATGATCTGATCCTCCCATTATGCTTGCAATTATTGGAATTTTTATTTCTTCTTCTTTAATTATTTTTAGATATTTATCCCAAACTTCTAATGGATCTTCTGTTATTAATTCTAGGTTTTCGAATGCTAATAGCTCTTTGTTTTTTCTCATTGCTCCATACATTGGTCTTACTGATTTTCTTACTATGCTATCTCCTATTGTTTTTAGTACTACTCCTCCCCATCCGCTTCTATACGCCGATATAATTTTTTGTGGATTTCCTGAAGTTGGACCTGAGCCAACCAAAAACGGATTTGGAAATTTTACGTCCGCGAAGTCTATTGTTAAGTCTATCATAGAGTATAAGATTGTTGAACGGAATATATAACTTATCATCAATTATTATAAACATTTTCCAAATGTATAATTTAAAATCTATATAGCTAGCATCTTATTGTCTCTAATTTTTAAGGAAGAATCGTAGAATGTTTTCCTAAAAATTAAAAAGTTTTTATAACTATTGACGGAATTATTTATTAAATGAATATTATGAGTAGAAGCTTATGCCTCTAGATTTAGTCTTAAAAAACGTTAAATTATTTACTATTGCTGGACCTTTTGAAGGAGATATAGGAATAAAAGATGGTAAAATATCTAAGATTCAAGGCGATATTCAAGAACAAGCTGATAAAGTGATTGATTTATCAGGAAAGTACGTTGTACCAGGTTTAATTGATGGCCATACTCATATGGAGTTTCCTTTTATGGGTGAAATTACTGCAGACGATTTTTATTATGGTACTAAAGCTTCTATTGCTGGAGGAGTAACTACTATAGTTGATTTTGTAACTCCTGCTCCCGGTCAGGATTTGGTTTCTGCCTATCAGAAATGGAGAAGTAACGCTGATCCTAAGGTAGTATCTGATTTTGGTTTACACATGATAATTAGGCAAGTTAACTCTAAGATTTTGGAGCAAATTCCTGATGTAATAAATAAAGGCGTTGTTAGTTTTAAACTTTTTATGGCTTATAAGAATGAACTAATGTTACCAGATGGTGAACTGTATAAACTTATAAAGAGAATTAGTGATTTTGGAGGAGTCACTGGCATTCATGCTGAGAATGGTGAGATAATAAATGAGTTAATCCAAGATTTTCTAAAAGAAGGTAAAGTTGATCCGGTTTATCATTATTATTCTAGACCAGATATTTTAGAGATTGAGGCTACTAATCGTATTTCTTCTATTGCTAGCATGTTAGGAAAAGATGTTAAGATGTACATAGTCCATACTTCTACTGGTGAGGCAACTGATATTATTTCGTCATATAGAAAGAATGGATTTAGATTTTATAATGAGACTGCTCCTCATTATTTAATGTTAAACACTGAATTTTTAAAGAGATCTGATGGATTCCGCTACGTTATGAGCCCACCTTTAAGGAGTGATGAACAAAGAACTAAATTATGGATGAGGCTAGCATCTGGAGATATTTTCACTATAGGTAGTGATCATTGTGTTTACTCTGATGCTCAAAAGAAAAGATATAAAGAGGAAGTTCCTCCTTTCCACGAAATTCCTAATGGTGTTCCAGGTACTGAAACTATTCTTCCTTTATTATTTTACTTTGGAGTTAAGAAGGGAATAATAACAATGGAGAGATTTGTTGAGACTACTTCATATAATCCTGCCAGATTATTTGGCTTGTATCCTAAGAAAGGAGTTATAATGCCCGGAGCTGATGCTGATTTCGCTGTTATCGATCCAAACAAGAAAGTTAGAATTAGCGCTGATGTACTTCATAGTAATATTGATTATACAATATATGATGGAATTGAAGTTGAAGGATGGAATACAATGACTATTAGAAGAGGAGAAATAGCTTATGAGGATGGACAAGTAATAGCTAAGAAAGGTAGTGGTAAGTACACACCGGGTAAGACTCCAATTTTATTATAAGTTTTTTTCTCTTTTTAGAATCTTATTTTGCGTTATCCTCAAATCAATTTCTATTATAAATCAAATTATTAAAAGTTAAGTTATTTTGCTATAATTTATTATTTTTAGCCTCAGTTATTATTTTCAATGTATTATAAAGTACATTTACTCCTTTATAAATATAATTCCAATCCGTCCATTCGTCAGGAGCATGGCTTATTCCATTTTTACTAGGTACAAAAATCATACCTATTTTAGTTATCCTGGACATAATTTGAGAATCATGAACAGCTCTACTTGGCATCTTGATATAAGAATATCCTAACTCATTCACTGACTTTTCTATTGTTTTAATATTTTCTTCTGCACATAAAACTGGATCCTCTATATAACTAGATATGTTTGCTTTCACTTTTTCTTTTTCAGATTCGTCTTCAATATATTTTGATATTTGTTTTTCTAACTCTTCCAATTCAGTTTTATCTAGTGATCTAATATCTATTCCTAGTTTTATGCTTCCAGGAATAACATTAACTACATTTGGAAATACGTTAATGTATGAAAGTGTACCTACTATATCTTTTTTAGCTATCTCTCTTACTTTTAATATTGTCTTAGCTAGAGGTATTGATGGATCACTTCGCATATTCATCGGTGTTGTTCCTGCATGGCTTTGCTTCCCTTCTAGATTTGCCCAAATCCTTAGAACTCCTACAATACCTAAGACAATTCCTATATCTTTTCCTTCTTTCTCTAATATTGGTCCTTGTTCGACATGTAACTCAAAATGATTTTTAATACTATACGGAAACTTTTCTATAACTTTTGCTTTACTTTTTTCAAAAAACCTTTTGAGAGCATCTCCAAACTTAATATTTTCATATTTGCCTTCAATAGTATGTAATTCGTCTTTTTTAAGTAATCCTGCAAAATATTTACTGCCTGCGAAAGGTGTAAAGGAATTTCCTTCTTCGTCAGTAAAAACAATAAGAGCTATAGGAAATTTATTTTTAATTTTATTTTCGTTAATCAGTCTTATAGTTTCTAAACCTCCTACAACTCCAACTACACCGTCAAATATTCCCCCATTTAATACTGTATCTATATGAGAACCTGTAGTAATAAATGGCTCATTTATTTCTCCTTCTTTTATACCTATTATATTGCCTCCTTGGTCTACATACACTTTTAGTCCAGCTTCTTCCATTTCTCTCATAACGTACATTCTAGCTTCAATATCTGCTTCAGAAAGTGCTGGCCTAGAAACTCCACCGTTAGGATCTTTTCCTATTTTTCCTATATTTTCTATATCTTTTCTTACTCTATCCATGCAGTATGGATAATTTTGAATGTATTTAAGCATTAATACTATTAGTTTGTACATTATTCAATGCGTAGTTTGTGGAGCGTCCAGAAATAAATCTTATATAAGTATCTGAGAATTAAGGTCATTCTCTTTATTAGAACTATACATAGAATTATCGTCTAGTTTTAAAATGGTACACATAATATATCTAAATAAAGGAATATGCAAATTCTGTATTAAAAAGTATTTTTTAGTTTAATTATATATTAAATAAAAACTAAATTTCTCCATCTTTAAAAAGTTCTACAGCTTCTTCTAGTGTTACCATCTTGACTCCAGGTTTTGATTTTATATAAACTAATAATTCTTTTAATCTCTTCAATCCTTGGACTCTTCCACTTACGTCTGGGTGAACTGTAAGAGTAAGTAAACCTCTTTTTTCTACTTCATATAAATAGTCAAAATGTTCTCTGAATAGAACACCGTAAACTATATCGGGATTCGTCCATCCATAATTGTAATACGGATGCTTCATAAATAATTGAGGAGGTAAATCGTCAAGATACCACGAAACTGGAAATTCAATTATTTTAGTAGGTTTTCCAAATTCATATGGCTTCATCCAATAATCTGGATCTTTTGAATAATCTATTATATACCAATTATCTCCCTTACGTAAATAGTAAGGATGAAACTCGTCTCCCATTAGGCTACTATCATATATAAATCCTAATTCTTCTAAGTTTTCTATTGTCCATGGAGCTAAATCCCACCACGGTTGTCTATTTCCTATCGGTTCTTTTCCAGAGATTTCCTTTATTAATCTTATATTACGCAAAAATATTTTCTTTTCTTTTTCCTTATTCAATTTTAAGGGATTTTCATGTGAATAACCGTGCGTACCAATTTCATGCTCCTCATTCACAACTTCAATTATCTCGTTCTTAAATGTTTCAATACTATGACCTGGTATAAACCAAGTAGCTTTTATTTTAGTTTCTCTAAATAATTCCAATAATCGCTTGACTCCAATTTTTCCCGCAAATTCTCCTCTAGATAGATCGCACAATGAATTTTCTCCGCCATAACTTCCTATCCATCCTGCTATAGCATCTACATCCACGGTTAAACTTACATATATCATAAAATCAATAATTTTTAGACGATATTTAAATATACTTTATCAAGTAATTAGATGTCGTACAAGGGGGATATTAATTAATAACTCAAATACTTTTGGAAATAAAATTTTTGCGGATTTTCCTTATAGAAAAATATCTAGTCATAAATAATCTTATTAGACAAAGTATATTAAGAAGAATTTAATATATATCGAAATTTCTAGATAAAGTATCGTATTGAAGAAAATCGATCTTTTATAAGTTTATACTTTTAAACAATTTACAAATGAATAATGAGTAATGCTTATATACGATTTAACTTCTTCTCTTCCTAATGGAGAAAACTAAATTACCTGATATAAAATTAGACGTATCAGACTATAATCAAGGTACACACGTAATACCAGAATCATATTATAATCCAAATATTGCACCATTACCTAAAGGAGTAAAAACATGGAACTGGATAAACTATACCACAATATGGGCAGGGATGTCACATAACGTTGTAGCTTTCGAATTAGCTGGATTATTAACTTTTGAATTCGGTGCTCCCTTAGCTTTATTTATAGTAGCTTTTGCATATGGCAGCTTACTAATAGCATTATATCTAAATGGACATATTGGAGCAAAGTGGGGAATACCATATCCAACTGCAGTTAGGCCTATGTTTGGTATAAAAGGGGCTAGAATTCCAGTAATTATGCGTGCCATAGTTGCTTTATTTTGGTTCTCACTCCAAACTTACGTTGGTGCTACACTAATTAATGCAGTAATAGGCATATTCTATCCAGCGTGGAACTCTTTAACAGCAAATATCATAGGTATGCCAGAAAACGTAGCAATCTCTTTACTTATATTTTGGGGATTTAACGTTTTAGTACTATTTAGAGGAATGTCAGAAGTTAAAAATTTCGAATTAATAGCAGGTCCATTAATAGTAGCTACTTTAGGTGGGTTATTTGCTTATGGTATATCTTTAGCTCATGGATTTGGTCCATTATTCACAGTCAAAGGATATGAAACTTCTTCATTCTCCAATGTTATGTTAGCAGTATCTTCAATGGCTGGCGTCTGGGCTACTTTAGCTTTGAACATACCAGATTTCACTAGATTTTCAAAATCTCAGAAAGATCAATTAATAGGCCAAGCTATTGGATTGCCTATAATTGTTACTTTATTCTCTTTTATTGCAGTAGGAATAATATCTACAATGATATATTTATATCACATCCCAGCATCTCAAGCCATAAATTACGTTAATCCAGTAAACATAATGTTTCTATTTACGCATAATCCTTACCTAGCTCTTTTAGTAGGATTAAGTTTAGTCATTGCTACCATATCTGTTAACGTTGCAGCCAATATCGTATCGCCAGTATACGACTTCATAAGTTTGTTCCCTAAGAAATTATCTACATGGGAAAAAGCTTCTGTTACTGCAGCGTTAGTAAGTTTCGCTTACGTGCCTTGGTTATGGTACAATTCTGCTGGAACTATAGAAAACATCTTAGGAATAATAGGATCAGGATTAGGCTCCATAGCAGGAGTTATGATTGCTAATTACTGGATACTGAGAAAAACTGAAGTAAGCTTAGTTGATCTATTCATGCCTGGAGGAAAATATTGGTATGCAGGAGGATATTCAGTGAAAGCTTTAATATCAATGGCTATTGGATTTCTAATACCAGTAATAGGATTTATTATACCTGCAGTAGGATTCTTGTACGACTATGGATGGTATTTAGCAGTATTCATTAGTTTAGGACTATATATAATTTTAGTGAAAAAATAAACAAAAAGCTATTTTTATTTTTTTCTTTTATCTTTCTATTTTTGTGCATTCTTCAACTAAATATTTATATGCTTCAAATTTACTAGGACCACCAATCTCTCCATTTTCTTTAAAATCTTTTTCACCTATTATTAAACCATCTGCAATCTTACAAAAATCTCTAAAATTTTCTAATGAAATTCCACTTCCTATTACTACAGGAAGGTTAATAGACTCTTTCACTTTCTTTACATTTTCTATTGACGGTGGAAGAGAACTTCTAGGTCCAGAGACTATGACAGCATCTGCACCTCCTCTTTCAGCTAAATCTTGAGCAGCTAATTCTATTGGCAAATTATATAAAGGATATGCATGCTTTACGTGAATATCAGCAAATATTTTAACGTTAGAGTTTAAACTTCTCTTTAATCTTAGAAGTTCTGCTGCTTTTCCTTCAATTATACCTTGGTCTGTGACGTAAGCTCCTATTAAGATATTGCATCTTATAAATTGAGAATTTGTCACATGTGCAATAGAAAACGCATCAATACATCCATTTCGTAATACGTTGACTCCAACATCGAAATTGAAGCTTTTCCTAACTTCCTTAACTATTATGCTCATTGATGCTATTGTAATAGGAGGAATATTATCTTTGAAAAATGGATAGTCTCCAAGATTTTCAACTATTACTCCATCAACTCCAGCTTTTTCTAGTTTTTCTCCCTCTGATTTAGCATAGTTTATAATTTCTTCAAGAGAAAGCGTATTTTTAGGTGATCCAGGTAATGGAGGAAGATGAATCATTCCAATTATAAAAGGTCTATTTTTCATATTACTTCATCAGCCTTAATTTAATAAATATGAAGTATAATAATGCGCCTATTAATGATCCAAATAACTCTTGCGGAAAATAATTATACAACACAGATAATGAAGGTATTGTAATTACGTTTAGAATTGTTCCTATAATTGTTGCTAGAAGAGAATAGACGTTAATATTATCTTTAATACTTTTTGGAAGATTATAAAAGTCTTTTACCATTATTTTTTCTGTTATCATCTGAGGTCTTAGTCTAAGATACCAATCTAATAGTACTATAAAAGTATACGGAAATATTATATCTCCAACGAAGTTTAAGAAAGTAGACGCATTCTGTAATATTCCGAGTACTGCTGCGATAGCTCCAGCTATCCCTATTACTATTGTTGATATGGGTTGAGAGATATCTTCTATCTTATTATTTTTAAAGGCTGGCTGTACCGCAGTAAGAAAATCAGCAACAGCTGGATATAAATTCATGGCATTAGTATGAAGTATCGCTAATGCTGCTCCAATAGATGCAATACCTACTATTATTGCTAGCGCGCTACTTACAGGAAAAGCTACTGCTGGTAAGTTCCAATCTCCTGCAGCTTTCTGTGAAACGAAACCTAGAATACCCATTAGATAGACAGGAACCATTATTCCAAGTGGAGCCGAAATAAAATAGAATTTACGCCCTGTTTCTTCATAAGGCTTTGCAAATCTTGTAGCTGTAGATATCTTATATGTCCATGATAGTATAGAAAAAGAAAGTACGAGACCTATTGATGCTCCCCAGTCAATATTTGAGGAGTATAAAAGTTCATGTACATTTATTGGAAAATATTTAAATAAAAAATAAGTCAGAATTCCATAACATATTATAAGTATTATAGCAGTATATCTATAGAAATATTCTAGAATTTTTGCTCCATAAAGTACTAGAATAACTTGGATTATGCCAAAAACAATATACCATATTATAGGATTACTATGAAGTAAAGAAGCAACTATTAAACCTCCAGTAGAATCATTTAGACCAAACCAACCAATATTTACCACAGTATAAAGAGCTGAAAATGCGTTAGAAGTCAAATATCCATAAGTTTTTCTCGAAACAACTAACGAAGGAACAGGAAATTGTCTACCCATTTCTGAGAACAGTCCAGCAGGAATTATACCTATTAGCAAAGAAATAGTAAAAACAAGTAGAAGATTTAGAATCCCTAAATTCTCTAATAAATAACCTATTAAAGGAGTCGTTGCAGATGCGCTAGCCATTGCCCAAAAAATAAATATCTTGGAAGGAGTCATATATCTAGAACTTTTAGGTATTGGCCTGACACCAATAACTTCAAAACCAGTCTTTTTCATGTATACTTCTTCACTCTTTCTATTTTCTTCACCCATTTTAATCGCCATAACTAATTGAAACTATTAGCATTTAAGCTTAATTCGGAATTTATTGTAAAATATATAATGATTAGTTTATAGCATAAGTTATGAAAATTGAATAGATATTTTAGTTTATTTTGATCAAATATTTAGTAGTTTACTAATATATCTATATATTATATACTTCTATATATCGAGTATACATATTTTTTCACCAAAAAATAATTAAGGCAATCTTCTCATATAATATTATGAAAGACAAAATATTTAAGTCATTGGAGTACGCTAAATGGTCTCCTATTCATACTTGGTCTTTTATTTCATTCTCTATTGGAATGGCTTTAGAGTCTTACATTTTTGGTATCTATAGCAACTAGTTGGGTAACTATACCTAAAATTCTTGAGAGTCTCCTTTTAGCCTGGGCTCCTCTATGGTTAATAATAGGTATTATTTTTTCAGGTCCTCTTTCCGATAAATTAGGAAGGAAAAAGATGTTTTACGTCACTATGAGCCTTTACGCTGTAGGTGCGGTAGGAATAGTTTTCTCTTATACTTATTATTTGGTACTTTTCTTCTTAGCAATGTTACTTTTTGCTGCTGGAGGAGAAATGAACACCATTTTAGTTCTTAATCATGAGATAATGCCTAGCAAACATAGGAGTAAAACTATGTTCTTTGAAATAAATTTCATAAACTTCGGTGGATTGCTTTTAGCTGCAGTAGCATTACTGACAGTTTATTCTAGCGTCACTTTCCAAAGAGTTATGATAGGCGTAACAGCATTAATAATTTTAGGGTTATTGGCTTATGTTAGAAGTAGAATTCCTGAGTCAATCAGATGGCTAGCTAAAAAAGGTGAACTTGAAAAGGCTGAAAGTGAAATGAATAAACTTGTTAAGGATGTTGAAATTAAAGATGATCCTCCTATTGAAAAAGTAATTCTTCCTTCTATTCCCCTTACATTTATAGTTTTAGTTTTGTTAGCAGCAGCTAATACTATAGGCTACGGACTAATGACATATGTTTTAGGTCCTTATTTCTTTCCTAGTCTGATTGCAATGATATTACTAGTAGCAAATTTGTCTGAATTCTTAACCGGACTAGGAATTTCGCCATTTGCTGATAAGCTTTCACGTAAACTTCTGATTCTGATTTCGTTTGCAGGAACTGTTTTCTCCACATTTTTAATTTATTTACTAATTCCTTACTGGACTAAAGATTTAATATTATTCTGGATATTGCTTGTTGTCCTTAATGTTTTTACTGGAATAACTTATTTGACTACTGATACTATGAAAGGAGAAGTTTGGCCAACAATTAAAAGAGGAACTTATACTGCTTTAGTTAGATTTGTAGCTATTGGTTCATATATACCTACAATATTCTTAACAGCTAGTTTTACCATTTACGAGTATACTATGTTTAATATCTTTATTTGGAGTTTAGGACTTATTGCTGGAATAGTATGGTATTTAAAAGGTGTTGAAACTGGCAAAGGAAGAGATTTAAGCGAATTCAGTGATTAATCTCAATAAAGACTGTTTATGTTTTTTATTTATTTCCATTTATAAAATATATAGTCAGAGTATAGTTTGTGTAGTCTAATGTTTATATTATAATTAGAAATATATTTTCAGAAGTAAATAAACCAGAAAATGATTTTTTAGTTGTTTACGTTCTATTTATTATCTATCATTAATATTTTTATGTTAAACTCTGTTTAAGAATTATATATCTATACAATGGAAATTCCGTGAAGATGTTTAGAGTATTGTTTAAGAAAATAAAAATAGTTTCTATGAATTATGATAAATATTTATATACTGTTTATCTCTCAGTAGAGTATATGTCTAGAGAAGATAAGATTCAAAATAAAGAGAACAAAAAGTTATTTGCAAGAGAATCTTCAGGTTTAGTTAGAGAAATAAGTTGGACAACTGCCATGTTTATATCAATGGGTTTTATAGCATTTTACGTATTACCAGTATCCTTTTTATCCGGGCTTTATGTATCTCCTAATGGTATACCTCTACTAGCTGCTGCACTAAGTTGGATAGTGCTATTACCTCATTCTTTTTTATGGACTAAAATTAGTCAAACTTATCAAAGAACTGCTGCCGATTATGTATTTGCTAGTAGAGCTTTACATCCTGCTATTGGTGTAGGTGTTGGCTTAGTTTTTGGAATTTCTCAGATGATTTTTGATGCTGCTATAGTTTACGATGGTGTTGGACAATTACAGGTTGGGTTTGACGCTTTAGGATATAAGTATGGTCAACCTTACGCTGGAATAGCCGGATTTCTAAGTTCTCCTTTAAATATTTTGCTAATTGGTGCAGTGACTTTTTCTATAGTTATTTTAATAAATATATTCTTACCTAAATTAACTAATCATATAATGGGAGCTGTAACGATAATAGCCTTAGCTAGTTTCTTATTAACTGGAGTTTTAATGTATACCGTATCTACTTCCGCTTTATCTACTGCTGGATATTCGTATTCTGCTATAGTTTCTGCTTCTTCTAAGGCAACTCCTTTATTTTCTAATGTTGGATTAGCGACTATAGGTTTAATGGTATTTACGGCTAGTTTTCTACCCTTCGTTAATGGTGCTACGTCTGTAGCTGGAGAAGTAAAGGGAGGTAGTAAGGCATTTAGTAGAGGTGTATTATTGGCTTTAATAGTTGCTGGGCTTCTGATAACGTTTTTCATCTTTACTAGCTTAAGATTAGGTAGTGATTTCTATATAGGTGCTGGAGTATTAGGATATTCTAATGTTATAAATCCTATATTTGATGTTGTATTATCTTCTAATAGTTTGCCATTAGATCTATTTCTAATTATAGGATCTTATTTCTGGTATATTGCAATAATGTTTGCAGTAGCTTTATTTGTTTCTAGATATTTTATGGCTGTTGCTTTTGATAAGGCTTTGCCTACAGTAGTTTCTTATGTTAGTGAAAGATATCATTCTCCGGTTGTAGCCCATTTAATTGATGAAGCAATAACTATAGGTAGTTTAGTTGCTATTACTATTACTCCATTAAGCACTGCATTTTTCTACGGTATGGATACTGCTGATGCTATGGCTTTACTATTTGGATTTATAATAGTTATAATAGCTTCTATTGTATCTTCCATTTTAAAGAAAGGAACTGAATTAAAAGGTAACAACAAATTAATTCTAGGAATTTCAGTAGTTGATCTAATAGTAATGAGCACTTACGCATATTATTGGTTTGGGTATTCTACTACTTATCTAGGAATAACTATGAATCCATTAACGTGGAGTATAATAGCATCTCCTTTCATAGCTGGCGTAATAATCTATTATGTTATGAGAGAGTACAGAAAAAGGAAGGAAGGAGTGGATATTTCTATGACTTTTAAAGAAATTCCTCCAGAATAAACAATATATAAATAAGTCAAATATTTTTTGATATCTTTTTATATCTCTTTATAGAAAGATATATAAGCTTCTTTTTCATTATATTATATATGGTACTATTAGAAGCGGAATTCTCTCCGCTCAAAAAAGTAGTTGTATCCACTCCGGGTAAAGAAAAAGAAAGGCTAACACCAAAGAATTTAAATGAATTACAATATGCAGAAATTCCAGATCCAGTAGAGTTAAAAGTTGAACACGATGAATTTAAGGAAAAACTAAGAAATGCTGGAGCAGAAGTTCTAGATGTAAGAGAACTAATAAATAACTTAAGCAAAGATGAACTTATAGACTTACTAAAAATATCCTCTGATTGCGAATTAGACTTTAGTTCTTTAGATAATAAAGAGCTAGGAGATATATTGATTTCTGGCTTAACTATAGTAGAAGCTAAGCAGAAGAAAATTTTAAAGAAATACATTTTAGGTGATGAAGAGGATTTGTGCATTAAGCCTTTAGTAAATATTATGTTTACTAGAGATCCAGGTATGGTAATGGGAGACGTTTATATTCAAAGTAAAATGAGATGGGAATCTAGGAGGAGAGAACCAGAAATTTTATCTAAAATTGTGAAACCTGAAAAAATAATTAAGGCGGAAAAAGGCTACTTTGAAGGAGGCGATTTTATGCCTATAGGATATGGAAAGTTATTAATGGGATTTGGGACTAGATCCAGTGCTTTAGGTTTAAATGACGTTTTACCAAAACTAACTTCAGAAGGAGTTATGGATGAAGCAGTTCTTGTTAGACTAGAAACTCCAGAATTACATCCTAATAAGGGTATAGGACATCTAGATACTGTAATGGGAGTACCTTCAAAAGATGTTATTATCTACTATTCTTACTTAGATAAAATGAAAGTGTATAAATATAAAAATGGAGAAATAACTAGAGATCAAAGACCTCTTAAAGAAGTTTTAAAAGATTATTTAGGTGATCTAAGAGTAGTAACAATCGGAAACGGAGAGTACTACACTGAAGAAAGAGAACATTGGTTATTAGCTAGTAATATAATAGTTGTAGATAAAAATACAATAGTAGCTTATGAACATAATAGAATTACAAATAAACTATTAACAGAAGTTGGAATAAAGATAATAACATTTAAGGGAAACGAAATAATAAAGGAAGGAGGAGAAAGAAGTGGTCCAAGATGCATGACACTTCCCATACTGAAAGTCTAAAAACAATGACCTAAATACTAAAGATTAACTCCACAATAATGCTCCTTATTATCCACCTTTTTATAAATCGTAGCAAGTATTTGTTTATAAACTAAGATAAGTTTAACTTAAAAAGAAATTTCAAAGAGTTGATAATATTCAATCTACAAAAAATGTAGAATAAATCATGAATTTAAAGAAAAATACCATAATCTAACTCGTTAAGATACTTTACAATAAAGAGACTAATTAATTTGAAGTTTGGAGAAAATCTAAGAATATAAGCATTAAATTTTTCTACTATTATTCGTTATATAATTAATAGTTTATTTTGGTGAATTAGATGAAAAGGATAGGCCTAATAGTAGTAGATAATAATGGTGGAAGTGAATACGACTTTTGGAAAATGTCTCCTAAAGGAGTTGGAATTTTTACAACTAGAATGAAAATGAGAGAAAGCATTTCCCCATTTCTTCATGAACCTAAAGATATTGAAGAATTTAAGAAAGAACTCTATGAAGAAGCATCAAAGATTGCTGATTTAGTTGATGTAATAGTTTACCAACGAACTTTTGGAACTCATAAAAATATTCAGATAATAAGAGATATTCTTTCTAGTTTTAACAAGCCTTATGTAATAGCTGAAGAATCTGCGATTAAAATTTTCAAGGAGTTAGAAATAAATAAAATATGGATATTCACACCATATGGTTTAGAAAGAACTTTAGAAGAAGTAGATTATTTTAAAGATAATGGGTTTGACGTTACAGGATACACCTATCTTGGATTAAAAAATGGATTAGAATACAGTAATGTAGATTACAGAACTATTTTTCTTTCCTTGTTAAAAAGTAAAGTAAGTAAAGAAAGCGAAGCTATTTACTTACATTGTACAAATATAGTAACTTATAATGCAATAAAGAGCTTATCTAGAACTTACGGAATTCCTATTTTATCAGAGAATTCTGCTAGCCTTATTTTAGCTTTAAGAGAATTAGAACTAAAAGAAGAAAAAAGGAAAAGTATACAAGATATAAGATAAAAATACTTTTGTTTTTATTACCATTTAGTATGTGTACTATTGAATACTTTACGTTTGTTCTACGAATTTTTCTATTCGAGAAAGAACCTTGATTTTCAGATACTTCAATTACCATTTACTATAATACAGCCATTTACCATTAAACGTTAAAATCATTCTAGGATAATTATTTTCTATTACCTTATCTAAATTAATTCTAACATCTATCATGCTCATTATTCCGTCTCCAAACATTTCATGCGCCACATCCTTAATTGCTGGGCCATATAGCATAACTCCTTCGTAAAGTCTATAAATAAATGGGTCAGTAGGAGGCCAAGGTTGTGCAAGTGTTCTTAATGGCGCATCCATTAATATCTCTTTATAGTCTTTCGATAAGTCAAATAACTTAATAACATTATCAGCTTCTTCTTCGTTAGCTTGAGCATAACCATACAGTAACATTGCAGAATACACCTTATCTCTACCTAAATATTTTCCAATTTCTTCCCATGTTAGTCCCTTTTCTCTTTTCTTTTTTAATAATATATTTCTTAATTCAGATTTATCAATCATATAAATGATGTCTAATAATCAGAATAAAAGGATTTCTACCAAAATTTTAAATAATTTTTAGTTTTATGATCAGTAATGTTCTCAATTTCTAAACAATAATGAAGAAACGCACTAATCCTAATTTTATTATATACATAATCTTTGGAACTCTATTAGCATGTATCATTTGAATACTTTACGCTAGTTCTACGATTGTTCTGATTAAGAGAATAGCCTCAATTTTTGATACACCAAAAACTAGAACTCTATGTAAATTACATGAACTAGTCTTTAACGAAAAAATCAGGAATTATAAGAGTCTAATTTTTTATTTAAATTCTACCTCTTTTCTCTATGCTAATAAAAAACGCTAAAGTCAACGAAAAAATAGTTTCCATATGTATTGAAAATGGGAAAATTTCATGTTTAAACTGCGAATGTCCAACTGACGAAGTCATAGATGCTGAAAATCATTTAGTTATACCACCTTATTTTAATATGCACTTTCATTTAGATAGCGTATTTTTGCCTATATCAAATAAGTCAGGGACATTATGGGAAGGAATACAAATATGGAAAGAAGTTAAAGGAAAGCTGTCAGAAGAAGACGTAATTAAAAGAGCATTAACTGCCGTAAAATTAATGGTATCTCAAGGCACTTTATGGATAAAAACTCACGTAGATGTAACAGAAAAATCCTTAACTTTATTGAAAGCTTTATTGAAAGTAAAAGAAATGACAAAAGACATAGTTGAAATACAGATTACTGCATTCCCACAAGACGGAATATATACTGAAAAAGGTAATGATGAGTTACTTAGAAAAGCTATAGAACAAGGAGCAGATAATGTAGGATTAATACCTCATAATGAAATAACTAGAGAAGATGGAGTTAAATCAATAAAATTTGCGTTTGATTTAGCAAAAGAATATAACAAAGATATAGATGGACACATTGATGAGACTGATGATCCTAATTCTAGATTTTTAGAAGTTTTAGCTAAATACTCCCTAGAATATAATTGGAATAGAGTCACTGCTGGACATGTAACTGCTATGCATAGTTGGGATTCAGCTTACAGATTCAGAATTCTTCCTATTGTTGCTAAAGCTGGAATTACTGTAGTTCCTAATCCTCTAATAAATGCTATGCTTCAGGGAAGGTTCGATAACTATCCTAAAAGGAGAGGAATGGCTCCAATTAAGGAAATGATTAAATTTGGAGTTAATGTGGCTTTAGGTCATGATTGTATTATGGATCCTTGGTATCCTTTAGGAATTGGAAGTATGCCTCAAGTCCTTTTCATGGCTATCCATTTAGATCAAATGAGCACTCTAGAAGATTTACAAAATTCTATAAATTTAATAACTTATAATTCAGCAAAAGCCTGGAGGGTTAAAAATTATGGTATAAAAGAAGGATATCCTGCAAACTTACTCATAACTAATGATGACGATATAATAGATTTGCTAAGATTTTTAGATCCTCCAGCTTACGTAATAAGAAATGGTAAAATAATAGCCAAAGATGGTAAGGAAATATTATTTAATGGCAAATGGGAAAAAGTTAAGAGAAAGCCAGAGTAATTTTTTCTTATATATACTGAATTAAGATTACTAAAAAATAAAAAATCAAGATATTATTTCACCTAGTCTTTTTATCCCCTCTATTATTTCATTTTCTCTTGGATAGCTATAGCTTAATCTTATAGTATTATATCCAGATAGATCATGATAAAAATATTTGCCTGGTAGATATGCAACATTATTTTTTATTGCTTTCTCTAATAATTTTTCTGTATCAAGATTTTTAGTCCATAAGAAGAAAAACATTCCTCCCGTAGGAGAAATAAAATCTACTTTATCCCCTAAGTTTTTAATAATTTCGTTTTTCATTAAATTGCTTTTCATTTTATATAAAGATTTAGTATATGCTATATTTTTATCTATAATTCCTGTCCTTATAGCTTCTGCTGTTATTAATTGGTTTAATGTAGGTGAATGCGCGTTAATATTTTGTTTTAGTGCTTCTATTTTTTCTATAACTTTCTCATTAGCTATTATCCATCCGATTCTAAGGCCTGAAGAAAATACTTTGCTCATACTTCCTACGTAAATTACTTTATCTTCGTCGTCTAGGGCTTTTATTGCTGGAACATAATCATCAAATAAGAGAAAACCATATGTGTCATCTTCTATTATGATAGTATTATTTTCATGAGCTATTTCTATTATTTTTTTACGCTCATTTATGTTTAGCGTGTATCCAGATGGATTTTGTGCTGATGGAACTGTATAGAGAAGTTTAGCATTACTTTTTCTTAGGTCATCTATTTCATACCCTTTAGGTGTAATGTTTATTCCATTGAAGTTTGGATTTAGTGTTCTTAAAGTTTCTAATGCAGATATATATGTTGGGTTTTCAATTGCTATATTATCTCCTGGATTTATAAAAATGGAAAAGAGCATATAAAGTGCTTCTTGACTTCCTACTGTTATACAAATGTTATTTTCACTTATGTCATATATTCCTCTATTTTTTACAAATTCTAAGATTTGATCTTTTAATTCTTTTATGCCACACGTAATACTATATTGGAACGCTCTAACTGAATATTCCTTTATGATCTGATTTGTAATTTCAGTTATTTCATTAATTGGTACTGTTCTAGGGTCTGGTAATCCATTGACAAAGTTTATTATATTGGGATTCTTAGAAATAATTTTAAAATATCGTAATAATTCAGATAACTTAAGATTATCAGCATATTTAGAGAATAAATTATACAAAAGTATCACCTAAAGTACAAGTCTTCTCTTCTTTGGTATAGTACTGGAAGAGTAGCTCTAACTTCTTTTATTCTTTCTTTATCTATTTCTGCTGTTATTATACCTTCCTTTTCTGTAGATCTTGAAATCGGTATTCCTAGCGGATCTATTATCATACTATATCCGGTAAATATATTTCCTATCTGAGAAGATAATGCTAAATAGCTAGTATTTTCTAATGCTCTAGCCTTAGCAAGTGTCAATAAATGGTCCTCTTTTAAATATCCTTTTACCCAGGCAGCAGGGACAATTAATAAATCCGCGCCTTTTAACGCATATGTCCTAGCTATTTCTGGGAATCTTAGTTCATAACATAAAAGTATTCCAATGTTAAACTCATTAATTGTTATTGGAGTATAGTAATCTTTACCTGGTTCTATTCTTTCTGATTCCATAAAGTTAAAAGCGTCATATAAGTGAGTTTTTCTATATGCGTATTTTATCTCTCCTTCCTTATCTATAAGAACAGCAGTTAAATATACTTTTTTATTATCACTTTTCTCATAAATACCTAAGATAACATTTATTTCATTTTCTTTAGCAGTTTTTTTGATTTGAGTTAACCACGGACCATTCAGATCTTCTGCTTTTTTATATAATACTTCTCTTGATTCTTCTGGAGGAGAAAAAAACATACTTGCTTCTGGAAATATTACAATATCTGAATTAGCAGTCTTAGCTTTTTCTATGTATTGTTGTATTTTTCTTAAATTTTCATCTTTATTTACGCTTGTTGTTAATTGAACTGTTGATAAGATCATTTTTATTCTACCTCTCTGATTCAAGATACTTTGCTAGATTATATTTATATATTATCATAGAAACTGCTATTGAAAATGCACATAATAAAATTTGGTATATTGGATAAAGCAAATAGTTAAATGTACTTAACCATGTAATTACATATGGTTCTATTCCTCCTAAAAAAGCACCAGCAAATTGATACGATGCAGAAATTCCACTGTATCTCACATTTGTGGGAAATAGTTTAACTAAGATCACAGCTACTGGAGAATACATTATACCATGAGAAATACCTAATAATGCTTGAAATAAAAAATAATCTGAAGGAGATTTTAATAAAAATGCTGGATAAAGAACTAATATACCAATTATATTGCCTAGAATGGTTAATGTTATTATCCTTTTCCAGGTTAAAGAAAAAATGCCACCAATAAAAACGAACAATATATCAATTATTCCAAAAATCATTATACCATAAAAATATTCAGAAGCTGAGACTATTTTATCGAACTCGTAGATATTTGGAATGCTTACTGAACCTATAAAATATATAGCCAAACCACCTACAATTAAGATTCCAAGAATTACGCTTTTAAAATGATTTTTAAACAAGTTAAATCCTGGTTTTTGTAATATTTCCTTTTTTTCTTCTATTCTCTTAAACATTTCAGTTTCTCCTACCTTTAATCTTATTATTAAACCTATAACTAAAAGTAAGAATGATATTAGAAAGGCTATTCTCCATCCAAAAACATACATTTCAGATTGTGGAAGTATGGCTTCTAGTGCAAAAAACACTAAAGACCCTATTATTAAACCTATACTTACAGATGATTGAAAAAAGGAGATATAAAATGGATTCTTATGCTGAATATTTTCTGCTATAAGTAGTAGTCCTCCTCCCCATTCTCCCCCTAAACCTATGCCTAGTAATATTCTTAAAATTGATAATAATATTAAAGATATAAATCCAAAATCTAAGTAAGTAGGCAATACTCCTACTAGTCCGCTTGAGGCTCCAGTCAAAGATAAAGTTACTATTAGCATTCTCTTTCGACCTAATTTGTCACCAAAGTTGCCGAATATGAATGCTCCTAGGGGTCTAGTAATAAATCCTAGAGCTAAAATAAGAAAAACATCTAGTAGTGCTATTGTAGGAGTTATTTTGGAAGGTAAAAAAGCCTTAGCTATATATAAAGCTCCTGTCGAGAATATAAAAACATCGTACCATTCTATTATATTACCTATCATAGAGCTTAAAACAATAGTTCTTAAATTAGTCATAAATTATATTTTAAAAAGGAGATATTATACATTACGAGTATTAGATTGTACTACATTGTATTTTTAGTATAAGGTATCATTATAAGTTATCTTATAATATGAGATTATAGGTTCATAGAATCCTAAACCTTTTATTCCATCTATATTCTTTAGCATTTCAAGAATTTTATTCTCATTTTTATCTTTAGTATCACAAAGCAATATATATTTTGGAAGATCTTCTGGTTCCTTATCGAAGACATTAAGTTTAATACATCTTTCTAATTTTTCTGAATTTGATAATATAATATTTAGAATACTCTTTAATATCTTATTATCTTCATAAGAGACAAATATCTTATTACTATCCGAAATTTTATCGTCTCCTGTAATAATTTCTTCTACTGTTGTGTAATATCTCTCACCTTTGGATAATTTGCCATTCCAACGCTTTATAGTATCTGATCTTACGTATTTCATTTCTTCACTATTCTTACCTTCTATTAGTTTTTCTTTGTCTGGAAATTCATATAATGATAGATACTTAGGAATACTAGTAGTGCTGAAGAATCTTCTAGAAGTTTCTAAATATTTTATCTTCATTAAGTCTGGTAAATGAACATAGCTATACCATTTATTGAAATTATTTTCTATATTATTATCTAATACGTCTACCCTAACTACGTAAATTCCTTTCATAGTTCTCTATTTTTAAAAACGTTTATTTTAACTTATTCGATACTACATTGTAATACTTTGAAATACCCATTATCAATAAAACTAGAAGATCATAAATTTCTAATAAAGGTAATATTATATGATAGAAAAAAACGATATAAGTAAAAACAAGTATGAAAAAGAAAAACTCATTGATGAATTGGTGAAGGTAAGAGAAGACCTAGATGAAAATCATGAATTGCAGTTATGGTGGATAGCTGATGAAAGAGTTTTTGATTTGGAAAAGGAAAGATTATGGCCAAATATATGGCATTTTATAGTTCACGAATCTGAAATTCCGAAGCCAGGGGATTTTACGATAAGATCTGTAGGTCCTACAGATGAAGTTCTTGCAATCAGAGGACAAGATAATAGAATTAGAGTCTTTCTCAATATATGCCCTCATAGAGGACTTCAAATAGTTAAAGCAGAAAAAGGAAATTCCAAATTTATAACTTGTCCATATCATGGATGGACATTTAATTCTAACGGCAAACTTATAGGAGTTTCATTAGAGGCCTTAGCATATGGAGAACTAGACAAAGAAAGATATGGTTTATTAGAACTAAAGACTGAGAACTATGCTGGTTTTATCTTTTCTACACTTAACGAAAATCCAGAGTCATTAGAGAATTATTTAGGAGAAATAAAATGGTATATGGATATTTTATTCAAGAGGAATTCAAGTGGATATCAATTTTTCCCTGCTGAAAGGAGGATAATAAAATTTAACTGGAAGATAGGAGCTGACAGTTTTGTTCATGATGTATATCATTTTATAATAACTCATAAATCCGCGTCATCTCTATATTCATTTGAATATATTAAAAATATAATATCTGGATATCAAATAGCTTCGAAGAAAGGACATAATATAAGATTTTTAGGTAAGGATGGTAAAGGAAGAGGATTTCCTGCTGAGTTTTTCCCTATTTTATATCCTGTATGGACACCAAATGTAGTAGAAGAGGCTAAAAAATTATTAGATCCTAAGCAATTTGAATTATTCAGTCTTTCTTATCATTTGAGTGGATTAGTATTTCCTAATCTAGGATTCTTTAACGGTATAAGAAAAATACCTGATATAGATTTAGAATACCCTAAATCTGTTGGAATACCACATATTAGCTTTAGGTTATTACGTCCTATAAGTACTGATACTACTGAATATTATAATTGGTTTGTAGTTGAAAAAGATGCAAGCGAAGAATTCAAGGAGTTATCATATAGAACGTTTATGAATGGTTTTGGTGCTGGTGGAGTAGTAGAAACTGATGATATAGAACATTGGACATATATAACAAAGGCATCTAGATACTCAGTGAATTACATGAGAAAAATTAAAGTTCCTTATAAAGTTGGTGATTATGTAACTTCTTTAAAAGACTTTATGGGTCCACATGGAGAAGATTTAGATATAATACCTACTGGACTTACGGAGAAATCTGCAAGATACATGTGGAGAAGAATATTAGATTATCTAATAGGTGATTAAAATGCAGAGTTTAACAAATATCAATATATATCTTAATTATGATAAGAATGAAGTTAATGAAAACGAATATATCAAAATTGTCAGATTTTTGAACAAAGAAGCTGAGCTTTTAGAATATCGTAAATACTTAGAATGGCTAGATTTTCTACATCCTGATGTAGAATATATAGTTTTAGTTAGAGAAATAAAAGATAAAAAGGATAATTCGATATCAAATGGATTATTGATATATGATAAGAAAGATACAATAAAAATCAAAATAGATAGGTTGACATCTAATTATGCTTGGAGCGACAATCCTCCATCAGTATCAAAGTATATGATTACCAATATTTTAGCTTATAATTTCATGGACTATTATTTAGCTAGATCTAATGTACTATTTATAAAGTATAGATCATCAGATTTAATGTATCTAACATATAAAAGAGCTGATATTATTTCTAAAGATATGAAAATATTAAAGAGAATAGTATTGCCTGACGTTCATTCAATTAACATGCAAGATCTTACATATTTCTTGTAATACAATGAAATACATTTAATTTTTATTAACAAGAAATCCTCTTTATTTATTAATGGAATATGAAGATGTTTTAAAAAAATTAAAATCAAGTGGAATAGATACTCTAAAGATTGATTTTGTTGATTACGGAGGTTTTATCAGAAGCAAAGAGGAAGACATTGATGAGTTAGAAGATATTCTAGAAAACGGAACCAATACCGCAAAAGCTATTATGAACTATACGCCTTCTGGTACTTTAGCCAGAATCGGAAGCTTAGGCGTAAATTCTGACGACTTTACATTGGTTCCTGATATTGACACTTTATCATTAATACCACCATTTGCTATAACTATTGGAAAAATGTATGATAAGACTGGTAAACCTTGGGAATATGACTTAAGATGGCAACTATCTAATCTTCTTTCTAAAATAAAAAGAGAATTTAACATTGATTTTATTTCTGCATTCGAATATGAATTTTATGTTACTAAGGAAAACAAACCTATTAATGATGTATCATGTTATGAAATAGGAGGATATTACGGTTCGTTAATAGATAAATTTCTTATCGAGTTAAAAAATACATTAAAAAGTATAGGAATAGGCGTAATGAAAACATTAAAAGAATGTGGTCCATCACAGTATGAATTCAATATAAAGCATTCTGATCCAATTAAAACTTCAGATTCTTTAGTATTTTTTAAAGATGTATCCAAAATGATTGGAGCTAAATACAATTATGAGATAAACTTTATGCCCAAACCTTTCAAAGAATATCCAGGTTCTGGTCTTCACCTAAATTTAAGTGCATGGAGTAAAGGAAATAACGTTTTTTATGACGAAAAAGATGATCTAAAAATAAGCGAAACTGGATATTCTTTTATAGCCGGAATACTTGAACATGCTAAAGCACTAACTGCTATTGCAGCACCTACCGTAAATTCTTATAAAAGACTAGTAAGAATTCCTGATATGTGGGCTCCAGTAAAGATAGGCTATGGACCTAATAATAGATCTACCATATTAAGAATTCCTACTCCAAGATTTAGTTCTATATCAAGAGATTTAAGATTAGAGTATAGAGTCCCTGATGCAGCTTCAAATCCTTATTTACTATTTATAGCTTTTATATCTGCTGGCCTTGATGGTATAGAAAGAGGTCTCAAATCTCCTAAACCAGTAAACGATAATGCATATGAAAATAAAGAACTAGAAGAGATTCCTAGAGACCTTAATGAGGCTTTAAACGAGCTTAAAAAAGATACTGTGCTAATTAACTTAATAGGAGATAAAATAATAAATGAATTTATTGCAGTTAAAAAGCAAGAATTGGAAGAATATAATACTATAGTTACAAATTGGGAATTCAATATATATAAAAATCTATAATTTTTAATATAGCAAACATACCTAATTTGTACTTTATAATCTTATAACATTTATTCATTACTATTTTATTTAACGAATACTTTTATACTAAAAAATACTTAAATAGTGTAAAAGGTATTAACATACTAGCGGGGATAGATAATTGAGCCAAGTAGAAAGTAAGAATAATTCTAAAATTACAGTTCTAAAAACTATAAGGATACCAAAATATATTGCTAATAAATTAGAAGAAATAGCATATGAAAAAGATTTGAAGTTTAACTCTATAGTTTCAGAAGAATTGGAAAAATATGTATATTATACATATAGAATTGAAAAAGTTAGTCAGGATAATATAATTACTATATCTTATAGATTCTTTAAACTAATTATTGATAGCATAGGTAAATCAGAAAATGAGATTATTTATCTATCAAATTCAGCTGGAAAAGATTGGGGAAGAGAGTACATAATGCTATGGTCTGAAATTTGTAAAAATTGTGATAAAATAGATTTATTTGTTATTTTACTTAAGTATATTTCTAAATATTCCGGATTATATAATATGACAGTTCTTAGTGAGAATGAAAAGAAAAACTATATAATAATACTTCATCATACACTAAACAAGATGTATTCCTTAATTTTAGCTCACTATTATAGAGGGATTTTAGAATCTTTAAATTTAAAAGTAAATTTAGAAATAAAGGAAAATAGCATTATAATGAATATTTATAAATAATTAAAAATTATTCAATTACACCAGTGTATTTTGCCAATCTTTCAGCTTGTGCTTCTGTTAAACCATCTTTACCTAATATAGTATACCAGTTTCTCATTTTGTGAGAAATAGTTAACGCCTTTATTATTATTTCCTTACTGATTCCTAATTCCCTAGTTGTTATAGGAAATTGAATTTTTTCAAATATTTTTTTCGCTCTATGAGATCCAGTTTGTAGAAAATACATCATAATTGTCCCTAATCCACATAATTCTCCATGCAATAGATTTGAGCCAAGAGATTCCATAGCAAAGGAAAAAAGATGCTCACTGCCTGCAGCTACTCTAGTAGTATCTGCAAGTTCCATAAGATATCCATCTGTAACCTCCGCAAGGAATAGGGTTTCTATACCTATATAATCAGCGTTTAAAATATGATATAATCTTTCTATGATTAACTTCGTAATATATGATGCTAATTTATACGCAAAATCATTATATTTCTCTTTTGCAAGCCAAAAACTTAATCTCCAATCGTAAAGAGCCGAAAGTTTAGAGAGCATATCTCCTATACCTGCCTTTATAAACCTTTTATCTTCATTTTTAAGTAACTGATAGTCTCCAATTACTAAAGATGGAGCTACAGTTTTTATTGCTATGCTAGATCCTTTTCTCCACAATACGGAAAAACTAGTAGCTATTGCATCAGTTGAAAGAGATGTAGGAATAGATATTAATGGAGAATTAGTTTCAGATGCAATATATTTTCCTATATCAAGAACTGAACCACTCCCTACAGATATTATTGTATATTTTTTATCTTTTGAAAACTTAGAGATATAATTATCTACTATATCCTTATCCTTTCTTATACCTATAATATTCTCTACAACACGAAGATCGTTTGCTTGAATTTTATTTAGTATTTTTTCTCCAATTAACTTAAATGTTTTTTCACCAGAAATAAAAATAATTTCCTTAGAAAAACGCTTAGATTCTATTTCATTAGGAATAGAAGATATTACATTGTTTCCAAAAATAACATTTGAGGAAAAATTTATCAATTTGAGCATAATATTCACACTTTTTCTAACTCTTTGATACTATTTTCAAAAATTTCCAATCCCTTATCTATAAGATCGTCTTCAATTGTTAATGGAGCCATAAATCTCATAACATTGCCAAAATGACCACAAGTATGCATTAATAAACCTTTTTCGAATAGATTTTTCTTTAATTTAACTGCAAACTCCGTAGCAGGATCTTTATTTTTCTTGTCTTTAACTAACTCAACACCTATCATGAACCCTTTTCCTCTCACTTCACCTATATAATTTGAAACATAGCTCATTTCATTAAATCTTTCCATTATATATTTGCCTTTTTCTTGAACTCTATTGAGTATATCTGAATTTTTTAAGTAATTTAGTATTACATTTCCTGCTGCTAATGCTAATGGATTCCCTCTATAAGTCCCTAGATGAAAAGCTGGAGGTAATAAATCATCATACTCTTTCTTATATGCTATCATTGATGCTGGTATTCCACCACCAATACTTTTAGATATACACATAATATCCGGTGTTACTGACCAATGTTCACTAGCCCAAATCTTACCAGTTCTCCCAACCCCACTCTGAACTTCATCCATAATTAGAGGAACAGAATATTTCTCAGTAACTTCCCTTAACATTGGTAAGAAATCGTCGGGCGGAACTATATATCCTCCTTCACCTTGAATAGGCTCAACTAAAACTCCTCCTATAGGCCCTACTCCAGAATAAGAATCTTTTAGAATATTCTCTAACATATCTATTACAATTTTACTTATATCTTCTTCTTTTACATTTATTGGAAATCTATACTTATAAGGATATGGCAAATGATAAATATTATGATAATCAAGATTCTCTAATTCTCTATAGTGATAATTAGCTGTAGCACTAGCTATTTCTCCTGCTATCCCATGGTATGATCCACTAAATGCAATTATTACTTTCTTCTTTGTTATATATCTTGCCAGACTTACTGCTGCTTCGCATGCATCTCCTCCAGTTACTGTAAACATGATCTTTGCATTGTTCCTCAAATCACCAGGTAGCGTAGATTCAAGAGTCTTTAAAAATTGAATCCTAGATTCTGTTGGCACTTCGTTTATATGATCTATTTTATTAAGCTGATTTTGAATAGCATCGATAACTATTGGATTTGAATGACCCAAATTCAAAACGCTAATTCCAGAAAACCAGTCAATGTAAATATTTCCATCAACGTCTCTAATGGTAGAACCTCTAGCGTCATCAATAGCCATTTTAAAGATTTGTGTATATATTCTCGATTTAGTCTCATAAGCATCTTGAATTTCTAAATATTCTCTTGATTTTGGTCCTGGTGGTTTAACTAATATTCTAGGTGCGTTTTCATAGCTTAATCTATTCATAGCCTATTATTGTTTTATTTAATTTAAAAATTTTAGATGTAATACAATGTAACACTACTGATTACAAAATATAAATATAATAAACAATATCAATCTAAAAAATATGGAAGAAAATAGTTCTCCGAATATGAAAAAACAGATACAAGAATATAAGCTAAAACACAATGCGGTAGGTTTAATGCATGGAATTTTCCAATCTATATCTCATGTATCTCCAGCCGGCGATGTAGCTATACTATTAACTGGGACAGTAGCGTATGCTGGAGCATACAGTGCATTAGCTGTGCTAATTGCATGGCTAATTTATGGTATGTGGATGAATACTCCCTATCAATTTTCTAAACTAAGAAGTAATGCTGGAGGTTACTATGCCTATGCATCTTTGGGATCTAAAATACTCTCCATACCCACATTTTTATCTTATACAGAAAACGAAATGCTTGGAGGTCCAGCATTCGGAATATTAGGATTTGCTAGTTTCTTCTATTTAATTTCTCCTTCTATTACTGCTATACCTTATATATGGATAGCATTTGCTAGTTTTGTGGCTGCTTATGGCTTTATAATATCTTATCTAGGTATAAAAGAGTCCTTATCTTATGCATTTTATACAGGGATAGCAGAAGTCCTATTTTTAGGATTAGCATCGATAGCAATAATATTCAGACTTGGCTCTTTAAATACGTTTACAGTATTTTCTCCTCCAACATATATATTACCACTAGTATTCTTAGGTATGGTATTTTCAATTCTTGATTTTACTGGTTTAGGCACTGTAATAACAGTATCAGAAGAAATAAAGGAGCCTAAAAAGAATATAGGAAGATCAATTATTTATGCATTCTTATTAACTGGATTTGCCCTAATATTACCAGCGTATGCATTAACAGTAGGTTGGGGATTAGGAAATATATCTACATTTGCTACATCTCCAGATCCAGGACTAATAATATTTGGAAAATATCTAGGAATAATTGGATTTATTTTATTAACAATATTTGTTGCAAACAGTTATTTATCATTCATAATAGCAAATTCTAATGTTGTAAGTAGGATAGCTTTTTCTGCTTCTAGAGACGGAGTATTATTGCCTAAATGGTTCTACTATACTCATCCAAAAAGGAAAACTCCAGTAAGAACACTAATGTTATGGTTAGGCGTAGGTTTTGGATCTACTCTGATTTCAGGTTTAGTATTAGGTCCGTTTAATGGAGCATTATTACTTTTAACTATCTCTGGTATTGGAGTGATATTTGAGCATATTTTTGCCAACATAGGTCTTACAATTTTTGCTAAGAAACAGGATCAATTTGATGTGTTTAAGCATGGATTTGTGCCTATAGTGTCTAGCATTTTAGGAGTAGTCGTATTATATTATAGTATGCAGGGTCTAATAAGCACAGCCATATCTTCACCTTCACTGTTAAATTATGCACTCTTAGGTGCGGGAATATTCGCAATTTTATGGCCTTTAGCAGTAGGCTTCTCTTTATCAGTATACTACATGAAGAAACATCCTGAAAAATTAGCTAAAGCAGGAGAATACGACATAGAGATGGAACTAAAGCCACAATCTAAAGAGTATTAATAGAAATTAAGAATTTTTATTCGAGTATAGAATTTTTTCCTCTATTTCTATTCTAATTCCTAATTATATTTTGTATGATTAATAATATTTTAGTTATAATTTGTTTCTTATTAAGGATTTATCTTCAGCATATTAGATATAAAAATGATATATTAGTTTAAAGATTCATGAAAGTATAAAATTTTTTATATAAAAAAGTTTATATAGTGTTAACTTTCATACTTAATGACTAGAATGAGTAGTAAAAATAAAAATAATGAGAATAAAATATTCATAAGGGAATCTAGTGGGTTAGTAAAACAATTTAGTAGTCTAGATATGTTAACATTAGTTCTTTCATTTTCTATAGGTTCTGGAATATTATTTTTTACTGTAGGCATCACATATGAATATCCAGGTAGTTTTCCGCTATTATCATTAATTATTGATGCAATACCACTTTTTGCTTCTGCATCTGTAATATATTTTTTAGGTCTTGTAATGCCTAAGATTGGAGGTCAATATGTTTGGATTAGTAGAATTCTTTCGCCAAGTTTAGGATACTTCATAAATATATTTACATGGTTAGGGTATTGCATAATAATTGGCGATGTAGCTTACATTGGAGCATCTTTTCTATCTGACTCTCTAACAATTGCTGGATTAGTAACTCATTCTCCTAGCATAACTGATGTAGGTAAATACTTTACTTCACCCATTCATATAGTTATTATAGCAATAATCATTACAATATTGTTTACATTATTAGATTCTTTCAGTATAAAATTATCAAAATTCTCAATTTTTGTAGCTTTTTATATTCCTTTAGCTCTTCTGTTAATTCTTGACTTCACAATGCTATTAGAGAGTCCTTCTACTGCACCATCACTATGGAACAACGTTTTCGGTCCTTCCTCTTATCAAAATATAATATCTCTTAGTACTCAAAAAGGTTGGTCTTCATCATTAATATCATTCAGCTTAGCATCTACCTTATTGGCAGTAATACCTCTGAATTCTTCGTGGAGTGGATTTAGTCATTTTAGTGGATGGTTAACTGGAGATGCAAAGTCTCCAAGAAAAAGTTTGTTTTTCGCCACTATAGGAGCAGGGATAGTAGCATTCTTCCTAATGGCATTAACAATATATTCCTATCAACATCTTTTTGGTGCAGAATTCATTTCTAGATTAGGGTATGTTTCGTCATCTGTAGGTATAACTCCTTCAATTCCCCTTCTAGGAGCAGTCGCATTAAGCACTTTTCCAGTTTTAGCTATAGCTGTAGGTTTTATAATGTTTTTATTTCCTATAAAGGATATATTGCCCTCAGTTATTGCTCAGTCAAGACAAATATTTGCAGCCTCATTTGATAGGTTATTGCCAGAAAAATTAACTTATGTATCTAAAAACGGAATTCCAATAATAAGTTATGCTATAACTGCAACTGTTATAGTTATTTCTATATTGATGGTAAGTCCGCTATTTCCTCTAGGACTATACGTTGCTACAGATCTCTTTAGTATAGCATTAGGTTTCTTGCAAATATTTACAGCTATAACTGCAATACAGTTTCCTATATCTAAACATGAATTATATACCAGTGCTCCTTCTCCAGTAAATAAAGAAATCTTTGGAATACCTCTAATTTCCATTTTAGGAGCTATCTCATTAATAGGATGGATATTTATTCTTGCAGACTCTTTTTATGGAGTAATGAGTTCTAAAGTAGGATTTGAAGTAATGTTAATAATATCTATTATCGTAGGTGCAATATTTCTCTTATATAGCTATTTTAATTCAAAGCTATCAAAAGAAGGTATTAACGTAGAACTAGTAGGAAAGGAAATTCCTCCTGACTAATTTTAAAAACCAAGATAATAAGGATTTTTTCTTCGTTCCTATCATAGTTTTTTAATTAGGGCACAAATGTTACATTTTAATTTTTATTTATCATTTTAGATTATGACAGTAAAAACTTCCGATAAAAAAGGGATTGCTTGACATGTAAAGTCTGAAAGATTTATAAAATATCCTTAAGTACAGTTAATATTTTTTAGATTATCTCTATTATCTATAAAAAGATTTTTTCATTAAATACGATTTTGAATAAAATATAATGAGTCTTATACTGATACCTATTATACTATTTTTACTGTTTTATGCATATAGCGTAAGAAATAGCATCAGGCATCTCCTGCTATCTTTCTTATGGAATAAACTGTTTTTGGGAATCAAAATGTTTTTAGTAAAAAATGACAATTCAGATTCAATTTTATTTTTATGTTTACCTTATTTATGATGATAAAATACTCAGAGAATCTTAACAATTTCTATTGGACATAGCCTCTAGTATATAATTTTAAGCATATACTAGATTCTAGTAGTATGTGCAGTGTTTAATTACTTAACACTTATTCTACGAATAGTTCTGATTAAGAGAAGAATCTTAATTTTCAGATGTTCCACAAACTATTTATAACTGATAGAATACCATTTTATCTATTTATATATACTAATACACTAATAATAATCAAATCATGAGTTCATATAATTTAAAAATATCTATTTTAATTTTTAAACTTTAAATATTCTCTTTGTGAGATTAGAATAATTTACATTTAAATAGTTTTTAAATAACTCTTAGTATGGGAGAAAGTAAATTAAAGTTAAGAGATTTAGGGACAGTCAGTGATAAGAATTTAAAGAAAAGTTTGAATAAATTAGAATTACTTTTTGTATCGTTAGAGGGAGTTATTGGTTCAGGTTGGCTATTTGCATCATTATATACGGCATCCTACGTTGGAGGTGCAGCCATAATTTCGTGGATAATAGGTGGAGTTCTATTAATGACTATAGCCTTAACTTACTCTGAAATAGCTTCGTTAATTCCTAAATCTGGTGGTATTGTTAGATATCCTCATTATACTCACGGTGGAATAGCTGGATATATAATTTCATGGTCTTACTTTGCAGCAGGTGCTACAGTACCAGCAATAGAGGCTACAGCTATAATAACATACCTTTCTAGCTTAATTCCATCTCTAACTGTTAATGGATTCTTAACTACTGAAGGATTAGTGTTTGCTTATGGTCTTCTAGTTCTTTTCTTCTTTATAAATTATCTAGGAGTTAACATCTTAGGAAAAGTATCTCATGGTATTGGATGGTGGAAGTTAATTATACCTAGTTTAGCCGTGATTTTACTTATGGTATTTTACTTTCATCCATCTAATTTTTCCGCTAACGGTTTCTTTCCTTCATCAACTTATTTAGCTTCTCCATACTCTGGATGGGGTGCAGTATTATATGCTATACCAACTACTGGAATAATATTTGCTTATACAGGATTTAGAAATGCAATAGAATACGGTAGTGAAGCTAAAAATCCTCAAAGGGATATTCCATTTGCTGTTGTAGGTTCTTTAGCAATTTCTATTTTCTTGTATGTTCTTTTGCAAGTAGCTTTCATTGGAGGAATAAACTGGAATGCTATAGGCGTTAGTTTTGGCAATTGGAAAGGATTAGAGAATTCTATCTTGTCATCTGGGCCTTTCTATGAAATTTTCAAGTATTCTAGTGTTGGTGGGTCCATACTATTATTATTTGAAGCTTTTGCGATATTACTGTTAGTAGATTCTGCAGTAAGTCCAGCTGGAACAACAGTTGTAGGTATGGGAAGTGGTACTAGAGTTCTTTATGGTTTAGCTGCAAATGGATATTTTCCAGAAATATTTCTTAGATTAGGTAAAACTAAAGTACCAATAGTATCATTAATTACGGTAACAGTTATAGGAGGAATTTTCTTACTTCCATTTCCAGCGTGGATAGCATTAGTTGGAATTGTATCTTCAGCCGCAGTGTTCACTTACATAATGGGAGGAATTGCTCTAGAAGTTTTAAGATATAAGGCTCCAGAGGTTAAAAGATCATTTAAACTACCTCTTTATAGACTAATAGCGCCAATTTCTACTATTGTTTCTCTTTTAATAGTTTATTGGTCAGGTTTTGCAACAATATTCGAGGTAATGACAATAATTTTTGCTGGATTACCAATTTTATTTGGATATTATGCAAGAAAGAACTGGGATATTAACTTAAAATTAGCTATATCTTTAGGAGTTATAGATGGAGCAGTAATAGGATTAATAGACTATTATTTTATAGAAGAAACTAAAATTTTAAGCGTAGCAAATAATATAGCATTACTTATTTACGAAATAGTTATGATTTCGTTAATTTCTAGTAACTTATTTGTGATTTATCGTTTTTATGATAAATCAAGAAAAGAAATTAAAATGGGAATATGGTTAATAGGAGTTATATTATCTATTTTACCATTATCATATTTTGGTAGTTTTGGTTTATATCAAATTATACCGTTTCCAGAAGATTTAATAGGAGTTATAGCTTTAGGATTAATAGCACATTATGTTGGAATAAGAAGTGGAATGATAAACGATGCTATAGAAGATATTATCAAAAATACATCTGGATTCATTTAAATAAATATTTTTTAATAGAAATATAATAAAAATTTTATAAACTAATTTTTTATATTCTGTTTAGCCTAATTCATGAAAAGAAATTTATAGTCAAAATATCAATAAATGATATGCAAATAAATTTGGGTGGAGGTCTTCCAGACCCTATAACTTTTCCATGGGAGCAAATCACTGATATAGTAAGTTACTTATTAAAGACAAAACAAGATAAAGCATTACAGTATGCCTCAAGCCAAGGAATTGAAGAAGTTAGGCATGAAATATCTAATTTTGTAAGAAAAAGAGGTTTTTCCATAAGTGAAGACCAAATACTAATAACAGGAGGTGCAAAGGAAGCAATATTTTTACTCTCTGAACTTTTCTCTAACATAGCATCTGAAGAACCAACTTTTCAAGGATTCATTAGCACTATGAAGTTTAAACACATTAATGTTTATCCTATTCCTTGGGACGACAAAGGACCTATACTCGATATCTTAGAAAAGAAGATTAAAGAAGTTGGATCAATAAATCAAATTAAATATTTTTATGTAATTCCAATCCATAACCCTACTGGCAGAGTTATGACATTACAAAGACGAAAACAACTTCTTGAGCTTGCAAGCGATTTTGATTTTAAAATTATAGAAGACGATATTTATGGTTTTTACACTTATGACTTTCCTCCTTTACCAGCTTTAAAGTCATTAGACAAGGAAGGAAGAGTAATATACATTTCAAGTTTTAGTAAGATTATTTCCCCAGGTCTGAGAATTGGTTTTATAGCTTATGAAGGAAAGGAAATTGAAATGCTAAACAATATTAAAGCGGAAATAAATCATCAAGTCTCATCTTTAGATCAGTTAATAGTAGGAGAAATACTTAAAAGAAATATAATTGATTCTATCATAGATAATTCCTTGCTCTTATATAAGAAGAAAAGAGATGTAATAGTTAAATCAATAAAAGAATATTTTCCAACCGATACAGAATGTAGCTATCCAGAAGGAGGATTCTTCGTACTATGTAAAAACGATAAATTAGATTCGTCAGTTCTGCTTAAGGAAGCGATAAAAAGAGATGTAAAGTTCATACCTGGAGAAAAATTCTTCTATTCAGAAGGAAAAAACTCATTTAGATTAAGTTTTAGTTATGCAAAAGAAAATGAAATAACAGAAGGAATTAAGATATTGGGCGAATTAATAAAACAGATAAAAGAATATTGAAAATTATTACCAGAAATCATACTTCACATAATCTACTACTAATATATTATATGAAACCATTACAGCCGTTATCTTATCTCCTGTTTTCTTTATTATTGCAACTAGCTTTAGTGGGGGATCAAGCGAAATAGATGACTGCTAAGTAATCTTAGGTAAGCTATATCATTTTTTACCTATAATAACAAAAACTAATTTATAATATCATGAAGAAGTCACTAGAAAAATATTAATAACAGTTATAGAGTGAAACTATTATGGATGAACAGCTTCATACTTTAATAGAATTTTTAAAGAAACCATCTGTTTCAGCAACTAGTGAAGGAATAGAAGAAACTGCAAACTACCTTAAAGAAACCATAGAGAAACTTTTAGGAGTTAAAGCATATATAGAGAAGACAAAAGGGCATCCTATAGTATACGCTGAAGTTAATGTTAGAGCTAAGAAAACACTAATTATATATAATCACTATGACGTACAACCAGTTGATCCAATAAATGAATGGAAATATCCACCCTTTTCAGCAGTAATAGAAAATGAAAGAATATACGCTAGAGGTGCATCAGATAATAAGGGAACTTTAATTGCTAGATTATTTGCTATTAAACATTTACTAGATAAGAAAGAACTAAATGTCAATATAAAATTATTATACGAAGGAGAAGAGGAAATAGGAAGTATAAATTTAGAAGATTATATAGAGAAAAATTCGAATAAATTAAAAGCAGACGCTATAATAATGGAGGGAGCAGGATTAGATGTTAAAGGTAGACCACAGATAGTATTAGGAGTCAAAGGATTACTTTACATAGAGTTAGTTTTAGACTATGGAATTAAAGACTTACATTCTTCTAATGCACCATTAGTTAGAAACCCATGCATCGATTTAGCCAGAATAATATCAACATTAGTAGATCAAGACGGAAAAGTACTAATCGAGGGATTTTATGATGATATAAGACAATTAACCAATGAAGAAAAAGAACTATTAAAAATGTACGATATTAATGTCGAAGAACTTAAAAAAGCTCTTGGATTTAATGAATTTAGATATAATGATAAAGATAAAATTGTAGAAGCACTACTAACTTATCCTACTTGTAATGTTGTAGGATTTGAATGCGGATACACTGGAAAAGGTAGCAAAACTATTGTACCACACAAAGCTTTTGCTAAACTAGACTTTAGATTAGTTCCAGATCAAAATCCATATAAAATATTTGAACTATTAAAGATACATCTTCAGAAAGTAAACTTCAAAGGTAGCATTATAACTCACGGTTTCGAATATCCAGTTAGAACTTCGGCTAATTCTCCAGTAGTCAAAGCAATGATAGAATCAGCCAAAATAGTGTATACTACTGAACCACAAATATTACCAAATGCAGCTGGAACTCAGCCAATGGGATTATTCGTATATAAATTAGGAATAAAAGATGCAGTAAGTGCAATAGGTGCAGGAGGATACTATTCGAATGCTCATGCACCTAACGAGAATATCAAAATCGAAGATTATTATAAAGCAATAAGACATACTGAAGAATTCCTAAAAATATACTCTAATATGTAATAATTATTTATGAATCATTCCATTATACTTTGAGTTTTTTGTTGATATTATATTTCTTTAGTATATCTTAATTTATTCAAAATTATTAATTTATATAAATAGAACTATATTAGAACTTTACTAATATAAATCTATTATTAGATAAAAAAATAAAATAACTTCTAATACAATTTTACATCATTACGTAGTATACGTGTATGTACTATAATACATCATATTATAGTAATAGCCAGTGAAAGGATCATAAACAAACCCATGAACATACGGTTGAACAAAATAGTAAGTCGAAGGAACCGGCAACCATATATAAGGAGCCATATGATACAAAATACTATAAGCTTGTCCAACTAATTCCTCCTGCTCAGTAGTATTAGTAATAAACGGCAACGTACTATACATATTCTGCAACGTAGGATTATCAACCCAAGCGAAATCACCAGAAATACCACCAAACTGCACATCAGACATTGGAATTAACTGCTGAAATACAGGATCAGGCCAATCTGGGAACCATCCTAGATTTGCAAGGTCAGGAGTACCAGAAGGAGTATTCCAGCCATCAACAACACTAGGCAATACTAACTTAACACTAGTAGATATTCCAATTTGCTGCAAATCTTGAGATATTATAGTCAACTCATCCTCCTCCAACGCATTCTCAGGAGCTAAAGCATAAATATCCATAGTAGACAACTCAGTCCCACTAGTATCACCAAGCGTAGTACCATTAGGCAACACAACATAGAAATGACCCTCATAACCAGCCTCATTCAAATACTTCATAGCCAAACCCAAATTAGTAGAATACATACTCAAATTATCAGGATTATAATACCCAGGAAACTGAGGAGATATAGGACCCAAAAACTCAGAAGCCAACGTAACACCCTTATACTGAAACATCTCCAACAAAGCAGTATAATTAATAGCATACTCTAAAGCCAACCTAAAATCAGTAATATTAGTAGGAAACTCCTGAGTATTCATACTAATAAACAACACTCCTGGTTGTGAACCTAGATTTACTAATGAAGCATTTATAGGTAATTTAGAATATGGTGATGCTCCAAGTATTTGTGACAAGTATGGTACTGAAATGTATGATAATTGAGCTTTATTAGTTATGAAGTCTTCTACTCTATCCTCGTGAGATAATCCATATTGTATTACTACTTCTTTTATGTGTGCTGGTTCTGCTACTGCTGGCACGCTATGTCCTGAAGCCCAGTAGTTTGGATTCGCTTCTAAGTCTATTGTGCTTAATCCTGTAGATACGTATGTTATCACGTATGGTCCTGTTCCGTTCATTCCGTGTTCGTCTAAGTAAGTGTTTGGTGTGTTGGGTTGTACTCCTCCGTGTTCGTCAACTACTACTGGGTTGACTATTGCTCCCCACCATGCTGCTATATCATATAGGAAGAATTTGTATGGTATTAGTGTGTTTATTTCTACTTCGTATGGTCCTTTTACTACTATTGCTTGGTTTGGATATTCCATTATTTTTTGTATTGTTGCATTATTTGCGTTGAAGTTTGATAGTATTGATGCTAGTATTTTTGCTGTTAGGTTGTAGTTGTTTGCTGTTGGTAGTCCTGTTGCGTTTTGTATTGCGTTGTTTACTCCCCATGGTATTGCGTATCCTGTGTTTGCGTATACTGTTGCGTTGAATAGTAGTTCTATGTAGTTTGATACTCCTGGTCCTTGTCCCATTAGTATTGTTCTATAGAGCGAGAACCATACTGTTGATGCGTTTACTTGTACTCCGTCTGGGAAGTGTATGTAGTTTCTTAGGTAGAAGTAGTAGTTTTGGTAGTTTGGTGTTGTCCAGTTTTGTGCTATTACTGGTACTAGTTGGTGGTAGTTGCTTCCGTTAAATTCTACTAATTCTTGGAATACAGCTGTGAATAGTGGTCCGTCTTGAATACCGAATCCTGTTGCTGGGTCTAGTGCGTCTGGTGCTGCTGTTTGTGCTACGTCGCATAGTACGTTTGAGTTGGGTGTTGCTAGTGTGATTGTTGATACTGATACGGATGGGTGGTGTGTTGTTATTAAGTATGCTGCTGCTCCTGCTATTACTATTACGACTATTATGATTATTGCTACTGCTGCTTTGGATATTCCATAAAGTGTTTTTTTATTGACCATTTATCATCAATTAAGCTTGATGTTATTATAATATAAATTTTTATGAAATAAGGTTTTAGCGTTAATAATTAGGAGAATAATTTAGAAGAATTATATAAATTTATTTATCTTATTAAATTGCAATAATATCATTATAATGTATTAATACAATATTATATTAACTAAATTTTTAAGATTTATGTATATATCTAAAATATCCTTATTTTGCTCCTATATCTGATAGTACAAAATTTCATTCTCACCTTTCATAGATCAATAAATATAGTATTACTAATCTAGTGAGTTTTGTTAGTATATATTACATGTGTTTCCTCCTTTCAAGACGCCGTTATATAGTATCATAAAAAGTTTATTATTTTAGTTCTAATTGTATTTTTTGAGTATTGATTTGAGAAAGGATCTTTAAAATATATAAGTAAGTAAACTAGGTTTTCTTTAATCTTTAAATTTAAGATTTTTATATTAAAAAAGAGTAAGTGTATGCAGTATGAGTCAAGAGAATAAAGTATTCGCTAGGCAAAGTTCTGGATTAACTAGAACTTTATCAGCTAGAGATACGTTTTTGCTGAATTTTATGTATTTAGCTCCTGCAGCTAGTATAGCGTATCCTTTAACTTTTGCTTTCTTTTTTCCTGGATCTAATTGGATTTTAGCTACAATCATAGGAGCTTTGATGGCTTTACCTACTGCATTCATGTATTATTATATAGGAATGTTAACTCCTAAGACTGCAGCTGATTACGTTTACGTTAGTAGGTATTTGGGTCCAATATTTGGACTGATGCAGGCTTTAGTAAATATTTTTGCTTATGGTATAGGTTTAGATGTTCAGACTGAGCAATCTTTAGTTATAGTTCCTTTTATTCAAAGTCTTGGGCTTTCATTTCATAATTCTGGCCTTATTTCTCTAGCGAATGCTATTTCTTCTAGTCAATTGGATTTCTTTATTTTCACGACAATAATGATATTAATTGTTGGTGGAATTCTTATATTAAGTACTAAATGGATTGCTAGAATTGTATCTTCTTTAACGATACTGCAAATTATAGGTACTATAGTTATTATAGTATTGCTTTTTGATTTAGGTAGAGCTGGTTTTATCTCTTCTTTTAATTCGTTATCTACTTCGTTGGGTGGTAATACTTATCAAAGTATTGTTAGTAGTTATAAATTGCCTATAAGTTTTGATGCATTAGGCACTTTTTTGCTAGGTATAATGATTATGGGTAATTTGTTTATTTATAATAATGCTCCAGTATGGGTTGGAGGAGAGGTAAAGAAGGGAGAGAAGACTATTAAGGCTGGGATAATTTATTCTTATCTTTTTGCAGTGCTTATATCGATTATTTTAGTGGTTAGTATAGTTTATACTATAGGAGAAAAATTCTTTATTGAAACTTCTGAATTCGGATGGGCTACAAGTAGTGGTGGAATACCGGTAGCTCCTTATTCGCTTTTAGCTTACGTAATTATACCTGTATATAATAATTTGCCTATTTTGCTTATAATTTTGATTTCGTCTTTAACTTGGTATATTTCCTATGCTATTATTGGAGGTTTAACTGGAACTAGAGCTATGGTTGCCGCTTCTATGGATAGGCTTTTACCAGAAAAATTCGTAGATATTAGTCCTAAATTGAAGTCTCCTTATTTTGCTGTTCTGGTATTCTTAGGTATAGCTCTTCTGTTTAATTATTTAGAAATTTATCAAGGATTTTCTTTAACGTTAATGTTTGGTGTTCTTTCGTACATGATATTTCAATATTTGATTGCATCTCTTTCGGCTTTTAAGATTTCTAAATCAAAGGAAATTCCATCTAAAATAAAGGGTAAGCTTCTTATTTCTAGTATATTATCTGCAATAAGTATAGTAGTTGCTGTAGGTTCTCTGATAATTTATGGAGGTTTAACTTATACTTCTTCTGGATTTGGTTATCAATTATTTTCAGGTAATTTTATACCTTCAGCATTATTGCTTGCTGGTATAGTTATAGCAGCTATATTATGGTATGTAATAGCTAAAGTTGTTAGGAAGAAGAAAGGAGTAAACGTTGATATGGTATTTACTCAAATACCTCCAGACTAATCTTTTTTAAAGTTTGTTTTTTGATTTTCTAGAAAGTCTAGGATTTTTGATTTAATGAGAGTTTATTTAATTATTTTAATGATTGAGCTCATTATTTGAACTAAAAATTTTTAATACTATTTTTAGTAACATTTATAAATTGGTCAATGATTTAGTCTTTGTATGAAAAATACGGATGATATTTTAAGTAATGAGGAAATTCTACCTTTATCTAAGAATCTAAAAAATTGGAATGCTTTAGATTATACAATGGTATGGATAACTATGACTGTTGGTGCTTTAGCTTGGGAATATCCTTGGTTTGGAGTATTTTTAGGAATACCTTGGTATTTATCTGTTTTTCTAGTTTTTTCCGGTAATTTAATTACTTTAATTCCTATGATTATTCAATCTCATGCTGGGGCTAAATATGGAATAGCTGAACCTCAAATAACTAGAAGCAGATGGGGAGTATGGGGAGCATTTTTTCCTTCTGCTGTTAGAGCAATAATAGGTGCAGGTTGGTGGGGAATTAATGCTTTTATAATTTCAGAAGTTATTGTTGGTCTTTATTTGAAATTTTCTGGACAGTTACAGATGGTAATAGCTCCTCTTCTATCTTCTGGCTCTGCTAATTCTTTTACAATATCTCTAGCAGTTCCACGATTATTTTGGTCAGTTTTCATTATAACTATAATTGCTGAATTAATATTGCTTTATTTTTCACCTATTCTTAAGGGTCAAGAACCATTGAGAAAAATGAGTAAAATAGTAGGACCTATAGTGTTGTTTTCAATGGTTCTATTATTTATTTTTGAAGGAATAAGCAATGGATGGGATTTTAGTGAGTTAAGCAAGATTTCAGTATCTTCTGCTGATGTTTTAGTTTTGATCGTTTTTATGGCCGGAAATATGTCTAGCTGGTTAACTATGGCTATTTCTATGCCAGATTTGACTCGTTTTGCTAAGTCTCAAAAATCTCAAGTTTTAGGCCAAGTAATACTTCCATTTATCTATTCTTTCATAGGATTATTGGGAATCTTGGGAAGCGCTATGGCTATAAATACTGTTCATGCTACAGTTATTGATCCTGTTCTTTTAACTTTGCTTACTGCTCCATCTTATCTTTCAATAATTATTTTAATTCCAATACTTATGGAGACTTTTGCTGTTAATACTTTAGCTAATCTTTTACCTCCAGGATACGATATAAGCAATTTTTATCCTAAGAAGATAAACTGGTTTACTGGAGTTATTATAGCTGTAATTATAGGTTTAGCTATTGGAGCTTGGAGTTTTCTTGGTGATGCGTATGGATTTATGGTTAATTGGTTAAATACTTATGGTATCGCTTTAGGAGGAATTGTGGGAATTAACGTAGCTGACTACGTTTTTATAAGAAAGTTTAACATTGAAATAGATTCTTTATATTCCAGGCAAGGAGTATACAGATATTTTAAGGGAATAAATCCGATGTCTGTCATAGCATTTGTTATTTCAATTATTCCTGGCTATACTTATTTACTTGGAATAAAATCAATGTATCCGTTCTATTCTTTAGGTCCATTACTGAGCCTTTCATTATCTTTATTATTGTATATTATACTAATGAAAATAAAACACTGGTGATAACATGATCTTAAAGAATTTAACTACAGTTGAAGGTAAAAATATAAGTATTGAAATAAATGGAGATAAAATTGCAAAAATATATGAAGGGATAGCACCAGTAGGAGAAAATATGGAAGGGAGTTTAGTAACTCCTTCTTTAATTGATGCTCACGCTCATTTAGATAGTAATTTTTTACTTGACGTATGCAAAGAGGCTGAAACTCCAAAATTTATTGAAGCTTTGCAAGCTTTATTAGAATGTAAGGAAAAATTAAGGCCTGAAGATATTTATTCTCTAGCTAAGAAATCTATTTACTATTACCTAAGTCATGGATCTTTGTACGTAAGGACTCACGTTATGATTGACGATAATATAGATCGTTTAAAATATATAGCTAAACTAAAAGAAGAATTTAAAGATATGATAAATATTCAGATAATTGGTTTTATACAAAGTTATTCCTATTTTAATGAAGAGGTAGAAGAAAATATGTATAAAGCTTTAGAATACGCTGATGGAATAGGAGGACAGCCTCACCTTCAACCTTCTAGAGAAGATGGAATAATGATGATTAAGAAAATATTTGATGCGGTTGAAGGAAAAAATAAGCTTTTAGACTTTCATGCGGACTTTGCAGATGATTCAGAGACAAAATTTAGTGAGGTAATAATTTCTGAAGCTTTGAAGAGAAAAATGTACGGTAAAGTTTCTTTAAGTCACGTTACTGCAATGCACTCTTATAATGAAGATTATTTTAGGAGGTATTTAAAATGGTTAAGAGAAAGCGAAGCTAGCGTAATTGTAGCTCCAATAACTGCGTTAGAAGAATCTGGAGCTTTTGAACAATATCCAAAAAGGAGAGGGATAGCTAGAGTCTTAGATTTATTATCTGCAGGAGTTAATGTAGCACTAGGTCATGATGATATTCAAAATCATTTAAATCCTTATGGTGTAGGGGATATGTTGCAAGCAGGTTTTGTGTTGGCAATTTCTTCTTATATGTATTTTTCTCCATATGCTAGGACAATATTTGATTTAATGACTTATAATGGCGCAAAAGCATTACATTTGTCGAATTATGGTTTGCAAGTAGGTAATGATGCAGACTTAGTTATTTATAATGCAAAATCTCCATTAGAGGCTTTAAGAGATGTAAAACCTAGGAAAATGGTTATAAGTAAAGGAAAAATAATTTATGAAAGTAAAATTGAAGAAAAAACGGTGTGGTAGATGTTAGTAAAGAATGTTAGGTTTTATAGTGATAATAAGTTACATGACATTTACGTTGAAGAAGGAATAATACAATGTATTGATTGTAAAGGTAAAAAGGACGATTTGGTTTTTGAAGGAAGAGGAAGGCTATTATTACCTCCTTTTGTTAATCCTCATTCTCATTTAGGCTATGCTTTAACTTTGAATTATGGGAGAAAAAATAGAAGCGGTACATTACAAGAAGGAGCTATGATAACTCGGAACGAAATATCTCCAAAAATAAGTGAAGATGATGTAGTATCAAGGCTTAAAAAATTGGAAAAATTGTTCTTTATAAATGGAGTCCTTTACGTTAGAACTCATGAGATTTTATCTTTAGTATTAAAAGTTATTAAAGCTAGAAAAGAAATTAGTCTAATAAATTTACAAATAGTAGCTTTTCCTTCTCCAGGATTTTTCTACTCTGACAATTCAATAGATTTAACTGAGATAGCGTTAAATGAAGGAGCAGAAGTTGTAGGATTAATTCCTAATTGGGAACCTACAAAAGATTTAGGAGCAGAATCAGTAAAAATAGCATTTGATTTGGCAGAAAAATATGGTAAAATGATAGATGGTCATATTGACGAAAATGATGATCCAGCTTCTAGATTTGTAGAATACGTTGCTTATGAGGCTTTAAAGAGAAATTTAGGAGATAGAACTACGATAAGTCATATGACTGCTTCTCACTCCTATTCATCTGATTATTTTTACAAACTTGTAAATTTAATGAATCTAGCAAAAGTTAACGTTATTTCAAATCCTGTCGTAAGTACTCATTTACAAGGTAGATATGACTCTTACCCAAAAAGAAGAGGTTTAGCTAGAATAAAGGAAATGATGAGTAGAGGAATAAACGTAGGTCTAGGTACTGATAATATCGGAGATCCTATTTATCCGTTGGGTGATGGTAATATGTTAAGAGTACTTCAAGAAGCTTTCCTAATAGATCATTTTACAAGCGAAGATATAGAAGGAATGTTAAAGTTAATTACTTATAATTCCGCCAAAATAATGAAATTAAAGGATTATGGAATAAAGGAAAATAAGAAAGCCGAATTTGTAGTTTTAAATGCTAAAAGCGAATATGAAGCCTTAAGAAACATTTTACCTCCTGCTCTAGTAGTTTCTGGAAAGAATTTTGCTCAAAATGAAATAGAATTCAGAATAAATGATAAAGATGTTACTGATGAAGTAGAAAATTTAATAGAATATTAATCTTATACAAATAAAAGTATTCCTTTCTTAAATTTCATAAATAGTTAATATATAAAAAATAGTGCTAGTATTTGATTGCTTAACGTAATTCAACGAATTATTCTGATTGAGAGAAGAGCTTAATTTTCAGATAATCTACAAACTAATAAAAAAGTACTAAAACTGTAACTTACCAGGATTAAATAAGTCTTCCTTATCATACATTTTCTTATACTGAATAATTTTCCTTATATGCTCTTTACTTAGCCTAGAATTTATGTAAATGTCTTCTACATCAAAACTCGATTTGCCAAAAGACTTTTTTATGTTGTCTAATTCTTCTTTACTAAAAGTCATAAAATCCACATGGGCTTTATTGTCATTAGCAAATTCTACTTCAGTTATTCCTTTTAATATTTTAGGATCAAGAGGAAAATCAAAATGATAGGTAGTATAGTACGCTTTTGAAAAATTCTCATAAAATACTCCTGCAAAGAATTTATCTCTATTCTCCCAGATTTGAGAAGCGTCGACTCCATCCTTAAATTCTTCATCCTCCTCATATGCTACTATTAAATGCCATTTATCTGGACCAATACTTAACTTAGCTATTTCTGGAGATCTCAAAACCATATGATAAAGAGGATAATTATTTTCATAAATTTTTTCAGAATACTGAATAGCTTCAGAAACTGAGTTAAACACAATCATTTTAGCATGTATCTCCTTATTTAATTTTAACATTCTAAGCCTAGTTACTATACCAGTTGTTCCTTCCGCGTGAGCTGCAATTTTAGTATCACCTCCTCTTAGCTTTACTAATTTCCCTCTAGGATTAACCATTGTCACTTCAATCACTTGATCCCAATTTGGACCATATTTGTATGATCCTATTCCCCATGACCCTCCACAAAAATTTCCTCCTACTGTAGAGTACTTCCATAAGGTAGGATAAACCCTTGGATTATGAAAATGGCTTCCAGCTTCTAAAGTTATCGTATTATCATCTTCTTCTATTTTTCTATTCATACTAGTCATATCAATTATTATTCCTCCTTTTAATGGAAGTAAGCCTTTAGCACTACTCATTCCTCCTCCTTTAGGTATTAAAGGAATATGCTCTTCTATGCAATGCTCTACTAACTCTAATATTTCGTCTTCATTTTTAGGATATGCTACTGCATCTGGTAATAGACTAGGCACGTCTTTATCTAAACTTTTCACTGCCTTTATTCTATCTTCTAGTTTAGAAGAAAGAATGACTTTCATTGAAAATCTACTTTACCAGGATTAAATAAGTCTTCCTTATCATACATTTTCTTATACTGAATAATTTTCCTTATATGCTCTGGTTTTAATCTAGAATTAATTTTTATACTGTTTAAGTCAAAATTTGTTCCACCTAAAATTTTGTATATTTCTTCATATTGTTCTTCACTTTCAGTCAAAATGAAAGGGTGAGCAATTAAAGCTACATCAAATTCTACGTCAGCAATAATTCCTAAGTTTTTCACTTTTTCTAATTTTTCTTCAATTTCGTCTAGAGGAATATCTTTCACAATATAATACAATCTTTTCTTTAATATTCCCATTGCTGTAGTTATTGTACCGCCAAAGAATAGAAATCTTTTTGACCAAACTAATTCTCCTGCTTTTCTATTCCCAATATTTTCTTCGTCTTCAGTCACCACTAAAACGTTCCACTTTTCGCTACTTACTCCAGTAATATTCTCAGATAATTTTGACATAGTTGGAGATCTTAAGGTTACATGATAAACATTAGTCATATCGTAAAGACTTTCAACAAATTTTAAAGCATCATGAAGAGAATCAAATTCAATTAAATATGGATATTCTTTTTTTCTTCCTTCTTCTCTTTTTTGTACTCTTAATCTAGTTACTATACCAGTTGTTCCTTCTGCATGAGCTGCAATCTTAACATCTCCACCAATTAAAGTAGTTATTTTTCCTTTTGGATTTACCATTCTAATTTCAGTTACGTAATCCCAGTTTCGTCCGTATTTGAATTCTCCTATTCCTCCAGAGCCTCCTGAAAAGAATCCTCCTACTGTTGCTCCTTCATCATAAGTTGAAGGATATACTCTTGGAGAAAATGTCATTCTTCCATTAAAAAAGGGTAAACTGTATTCACAATAAATTTCTTCATCATCTTCATTCAATATTTTATTCATTTTTGTCATATCAATTATTATTCCTCCTTTAAGTGGTATTATACCACCTACGTTGTTTTTTCCTCCTGCTCTTGGAACTAAGGGCACATGATTTTCTAAAGCTATCTCAACAACCTTAATTACTTCTTCCTCGTTTTTTGGGTATACTACTAATGATCCTCTGTATTTTTTTAGAAGATTAACCAGAAATGGGGACGTATGGCTAAAATCTCTAGATTTTTCTTCTACGATTTTCTGATTATCAGTAACTTCTATTTCCTCCTTTAGCAAAAGATTCTTCACTGATGTTAAATCCATAAAACTAATACGTTTCTTAAGTTTTAAGCTTTTATTTATCTTATTATTCTACTTTGTTTTAATTTTTAGTTCTTGGAGTAACTTAAGTATTACTCAATAGTAGACATGTACATAGACTGGACAGAAATACAATATATGACAATAAACAGAAGGAGTAGAAAGGAAAGAAGCATGGAGAAATACATAACAACAAAATATAGAGAAAAACTTCATCACTATTTTAAATTAGGGAAACAGTTTTTACATCTAAGATTCTTATTTAAGATCTCAGCAATTAGAATAGAGATTAAACCAAGTATTATGAATAATGTAAAGCCGTATGCATAGCCATCATATCCGTATAAATTAACTATGGAAGCCATGATTGGTGGTATTATTATACCTCCAACACTTCCTAAACCACCTACTAGACCTGATGCACCACCTACACTATTAGAAGCATATTTAGGAACCATCTTATACACAGCACCATTTGCTATTCCCATTCCAATAGCTAAACTTATCTCTCCCAGTAGGGAAGTATTAATTTTAAAGCTTGTAATCATTATTATAGAACCTAATACTATTATAGAATATGATATAAGTGATACTTTTTCTCCTCCAATTCTATCACTTAGAAATCCTCCAAGAACTCTTATAAGAGCAGTAAGTAATGAAAATAATATGCCAACTAAAAATCCAGCCTCAACAATACTAATATGTAAGAAATTCTGCCAATACGTAGGAAGCCAGACTGTTAAAGCCTCAAAACCTCCAAATGAAGTTAAATACATAATTGTAAGAAGCCAAACTTTTGGTTCTTTAGCAGAATTAATTATAGATTTTGAGGCATTTGAAGAAGGAAATATTTCTTCTCCATAAGTTTTTGCCTCATTTATAGCCTTATCCCCTATTTCTTTTCTCAGCCTAAAATAAATTACATCTTGACCGAAGAAGAAGAAAATTATGATACCAAATAGGACTATTAAGCTCCATATTAGATAGACATTAGTTAAACCAAAACTTAATAGATAAGGTAATATAACTGTAAATATTCCAGGAGATGTATTTCCAATTCCAGCAAAAGTGCCTAAAGCAAAACCTTGGTTACGTTGAGGGAACCAATACGAAACATAGGCTATTCCAGATGAAAATGTCGAAATTCCAGTTCCAGCTATTGCACCAGAAATTAATAGTAGTAAATAGGAAACATCGTTTAGAAATAAAATTATTACTATAGAGAGCATCCCAATAAAGGCTATTATAAGTTGTGTTAAAATTACTTTTTTACCACCATATTTTTCAACTAACGCACCAAAAGGTATTCTAAGCAAAGAACCAGTAAGCAAGGGTATAGCTATTAGCCAACCTATTTCTTCAATGGAAAGATGAAGAATAGATGAAAACTTATGAACAGTTACACTAAAAAGAGAAACTGCTGTAAATCCTATGAAGAATGCTAATGTTCCAGTAATTAAAGCAAGTTTTGGGGAACCTTTTATTTTACTTCTTTTCGTCACCTAGATTCACCTCTCTAAAAGATTTTACTTCCCTTATTTTATCCTCTAGATTTCCAGTCTCTGTAACTTTCTGAATTAGTTCGACATAATCTTCTGCATCAATCTCTCCTAAGAATTTTCCTATCCTAAAATTATCTCCTTTTACGTAGACTTTGAACACTTTTTTGCCATTCCTCACAGCAGCCCCTAATCCAATATCTGCAATTTGGTGTCTTCCACAAGAGTGAGAGCAACCACTTATATAGACTCTCAAATTTGATCCTTTTTCTTTAAGAATTTTATTTATATTTTCCGCTACTGTTGTAGTTGAAAGGATTGCCGGGGGACAGTAGTCATCTCCTATGCAGGATTCTACAAGTCTTGAAGAAATAGGATAACTATCTGATATTTCGTAATCTAATCCGCTTATTTCAGTATCTCTTTTAACTGGAATAAATATGGATTGAGCATTAAATAATATGACAAAATCGAAGTTATCTTTCGCTAATTTGATTACTTCCTTTACTTTTTCTGTAGTTAGCCAGCCTCCTGCAGTCCTTACCATAATTATCTTTTTGTGAGGTATCATAAAAGGAGAGGAAGTTTCTATTTTTGTCACATACTTCTTTTTATCGTTTATAATATCTTTAGTCTTTTCTTTATATTTAGCTAAAATCCACTTAAATCCTCTTTTCTCATTTTCTTGTTTAAGTAAATCTGCTACAGCTATAGATATTGCTAAAGTGTCATCAGATGTAACATTTTCAAACATTTTTATTGATTGAAATTCTTGATCACCTATTCCACCACCAAGATAGATATCAAATCTGTTCTCATCCTTAGCAACAATTCCTATGTCCATTATACCTGGAGTTGCACATCCTCTTTCACATGCAGAGATTGTTATTTTAACTCTTTTAGGGAGTTTTGGGTATTCATAGTCTGGGTTATGGCGGAAATATGAGGCTATTTGCATAGCGATCTTAACAGAGTCAGTTTTTGCAAATGGACATAAATATGATGGACATGGTAACACATTCCTTACTGAAGCTCCACAAGAGTCTTGTGGATCTAAATCTGCGTTTTTAAGTTCTTCAATTACTTTATCTAAATCATTAAGGTTTACTCCATAAAGCTCTACGTCACCTCTAGTTGTGAAATGAATCTTATTATTTCCATAATTTGATGCTATTTCAATCAATGCCTCTAATTGATAAGTATACCATTTTAATGGATCCCTTAAGTTACCTTGTCTTATCCTAACTGATACTAAATCGTTATCCCCTCTGCTTGTATATATTCCTTTATATCTTGATGGATAATATAACTTAAATTTCTCAGAATATTTCATTTTACTCGTATAACTGCTATTTTTATCATATTTACATGTTATGATAATTACAACTAAAAAATATTTAATTGTAATGACAGATAGTAAGAATGAGATGCAGAATTATCTTCATGGAAATTAGGATATAATATTCTCAGAATTGAATCAGGAATTCTTAGTTTGTAAAAGAGAATTTAACTTATTTACTTTATTTTATTTTACTACCATCTTCTTTTAAATTTTTTATATTTTTTTAGTGATTAGATTCTAGTACCATCTTAAAAATTACTATGATAGTGGAAGTATCCTAGCCTTTAAATGTTTAAATGCAGGCTCTTTACTTATTGGATCAATTTTCCAATCCATTATTTTATTAGCGTGACCCCAGTGAAAAGGCATGAATGCAATATTACCTTTTATCCAGTTTACGCATTTAACTATTGAGTCTGTGTATCCTTCATTAGTCATTATCCTAACTTTACTACCATTTTTTACACCTAATTTCTCACAATAATCATTTCCTAAGAGGATAAAATCATCATCACTAATCAGAGCTAAGGACCAGCTTCTTGATGATCTAGTTCTGGTATTCCAGTGCCCCATTGTTCTCCCAGTTATAATTATTATTTCATTATCGTCAATCACTAGATCTTCTTTATCTAAATCCACTCCTTTAGTCTTATATATTTTAGGCTTAATTGTAGATATTTTAAAAGGCCATCTATATCCTCCTATTAAATCATTATAACTAAGGCTAGAGATATCATCAGTTCTTCCTTTAGTTAGTCCTTTGAATTCAGTGAATATTTCATCAACACTTTTGTAATTGAACTCAAAACCTAAATAATTTGCAATTCTTTGAAATATTAACCAATCTGGTAAAGCGTCAGTCTTTAAATCAATAATTTTTGATAAATATCCCACAGTTCTATCACCAGAAGTATGTATTCCCTCTCTTTCACCCCATGATGAAGCTGGAAAAACAACATCAGCGTATTTTGCAGTTTCAGTGAAATAAGCATCTTGTACTATTAATATATCTAAATATGATAAGAGGTCAGCGAATTTCCTCGATTGAGGTAAAGAAACTATTGGATTTGTTCCAATAATGTATAAGGCACTTATTTTTCTTTCCTCAATTAGTCTATACATTTCAGTTATTGTGTAATAGTGTCTAGGGATAGAATATCTAGGTAAACTCCAGTAGTCCTCAACTTCCCTAACCTCATCTTCATTGCTAATATACCTTAACCCAGGCAACATTCCAGCTAAGGCTCCAGCTTCTCTAGCCCCCATAGAATTATGCTGACCAGTTAGAGGTAATACTCCTGAACCTTCTACCCCAACATTTCCAGATAACATAGCTAAGGTTGCTATTAAAATTCCAGTATCAACACCATGTATTGTCTGATTAACTCCCATACCCCACATAAATATTGTCTTAGTTTTATAAATTCTTAAAGCAATATCATAGATTACACTAATATCTAGTCCTAATAAATTAGCTACTCTCTCAAGTGGATATTTCATTGCAACATTCTTAAATTCCTCAAACCCTTCTGGTTCAATTTTAACTCCTTTTTCTATTAAAACATATGCTATAGAATTAAGTAATATAATATCTTTACCTGGTGGGATTCTTATGAATATATCTGATTGCTGTGCAGTATCAGTAAATATTGGATCAATAACTATCATTTTTGCCTTATTTCTTTTTCTATTCATTAACATTCTATTCCATAACACTGGATAACTTGAGGCAGGATTAACCCCAACAAGAAAATAAGTTTCTGCTTTACTTAGATCATCGTATGAAACAGTAGGTGAAGGGTCATTAAATGCATATTTTAACGCATATGCTGCACTAGCCATACATAATCTTACATTGGAATCAAACGAGGCAGTACCAATAAGACCCTTTCCCAGCTTTACAGCTAAATATTGGTCCTCTGTGGGTATTTGTGCACCAATATAAATTCCTAGCGAATCCTTATTTTTTCTTATTATTCTTCTAATTTTATTAACAGAATATTCTAATGCTTTTCCCCAGTCAACTTCCTTTCCATTTATCATTGGACTAGTTAAACGGCCTGATTCTATGGTTTCTAACAGTGTAGCACCTTTAACGCATTGCATTCCCTTATTCGTAATGTAATTTTCAGGGTAAATTATCTTTTTATGAATATCAACCCGTAATTTACAACCTACTCCGCAATAAGGGCAAATAGTACTACTTATTTTTCATCACCTTTGAATAAATAAAAAATTACTTTATAACTTCTTATATAACTCAGATTCTCTAGAGATTAAAAGATTTGCCAGAAACCAGTAGGCTTTCTCCCAGCTTTTTATAATTTCTTCATTTTTAGTTACTCCTAATTCAGCTAATTCCTCTACTATAGAATCTCTTAAGCATTCCCATACAAGTTTATAATGTTCTGACTTAACTCTCCTATTAACATGACTTCTTACTATTGATTCTAATGCTGGTTTTATTTTTTCTAAATTTTCAATATTTTCTGCATAAACTAAGAGAGCCATAGCAAGGCCTTTAGAAACATCTTTAGTAAACATAGGTTTAGTGTATGGATATCTCTCAAATAGTAATTGGTACATCCTTGAAGTTATTTCTACTCCATATTCTTTAAGTACAGGTATTCTTGACTTTACGATCTCTATATCTTTAGAGTCTAACTCTACCGAAATCATTTCTTTTCATAACGTAGTTACTTGAAAAGTTAATAAAGATACCCTTCTTTTGTGTTAAAAATTATTAAACTGTAATGTTAAAATTCTAGTTTGTTTGGGAAGATGTATGTTTTTAAAATCTTCTATTCCCGTTAGTTATGGACTAGTAGGCAGAATATAGTTAGCAAAGTAGAGTTAGCAGTTTACGGAAATTAACGTTTAAGCTTAATTGTTTAGCTTATTATAAGCCAAACATATGTCTTTATTAATTATATAGGCTAAATATATTAAAGTAATACGTAACTTTATGTAGAGAATTTATGTTATCAAATGAGAGAATTAAGGATATTTTCAGTTAACTACTATAGAGTGTCCCAAACAGTATTCGTTTATTTATCTTGATTTTGATTAACCAGTAATTCACCTTTAAACGAATCGTTGATTAGCTCTTCGTTTTCTATTACTATTTCGCCGTTAATTATCACTGTTTTAGGTTTTCCTATAACTTCATATCCTTCATAAGGTGTCCAGTCAGCCATGTGAGTGTTATCTGCTGAAATTTTCCATTTCTTATTTAAGTCATAAATTACTAAGTCTGCTCTATAATTTTCTTGTATTTTTCCAGTATCCAGTCCATTTAGTTTTGCTGGATTCTCAGATAATAATTTTATTGCTAAATCTAATGGTAATCCTCTTTTTATAAATTCTGAAATTATTATCTCCATTCTTAATTCTACTCCAGGTAAACCTGGGACTAAATCTGGAAATTCTCTATGTTCCCCTTTTACTTCCTTATTAAACCAATTATGATCAGTGGCAATAATATGAACTTTATTAATTCTTTTCCATATTTCTTCTGGATTTCTAACTGGAGGAGATGTTACATAAAGATAAGCATCTTTTCTATCGTAAACGCTTTTGTCTAACATTAAATGATGTAATGTAGTTTCCGCTAATATACCTTCTTTTGCTAAGTCTAATGTTTTTCCACAACTTACATGGGCTATTAAACCTTTATCTACTAACGCATTTACTCTTAAAACAGCTGATAATTCAGTTTCTTCTGGTCTAGTTAAAAGATGCAGTTTTGGTTCTCCTTTTCTACCATCCTTTAAAGTATTAATTAACTCTTCATCTTCTGCATGAACCATGATGTATCCATTATTAGCTTTAGCGAATTCGTTTAGTTCCTTTAATCCTTTTAAGTTTCCAGTTTCTCCAGAATATTCTATCATCATAAATTTTATCGAACGGAATCCTCGTTCAAAGTCTTTCTTTAAATTTTCAGAAACTTTATTTGCAAAAATGTGAAAAGAATAATTTGTAAATGATTCGTTAAATTGTGATATTCTTTCATCTAAGTTTGGACTTTTATCTGAAAATGCAAAGTCAATTACTGTAGTTGTTCCGCCAAAGGCTGATGCTATTGTGCTTTTCCTTACTGTATCTGAAGTAGGAACTTTTAGATACCTTTTAAATATATGAACGTGATTGTCTACTCCTCCAGGTAATAGTAAATTACCTTGCCCATCTAAAATTTTATCTTGCGATAAGATTGATTTTCCTATCTTTTTTATCTTACTACCTTCTATTTCTACTTCTGCCTCTGTTATTTGTCCGTCCTTTACCACTTTAACATTCTTTATAATCATAAAGAAAAATATGGATAGTAGATTTTATATTTAGCATTTCTTCTCTTATCTAACTTAAAAGTAAATAATTTAACTAGAATATATAACAACAAGCTAGAACTTAAACAGACAATATACTTCTAAGATAGTGTTTTACGTTTACAAGGACGTTTTAAAAATCAATAATACTCTTATATTTTTGACCCACTCCACGCCCTAAAGGCGAGGATTCCGCTAGGGTCTAAAGCGTTACTCCCCTTTATAGGAGCTACTCCATTATGGAATACGTAAAATGAAAGCGGTCTCTTAATCTTTGCTGGAATCCCTTTCACCACCCTCTTCATAATATTTAAAGCTCCATTTAGATCAGAATGAAGCTTATGACCTAAACTACACGTTATTGTACCTCTCGGCTTCCTCACAACCTCTACACCATGATAAGCACAGTAACGCGAAGTATTATACTCAATCACTTTATACACTCTCATACCATACTCAATAAGCTTTTGAGAAAGAATATCTATTAGTTTACCATAACTCCACATGTTTACCGTAAACTTATTCCCCTTATCTTGAGCAATATCGTAAGGATAGCCAACATACACTTCTGAAACACCGAGTTCGTATAATGTCCTAGCTAAATGAGATGCCAACGTTCTGTATAAGTGTAATAAACGAGAATACAGTTTCTTAAATAACCTTCTCTTTTCTCTATTTAATTCCTCATAAGCTTCAGCCTCACCAATATTCTTAGTTTTGTCTGCCAGTGATTGCACTTCAGCAATCTTCTTTTGAAAATAGAAGTAATCCTCTTTCGCCCTAGTACCGCGATATAATAACCAAGTGCCATCATCAACTACAACACTAGCTAACATGTTAATTCCGAGGTCAATTGATGCTTTCTTGTTACTTTTAGGCGTTGCTATGATTATTTTATCTCTCTTTCCTTTTACAATGTACTTTGATGGTTTACCAGTTCTTGCTACATAAACGCCAACTTCTACTGGTATATTTGCGTACCACGTGTTTTTCACTTCATCATAAATTATCTCTAATCTTCCTTGTTTTCCACTCCAGTTAAGTTTACCAGCAAACTCGACCTCCATGGCAAAATCTCTGAGGATTATTTTATTTTCACGTACTTCGTATCTGTCTTGTCTAATTATTAGTATTTCTTTTCTTTTTCCGTCACTCTTCCAATAGCCTGGTGGTGTTGCTTTTTCACCTTGTTTTAACAACGAAAAGAAGGATGACCATGCTTCATTGTTTTTCTGAATGATTGCTTGTGCGTTAACTTTGAGAATGATCTTGTATTTTTCGTAGTATTTCTTGTATGTTTCTTTGAAGTTTACTTTCTTTTCTTTAAAGTATTGTTGTCTTCTTTCGTAAGTTAGTTCGTTCCATAGTTTTGCTGAAGTGTTAGCTAGCTTGTGTAATTTTCTGTTTTGAAAACCGTTTACTAAAAGCCTGATAACGTTTGTTTTTATGTTGGGTACTTCTACTGGTATTGCAGGAGTGAGTGTTGGCTCCTGCCCCTCATCCGTCCTAAGTTGACCAGTAGAGTTACCCATTAAGAAAAGAGGGGATTTTTTGGTTTAAAAACCTTTTTTTACCCTGCCCTAAAAAGGCGAGGTTTGTCCTCTTATATTTATCAATAAAAGCTACTAAGAAAAAGTTCAAACTGAAAATACTATTAATAAAATAGAATTTTGTTTATACATAAAGCATTCTAAATAAGTTTATTAACTAATTAGCTAATAATAATATTTATGAAGAGCATTAAAGGAAGTATAAAATTACCAGAGAAGTTTGCTAATGCAAATGATATAGTAATTATTGATGATAAAACTTTCTTTATTATCCCTAAAGATTTCTCGCCAAATCTTTCCAAGACAATTCAATATGATCTGAAAATAAGAAGAGAAAAGAGAATGATAAATAAGTAAGAAGAAGAAAGAAGAAGAAAAAATAGGCATTTATTTTTATCTAAAAATAAAGATTACAATAAAAAGCTTCTTCTTTTTATTTTATGTAAGCATGACTATCATAAATTTGTTAAGTTATCTCTTATATATATCATCTTCTTTTTTATATTAATCCTAATTCTTCAAATTGTCCTACTCTCTTTTTTAAATATTGTTTATAAAGTACTGAACCTAAGTCTGCTTTTACGTGGATTTCTTTTGATGGATCCAAGTAGTATTCGTACGGTTGTGTTTCAAGTATTTCTTTGTCTTGCATTATAATTTCATCTTCAAATTTTCTTATTTTTTCTTCTGGAGTATCATAAGCATAATTCATTAATATCCATGCATAAACTATACTCTTATCTTTAGCTTCAGGCTTAATTGTGAATATCATTGAGAAGATTTCTCCTCTTTCGTTTATTTTGCTGAAGTATAGTAATAATGGCCTTAAAACTTTGTAAGTGTAATTAAAATATTTTCCTTGAGATAAACCATCAGGATTAGGTTGATATACGTTTACGTTTTCCATTATGACTCCCTCGTCATTCAATTTAGCATCATATTCTGGTATTGATGGAAATTTTGGATCGCCTAAATATCCTTCATGAATAAAAGGAAAATGAGAAACGTCCATTAAGTTCTCTAGAACTCTAAATGGATTTGCTTTAATATAATACGGCCCACATTTTATTTTTCTAAATCCTGTCCAGTCTGATATTTCTGGTAAATCTTCTTTAGGTTCTTTTATAGATACCCAAATTATTCCATATTTTTCTTTTACAAAATATTTCTCAAGTTTTACATTCATGCTTTTTCCTAAAGAAGGTATGTAAGTTAATTTTCCTTCTAAATTATATCTCCATCCATGATATGGACATTGAATCTCGTTATCTAAAAATTTCCCGTGAGAAAGTTTAGCTAACCTATGAGGACATCTATTTGAAAATGCATAAATTTTTTCTTCTCTTCTCAGTAATAAAATATCTTTATTTAATAATTGTACTTCTAACTTATCTTTAAGTTCGTCTGAGAAAGCTACGGGTAAATATTCATTATACATATTATACTTTTATTTTACCAGGATTAAATAAATCTTCTTTATCATACATTTTCTTATACATTAGTATCCTCTGTAAATGAGCTTTATCTAATCTATTGTTTATATATAGAGAATGTAAATTAAATGTAGTAGCACCCAGTATCTCTTGAACTTTAAAAAACGCTGGTTCATTATAAACCATAAAGTATGTATGCCCTTTTCTGTCATTAGCAAATTCTGACTCTATAATGACATCTTGTGATTCTCTTACCTTCTTTATCATTTCTTCTAATTTATCTATTTCAATATGATACTGAGTATAATAGATTTCTCTTTTCTCCTTTAATACGAGATTAGTATAAACGCCCGCGAAAAATACATTCCTCTTACTCCACAATGGCGAACCGTCAATGTAACCTTCTATTATATCTTTACTAACTACTAATACTGCCCACTTATTAGTATCAAAGCCCGTGATATCTTTAGTTAAATGAGTTATTTCTGGAGACCTTAATGTAATATGATAAATCAAAGGAAGATCTTCGTATAGTTTTTCAATAAATTTTATCGCATCATGTAACCTATCAAATAGGAAAAGTTGAGGAATGTAGTCATTTTCAGTGAACTTTAATACTTTTAGCCTAGTTACGATTCCAGTTGTTCCTTCTGCGTGAGCTGCAATTTTAGTATCACCTCCTTTTAGCTTTACTAATTTCCCTCTAGGATTAACCATTGTCACTTCAGTTACTTGATCCCAATTTGGACCAAACATAAAAGACCCTATTCCCCAGGATCCTCCACAAAAGTATCCTCCAATTGAAGCTTTTTGATAGATTGTCGGATAAACTCTAGGGTTAAATAAGAATCCTTTATCGTAAAATGGAGTACCAGCATAGACTGTTATTTCTTCCTCGTCTTCTTCTACAACACTTGAAAGTTTACTCATATCTAGAATTATTCCTCCTTTTATTGGTATTAATCCTCCTACTGTTCCATAACCGCTTCCTCTTGGAATTATTGGTATATGTTCTTCTATTGCATATTCTACTATTTTAATTACTTCGTCTTCATCCTTAGGAAATACTACTATATCTGCTATTTTTTCTTTACTAATTTTACTTAAAATAGGTGATGTAAAGCTCCAATCCTTAGATTTTTCTATAACTATTTTCTTATCTATAGAATAGTCAATTTTTTCCTGATCAAAATATCTTGTATTCATTATCTTATTTATATTTAGAATAGATATTAAGCTTTAAATGCTTATAATTTCGCAGTTAATAGCTTCGATAAGTATAATATTTTTTGTATTTATTCTTACATTAATTTTATCCAAGCTTTCTAAAAGAAAAAAGAGAAGGAAGAATTAGTTTTCATTAATTAAATTATGTTAACTCTTAAGTAATATGTGCACTATTTGATTACTTAACGCTTATTCTACGAATGGCTTGATTGAGAGAAAAATCTCAATTTTCAAATCTCCAACATTAACTCTTAAGAAAAATTATTATAATAATAATTTACAAATTAGAGTTTTACCTTTATGTATACGGTAATTCTATTTATAAAGAGATGAAAGATCGTCTTTCAGAGCTGATGAAAGTTAGATAATTTTCTCATAATTTCAAATGGATTTAAATCTAAAACTTTAGTTTCTTGTGAACTTTTCGCTACTACTTTTCCGTTTCTAATTACTTCTCTTCTTGAAGGAAGAGTGAACATTACTTCTTCTAAATTTTCAGCATCAAAAATTATGTAATCAGTATTTTTGTTTCCAAATTCTTTTTCTGCATTTACTGTTATTAATTCTATCATCTTTGGAGAGAATTCTTTTTCAATATTCATGGCTATCCAAAGAACTTGAAGCATATCTCCATTTCCTGCTGGATAAAATGGATTTTGAATATCGTCATGTCCTAAAGAAACGTTTATACCAGAATTTATAAGATATTTAATTCTAGTAACTCCTCTATACATTGGATAAGAATTTCCTCCATTTAAATAAAATGCAGTTAATGGAGAACTTATTACACTAGCATTTTTCTCTTTAATTAGTGAAATTAATTCTTTTGCTTCCTCTTCAGAATAATAGTGTAAAGCTGTGAGATGACTCAACGCTACCTTAGTTTTGGCTATTTTCAAAATAAATTCTGAGTCTTTACTTTTATCATCGTGTTGATCAATGTGCACGTCAATCCTTTTATTTAGCTTATAAGCTATGTCAGATATTAATCTCATGTGCTTTTCCCTGTCTTCATCAGCTTCTGGTTTTCCTCCTATAATGTCAGCAATTTTACATGCTTCCTTGAATTCTTCTTCAGAGCAGTTAAATATTCCCTGTTCTGGAAATGCTACGATTTGTAAATCTACATATTCTTTCAATTCTTCTTTAGCTAAAATTGAAGCCTTAACGCTCTTTAAATTCTTGGAGCAAGTATCAGCATGTACTCTTATGTGAGTAGTTCCGTAAAATAATTCTATCAACGCTGCTTTAATTATTCTTTCTTTTAATTCTTGAAGTGATAAAGAATCTCGAATTTTACTCCATTTTTCTACAGCTTCTTCTAACGTATTACTTTCATTTTCAATTTTAATAAATGCATTTTCTAAATGAGAATGCATATCATAAAAAGCTGGTAACTTAAGCGTTATATTTCACCCTAATTTCATAAACTGGGAAGAAGTCTGATATTGCATTAGCTATTGAAGCGTAAGCTCCAGATATACTATTTTCTCCTATGCCCCTATATCCGCCAGGAGTTTCAGATGGAGTGTTAAGCAATTCTACGCTAACTTTAGGAGCTTCAACTGCAGTAGGTAAAAGATAGTCAAAAGGACTGTTAACATCTTCATAAAGTAATCCTCCTAAAGACTGAACTATTCCGCCTATTATTTGACCTTTTACTTCTTCTTCATCACCTGCTATCCCTACATCTACTATTGTATAATTTTCTAATGCTTTAATTCTAAGCCCATCAAAATTTACTACGCTTATTTGGCCGCTTATTGCTCCTACCATATCTTGAGGTTCGTAACATTTTATACTGTAAAATTCTTTATCGTCTATATCCCAAGGAGAATTATTTAGTTTATCTAATACTCTTTCAATTCCTCCTAGTTTATCTATTTTCTCTTTTAAGTCTTTAGCTGCGAGTAGAGCAGCATTGCCAGCCGTAATAGTGCTTCTGCTAGCCCAGCTTCCATAGCCATTTACGTCTTGGGATCCTATTATTACGTTGACTTTGTCGTAGTTTAACGTTTCGGATACTATTTTCTTTAATACTTTTGATATTCCTTGACCCATATCAACTACGGTAGTTTTTACTTCTACTTTACCGTCAGTTTTGAGTCTGATTGACACGCACTCGTATCCTCCTACGAATGATTTTTCTTCTCCTATTAAAACTTTTGAAGTAGGAGATGCATAATGAACGTAAAGCGAAACTCCTATACCTTTTCCATATTTTTCTTTGTATTCTTTATATTTATTTTTCATTTTGTTTAGAACTTGAGTAACGTTACCTATTTCAAGGTCTTTATTTAAGTTAATTTCTCTTAATTCAATTGGATTAATATTAAGTTTTCTACTTACTTCGTCCATTATTCTTTCAATAATAAAGAAAGCTTCTGGCCTTCCGAAACCTCTAAATGCGCCTTGGGGAGGATTATTCGTCCCTATAACCCTCACATTATTCCTTATACTTATATTATAAACACTTTTCATGCTCATTAGAGTAACGTAAAGAGGAGATATCCCTGACCAAGGTAATGGAAACGCACCCATATCGTAGTCTAGGTTATCAATTATTCCTGTTATTTTACCATTATTATTAAAATAAACTTTTATCTCATGGCTTTGTCCTCTACCTTGTGATGTCATTATATGCTCTGATTTAGTTTCAATCCATTTTAGATTCTTTCCAGTATAGAAAGATAACGCTATTACAGCTAATTCTTCCATTACTATGTCTTGTTTTGCTCCAAATCCTCCACCGACTCTTGGTACTGTTATTTCAATTTTATCCTCATCAAGGCTAAGCATTTTAGAAACTATTTTTCTCACAACTGTTGGTGCTTGGTTAGAAATTCTAATCAAAAGTTTTCCATCTTCATGTCTTACTGCTATAGCCCTACCTTCTAAAGGTGCTGGAGATTGTCTATTAAATTTTAATTTTAAATTTAATTCATTTTCTCCTAATTCATAATTTCCTTTAGAAAAAGATAATATAACATTGTCTGGAGGATATAAAGGTTGATTTATTTCTTCATATTCTACTTCTATCTCTTCTTTTTTGTCTTCAGCTTCGTAAGGATCTTTTCCTATAACCATTCCTAAAGGTTGACCTACGTATAATGCTACGCCTTTTGCTAATAGTGGAATTTCTATATCTTTAAGTTTTCCTTCTGGTTCGAAGACTTTCGGAATTTTATAATCCTTTAAATCTTCCCAAGTAAAGGCATTACCACTTAGTGTAAATTTAGCATAAGATTTGCTAGATCTTATAAACGCTACACTTTCATAGTCTCCTTTAACATCGTCTACATATGAATAAAACATATATATTCTTAAAATCGCAGGTATTATATTATCTTTTCTTTTCTATGTCATGTAAAAATTTTAATTAGAATCATTTTTAGTTTTTCCTTGATTAAGTAAAAAATAGTTTTAAGGTAGATAAGCTATTAAGATATATGATATTTAAAAACGCTAGAGTTATAACTAAGAATGGAATAACTGAAACAGATTTTAAAGTAGAAAATGGAAAAATAACTGAAATAAAGAAGAATATAGTAGGAGATGATACTGTAGATCTTTCTGGATATTTAGTGTTGCCAAGCGTAATTGACGCTCATACTCATTTTAATTCTAGATATCTAGGAGCTAGAGAAATAATACCTACTGCAGATGATTATAAGTCAGGTAGTGAAGTGGCATTAGCTGGAGGAATAACTTCACTAATAAATTTTATAGATCCTCTAGGTAGGCCAATTATTGAGGCTGTGAAGGAAGAGATAGATAAAGCGAGTTCTACATCTAAAATGGATTTTTCTTTTCATTTAATAGTTAAGAAGAAGGAAGATATTGAATATTTAGATGAAGTATTCAAAATGGGAGTAAAAAGCATAAAGATGTTCATGGCATATAAGGGAAGCATGCAAGTTGATGATGAAACAATGATGATGGCTATGCAGAAGGTAAGGAAATTAAATGGAACAGTTGCGATACATGCAGAGCATGGAGATGTGATTGATTTTTTGCAGGAAGAATATAAGGATGAAAAGCCTGCAATTTACCATGCAATAACTAGACCACCAGAAGTTGAAGAAGAAGCAGTGTATAGAGCATCCATGTTAGCTTATTTAACTAGAGCTAAAACTTATATTGTTCACGTTTCAGATCCTAATTCTTTAGATATTGTTAATTCTTGGAAAAATAAAGGTGCAATAATATACGCTGAAACGTGCCCTCATTATCTTTTATTTGACGAAAGTTATTATGAAAGACCAGACGGTAAAAGATTCATAATGTCGCCTCCTTTAAGAAGTAAAGAATTGAGGGATAATTTACTTAGAAAATTAGATAAAGTACATACTCTAGGTAGTGATTATTCTGGTTATATGTCGGTATATAAGGATAAAGCATTAAGCTATTTAGAAGTTCCTAATGGCGTAGCTTCTACAGAATTTCTAGTGCCTACAATAGTCAGTTTAATGTTTAAAAATTACATACCTCCGGAAAAAGTAGCAGAAATAACTTCTGAAAATCAAATTAATCTCTACAATATAAAAGAAAAAGGCTTCAGAGTAGGTGCAGATGCAGATTTTGCTTTAATAAGTAGAAAAGAATGGACTGTAAAGGAATGGCATGGTAAGATGGATCATTCTATTTACGAAGGAATGAAGTTTGATGCGAAAGTAGAAAAAACTTACTTAAGAGGAGAATTAGTATTTGATGAAGATTTGAAGGGTGGTAAAGGATTAATACTGAAAAGATAATTGATAAAATTTCAAAAGAAAACATTTCCTATTCTATTGACCCTTCAGTCATTGAAGAAAAGTCTATGGATCTTACTTTTATGTCTCCATTTATATGATTAAGGTTAATCCATTTTGCATCGTTTTTCCTAATTATAAATTAACCTATAATTTTTATAGAGTTATAATTATAAATATTCCTACTTAGATTCTTTAGAGATGAAAATGAAATTAATTGATCTGCATGAAGATCTGGCGTATTCAAATCAACAAGGAATTGATGTAATTAATGGCAATATACAGTCTAGTATAATGATGCTTAAAGAATACGATTCACTAATCTTCGCCTCGATTTTTCCTCATGTAAATACCTGGGATGAGAGAAGTGATGAACTAACTGCTCTTTATGGAACTCCTACAAGATCAACTAATTTCTCTTTAGAACTATTCTTAGACCAAGTTAAATTTTATTATTACCTAGATAGGAAAAATTTAGCTAAAATTGTTAGGAATTTAAATGATGTTAACGCTAATGGTGTTAAGTTACTATTATCTCTAGAAGGAGCAGACGTACTAAGGGATTATAATGACCTGTATATCTTGAAAGAATTGCATGTATATAATTTAGGATTAACGTGGAATTACGACAATAAGTTTGCTTCTTCATGTATGTCAAAAAGGGATTATGGGTTAACTGGAGAAGGCGAAGAATTAGTTAAATTGAGTAACAAATTAGGTATAATAATTGATTTAGCTCATGCAGGGAAAAGAACGGTTTTAGATGTTGCATCAATTTCTAAGAAACCAATAATAGCATCTCATACTAATGTGATTAAGCTAAAGAACCATAAAAGAAATTTAGATGATGAAGAAATTGAAGCTATAGTTAAAACAAAAGGAGTTATTGGGATTACTGCAATAGTCTCAACACTAAAGGAGCCAACAATAAATGGATTAATTGAAAGTATAAAATACATAGGTGAATCTTTCGGCTGGGAGTATGTAGCTTTAGGAACTGACTTTTTAGGAATAGAAGAAACTCCAAAGGAATTTGAGAACATCCTAAAAGTAAAGGAATTAGCTAAGGCAATAGAAGGGCATGAAGATGAAGTTTTATGGAATAATGCATATAGAGTTATAAAAGAGAATTTATTAAACTAGACTTTTTTTCTTTTTAATTTCTTGAAAGAACTATACATTATTTGTTTATAATAAAAAAGATAGAACATAGTCAGGATTAATTTGAATAATGTTTGCAAAATTTAGAGACTTCTTTGCTTTTATGCTTAGTTCTTCAATTAGTATATTCTTTTTATATAAAGAAATAGAATCTTAAAAAATTACTTAAAATCAATAATTACTGATATTGGTAATTCTACATTTGGTTTAAATTTTATTTTTTCTACTTTAGGGTTATATTGCTTAAATTTATCTAACCAATAATCTAATCCTAACTCTACTGGAATGTAAACTGTTTTATTCTCTCTATCAAACATTATTTTTAGATGATAATTCCCTATAATATAACCTAGAACCAAGTCTTCTTCTGTATTTGATAATCTTATTGATAATACTGTTTCTTCTTTTTGAACTATTCTTATTTTTTCTCCATCTATTTCTAAAATATCTCCATCTTTTACTCCTTTAACTACATGATACTTCCCATTAACTAGGATTTTACATCTTCCTCTTTCTATGCAAAGTCTATCGACTTCTACATCTATGTTAATCACCTAACTTTTAACCATTCTTCTTCTACATCTTCTGAATTAACTGGAATTTTTTCTATATTAATTTCTTTTCCATCAATTTCATAAGTAGTTATTAATCCAGAAGATCCAACAGTTTTCATATAGCTTTTATCTTCTATCCTAAGAACATCAAAAACTAGCAATTCTCCATCGCTTGAATAAATTTTAGTTATAGCTTTTATTTTTCCTTTTTCAAACTTTTCTCCATGTCCTTCTCTACCTAAAGCATAAGCTTCTATAATTTTAGCTTTTTGATTTACTATAAATGTAGTATCAATTTTTGCTCTTGCATTATTATAAAAGAGAATTGGGTGAGGTATAAATAAGAAATTTCCTTTAATTTCATAAGTAATTCTTACGTTTGAATTCGAGAGTATTTTTGTAAAAGCTTGATCAGTTATTATTCCATTCGATGTAATTGAAATTTTTATTTCATCTTCATGAGCTAAGACTTCCGAGGGATTAACGATCATAAGCGTATCTCCTAAGAAAAGCGCGTTTAAGCTTCCTGTTCTTTCAATCAAAGAATTTTCAACTTTTAATAATGCCTTCATATTTTAATTCCTCTTCAATAATGTTAAAAAGATCTTTTAATCCTTCTCCAGATTTTAGACTTATCATAACGAAAGGCTTTCCATTTCTTATTCTTAAACTATCTTTTTTCATTTTTTCTAAGTCAGCATTTACGTAAGGAGCTAAATCTATTTTATTTATTACAAGCAAATCACTTTCTACTATTCCTAATCCTCCTTTTCCAGGATATTTATCTCCTGCTGAAGTATCTAATACAAATATAGTATAGTCTGCTAACAAAGGACTAAAAGTTGACATTACATTATCTCCACCACTTTCTATGAAAATTACGTCAAAATCTTCTCTTTTTTCTAAGATTTCTAAAGCCCTTAAGTTTACTGAAGGATCTTCCCTAATTGCTGTATGAGGGCATCCTCCAGTAACTATTCCTAGAATATTTTCTTTTGGTATGATACTTTTTTCCTCTACTAAAGTCTTATACATTGTTAACGCATCAAAATTTGATACTACGTCATTAGTTATTATCCCTATTTTTAATCCTCTTTTACTTAAATATTCAGTTAATTTTATTATTAAACTAGTTTTACCTGATCCTACTGGACCTAAAACGCCCACTTTCAAGATTCAAACACCTTTACTTCTCTCTTTTCATGATTTTTAGATAGAATATCAATTAAAGGATAAGAAGGCTCATACTCGTTATAATATCTAAATTGATTAAGAAGGTTTGAAAGAAGTTTTTGTCCAGACTTAAAATCGATACCACCTAACCTAACTGCAGAAAACACTAATTGAGCAGTTTCCGAATATACTAATCCTTTAACGCAAACGTCTTTATCAATCCCTAAGCATTTGCAAGTTTGAGCTAATACTACTGGATAAGTCCCTTTATATTTTCCTTCTTTTACTCCGGATAAATACTCATTATTACATAAATCAAGACTTGCCAGAGATTTTCCTAAAAATGTAGATGATTTTTTAAGTTCTTTTGTTAATTTTGAAGAGTAAACTAGTTTATCAGTCTCTACAGGATTTTCAAATGCTAATCTTACAGCTACTGCATCACCCCTTAGGATAACTTCATTATAATAGTATGTTATAACTTCTTGAATATTCATTTTTCTGTAAAATGCTTCTTCTATACCATTAGAGAAATTAAAAGAACCTATTGGTAATGCACTATCAAAAATTTGGAATATTATTGGTGTAATCATTTTTATCACTAAAACATGAAATATAGCTGTGTTAAAGGTAGAGTTTCCGACGGAGGTACTTTAGGAGTTTTCCCATCTATTTTTACTTCGTAAGTATCAGGATTAACTTCTATTTTAGGTAAAGCGTCATTCCTAACCATATCTTTCTTGCCTAATTTTCTAGTATTCTTTATTGGTAATACTTTTCTCTTTACTATCTTCTCTACTTCTTTAACCCCTTCCATGGAAGTAAATACGAAAGAAGTTATATGAGGTGCATAATATCCAAACATTGGTTTATAAAGTACTGGCTGAGCGTAAGCTATTGAAGCATTAGTCTCTCCCATCATTGCCCATGTTATTGCTCCTCCTTTAATTACCATGTACGGTTTTGCCGGAAAGAATCTTGGATCCCACAATACTATATCAGCTATTTTACCTGGAGATATTGAACCTACATAATCTGAGATCCCGTGAGCAATTGCTGGATTTATCGTTATTTTAGATAAGTACCTTAAAACTCTGGAATTATCGTCCATCTGTAGTAAAGATAAACTCTTCATTTTATGAGCTAATTGGAAAGTCCTTATCCCAGTTTCACCTACTCTTCCCATAGCTTGAGAATCAGAAGACATCATACTTATTCCTCCTAAGTCGTGTAAGTAATCCTCTGCAGCCATTGTCTCTTCTCTAATTCTAGATTCAGCGTAAGCAATATCTTCTGGAACTTTAGGATTCAAATGATGTACTGCCATGAGCATTTCTAAGTGTTCCTCGTAAGTATGAACTGTAAAGGGTTTAGTAGGATTAGTTGATGATGGTAAAACATTTGGCTCACTGCTTATTTTTATTATATCTGGAGCATGGCCTCCTCCTGCTCCTTCAACGTGATATGCATGAATTGTTCTACCTCCTATTGCGTTTAAAGTATCTTCTAAATATCCGCTTTCGTTTGAAGTGTCAGTATGTATTGTAACTTGAACGTCATATTCGTCTGCTACTGTTAAAGTTTCATCTATTACTCTTGGCATTGCTCCCCAATCTTCGTGAATTTTAAATCCTCCTGCTCCAGCTTTTAGATCTTCTTCCATTGGAATTCTTGAGGATGAAGCTTTTGCAGTTATAGCATAGTTAATTGGAAAATTATCTAATGCTGATATTACTGTCTTTAAATTCCATTTACCTGGAGTAGCAGTTACTGCTTTAGTACCTTCAGCTGGCCCAGTTCCTCCGCCAATTATTGTAGTGAATCCAGCAGAAATTGCATCATAAACTTGTTGTACTGCGACCCAATGAACATGAGAATCAATAAATCCTGGAGTAGCTATTAATCCTTCTCCAGAAATAACTTCTGTACCAGAGCCTAAAACGAAATCTACTCCGTTCATAGTGAAAGGATTACCACCATGACCTATTCCTACAATTATTCCATCTTTAATTCCTATATCAGCTTTTACTATACCAAGCAATGGGTCAACGATTACTACGTTAGTAATTATTGTATCCATAGTATCTTCTTCTTTAGCGTTTGGCAGTAATCCTAATCCGTCTCTAGCAGTTTTTCCTGCTCCGAATACTAATTCATCTCCGTGGGTAATCAAATCTTTTTCAACTGTGATGTATAAATTAGTATTTCCTAGTCTTATTTTATCTCCTACTGTTGGACCGTAAAGTTCGAAATATCTTTCTTTGCTTATTTTCATGCGAATCCCTTCTCTTTAGCTTTTTCTAATGCTTCTTTTTTGTTATAATCTAAGGATCCTTCAGTTAATCCATTTAATCCAGTAACTCTTCTATTCCCTTTTATTTTAGTTAATGATATTATCTTTTTCTCTCCAGGCTCAAATCTTATTGAAGTTCCAGCTGGTATGTTTAATCTCATTCCGAATGCTTTTTCTCTATCAAACTTTAGATTTTTATTAACTTCAAAGAAATGAAAATGAGAACTTACTTGAATTGGCCTATCTCCAGAATTAACTACTTCTAACTTTACTTCGTCTTCATTTAATTCTACTTCTCCAGGCTGTATAATGAACGTGTTTAATGCCTTTTTGTTACTTTTTATTGGATTTCTCACTGTTACTAATTTAGTCCCATCTGGGAATGTTGCTTCTACTTGAACTATATCTAACATTTCTGGAACTTCATCCATTACGTCTTCTTCCTTCAGTAACTGTTGTGCCCCTGTTATTATTTCACTCATTCGTTTTCCTTCTCTTGCACTTTCAATTATATAATCAGTTATAATAGCTAATGCTTCTTCATAATTTAGTTTTAATCCTTTTGCTTTTCTTCTTCTAGCTAATTCTGCTGCCCAGGATAATAGTAATTTTTCTTGCTCTCTTGGAGTGAATAGCATGTTTAATCATTAAATTCTCTATGTTAGATTTAATAAACTTTGTTAGGCAGAAATTATGTACTTTATTAATAGTATGTATCATTTGAAAAATGGACGATAATTCTAATAAACGATTCTAATAAAGAGAAGGACTTCAATTTTCAGATGCTCTGCAAACTACTTTATTAAATAAATTATAGCATTCGTAAAAAGTAATAGCAGATTTAATCTTTATGATTCTCTATAAAAATAATTTTAACTTGGTAAGCTAATTAGAACGTTACTTAGTAGGTTAGTATTCTATTTTTCCAGGATTTATATAATCTTCTGGATCTACGACTTTCTTGAAATCTATTATCTTCTTTAATCTGTCTTCTTCTACTCTATCATTTATCTTATATGAGTGTAAATTGAATACTTTTTCATTTTGTAGAGGTATTTCGCTAAATCCTAAGAAATATGTGTGTGAGAATAATTTACCTTGAGATCTAGCTAATTCGCAGTCAATCATACCTTTTATTTTATCCAGTTTTTCTAAGTCTTCAATTTTAACATCAACAGAGTAATAGCTTACTTTTTTCTTATTAACTACGGTAAAATAAGCTCCAGCAAAAGTTGTTATGATATCAGCTGAAGTTACTGGTTTACCGTCTTCACCCGGGAAACCTACTATTAAATTCCAATTATCCCAATTTTCATTTGAAATATTATAAGCCATTTCTTTACTTCTTATACTTATAAATTCAGCTTCATCAATCAAATCCAAAGCTTTATTTATTGCATCTCCAACCTTTTTGAATTTATAATTTTTTACAACGATTTTATCTCTTTTAATTAGTCTAAATCCTATCTTAGTTATAATTCCTACAGTTCCAGCAGATTGAACAACTTTCTTCACATCATTATCATAAAATGTATATTCTCCTTTTTGATTAACTACTTTTATCATATTCACATTGTCCCATACTGCACCATACTTTAATGAGCCTATTCCTAATGATCCGCCAGCTACGAAACCTCCAATAGTTGCCATATTAAAACTGGTTGGGTAAACTGGTAAAGATGAAACGTCTAAATCATTAAACTCTACAGACGGATCTGAAATTAATTTTCCGTTTAATACTTCAAATTTCTTCATTTCTGGTATAACTATGACAGATTTCTCTTTTATTGGCATTGCACCTCCTAAAGTGTTTGTTCCATTTCCTCTTTCAACAATATAAAAATGATAATCTTGCTGAATTTTAAAGAACTCTTTTATTTCTTCTTCACTATATAACCAAACTACTGCGTCAGCTATTTTCCTAAATTTTGATAATTTAGGAGATATAAACCCATAATCCTTAGAATATCTTTCTCTTGTTTCTAAATCTGTAGCTACCTTAAATCTCTTTTTCAATTCTTTTATGTAATCCACTATAAAAACTACGTTAAATTACTTAAAAACTTTATGTATAATTACCTTGAATACTGTTTAACTATTTTACTCTTTATCAGCTTATAATAAAAATCAAAAATCTTAAATATGTATCTCATAGACGAAACTATTGTGAGCGGTAAAAATTTATTTGTAAGAGAAAGTTCTGGGTTAGTAAAACAAGTCAATGCTACGGATTCTATAATGCTAAACTTAGGAAATATGTCAGCAGGAATAGCATTATTCACTTCAATATCGCCTTACATTACTGGAGGAGGAATAATATGGATAGCAGCAATAATAGGGTTAATATTGACATTGCCCCAAGCTTATATTTACATGTTTTTATCTGGTAAAATACCAAGAACTGGAGGAGATTACGTATGGTTATCTAGACTTACTCATGGATCCGTTGGAATGACTATGGGATTTGCATTAATGATAGAATCTACGGCATTTTTTGCATTAGTTGCATATTTCTTTTCATCTGCTGTTGGTACTGTTTTATCAACAATAGGAAGTTTAGATGGAATACCATCTTTAGTATCATTATCATCTACCTTATCTACACCTTTGTATTCCTATTTACTAGGTGCGGTAATATTTGCGATAATAATAGGCTTTAACATATTTAAAGCAAAATGGGGATATAAATTAGTTACAGTAAGTGTAATTATTTCTATAATAACTACTATAATAGCGATGGGTATTATAGCAGTAAATATTCCTGATTTCCATACGGCTATAACTCCATTTCTAAAAGCTATGAGTATTACTCCTCCAAGCAATTACGCTTCTTCGGTTTCTCCCTTTAGCATTATAGCTACTATAGGAATACTTCCCTTATTAGCCATATTTACTTATCCTTGGATGCAAGCTACTCCCGCTATTGCTGCAGAAGCTAAAAATGTTAATTACGTAAAGTTAGGAATTATTGTACCATTATTGTTAACTGGAGCATTTGTTACTATAGGTTTTGGATTGCTCTATTTAGCAGGAGGTTATGCATTTACGAACTACGAATTCATAAACAATGGTTTTGTTTATACTTTCTGGACAGTAGCTATGGGATTAACGTCTAACGCCATTTTACAATGGATAATAGGAATTGGATTAATGATTTGGGAATTCTCAGTACTAGCTTATGGAGTTATAGTTTTCTCTAGATATATTTTTGCTATGGGTTTTGATAGATTATTACCAGAAATATTTACTAGATTAAACAAAGCAGGTTCTCCAGTATATACTCACATCTTCGATTTAGCTCTAACATTATTATTCCTAGTACTGCCCGTAATATCAATATCTGGAGCTACGGCACTGTATGGAGCAATAGTAATAGGAATGATATATTTCTTTACTGTGAGCATAGCAGCAGCAAAATATGGAATTCAAAACAAATATTGGCCTGTAGTAGCTTCTGGAATATTTGAAGCTGGATATTTTATTTTCCTAACTTATGAGGCAGTTACAAATCCAGTATTTGGTTTTGCTGAACCTAATGGAGCGCCAAATCCAATAACTTTAGGTTTCGTAATAGGAGCTTTTGTAGCTGGATTAGCAATATACCTAGTTGCAAAATACTATCACAAGACTAAAGAAGGACTTAATGTGGATGTATTATTTAAAGAAATTCCACCAGAATAAAGAGAATTTTTTATTTCTTTTCTTCTATTTATTTTCCTCTTACTTATTATAATGCTTTAAATGATAGTATGTGGAGAATGAATAAGCTCTTCTCCAATTAGAATCATTCAATCAGCGCATTCAAGGTCAAATATTAACACTACAGCATATATGAACTCTTTAGTTGAATATATAACTAACATTAGGAGAAAAGATACACTATCAAACAAAAATAAGTTCATAGTCCATAAGAAGGAAGTCTCTTTTTTAGGAATGGTCTGTTTATTCTAGCTCTAATTATATTTTCTTCGCTAATATCAGCAAAAACTATTTCTTCAGTCTTTCCTGCTTTAGAAATTACTTCTCCCGTAGGTGAAACAACCATTGATTCTCCAAAATATTCTTCTTTTTGCTCTTTGTATTCTATACCTATTCTATTAATTCCAGCTATGTAAATAGTATTAAAGACCGCATGAGCTTTCAATTCTAATTCCCAAATTTCTTTGAAGTATGCTACTGAGGGAGCAAAAACTATCCACGCTCCTTTTATAGTCTCAGCTCTAACGGTTTCTGGAAAATGCCTATCATGGCAAATGATTGTACCTACTTTAATTCCAGCTAAATCGAAAACTGGAAATCCTAAATTTCCTATTTTAAAATAATAGTATTCATTAAAGTAATTATCTTGAGGAACATGAGTCTTCCTATATTTTCCTTTAATTTCTCCATTAGAATCGATAATAAAAGCAGTATTATAAAAATCAAAACCATCTCTCTCAAAAATTGGCAGTATAATATTTATTTTTCTCTCTTTTGCTAACTCCTTAAATTGTGAAATAGTTTTACCTCTTTCATCCTCCGCTAAAGAGAAATATTTAGGATCTTGTTCAAAGGCAAAATATATAGTATTAGAGAGCTCATCTAACACCACTATTTTAGCATGATTATCAGCTGCTTTATTCACTAATTCAATTTGTCTTTTTATATTATCGTCTTTATCTTTACTCATATACGTTTGAATTAATCCAATTCTAACATCCATATCTTCTATCTTCCTTATCCTTTTAATATATTTATTCGCTAACACTATTGAACAATGTTTAGACTAAAACAACATCATTTTTCAAATTCGCATTATGATAAAAACTAAATTAGTTTTAAAACTATTATGCCTATTACCTTAGCTGTTAATAAATTAAAAATTCTCACCTTTTTAGATTAAACAATAAAGGAATTCACAATTATAAAACTTCCTAAAAAAGTGAACAAATTAAAACGGTGCAAACATTTAATCTACTATTGCTCTTACATGAAAGCTTTAGCGTCAAATCTTCCTTCTTTTGGAAAATGTATAATTTGTGGATTAGCAAAGTATATATACCGTTAATTATAAATACTACTAATAGGTGAGTTATTGAAACATCGGAAGCGAATTGTTAAAAATTATTTAAGATATTTATTTTTAAGAAATATACAAATAACACTAATTCTACTTAATAGAGAAGATATTACTATAACAAATAGTGATAACCATGCTTTCTGATTATAAAAAACTAACATTAAACTCCTTAACATTATATAATATTGCCTCTAGAATTATGCCATACGGAGTTTCTAGCAATTACAGATATTTTGAACCTTATCCCCTATATTTAAGTCGAGGAAAAGGAAGTAGGGTATGGGACGTAGACGGTAACGAATACATAGACTTTAACATGGCTTATGGAGCATTAGGAATAGGTCATTCTAATCCAAAATTAGTAAAAATCTTGAAAGAAAAGTTAGAAAATGGTACAATACTCGGATTTGAATTTGCTGATACACTTAAGTTAGCAAAGATTATAAAGAGTAGGTTTAATGTTGATATGGTTAGGTTTTCGTCAACTGGTACTGAAGCTACTATGCATTCTATTAGGATAGCTAGAGCTTATACTAGGAAGAAGAAAATTATAAAATTTGAAGGGCATTATCACGGATCACATGACCAACTACTAGTTAATGTTAGTCCAGAAAAGAATGAAGTTATGAAAAAGTCTATCTCCTCATATGGAATACCTTATGATGTAGTTAAAAATACGCTAATTGCAGAGTGGAATAATTATGAATCTGTAGAGAAATTAGTTAAGAAAGAAGATGTTGCTGCAATCATAATGGAACCTATAGCAATGAATATGGGTTTAATAAAGCCTGATGTGTCCTTTCTTAAAGGAATCTTTAGTCTTGCTAAAGAATATGGATTCCTTATAATATTTGATGAAGTAAAGACTGGAGGTAAGTTCTATTCTGGAGCGTCTGGATATTATGGTTTAAAGCCTGACTTAATTACTCTCAGTAAAGCCATAGCTGGCGGTTTACCGTTATCAGTTATTGCTGGAAAAAAGGAAGTGATGAGGGTAGTTGGACCAAATAAGACCGCTCATGGTGGAACGTTTAGTGCAAATCCTTTATCTGTAACTGCTTCGATAGTTACATTAACTCAGATTTTAACTGAAAATAGTTTGTACGAAGCGTATAAGCTAAATTCTATGTTGAGTAAAGGTTATCAAGATTTTGCTGATGATTTAGACTTAGACTTAACTGTGTCTATGTGGGGAACTAGCGGTAGTATATTTTTCTCTAAAGTTTTACCGAAAAATTACAGAGAATTTTCGGAAATTGATCAAAGACCTTGGTATAAGTATTTTTGGCTTATGTTATCTAATGGCATAATTCCTATGGCTGATTACGATGAACAATGGACTATTTCAACTCAACATACAAAAGAAGATATTATGAAGCATTTAGAAATAGCTGAAAATATTTTGAAAAAAGTAAAAGAAGAATTCAAATATAGGTAAAATCTAGTATGTGAATAATTTACTTTATCTCTTCACATCTAATTATTGTTTTAAATCCTCTTTTCTTTAATTCTTTAAAGAATACATTAGGTTCAACGACTTTTTCTGGAGGTAGTACTCCACTGCCTTTTACTTTCATCTGTACAGCTATGCTTGACGGTATTCCTGCTCCATATTGTGTACCATCAAAATTATCTTTTGGTGGAATTAATATTTCTATTTCTGCAGTTTTGTCTTCATATTCAAAAATGATTTTTGCTGATTCCCACTCATCTCCTTCTGAACCTATAAAATTCTTTACTTTTAATAGTTCTTTTAAATAATCTCTACTTTTTATTCCTAAAATTTCGATATTATCACCAAATATTTTTCCTATACTGATAACTGACTCAAATCCATCACCTCCTTCCATCCAGTCTACGTATTCGGCGTTAAAAGATGATGGAAAAGTGGCTAATTCACTATTTATAGTCAAGTAAGTTTTAATTTTTCCTACTGGTTGTGAAAATTCTATTTCTTCACTTAAACTTAATGCTTTATAATATTTGTATTTTCCATTTTCCCAAACTGGAGCATCCATTGTCATTTCATCCATTTGTGTATCAACACTCCAATTGAATTTAAACTCTGAGCCTAATGATTTCCATCCATTTCTTATTTTTATTTTCTTTGGATTCCCGTATAATTGCGATAATAATTTTGCTCCCATATTAGTTATTCCAGGCTCTGCACCCATGCCTATGAGTGCTAGTATTCCTTCTTTCTCAAATTCTTTATTTTTCTCTAATTGTTTTACTGTTATCCAAAATAATCCGCCTAAATCAATATAATTAACTCCTGCCTTTAAAGAAGCATCCATTGCTTTTAGATTAAAATAATACTGTGCAGTATTTATTACATAATCACAATCCTTTATTTTATTTGCAATATCTTCAATATTATTTAAATTTCCTTCTACATATTCTACATTATATTTAGGTCGTCGAATATCTATTACTCTTACGTCTATATTATTTTCTATCAAATCTTTTACGGTAGCTGAACCTACTAGTCCAGCACCGCCAATAACACAAACTTTCATGCTCTCATTTATTAATTAAATACTCTAGATAAGAGCTTTTCTGTCCATCAGCATTTAGCCATTTATTAATTTAATATATGCTAAATTATATATTTGTGTATGCAATTCCATAATATAATCTGACAAATTATTTATAATGATACGTAAAAATTATATTATATATCGTTTTTTATACTATATTTATTTAATTATGAGATATCATTATTAATCTGTTTTTACTATATAATTATTCTAACAATTGTATAAAAATTTATTATGAGACTATTATACTCATTAAAATCGTTATAAGATCATAAAATAAACTTTTTTCGAAAAGTTTATTAGCCTAATATAAAATAGAATATGGGATTACCGTGGAATCTAGAGAGGAAAAACTTAAACAATTATTAGATGATTTAAAAGATAGAAATCTAGGCACTTATATGACTGCATTTGATGCAAGATATTCAAACTATCCTGTTTTCTATCCTGAACCTACACCTTTTATGACAATATCTATGTGGAGATACGAAGATATAAAAAAGTTACTTTTCAAACTTAGAGAAGTCATAGATCCATCAATGACTGACAGAGTAAATATTCATCTAGAAAATTCTGGTATAAAAAAGTTAGCTCCAGAGTTTCCAGCCCCTGCAACACCTACTATGCATGCAGGAGTTCAAATCATTGGACCTAAGGACAGACCTCCAGCTCATAGACACTTAACTAATGGTTTAAGAGTAGGATTAGAATTTCCACCAGAAGGAGGATATACTACTGTAAACGGAATTAGAATAAGAATGGAAAAAGGGGACGTAGCACTAACTCCAGCATTTACATGGCATGATCATGGAAATTTAGGTAATGACTATACATTCTGGTATGATGCTGATGATGCTCCTATGACTTTCTGGCTTGGAGTAGAATGGTATGAGACACTTAAAGATACTGAAGGTAAGTTAATACAAGATGTTAAAGGCTATGAAAGCGATATTGAAGTGAAGTACTCTTATAATTACTTGCCTTTATCAGAACCTAGGCAAGAGGTTAATCCAGTCTGGTATTATCCATATAAGAAAACTAGGGAAGCTTTAATAAAAATGAGTGAGAAGAATGACTTTGGTTCTGCTATAGAATTGATTAATCCACAAAATGGCGGATCTGCACTACCAACTATAAGTTTACAGTATTATTTAGTTAAACCTGGTGCAGAAACCAGACCAGTTAGAAAAACTGAAAGCATAATAATGTTTCCACTAGAAGGAGAAGCTACATTTATTATAGGCGATAATGAGAGAGAATACAAATTAAAACAATACGACTTTATAACTTTGCCTCCTTGGACCAAATATAAAATATACAATGAAGGGAAAGAGCCTGCTATCATATTTAAACAATCAGATGCCCCAATTTATAAAAAATTAGAAAAATATAGAGAAAAAATATATTAATAATTGTATAATTTATGAACTATTTGTAAGTTAACTTTCTCTTTTTCATAAAGGTTTAACGTTAAGCTCAAGTTAAGTTCCCAAATGGCACAAAAACTAATAATTGCATAATCAAATTGTATATTTTTCCTTTAATTAGGAGAAATTTAATTAATATCATCTTGTTTAATGTATTAGTTTCCTAATCTATAATGATGATTTATAATTGCAATAATTGTATACAGCATAACGATGTAAAATTTTAAAATTTTAGCTGTAATCTAAAGCAATGATATTAAAAGTATTTAAAAAGTAGTTTAAATTTTTAAAAACTATATATATAAATAATGAGAAAAACTTTAATATAGGTAGTTAAAAGTACAATCAATGAAAGAAATTAAAATATCTAGCATAAATTTAGATATATCAGACTATAATCAAGGTAAACATGTAATACCAGAATCATATTATAATCCAAATATTGCACCATTACCTAAAGGAGTAAAAACATGGAACTGGATAAATTTTACAACAATATGGGCTGGAATGGTTCATAATGTAGTACAATTTGAGTTAGCAGGATTATTAACCTTCGAATTAGGTGCGCCATTAGCTTTAACTATAATAGCTATAGCTTATGGTACATTGCTAATAGCATTATATCTAAATGGACATATTGGAGCGAAGTGGGGAATACCATATCCAACCGCAGTTAGACCTATGTTTGGTATAAAAGGAGCTAGAATTCCAGTAATAATAAGAGCTATTAGTGCATTATTTTGGTTTGCGCTACAGACGTATATAGGCGGTACAATAATAAATGCAGTATTAGGAATATTCTTTCCTGCGTGGAACTCTCTAACAACTAACGTTATCGGCATGCCTGAAAATATAGCAATCTCAATGCTTATCTTTTGGAGTCTAAACGTGTTAGTTCTATTTAGAGGAATGAATGAGATAAAAGATTTTGAATTAATCATAGGACCAATAATTATGATAACGATAGGTGGATTATTTGTTTATTCTCTTTCTCTTTCTCATGGTTTAGGACCATTATTTGCAGTAAAAGGTTATGAGGCTCCGACTATATCAAACATATTATTAGCTGTTTCTTCATTTGCAGCAGCTTATTCTACTCTAGCATTGAATATACCGGACTTTACTAGATTTTCAAAATCTCAAAAAGACCAATTTATAGGACAAGCTATTGGATTACCAGTTCTTTTAACATTATGGTCATTCATTGCTATAGGCTTATCTTCAACCATGATATATTTATACCATGTACCTATGTCTGAGGCTATAAATTATGTTAATCCAGTATATATAATGTTCTTATTGACTAAAAATTCCATTCTTTCATTAATTGTTGGTATAAGCTTCATTATTGCTACAATATCAGTTAATATAGCTGCAAATATGGTATCTCCAGTTTATGATTTAATAAGTCTATTCCCTAAGAAAATATCTACGTGGGGTAAAGCATCTATCCTAGCTGCATTGGTCAGTTTCCTTTATGCCCCATGGCTATGGTATAATAATGCAGGTACTGTGGAAAATATTCTAGGGTTAATTGGTTCTGGATTAGGTGCAGTAGCTGGAATAATGATTGCTGACTATTGGATATTAAGTAAAAAACACATAAGCCTAGTGGATTTGTTTATGCCAACTGGAAAATATTGGTACTTGAAAGGTTATAATATAAAAGCGCTATTATCTATGTCTATTGGTTTCTTAGTACCTGTAATAGGATTTATAATTCCACAGCTTAATTTCCTTTATGACTATGGTTGGTATATGGCAGTATTACTAAGTTTGTCAATATATATTATACTCATAAAGAAAGTAAAATGATTTTATAATTAAATCTCTAATAGAAACATTACAAGATAATTATTTTTATTCTCAAATTTTTCTTCTCATGATAATATAGAGACTAAATGTTTTACATAAAATAACTATTCAAAAAAGTTTAAGTTGAAGATCATAAAATTTTAGATAGAATTCAAAAATGAAAACAAAGAAAATATTATATGAGTATTTACCATGCTTCTTCTAATTTTAAATCTGTTTTCTTCTCTTTGGCTAACCTTAATGATTTCTCAGCTTTCTCTAGGTGAATCTGTATATCTTCCTTAGTATGAGCTATTGAAGTAGTCCATTCTTCATTAAATCCACCCATTGGAATTACACCTTGAGATAGCATTGAATAGAAGTATGTATTCCACCTCTGAATATCAGTACTTATGAAATCTTTATAATTACTAGGCATCTTGTCACTGAAAAATACACTACCGCTAGGTCCCCATCTACTTACTTTCAAATCAATATCTAAATCTTCAGCTAAATCATTATAGCCTTTTTCCAATTCCTTACTTAATGAGATAATATAATTTATAGAATTCTGAGTCAATATTTCTTTTAATGTTAAAATTGAAACTCTAACCGATATAGGATTAGAATTGAAAGTTCCTCCATGTGCAGTCTTACCTGGACCAATAACACTCATTACTTCTCTTTTACCTCCAATAACTGATAAAGGAAATCCACCAGCAACTGCCTTACCTAAAATAATTAAATCTGGACGTACATTAAAATATCCTGAAGCTCCAGAATACATTTTACCACCAGTTTTAGTCTCATCAAAAATCGTTAGAAATCCATATTCTTTAGATAACTCAAATACTCCTTTCAAAAATTCCACATTAGTAGGAATTAACCCCATATTCATAGCAACTGGTTCCATAATAACTCCTGCAATATCATTAGAAGATTTGACTATCTTTTCAAAATTCTCTAAATTATTCCATTCACATACAATAGTATTAGATAAAGACTCTTCAGTAACTCCTAAACTCGCTGGAACTATACCATCTCTTAAAGGATTTACATTAACTAGTAATTGATCGTGTGAACCGTGATAATGCCCTTCAAATTTTATAATTTTCTTCTTCCTAGTATAAGCTCTAGCTATCCTAATAGAATGCATAGTAGCTTCAGTACCAGTTGACGAAAACCTAACCATATCAACATTAAACCTACTCTTTATAATCTTTGCCAATTCTATGCTTTTAGAATATTCAAATCCTAATATGCTACTTTCACTTATAGCATTTTTAACTTCTTCAATAATCTTTTCGTTCGCGTGACCTACTTCTAAAACACCAAAACCTAAATTGAAGTCTATGTATTCGTTACCGTCTACGTCCCATACTCTACTTCCTTTTCCTCGACTTAAGTATAGGGGATAAGGATCAAAATATCTGTAATTGCTAGAAACTCCGTAAGGTAAGTGATTTTTTGCCTCTTCATAGAGAATCTTAGATTTAGCAGTCTTAGCGATATAGTTTTCCATAAAAATCACCAACAAAAAGTTTCAATATTGTTTAGGCTTGAGAAGAAGGAGATAATACATGAGAGAATTAAAAATATGGACTTTGAATTCGATCTGTCGTTTTAATCCCATCAATTCTTTTCACCTATCTATCTATAGCAAATTACCATATATATATTTTCATGAAAAACGTATAGATGATAAATAATTTAAGCTAATTGCGAATAATAAATCAAAAATTTTGCAGTAATGTGCTTAAACATTAATCTAAATGATTATTTGATTTATAGCTTTACTTGAATTTCCAGATGTTAGAGATTATCCCTCCAGAATGTGGCATAAAAATAAGAAAATTCAAAAAGAAAAATATTTAGTAAAAAGACGAAGATACTTTCATATGTTAATAATTAATGAGCGATTGCCGGAGAATGCTATAATAGTAGAAGAGCCTGAAATTGCTGATCTTCTTTCTCATTTTTTAAAAATAGAAAAAGTAATTAATAAAAGAGGATATAAAATTTACATTTCATCTGATGTTTTGGTTTCTACTCATGGAGTTGGAGGACCTTCTACTGCACTAATTTTAGAAGAATTAATAGAAAATGGAGTAAGAAAAATTATAAGATACGGAACAGCTGGTACGAAAAATGAAAAAGTCAAGTTAGGTAGTTACTTCATTCCAACAGGTGTTTCGAGATATATTTCTAATTCAATGTACCAAAGAACAAGGAATGATATGATATATTCGTTATACCCAGATCTGGAGTTGGCTTTTAGTATTTATGAAAAATTGAAAGAAAATAATATAGATGTGAGTTATGGTGAAGTGTTTCAGAGTGATGACTTTTATGCTGAAGAAGAAATTAACGAAATAGTAGATATGGAGACTGGAACATTGTTTTTAATATCTAAATTAAAAAATGTAAAGAGCGCATCAGTATTAATTATAGCAAATTATAGAGGAAAATGGATTAATTATGAAGAAATATACAAAAGAGATTTTCCAATAATTCTAAATGCAATTCTAACTTGAGCAATCAACACTTGGATATACTTTGTTTGTTATGAGAGCTCCTTCATAGAAGTTTTAGTTAATAAATATCTCTCTATATTCAAAATTTTGCCGTTTTTAGGTGTTAATTCTCGAAGATTAAGTATATGATTTCGATTAATTTATAATATACTATTAACCAAGAACATATATAAAGTATTTAGTCATTTAACTTATATAATTAAACAGATTTCTAGTTTATTCTTTCTTTATTAGGATTATTTTTAATCAGTTTTTATCATTAAAAGTAGAAATGTTTAATATATGGATAATAGAAAAAAGTATTTGATAAAGATGGTGAAGAAAAAGAAAAAAGTAGATTCATCATCTCCATCAGAACCTAAAAAATGATTACATGATAAAAATTAGAAAAAAGTTAAAAAATAATAAATTTTCTTTTTCTTCTATTTCAGCTTTTATAATTGTTGTCTGCTTCTTTTAATACTTCATCTAATTTTTCTATTCCTTCATCAATTTCGCTTTGAGAAATTATTAATGGTGGTGATATTACTAGCCATGAAGGACCATTATATACATACATACCCTTATCTAAGAGTTTCTTTGCTAAATAATCTGTGAAAGTTGGAATTCCTTGATATTTCTCTTCATAACCACCTAATGGAGTATTCTTATCGTCTTTTACTAATTCTAAAGCCCAGAATAATCCTACTCCTCTAACGTCTCCAATACTTTTATGCCTTTCTTTTAATTCTTGTAATCTTTTTCCTAAATATTCTCCGACTATTTTAACATGAGAAAGTAAATTTAGCCTTTTATATTCCTCTACTACAGCAGGAATTGGAGCTAAAGATATTGGATGAGCTTCAAAAGTGTGACCATGAGCAAATATATGATCTTCATAATAGTCTGATATTTCTTTATTTACGCCAGTTACTCCTATCGGTATATAAGAAGCTGATGCTCCTTTAGCAGTAGTTAAAAGATCAGGTTCTATTCCCCATAAGTTCATCGCAAACCATTCTCCAGTTCTACCCCAACCAGTCATAACTTCATCAGCTATGAATAGAGTATCATTCTCTTTTGCTATTTTTCTCAAAGTAGGCATGTACTCTTTTGGTGGAACTATTACACCGTTTGTCCCCGTTATTGGTTCTACGATAATTCCTGCTACGTTTTTCTCTTGTTTAATAATATAATCTACGTAATTTGCGCAAGCAATTCCGCAGTCTGGATATTTTAATTTTAAAGGACATCTAAAGCAATAAGGTTCTGGATATCTTACAACTCCTGGCATAGTATTTGGCTCTACAAACCATCTTCTATAATCTCCAGTTAAGGAAATTGATCCTTCAGTAGCACCATGGTATGATCTATACCTAGCTAAGATCTTATAAGATGGATTCTTAACTTGTCTTACAATTTTTATTGCGGCTTCATTAGCTTCTGTTCCAGAAGTTGAAAAGAAGAATTTTACAATGTTTTTAGGCATAACTTCTAAAAGGGCTTGAGTTGCTTTTGCTCTTATTTCAGCTCCAAAAGATGGATTAATGTACTGTAATTTGTCCAATTGATATTTTATAGCGTTTATCACATTCTCATTTCCATATCCTAAATTTACGTTAACGAATTGAGATGAAAAGTCTAAATACTTTTTTCCCGAATTATCATAAAAATAAACTCCTTTAGCATGATCTACAATTATTGGATTCCAACCTTTTTGCTTACTCCAAGTTTTGAATGTATGATCCTTTATTATATCGTCCATAAGATTATTTTTAATTGTATATAATATAAACTTACGTTCTGTTACTATTGTAAAAAATTTAATACTAACAAAATTTCCATGTATAATAGTTAATCTCTACCTAGAAAATTTAGGATTTGAAATCACAATTTTTTAACATTAGTAGAACAAAATATATAAATAATGAAAGAGAGAAAGTATTTATGAGACAAATAGATCCTTCGAAATCTCCTAGATTCGCTCAAATCTCAACGTTCGCTAGATTACCTATATGTAAGGAAGAAGATGTAAGAGCAGTATTCGTTGGTGTTCCTTTTGACGATGCCACTACTTTTAGACCTGGAGCTAGATTTGGTCCCTCTGGAATAAGGCAAGGATCTAGGTTACTAAGAGAGTATAATCAATTTTTAGATACTTACCCTTTTGAAAAGTTAAACATGTGCGATCAAGGTGACATTAATGCAATTCCAGGATTTCTAGACGATACTATGAAGATAATAGAAAATGGAATTTATGAAATAATTTCTAAAAATCGAGTACCATTTATTGCTGGAGGAGATCATTCAATAACCCTTCCAGTATTAAGGGCAATGAGAAAAAAATATGGTAAGGTTAATCTAATCCATTTAGACTCTCACTACGATTTTTGGGACACCTACTGGGGAAATAAGAAGTATACCCATGGAACATGGTTAAGAAGAGCTTTAGAAGAGGGATTACTAAACGAAGTTGTTCAAGCAGGAATAAGAGCATCTACTTATTCTAAAGATGACTTAGAGGATAAGAAAAAATTAGGGATTAAAAGTTTTACAATAAATGAAATGAAAGAAAAAATAGAGGAAATAATTTCGATCATAAATTCCTTAAATGGTAATACTTACATTTCAATAGACATTGATGTAGTAGATCCTGCATTTGCTCCAGGTACAGGTACTCCAGAAGTTGGAGGATTAACTAGTTATGAAATAATAAATTTTATAAGAAAATTAAAGACTAAAATTATTGGATTTGATGTAGTAGAAGTTTCTCCACCTTATGATGTTTCAGAACTAACTTCAATGTTAGCGGCTAATATAATATATGAAGGAGCGAGCGTTCTTTCTCTTCAATTATAGTCTAACTGAATAAATTAGAATTTACTAATTTCTATTATTCAGTATTAAATGACGATAAAATACATAAAATTTACATATCGAAAATTTTTTATTAGATGTTATAGTAGATGAAAGATTTTAATTGTTATTCAATCTTTATTTTTCTCTTATCCTTAATTTATCGAGCTGAAAATTTTAAGAATCTAGAAATTTTTTAGTTAAATATTTTCCTTTCTAAAAAGTATAAAGAATAAAATTGTAGAGAAGGAATAGAGTCCACCAGTTATAAGAAATGGCAAAAATAAATTTCCTAAGTCAAAGAAATATCCTCCTATACTAGGACCTATAGCTCTTGGTATTGCTTCCATGAAGTTTATTATTCCATTTGCTCTACTTCTTTCGTTTTCTGGAATTAATCTAAGTATTAATCCTTCAAAAACTGGTGAAGTCATATTCATTAATACGTTTCTTGAGATAAAGATTATCGAAGCCATCATAAAACTTATGGAAAATGGTAAGATAAAAAGTAAAAATATTGCAACAGAATGAAAGTACACAATAGTCTTTATTTCTCCTAATTTTTCTGATATTCTAACAGATAGATAACTTGATATTGATAAAGTTAATTCAGAAATAGCAAATATTGGACTCATTTGAGAACTTGATACTCCAAATTTCAAATAAAACCATAATGACATTAAAGGAATTACCAGGCCAGCTCCCAATCCTATTATTGCCTCAGTAGAGAATTTAGTAACTGTTATTAAACTACTTAGCTTAGCATTTTTACTCCCTTTATATTTTTCTTTTACTGGAATAAGGAGAATTAAAGCTGTAATATTTACTAGAACCTCTAATAATAATATCTCTCTATAACTCATAAAAATAGGTAAAAGAGATCCAAATACTGAAAATAATATAGATAAACTAGATCTTAATCCCAAAAGTCTCTTAAAATCCTTATATTCAGCTAAAAGAGAAAAAAGTAAAGAACCCGAACCCCAACCTGAGGAAAATATATATGCTAAAGGATATCCTAGAAAGAGAAAAAATATAGCTATAGTAGAAATTACCCTACTAAATATAGCGTACCTTTTTCTACCTTGCCTATCTCCAAGAAATGAAAATATAACAGAAATAGTTGAACCAACTAATATTCCAAGAGAAAGCAATTCACCAATTTCTAAAGAAGATAAGCCTAAAGAAAGCAAATAGAGAGAAATAATTATAGAATTTGCACCCATAGAAATTCCAAAAATAGACGAAGAAAACAATAACAATATCTTCTGCAATTCCATGAAGATAGTTATACCGTGTTAGTTAAATAACTAACTAAAAAATATTATACCAAACAATATATAATATATCCTAATTTTTATCATAAACTCCGAATACTCCTTCTTGGCTTTGCTTAAAGTAATTATGCAAATTGAGATATTATAGCATCTTCCAAATTAACTTCATAAGCTATTATTTTTCCTTTTCCTGTAGAAAATAGAAGAGCAGTCAGAGCTTCAGTATCAGTCTTTATATCTTTTCCACTTCTGCAAATAGACCTCTTCATATTATTATTAATTATTCCAAATGAGCAATTTAAATTCTCACTATAGACTTCTATTATGCCATTGTTCATAGTTCTAGCTACTTCTTTGAATTTAGTTATAATATAATTCATATCTCCTTCATCTTGAAGAATAATTCTTTTTCCGATCTTTACTTCACTTGACTTATGAGAGTCAAAATAAAACTTGATATAAGGCATAAAATGTCCTTCAATAATGTGCTTAGCCATATCAAAACTTCCTCTTCCTAGCATTTTATCTAAGAAAGATCCCTCAAATTTAAATTCTGAATTCATATAAATCCTTGTTTCCGATGCCAAGTTTTTCAGAATAAAAGATAACGTAAACTTAATCTTACCATCATCAGTGTATCCAGAGTATTCTATTGCATCAACAGAAATTTTAGGTCCTTCGAAAATGCCTGAAAATACCTTATAATCCGGTGGTACGCCATAGATGTAAGCTACTTTAAAACTATTTTCTGGCTTTTCTAGATACTCAGGAGTTACGAAATCTCCTTTTACTTTATCTTTTACTCTTAGTATTGCTACATGACCAAAAACTCCTGCAACTATAAAAGGATCTCTTACAAATTCTAGTACTAACGATCTAGGTGCTTCTACTTCAATTTCTGAACTATACATGAATAAAGCTAACAGTCAGTCTATAAAAAATAATGTTAAAGAATTTTTAACACTGTTGACTTCATCATTTTATTTAGTTCTATCTTCTGAATTCTATTTACTTAATCTCATATTATAACTATATAATTCTTTTGATTATGATGAGAAATACCAATAAATTAGTTTATTTTATAAATTCTCTGTCAGTAGAACTTTATTGGAACTTGTATAGATTAAATTAATAGAATTTTACTATAAAATGTTGTCAAGAGATAAAGTTTCTATTTCTCCATCTATTTTATTTTTTAATTTTTCATCTTCTGAAACTAATGGAATATTTAATTCTTTAGCTAACCATAGGTAAGACGCATCATAGAACGTTATCCCCTTTAAGATGGCTAGTTTTTCCGCTTCAATTATGTTTACTTGTTTAAAGCACATTGTATCTAAAATGTTTACAATTAAATTTAATAATGATATTCCTTCGTTTTGTAATATCTTTTTTCGCAAAAACACTTCTTTCCAGATAATATTTCCTAATTCAAATTTTGCTAGTGATATAGTATAGTTTCCTCCTAAAACATTTGCTTTCTTTTCTATTATAGCTTTATAAATTGAAGATGAGTCTATAACATAACTCATCTATTTTCCCTGTCTTCTCTTATTGATTTTATACCATCTTCGACTGATAATTTACGTAAAATATTATCCATGTTTTTTAAGTCTTTATTTAATTCTTCAGCTTTAGCTTTTTTAACTTCCATTATTAACGCTCTTCTAATTACTTCTGTCTCGTCTATATTATACTTCTCTAAATCTCTTTTTAACTCCTCTGGAATTCTAACAGACAATATTACTGTTTTACCCATAATAGAAATTTAGGACTTGAGAAAAATAAAGTTTACACTAAGTAAACTATAAGTAAACAGAAAGACCTTCTACGAACTTTTCCTAGTGATAATTTACATAATTTTTCAAGATTTTTCTAGGATAAGGAAATTTTTCATTAATTTCTGAGATAGTCAATGATTTTCTTGAAGGTTAAACGTAAGATAGTTAAATATGAAAAGATTTATTATCTAACTTTTTACTACTTAATAACTATGGTCCAATATAAGTGGATTGCGCTTTCGAATACTACTCTAGGAGTTTTGATGGCATCAATAAATGGAACTATAATACTAATTTCGTTACCGGCTATTTTTAGAGGTATTTCAATAAATCCTATTGATCCTTCCACATTCCAATACTTACTTTGGATTTTAATGGGATATAATGTAGTTACAGCAGCATTTCTAGTAACTTTTGGAAGGCTTTCAGACATTTTTGGAAGAGTAAGACTATACAACCTAGGATTTGCAGTATTTACTCTGGGATCTATTTTATTATTTATAACTCCAAATACTGGAAATTTAGGAGCATTAGAGTTAATAATATTTAGACTAATTCAAGGAGTAGGAGCAGCTTTTCTCTTTTCTAATAGTACTGCAATAATCACTGACGCATTTCCTCCTTACGAAAGAGGTAAAGCGTTAGGAATAAATCAAATAGCTGCATTAGCAGGATCTCTCATTGGATTAATTTTAGGAGGAATTCTAGCTAGTCTTTACTGGAAATACATTTTCCTAGTTAGCGTTCCTGTAGGTTTACTTGGCACAGTGTGGAGCTATTTAAAATTAAAAGAAACAGGTGGAGGTTCTAGAGGAGAAGGAATAGATATAGCAGGAAATCTAGTATTTGCAGGAGGTTTGATATTTCTTTTGCTAGGAGTTACTTATGGATTAATGCCTTATGGATCTTCACAAATGGGATGGGGAGATCCATATGTAATAGCTTCGCTAATAGCTGGAGCAGGATTACTCGTAGGATTCGTATTTGTAGAGAAGAAAGTAAAATATCCAATGTTTAGATTAGAATTATTCAAGATTAGATCATTTTTAGCAGGAGGATTATCCCAGTTACTTTTCGGCTTCGGATTTGGAGGAATAATGATTATGCTAATAATTCTTCTACAAGGAATATGGTTACCATTACATGGGTATAGTTATTCTTCTACTCCATTTTGGGCTGGAGTATATATGATTCCTATGATGTTAGGATTTGTAGCAATGGGACCTATTAGTGGTGCCCTATCAGACAGATATGGAGCCAGAACTTTAGCTACTTTAGGATTAGTAATAGTTGGAGTATCTTTCCTAGTACTAAGTACTTTACCATATAATTTCAACTACATTGAATTTGCGCTTATAATTTTCGTAATGGGTTTAGGAAGCGGTATGTTTGGTGCTCCAAATACTACAGCTATAATGAATAGTGTGCCAAGAAAATATAGAGGGGCAGCTTCAGGAATGAGAACTACATTACAGAATTCTGCACAAACTGCTAGCTTAGCTATATTCTTTACAATAATAATAGTTTCATTATCTTATTCATTACCTTCTGCACTATCGTCTGCAGTAATAAATGCTGGAGCTCCTGCTCAAGTAGGATATGCTCTAAGCAAGATTCCAGTAACTAGTGCATTATTTTCAGCATTTTTAGGATATAATCCTATAGGAACAATACTTTCGACTACACATCTTTCTTCTTATATTAGTCCATCAGTATTAGCTACATTAACTAGTAAATATTGGTTCCCAGAGACCATTGCTCCACCTTTTATGAGTGCATTAAGATTATCATTTTACATAGGCGCAGTAATGTCATTTTTAGGAGCTTTAGTCTCAGCATTAAGAGGCAGAAGAGTAATAGCTGATGAAGAGTTATCCTCTCCACCTCAAAGAAGTTAAGCGATTTTTTTATTTATTTAAAACAATATTTTTTAATATATTACGAAAAGAATAAGCAACCCCTTATAGAAAATTTTTATTTATTTTGTCCCACTTGACTGTAAGTGCTGGTAGGGCTGATAAGGGTTGGGACTGCCTGATTGCCTGTGGAGGGGAAACCTCTACTATACGTTTATGCGTATAGTAAGTTTCCCCAGAGAAGCAGGAAATCCTCACCAGAGGTGGGAATGCTCCGTCGTAAGGCGGAGTAGTTCACATAGTTAAGACCTACTTTTTCCACTTATGGAATAAAAAGAAATTTTACCTAGTATACTATGGCTAAACTATATGCTTATAGAAAGATTTATATAGAAAATAACCAAAATGAATTTGTGAAAGGAATATTTAACGCAGTATCTGCAATAATTCTTGTCATAGCCTCTGTCATAGCTACTTTAGTGGTAGTTGGATTTGCGTTTGGTTTATTGCCTATTGGGAATAAGCCCGAGATTCAACAAGTTGGAACTGGAGAAATCTTCACTAATGGTACAGCAGTTTTTTCCTTAGAAAGTAGTTCTTCGTGTACTTTAATTTCGGCTTGGATTGAAGGAACTAATTATACTTTATCTTTAAATGAGCCTGTTCAGTCTGGAATTCATACGTATTATCTAACATTTGATACAGGTTCATATATTCATCCTTATAATACATATGAGATAGAATTAACTTTTAGAGACGGAATTGTAGTTTTAGTTGATGTTTATGCTCCTAATAGCTAAAATTAATCAGAAAAGCATTTACTAGTTGTTTTTATTTGTAATAAATTTTGTGATTTCTTCTTCTATTTTTTCAGGATTTGGTATGTCTTTTAGTATTTCTACTTTATTATTTTTAAGTATTAAATATATAGAACCACAATTAAATTTTTTTGCTAAAAATCCTACTGAAGTAAAATAATCCTCTATTGAGTTATATGGGATAATTTTTTTCTCAAAAGGAGATTTTATTTTTATATTGTTATCATCTATCTCATAAGTATAAATCTTTTTATATAGAGCATAAGCTAATAATAGCGAGAACGATAATCCCAAAAAAATTAGGAAATCTATTACTTTACTTACTTCTAAAAATATAGAAAAAATTAGAATTAAAATTGCTCCTTTCAAAATCGTCTTTTTTATTGTTGATTTAATAACCAGCATGCTACTTTTCTCCCATTTACATCAAACAATGGTGGTTCTTTCTTACTACAAATGTCCATCGCAAATGGACATCTAGGATGGAATCTACATCCTGTAGGTGGATTTATCAGTGACGGTACTTCTCCTTTAGGTGGATTAAGTTCTCTTCTAGTTAATGAAGGAATTGAATTTATTAAACTTTGAGTGTAAGGATGCTTAGGCGAAGATATAATATCTTCTGCGTTACCTATTTCGGTTAGTTTTCCAGCATACAATACTCCTATTCTATCTGAAATATATCTAGCTACATTTATATTGTGAGTTATAAACATATAGGTTAATTCTTTTTCCTTTTGAATTTTTACTAATAAATTTAATATTTGAGCTTGAACTGAAACGTCTAAGGCTGAAGTAGGCTCGTCTAAAACTAAAAATATAGGTTCAGTAATTATTGCTCTAGCTATAGCAATTCTTTGTAATTGTCCTCCAGATAATTCTCTAGGGTATTTATTACTTACATAATCATAATCTAATCCTACATCTTCTAGAACCTTTTTTACCCTTTCTCTTTTTTCTGTTTCGTTCACTTTCCGTAGTGGCTCTGCTACTATATCAAAAATCCTCATTCTAGGATCTATACTACTTGAAGGATTTTGAAAAACCATTTGTACTTGTTTTCTAATTTTATCTATATTTTTTTGAGTGATTTTTTCTCCTTCAAAATAAATTTCTCCCTCAGTAGGATTTTCTAACGTAGCTAATACTCTACCTAAAGTAGTTTTACCTGATCCAGACTCCCCCACCATTCCTAATACTTCATTATGATAAATTTCTAAGTCTATTCCATCCAATGCTTTAACAATTACAGGTTTTTCTCTAAATAATTTTTCGAAAACTCCATATTTACCTCCCAAAAAATACTTTTTTAATCCTACCACTCTAAATAATTCATCCATATAACCAACACCTTACCTTTCTTCCTTTAACTTCAGATATCTTTGGTTCTTCTTTTTTACATATGTCCATTACTCTAGGGCACCTTGGATTAAATTTACAACCTGCTGGAAGAATTAAGAAAGATGGAGGGCTCCCTTCAATAGCTTTTAATTCTCCATTTCTTTTAGAAATTGTAGGTATGCTAGAAATTAATCCTTGAGTATATGGATGTAAAGGAGATTTAATTGTATCTTCAATATTTCCATCTTCCATTATTCTTCCAGCATACATTACAACTAGCCTATCAGCTATAGCATAAACTAACGAAATATCGTGAGTAATAAATATTATGCTCATTTTTTCGTTTTCTCTTAATTCCTTAAATAGTTTTACTATTTGAGCTTGAATTGTAACATCCAAAGCCGAAGTAGGCTCATCAGCAATCAGTATTTTTGGTTTTAAAATTAAAGCCATAGATATAACAACTCTTTGAATCTGACCTCCAGAAAGTTGATGAGGATATTTCATGATAATTTCTTTAGGGTCAGGAAGTCTAACGTCTTTTATTACATCAAGCATTATCTCATTAGCTTTATCTTCATCAATTTTACCGTACTTTACTTTTATAGCTTCTAAAAGTTGATCTCTTATATTCTTTACAGGATTTAAACTATTTAATGGATTTTGAAATATCATAAAAATTCCTTTACCTCTTACATCAGTCATTTCATTCTCTTTGAGAGATATAATATTTTTTCCATTAAAGAGAATCTCACCACCATCATAATACGAATTAGGGGGCAATAACTTAATGATAGCTTGACCTAAAGTAGATTTGCCTGAACCAGACTCTCCTACTACTCCTATAATTTCTCCTTCCTCAATATTTAGATTTACATCATCTAGTACTCTAAATTTACCTATTAAACTCTTATATCCTACTTTTAAGTTTTTAATTTCAAGAACGTTCAATATACTATCCTCCCCGCTATAACATCTTGCAATCTATCTCCTAAAATAACAAAACTAGAAACCACTAATAATATTACTATAGACGGAAACAGAGGATACCACCAAGCTTCTGGAATATAATTTAATCCATCTGAAACCATTGAACCCCAGGTCGGAAAATTAGGACCTTGCATGCCTATTCCTAAAAAAGTCAACGTCGAATAAGTCAATATAACGTTTCCAAAATCAAGCGCAGAATACGCTATAACTGGATCAACCACATTATGAGCAACATGTTTTATAATAATTCTAAGATTTCTATATCCCATAAGCTTTGACGCATCTATATAATTCATTGATTTTACTACTAAAGTCTGACTTCTAAAAAGCCTAGCATAAGTAGCCCACCAAGGAACCATTAACCCTATCATTGCACTAGTAAAACTTGGCTTCAAGACTACAGCAATCGCAATAACCAAAATTAATCCTGGAACAGCTAAGAAAACATCAGTAATTCTCATTAATATCTCATCTAAAATTCCACCATAATATCCAGCTAAAATACCTACTATACCTCCTACTATTATAGCGAAAAATACTACTACTGTAGATATCTCAGCGTCTGCAGGTGCAGCATAAAGCACTCTAGCTAAAATATCTTCGCCTAAAAAATTAGTTCCAAAAGGATGGCTTAATGATGGAGGAAGTAAAGAATCGCTAAATACTTGCCTGAACGGATCATAAGGTAAGAACATATATGAAATCTTGGAGTAATTTAACTGAGAAGCTGAATACTGAAGGAGACCTTCAAATATAGACCATGCATAATAAATAACTATTAACACAAAAGCTCCAAATGCTACCTTACTCTTTAGAGTATTTCTTATTGTACTATTTCTATATGCATATCTTATAAGTAAAAATAATGAACTTCCAGTTATGCTAAAAGAAATAAATAGAATTTCTGGCAATATAACTTGAGGATGATAATGTAATGACTTTAATTCTGCTTTACTACTTAAGAAAGCATAAGCTATTATATTAGCAATTAAATAAACCAAAAGGATTAGAGTTAATTTAGAGATCTTCATTCTAACTTCACCCTAGGATCTAAATATGCATAAAGGATATCCGCTATGAAATTAGCTATTATTACAGCTATTCCTACTATAATAGTAAAATCTAAAATTGCAGGATAATCAAAATCCTCTATAGCTTGAACAGTAAAATAGCCTATTCCAAAATAATGATAAATATCTTCTACTATTACTGCACCAGCCACAGAATATCCAAAAAATAGAGCTACTAACGTAATTACAGGAATTAGACTATTCCTTAAAGCTACTCTATATACTACGTAACTTCTAGGTAGTCCTTTAGCTAATGATAACTTAGTAAAATCCGATTCCATAGAATCCAGCATAGAAGCTCTAGTAATCCTAGTAAAAAGACCAAAAGTAATAACAGCTATCGATAAAGTAGGCAATACTGCATGTCTAACAGCAGAAACAAAATACGCCCAATCACCAGCCAATAAAGCATTAAGAATAGGAAAAGGAGTATATGAAGGAGGAGATGCTAATAAAGTATTTACAGTACCCGTAGCAGGAAGCAAGCCTAAATAATAAGCAATTACTAATTGCAATATAAAAGCAACCAAAAACGGAGGAGAAGACCAAGTAGTCAAATATAGTACTTTTATAGTTTTATCCTTCATTTTTGCTCTATTCGAAGCTGCAATAGCACCACTTAAAATACCTAGAACAGCAGCTAAAATATCACCAGGTATTACGATTTGTAAACTAATAGGTAAGAAATGGAAAAGAAGAGACGATTCTGGTACTTTATAAATTGGATCCAAACCCCAATGCCCAGTAAATATGTCTATAATATAAGTGATAAATTGAACATATAATGGCTTATTTAAGCCATATTTTACTATTATCTCATTTATTTCAGATGGAGGAGCATGAGGATTACCAGCATAGATCCTAGCTAACGCTGCTGGATTTGGAGCAGCTACGTGTATCAAAATAAAAACAAAAAGTATTAATAACAGAAGAGTAATTATACCATTTATAGCTCTTCTAATTGCAAATTTTAGTATAGTACCCTTCATTATATTTATAGCTTATTGTAATCCCAATATAAACTTATCTCAAATACTTAAAAACAATTCAGTATTTCATGAGAAATAAATGATATACACATTACTAATTACGTCTTATCTACATAAAATTTATATTGTAATAATAGTAAAGCTTAATTGATGATAAATGGTCAATAAAAAAACACTTTATGGAATATCCAAAGCAGCAGTAGCAATAATCATAATAGTCGTAATAGTAATAGCAGGAGCAGCAGCATACTTAGTAACAACACACCACCCATCCGTATCAGTATCAACAATCACACTAGCAGCACCCAACTCAAACGTACTATGCGACGTAGCACAAACAGCAGCACCAGACGCACTAGACCCAGCAACAGGATTCTACACACAAGACGGACCACTATTTACAGCAGTATTCCAAGAACTAGTAGAATTTAACGGAAGCAACTACCACCAACTAGTACCAGTAATAGCACAAAACTGGACAACACCAAACTACCAAAACTACTACTTCTACCTAAGAAACTACATACACTTCCCAGACGGAGTACAAGTAAACGCATCAACAGTATGGTTCTCACTCTATAGAACAATACTAATGGGACAAGGACCAGGAGTATCAAACTACATAGAACTACTATTCAACGCAACAGTATACTCAAACACAGGATATGCAATACCATGGGGAGTAAACAACGCAATACAAAACGCAACAGGACTACCAACAGCAAACAACTACAACCTAACAGCAAAAATACTAGCATCAATACTATCAAACTTCAACGCAAATAATGCGACAATACAAAAAATAATGGAATATCCAAACCAAGCAGTAGTAGTAAAAGGACCATACGAAGTAGAAATAAACACACTAATACCATACAAATTCTTCCTATATGATATAGCAGCATGGTGGGGAGCAATAGTCAACCCAGTAGTAGTTGACGAACACGGAGGAGTACAACCCAACACACCAAACACTTACTTAGACGAACACGGAATGAACGGAACAGGACCATACGTGATAACATACGTATCTACAGGATTAAGCACAATAGACTTAGAAGCAAATCCAAACTACTGGGCTTCAGGACATAGCGTGCCAGCAGTAGCAGAACCAGCACACATAAAAGAAGTAGTAATACAATATGGATTATCTCACGAGGATAGAGTAGAAGACTTCATAACTAATAAAGCTCAATTATCATACATTTCAGTACCATACTTGTCACAAATACTTGGAGCATCACCATATTCTAAATTACCTATAAATGCTTCACTAGTAAATCTAGGTTCACAACCAGAAGTGTTGTATATTAGTATGAATACTCAGGAGTTTCCTACTAATATTACTGATTTTAGGTTGGCTTTAGAGTATGCTATTAATTATACTGCTTTGTTGCAGATATTTGAGTATAAGGGTGTTACGTTGGCTTCTGAGTTTTTGGGTCCTATATCTCCTCAGTTTCCTGGGTATTATAATCCTGATAATTTGAGTATGTATTCTACTAATTTGGGTTTGGCTATGAAGTATTTGAATGAGGCTGGTTATGAGGGTCATTTCTATGTTGTGTTGCCTAATGGTACTACGCTTGGTGATACTAGTGGGACTGAGTTGTCTACTATGGATATTTATGCTTTAGCTCCTGAGAATGCGTTGGAGGAGGATGAGTTGACTATAATATCTCAAGATTTGCAGCAAATTGGAATATCTACTAGTGTTAAGTTAGTGTTAGCTAGTGTTACTGATGGTTGGACTACTCCTTCTGGTACTCCTAATCTTGTAGATCTAGGATGGGTACCTAATTGGCCTGATCCTGTATTTCAGCAGTTAATTCCATTATCTGATGTACAAGATGGTGGTATTTCTGGTAATTTAGCTTGGGTTGATAATCCTACGTTGCAGAATATGTATAGTACGTTGCCGTTTATTACTAATACTACTGAGCAGGAGGAGTTGGTTGGGCAGGCTTATAGTATTTTGTATCATATGGCTCCTTATATATGGTTGCCGGTTCCTTCGACTTACTATTTTGTTCAACCGTATGTTCATGGATTTGTCTATGATCCTTTCACTGGCTATTACTATAATATGATGTATTATAGTACATACACGTATACTACGTAATGATGTAAAATTGTATTAGAAGTTATTTTCTTTTTTTATCTCTAATATTATATGAAACTTTAATTTTCATTTAAAATACTTTAGGATATTACCTATTATTAAAAATTATTTAGTTTATTATTTCATAACTTGATTTATATTTATCATTAGCTTGTTATTTATGCGTATCATAATAAATAATGTATATAAAATGATCATAAGTAATAGATAGTTTTAAACAATATGAATAAAATAACTATCAAAAAATTTTATTTTCGATCTGATTAGATAGAAATTCTAGTTATACTTAAAACATATAAGATATCTTCTAGATTTTGTATATCGATTTTATTAGTCCTAATTCTGTAACTTAAATTAATTAACAATATGGAAAAGTTTAAGATATAACTAACGCAATATTAAATATGAAAATCCAAGAAATTGAGCCAATAGTTCTTACTTCTACGGAAAAAGGAGGTTCTACATGGGCATCTTCGATGATAGTAGTGAAAGTTACTACTTCGAATGGAATGGTAGGATATGGTGAGGCTGTTCCTACATTAAGAATAATATCAGTTTATAACGCTATTAAGCAAGTATCGAAAGCTTTCATAGGAAAGGAAGTTGAAGATGTAGAAAAGAATTATCATGAGTGGTATAAGCAAGATTTTTATCTCGCTAGATCTTTTGAGTCAGCTACGGCTACTTCAGCTATTGACATTGCATCATGGGATATTTTAGGCAAAGAATTAGGTGCTCCAATACATAAACTAACGGGTGGTAAATTTAGGGATAAGGTTTTAGTTTACGCTAACGGATGGTATAATGATTGTGTAACTCCAGATGATTTCGCTGAAAAAGCTAAGGATATAGTAAAGAGAGGATATAAAGGATTAAAATTCGATCCGTTTGGCGAGTATTACGATTGGATTGATGAAAAAGGATTACAACAAGCTGAAGAAAGAGTAAAGGCAGTGAGGGAAGCTGTAGGAGATGAAGTTCATATAATGATTGAACATCACGGTAGATTTAACGCTAATTCAGCGATTAAAATTGCACACCGTATAGAAAAATATAATCCTTTATTTATGGAAGAACCAGTACATCATGAGGACATTGAGGGATATAAGAAATATAGATCTTCTACTAAAGTAACTGTTGCTTTAGGAGAAAGGCTAGTGAGTTTAAAGGAAGCTATGTTTTATATAGATAACAGATTAGCTGACATCTTACAGCCTGACATTACAAACATAGGAGGTGTGACGATAGCTAGAAAAGTTACTGCATTGGCTGAAGCAAATGATATAGAAATAGCTTTTCATAATGCCTTTGGATCAATACAGAATGCTGTGTCAGTTCAATTAAGCGCTTCAATACCTAATCTCGTAATTTTAGAAAACTTTTACGATTGGTTTCCACAGTGGAAAAGAGACTTAGTTTATAATGGGACTCCAGTAGAAGATGGTTACGTTAAAGTTTCGGATAAGCCTGGAATTGGAGTTGACGTTAATGAGAAACTTTTAGATGAATTAAAAGCTGAACCAGTACCTCTTGACGTTAAGGAAGAACCTGTTTGGGTAGTTAAAAATACATGGAAGGGATTTTAAATGATGGATATAGTAGTTCCTATACTTACTCCTTTCAATAATGGAAAAATTGATAAAGAGGCTGTTAAAACTCACGTGGGGAATTTGCTGAAGAAAGGCGTTGATATAATTTTTGTTAACGGTACTACTGGTTTAGGACCAGCTTTATCTAAAGATGAAAAGAAGGAAATGCTTGATGCTGTCCTAGACGTTACAAATAAAGTAATATTTCAAGTTGGTTCTCTCAATATGAATGAAGTTATCGAATTAGTAAGGTATGCAAACGACAAAGACGTTTTAGCTGTAGCTTCATATCCCCCATATTATTTTACTCTACCAGAGGAATTTATTATACTATATTTCAAGGATATCTGTGAAGAAAGTAAGCATGACGTATATCTTTACAATTATCCTGGAGCTACTGGTAAGGATGTAAATGTGGAAATGGTTAAAAAGATTGGATGTTTGACAGGAGTTAAAGATACTAATCCAGATTTTCAGCACACGATAAAATACAGAGAAGTTGAAGGAATGAAAGTTTATAATGGTTTAGAAGGACTAGCTATAGCTTCAATGTCAGTCCTAGACGGTACTGTTGTTGGAGCAGGCAATTATGCTCCAGAGTTATTCTCTCAACTTAGGGAATATTTAAAGGATGGAGATATGAAAAAGGCTATGGAAGTTCAACTTCTAATAAATAAATTAGTAGGACTAACTCAGAAATATGGTCAGTTTTCTGCTGTTTACGAACTAACTAAAGCGTTTCAAGGATATGACGTAGGATCTCCAAGACCGCCAATATATTCGTTAGAATCCAAAAACCTAATTGATGAAGCTAAAAAGATTTGGAATAAATAATGAGTTCAGTTCTAGTTTTCATCTAACTTTTTTAAAAAAATGATACCTTTTTTAAGTTTATATCTTTTAATTTAATCTATCTATTTTTATATTTCTTAGGTAGAAAATTTATACATTACGCTATTTTTGTTATATAATTAAAAAGACATGAGTTACTCATTATCATACATTAAATAATTAAGCTATGTTAATTTCCGTAAACTGCTATAAGTAAAATCATGTATCAATTTGAATGATCTAGATAAATTAAGTTTTAATTAAAAAATTTCTATTTCTTTTCCTAATATGTCTTTTGGTAGGTAAGCTGTTACTATCCAGTTAGGAACGTCAACAACTTCGCTCACTTTTAGATTTACAGCAACACTAGCTAACATATAAGCTTCAACTGGAGTCATATATTTTGAAAGAATGGAAATAATTCCCTTAATGGCTTTTTTACTAGCTATCCATAAATTAGAATCTATTCCAGGATAAGCAATGTATTCATTAAACTCCATCTCCTTAACTTTACCGGTTACAAAAATTGGTTGAGTTAATCCAATATTCTTGACAACATTAATCTTCATAGTAACTTCTAAAGGAGCTTCAATAGCTGTACCACAAACTTCACCATCGCCTTGAGCTAAATGAGTATCGCCTATTGATAATAACGCTCCTTTAACGAAAACTGGCAAGTAAAGCTTAGTACCAACTGTCAAATGTTTAATATCTAAATTTCCTCCGTTTTCTCTAGGAGGAATTGTACTGTATTTTCCACGATAAGGTAGTGCAGTCCCGATAACGCCTGGAAATGGATAAATTGGAATTTTTACGTCTAATTCTCCAAACTTAGCTTGTGCATATTTTTCGTCGATTTGCCAAATCTTTAATGCTGGCCCTTGTAAATCTATTGGTGAAGTATATTGTTCATCTACTAAAAATCCAAATCCAGGTATTACTCCAGTCCATCCCCAACCTTTATTCTTGAACTCAAGAAATTCTATTTCTATTGCATCTCCGGGTTCTGTTCCTTTTACTTCTATCGGTCCAGTTAATGGATGAATTCTTGAAAAATCTAATGTTCGTAAATCTTTTTCTGATGATGAAGGACTTATTTGTCCGTCTGAAGCTTCTTTAGTTTCAACTGTTATTATATCGCCGTTACTTATGCTCATTATTGGTTGTAGAGAATTATCCCATTTGCTATGAGTAATTGCGTGGATTGTATGGTTCATGGATTAATTTTATAGAACTAGAATAAAAATATAGCTTTTTGTTTTTAGATCAGAATTTAGTAATTAATAATTAATTTAAAGATTATCTAAATTTTTCAGAAAATTTCATATCATAAAATATTAATTATCATAATATTTGACTCTTTTTAAGATGAGGGGATAGAAAATATTAATTTCTTCAATAATTCTTATATATAAAATGAAAAATTTTACTCATAAAGTTAGATAGGCAAATATAACTAAAATATAATTGCATTCTTATTAGTAATGCATACATATAATAATTTTATATCCTATTAAGCAAAATACTTGCTATGGTGAGATTTTCATATACAGATAGCCTTAAATCAGGTGTACCTTTGGGCGGAATAGGAACTGGTAAATTAGAAATTAATAATAAAGGAAAACTAATAAATGTTACTATTTTAGGAAATTTTTCTAATCCTATAAAAACAACGAGAGGATTTCATATATTTGTAATTCCTGATGAGTCTACTTCTTTCTTTTTAGAGAAAGAGTTAAAAGTTTACAATATGCAGAATTATGAGATTGACGATTTAATATATGAAGGAGTTTATCCTTTTATTTTTTTGAAGGGAAATAAGAACGGAATAGAGGTTAATTTAACTGCTTTTTCATCTATTATACCTAATAATATTAAAGATTCAAATATCCCTGCTGTAGGTATGGAAATAGAAGTTAAGGGAAGTAAAAGTGGAAAAATTGCATTATCTTTTCCTAATATTGTAGGAACTTCTCCTATAGGTAGAAGAGATAGAAGAGTTGGGAGTGGTATTATTTTCGAAAATCCAAAAAGTATAGATTTAGATCCTAGAAAAGGAGAAGTATATATTACGGGAGATAATGTATCTAAAACTATTTCACAATATAATATTAACGTAGATGCTGTAGAAGCTTTTAGTAGCTTTATTTATAAGGACTTGTACGAGCAGAACAGAGTGTGGAATTTATTGGAAAAATATGAATCGGATGAGCATGAAGTCACTGGCTTTTGGGATGATCCTGCCGGTATAATAATAAGCGATTATAAAGAAAATAGAGTGAGATTCGTAATAAGTTGGTACTCCAGAGGGAAAAGCTTCCAATACCCTTATGGATATTTCTATCATAATAATTTCTCAAACGCAATAGAAGTTGCTAATTATTTTTTAGATAATTTTGATAGGTTAAAAGAAGAATCAATGAAATGGCATGACATAGATGCTGAACCATGGCTAAAGGACGCAATAATTAACTCGGCATATATCCTTTCGAGTAGTACTATACTAGATGAGAAGGGAAGATTTGGCATATTTGAAGGACCAGAAAATTTTCCAGTTATAAATACTATAGCAGGATTATGTTATGAAGGTGCATTGCCTATACTTTTCTTATTTCCAGCTTTAGAGAAAAGTGTAATTAGAGAATTCGCTTATGCTATGAGGGAAGATGGATATGTTCCTCATGATTTGGGATTATACTCTTTAGACTTACCAATAGATGGAACTACTTCTCCTCCAAAATGGAAAGACCTGAATCCTACATTTATTTTATTAATTTATAGATATTTTAAATTTACTGGAGACAAAGAATTTTTAAGAGAATTATATCCTTTTGCAATTAAGGCTTTAAAATGGGAGTTAAAACAAGATAAGGATAATGATGGAGTTCCAGAACTAGAAGGATCCGGAGATAGTGGATTTGATGTTACTAGAATAAAGGGTATAGATAGTTATACCACATCCGTGTATATAGCGTCCTTAATAGCTCTAAGAGAAATGGCAATTATACTTAATGATAAAGAAAACAAAGATTTTATAAATGAATTATTAGAAAAAGCACGAAAAGTTTACTCTTCATTATTTAATGGCAAATACTTTATTCCATGGACTGATATTGAAGAAAAGTTTGTCTTTTCTGCTCAGATTCTAGGAGAATGGTGGGTTGAACTACTTGATTTAGAAAAAATAATAGATGAAGAAAAGATATCTTTTGCATTAAATTATATCTTAGAAATAAATGGAAAAGTTTCTCCTTATTGCACGCCAAATATGGTAAAAGAAAATGGAGAAGTAGTAGAAAAATGGACTCAAGCATACTCTTCATGGCCAAGATTAGTTTTTGCAATAAGCTGGCTAGGATATAAGAGAAATAAAGAAAAATGGTTAGAGATATTGAAGAAAGAATGGGATAATTTAATTTCTAAAGGTATAGTATGGAATCAACCATCGAGAATTAATAGCAGAGATGGAAATCCAGAACCTTTAGATGGATATTTAGATCACTATATAGGGAACGCATCTATATGGTCATTTGTAAAAAAGTAATTTTTATCTTTATTTTCCTTTAGCAAATTTTTGTTTTTCCTCTACTGTATATTAAGACTAAATACGCAAATATCTTTTACTCCATATATTTTGGAATAAGCTGTACGCTAATTCTTTCTCCTATATAATCTAACATGTCCATATCTTCTGGATCGACTTCACCTATTACATTAAATCTATCATCGGCTTCTACATCTTTTTTGAATATCCATACTTCTACTACATCACTTCTTCCATTCATAACACTAACACATCCTTTAAATCTTCTTACTATATTTCTTTTAGTTATTTTATTTTCTTTTAGTATATTTAGAGCTAATGCATATTCTTTTACTCTTACATCATTAAAAGTACTGAAAATTTTCTTTTCTTCATCCGTAATGCCAGGGTAAACAATAACATGTAGTTTAGTCTTATCTTTAGCTTCATATACTTCGATTAATTCTTCATCAGTAGGAAATGGATCTCCTAAAATTATTCTATCTATATAATTAGTGTTAAATAAAATAGATGCTCCTTTTCCAGGAGGTTTTCCTCTAATAGTTTCAGTAGTAGTTCTCCCTTCTCCTCTAGGTGTAGGCACGAAAGCTGCTACTTCTATTCCTCTGCTCTTAAATTCTTTAGATTTACTAATTGTTGATTCTAGTGATAAAGCCGTATACTTTATCGGATAAAAATCATGACTAGCCTTAAGATTTTCTATATCTTTAACTTGTTTGATTAAATGATCTAATCTATCTACTGGAAATATACTTGCGTTCAAATCAATTTTTAATCCTAAGTCGTTATTAGCCATTTTTATTAATTCATCCTCAGAAAATCCATAATCAGCTCTAAGGCCTCCTACGTTAAGCTCTTTAAAAATCCTTAAATCTGATGGAGATGCATTAAAAGATTTCAATATATCTGGATTAATATCTACAAAAAAATACATATCATACTTCATAGCTATACTAGATATTTCTTTTATGCCTTCAATATAATTTGCATTTATTCCAGACCAAATCTCTTTATATCCTATTTTACCAGCCTTTTCAGCTACTTCTTTTAGTTCATTTATTTTGTCTCTTCTCCAAGCCTGGCTTAAAATACCTACTTTTCGCATACATTATAGTATATCACCACCATATTAAGGTATACTCTCTATATCAAGGTATACCATCATCCGAGAATATGTACATAGTATTGAATCACTAATAACTACTTTAGGATATATGTAACTTATTTTTGTAGGAATTTGTTGAAAGTTTCTTTAGTTACTTAAACGCTTTACATAAGGGATAAAATAAATTGGCGTTACACAATTTCTATAGAGCAATAAATGAATAAATATAGTTAGTATTGAAAATAAAATTATAATATTTGTTTTTAATGTGTTCAAGTAGAATTATGGTAATTTTTCTTCAGTAAGAATTGCGTTAGTTTAATAATAAGGCTAATTATGTGTACCTTGCTAGTATTTTCATTTAATGCATTTATGATATTTATATTAACTGAAAGGCTTATTGCAATCAAAAAAGGATAGTTATAAATTTACTTGTACTTCTTTAATTGGATCGTCTAGTATTATTAGAGTACCTGAAGTTAATGGAGTCTCATCTTTCATTGTAGCAGGAGGTAATAAGAACTCTTTTAATCCGATCTTTGTTCCTTTTTTAGCTAGAATTACGATTTCAGCTTGATTTTCATCTAATTCTACCTTTAGATCGCTAAAATTTCCATATTCTTCCGCAATTACTTTATAATACATTAATGATTCTTCGCTTACATGATAAGGTAGATCTTTTAGCGTTATTGTGTCTTTAATCTTTTTGCTATCTTTATTAACATTAAAGAAAGCTATAACAGGGATGTTATTGGCTTTTGATGCTAATTTTAGAAGAACGTCTTCCTCGTAAGGGTTTTTGAAAATTAAATCTTTAGTTATGATAGCGGGATAATCTACTGTAGTAATACTATCTTTAATAATTATCTTCTTTAGTAAACTTATATTTGTTCTTTCCGGATCTCTATCTGTTATGTAAACTGGTCCTCCACTAAATATACGGGAGACTAAATGAGGTAATGCGTCAATATCATAAGAAGAAAACATATCGTAGTCCGGATAAACAATGTTATTAAAGAAGAGTGAGTTGTATGCATTAAATAGGATATGTAATTTAGTTCCTGTCTTAGAATTTGGTAAATAATCATTTGAAGTTCTCATAATATTGCTGTAAAAATAATTAGTATAGCATTCTGGTGTCATTGACATACAGCTTAAGACTTCTAGGTCTTCTAAATATGCTGAAAGTTGAACTGCTAATATTACATTTTCTGGATAAGAGTAAAATTTTCTTACACTCCATTGGTTATCTACTTTTATGAATGATAATGTTTTAGCTACTTTTTTCAAATTTCTATGGAATGTATTGAAGGCTTTTAATCCTTTCTCTAAATCTTCTGGAGGAACATAAGTATTACCTGTTTTTAATCCTTCTTTTAATTCCTTTTTAAATTCTTCCGTGTATCCATTCCAGTAAATGTTTATAGTATGCCATATTCCTAGTTCATTAAATTCTGGAAATCCGGAAGGAAACTTTGCAGGATCAAATATAGATGAAAGGGCTTTATTTTCATCTAATTTCTGATATCCATCGTCTATTATTATAAAACCGAATCTAATTCCTTTCTCTTCTATTTTTCTAACTGTATTAGTTACTTTTTCCGAGTCTAATGTTGTAAGGAAGGCATTCCAAGAACACCAACCGAGTTTTCCAATTATTCTAGGCTTTCTTTTGGTTTCTCTTAATTTTACCGGCAATTTACTAGCCATACTCTCAAAGGAGTTTCTTATTGAAGCGTATGGATCATCAGATTCACCTATAAATAATACCCAAGCAATTTTATCTGGATTATATTTTCCTTCTAGAACTAAAGTTAGATTATCTTTCAATGAAGCTAATACTCCATTATTACTAGCTACTAGATAAGTATAATATTTATCTTCTCTTTTGGTTAACAATGCTGTAGTGTAATAAGCTACATTTTTAGAATCTTTGGAAGTATAAGGATACGCCCAACAAGGATATAACGAATTAAGTTCATTTAAATCCTTAACGTTTCTAAAAAATGGGTATTTAATATTAGGTTCATTGACATCACTTCTATCAAAAGCATACATTTGTGGAAAATACGTATAAGCTTTATCGTAATTCACTATAGGAAGTATAGTTAAACCTAGAAAAGTTTCATATGGTTCAAGTTTGATCTCAGCTTTAGTAAAAGAAGCTTCTGAAGAAATACCTATTCCGTGATCTATATAGATTCTAGTATTAAATACATCATATTCTTGGTAATTCTTAGTGGAATACATTAGTTTTGGAATGATATCATTTTTTACAAAAATTTTATCTAATAATATATTCATAATAACGAATAATTATAAGAATATAAAAAGTCTTTTTCCTTAAATAATAAGTAATACTTACTGATTAGGTTATTGATATCTTCACTACATTAAGATTATTTATTTTTTCCTTTTTTTAATATCTTGAAACATTAAATGTAAGAAGGTTAACTATTGAATAATTTACAGTCATAATTAATTAATAAATATCTATATCCTTGTTTATATTAAGTAGAGCACGATATGTTAAGTGATAACTGCATCCATTACTTGTACTAACACTCTTATTTCTGCTTGAAAATAATTTTTATTCTGTATATATTTGTTCTCTCAATAATTATAATTTGCCATGGGCTTCAAATTAATCTCTAATTATGCTATATATTTTATAACATGAATTATTTGAAACTTACTACGTATATATGGAATAAAATTCCTTCCTAGTAATTTCTTTACCTGCATTATATATCTTTCCTTGTTTAATAATAAAATTGTCAATTTTTACTGATCCATCGTTATTAATTTCGCATATCTTACACTGTTCTAATATCTTGGAATTTCTTATTCCATTTGCTTTTAATCCTATTTCACATAATACATTCTCAGTTGATAAATAACCTAAATTTAAAGGAGGAAATAACGCTTTAATTTTACGAAAGTCTCTAGCTAATGCTTTCAATATTTCTATTTTATTTATCTTACATCTGTATCCTTCTATGTAACATATTATAGTATTATTATTTAAAACATGAAACTCTGAAGATGCAGGAAAATTAAGATTATTCAAAAATTTTATAATATTTTCGTCTGGTTTCACATTATCAAATTCTATAAAGTATTTAGAGTCAGAAACATATGAAATAATAGACTCAGCACTATTGATTGTTAACCCTTGAATAGATAGAAATACGTTATTGGAAATCTTAATTCTTATAGAAATTTTACCGTTCAAATAGCTTAGTTTATAATTATACGCTGATACGTTGTACTTTGTTAGGAAATTCAATAGATTAGTTAAGTCTTTAGTATCAGTAGTTATCACGTATTTACCTATAACCTCTTTCATAAAAGAAAAATTATTTGGTCAAATTAATAGTTGATTATATACTTCCTCTCTTTTTTAAAAACATAAAATATATGCTTTTCATGTAGCAAATATTATTAGTTATATAACTTATTTTCAATTTTAATTATAGATAAAAACTATATGTCTTTAACTATATAGATCAAATCAGCAGAAACTTTATTCTACAATGTCTTCTAATACTTTATATGTATCTTTTGAACTCTAATTTAATTAAAAACGTTTTTACTATAATAGCTAATAAAGATTCTAATTATTTATTATTGCTATATTAAAGATTTTATTGTTTTATTTTTTATAAAAAATATTAAAAAGAGAAAGAGTTAAAAACAATCATTACAATATACCTTAATTATGATCAAGAGTAAAAATAAATTTGATATAAGAGTATTTGGTAGCACATATGAGGAAATAAGAAAAAATTTTGTTTGGCCTCAAAAATTCAACTTCATTGAAAGTGTTGATGAAAATAGTGGTATAGCTCTAATAGAAGATAGCAAAGAAATAAAATATCAAGAAATTAAAGAAAGGAGTAATGGTGTTTCAAAATTTCTCAAAGAATTAGGAGTTAAAAAAGGAGATATAGTAGCTGGAATGTTACCTCAAGGCTTCAATTTGCTTTCTGCATTGCTAGGATCTTATAAGAATGGTAGTATTTATCTATCTATGAGTATATTATTTGGAACTGATGCAATAAAGTTTAGATTAAATCATAGTAAAGCATCAGTAGTTTTCACTACGTCAGAGTACGTAAAGAAAATTAAAGAAGTTTATAATACAATAATAGTAAGCGATGATGGAGGAGATTATAATTATGATGATATAGAAAAAGTAAGTATCATAGAATATAATGAGGTTAAAGAGAATGAACCAATACATTTATTCTATACATCAGGAACTACTGGAGAGCCAAAAGGAGTCTTACTGCCTAAAAGCTGGATTCTAGGGCATTTACCAGCATGGCAGATTTCATTAGATTTCCCAAAAGAAAAAGAAATATTTATAACGCCAGCTGAATGGGCATGGATAGGAGGTTTAGGTGATTTAGTACTTCCAGCCTTATATTACGGCAATACTGTAATTACATATAAAAGACAAGGTAAATTTGATCCTATAGATTTTTTAGATGTGTTAGAGAACTATAAAGTGAATGGAACATTCATGGTTCCTACTGCAATTAGAATGCTTAAAAACCATGAAAATGAAGTTAAAAAATATAATTTAGAATTAAAAGCTATAATAAGTGGTGGAGAAGTAGTTAATCCAGATTTGATAACTTGGACAAAAAATAATATGAATACAGATTTAAACCAAATTTATGGACAAACAGAAGCTAATTTGGTAATATGTAATTCTCCATTAATAATGAAAGTAAAGCCAGAATATACAGGTCCAGAATGTCCAGGCCATAAAGTATTAATCTTAGATGAAGAAGGAAAAGAAGTAACTAATACTATAGGAGAAATAGCGATAAAACTCCCAGATCCTAGTGCAATGATTGAATATTATAAGAATCCAGATGCTACTAAATTGAAGATAAAAAATAATATCCTATTCACTGGAGATATGGGATATATAGATAATGAAGGTTATATTAAATTTGTAGGAAGAAAAGACGATATAGTAAAAGTATCTGGTTACAGACTTAGTGCACTGGAGATAGAAAACGAAATAAGTAAGCATCCATCAGTTGCTTCTTGTGCTGTAGTCGATATCCAAGATAAAATAAGAGGATCGATAATTGTGGCTTTTATCGTACCTAAAGAAGGATATAAGCCTGATATTAATCTCGAAAATGAGATAAAAACTTTTGTAAAGAATAAGCTAGCTACATACGCTTATCCTAGATTCATATTCTTTGTTGACGATTTACCAAAGACAGTGACAGGAAAATTAAGAAGAGTAGAACTAAGAAAATTAGCAGAAAAAATGATAGAAGATAGAGAGCGTAGTTCCTCTTGAATATAAGTTATTGTAAACCAGTAAAATAAGAATCATAACACAAAAAATTTCTGAAAAAAGAAAAAGTGAAATTATTTTTTAAAATATACTAGATTAAAAAACTGCTTTAATAATTGCATCTATCTCGTTTTGGGAAGAGATCTTAACCCAGTTTACTGGATTTTCTATAGTATTTATACCTTTTTTAATTTCTAAACTTTCTGTATTTTTGTCATCAAATGCTGTTTTAAGGATAAGTTTTGCATCATTATTTATAGAAATGAACAGCTTACGTACGTTAGGTAGATAAAACCACCTACTCTCTGTCCCTTTAAATTTACCCCTCAATTCATTGTAACTTTTTGGATCAAATATAGTATTATCGACATACTCCATCCATATTTCATGAGTATACCCTTCCTTTCCAGTATCAGGTCTAGAACTATACGTATCTCTAAATGATGCAAAAAGAAGTTTAGGTTTCCCATCTGGCTCAGTAGTATAATGCGGATGTCCTACTTGAGTAAACGAATCATCTAATCCTAAGAGAGGCATAAGAGACCCTTGAAGAAAACTTACATTTTTAAATGCATCTATTGATGAAATATTATCAGAAAATACTTCATCCATACTAGGGCCTACATAAGTTTGTAAAAGCCATTTTGACATAGGAGTAGCCTCAACAAATATTTGAAATCTTGGAATTAATGTAAAATCTAATACATCATTAGACTTACCCCAGGATGCTCCTATTTTTCCCCAGTCTTCAATATTTAGTTTTTCAAAATCATCTACATTTCTAATTACATATAATTCTAAACTAGAGAATTCATTGGAAGGACTTACTGCTATAGCATCTTTTATGTTAAGATAAGCTCCAGTTGGCCTTATAGCTAAACCAGAATCTTTATTAAAGTCATTAATAAGGTTCTTATATCCTTTTAATTTCCAGTTACTATCAAAAACTAGAAAATATAAGTTCTTTCCATGGCTCGAAGTAATATAAAACTCATCTTTAGCTTCATTATAAAATCCTCTTACTGCATTATTACTATAATTTACATTTTCTGGAAAATCTGACGGTAATATTTTTATTAAAGCACTAAGATCAACATTCATGGAATCATCTATGGGTGCAACAAAACCTTCTCTTTTAAGTCCAATTGGATCATTCCATCCTGTGAATAATAGCCAATGCTTATCTCTCTTGACATCATAAATTATATATGGTGTTCCTACGCCACCTTTAATTTCATTATTTTGTATTTTTTGAGGAAGTAGTATTGGTTTAATTATAGTCATTATATATAATTAACTTATCTTATATATATATTCTTACTTTACTCAAAATATGAAATTCCTAATAATGTTAAATCAGCAAATGCAGAAATTATGTTTACGCTAAAGAAGTACAGTTATTTAATGTGCCTTTGAACGAGGAATTTAAAGAATACTAAGAATTTAGATAAAAACTATCTAGTTAATTATCTAATACGAAATTCTTAATATGATAAGAACTTAAGAGCATAAAAATTATATTTTCAGCTAGTTTTATATTATTAGTCACTAAATTGTCAAGAAACATTGGATACATTTATTGTCGATCTCAGAATAGTTGACATCATATTATTTGATATTGCGTTTTAATTAAATATTTATCGTATTTAAGTAGAAGAATTTGCTATAGTTCCTTCTTACAACGACATAATTGAACTGGAGGTATTCTGTTCAAAAATTCTAATTCGTCTGTTATTCCGTTATTTTTGGCTATTTCTCTATAGACGAACGCTGATGGCCTCCAATATAATTTTTTAGTAGGAAAATCAACTTTCAATAAACCAAATTTCATTGAGAAACCTACTCCCCACTCATAGTTATCTGAGATAGACCAATGCATATATCCCCTAACATCAGCTCCTTCATTTATGGCTCTATTCGTTTGATAGATATGAGAAACTAAAGAGTAAGGTCTCAAATAATCCATATCGTCAGCAATACCATTTTCTGTAACATACATGTGAATATGATATCTATTCCAATATTTAACGAGCACATCGTACAATCCTTCTGGTGCTACTTCCCATCCGTTGTCACTACACGGAAATCCTGAGGGACTTACAGAGTTAGGTCCACAACTATGACCATAACCGTTTACTCTCGTATACCCGTCTTCAATCTTTTTTACAACAGTTCTTGTGTAATAATTTACTCCTATCCAATCTACTTTGTTTTTTAAATCTTCTCTAATTATTTTTTCTTGTTTTTTAATTTCGCCCCTTATTATAGCATCAAAGTACATCCATCTATTTTCATACTCTGCAATTTCTACAGCCTCAATATCATTTTCACTTGCAGGCTGAAATGAGGTATTAGCATAAACTATTCCCACAGATTTCTTTGAAATATTTTTTATCGCATCATAAGCTCTAGCGTGCGCCTGGACAAGATTATAGAAAGCCTTTTTTCTCAATTCCAAGTTTGCCTTTATTGAAGGAATAAATGAATTACCCCAAACCACATTAGGCTCATTAATTGTAACGTATAAGTCTACTAAATCATCGAATTTCCATGCTACGTATGCAGAGAATCTTGCAAATTCGTAAACTGTACGAGTACTTAACCATCCCATAGGTCCAGTAAGATCTCCATTTCTTATTCTAATTGGATCATGTAGCCAGAGTGGTAGAGGCCAGTGATATAAATTCAATATAAGATGGATTTCTCTATTCTTAATATCTTTAAATATCTCTCTATAATGAGTTATTGCATCCTTATTAGCATAGTGATCTATTTCTCTTAATATATTTTCATTTATTTCAACTTCTGTTATGTCTTCCTCATTTTCCTTAAAATCCTTAGGTTTTGGTAGGGGTTTAGGAAATATTCTTGACCATTCAATACCTAATCTAGCTATTTTTAAATGCATTCTTTCAGCGTTATCATGAAAAATTCTATAATTCTCCCAATAATTAGCACCATCTTCTGGAAAATCCCCACTAACTATTCTAGACATTATATTTTCTTTATCATGAACCCAAACGTACCAATCAGTATTAGGATCTTCAGAATTTGAACTACCCATCTCAAATTGAAATCCAGATTGTGACCAACCAAACTTAAAATTGTTAGGAAATCCTATCATTTTATTTACCTTATATCTTTCTCTAGGGCGAATATTTAAGCATTATAAATATAAGGCACTTAACTTAGTTGTGTTTCTTTTTTATAGAAAGAATAAGGACAAATTATTATAAATAATATTTTATCTAAACAAATAATTATTAACCAAATAAATTAACTAAAATAACTTTACGAATTGTCTATGGTGAATTCGTTGGGATAGGCCCTTTTTTAAGATTCTAGTTGTTAGGAAATCCTTTTATTTTTCTTCTCTAGACCATGTTGATATGAAAAAAGCTACGGAGGCTATCAAGTTCAACATTAAAGTTAAAACTGACGTAGATAGAAATCTAAACTTAAAAGAAGAAACAATTGAGATAAATAGAAATGAGATAAACGTTTACGAAGACAATAATCTTGTTTCCCACTATAATAATATAGTTAAATTATCATTAGAATCAGGCATAACAATAGATAAGTTAATAGGTATATCTTCTGATAACAAAATTTTCGAAATAGCATATTTTACTAAGAAAAAAGAAGAGTTATTTAAGAAGGTAATAGATGGTTTTAACAAAAATGAGCAAATAGAAATTAGCGATAAAGATGACGAAAATTCTAAAGCTAGCATGAGTACAATAAAATGGCTTTGGAATATTGCTTCTAAATATAGGAAGACGTTAATAATAGGTGCTATACTTTCTTTAATAACTACTGGATTAAATTTAGTTCCTCCTTATTTACTTAAAATTTTAATAGATAGTGTATTGCTTTCACCTAAGTATTCTACAAGTTTGTACATAAACATAATAGTCTTCTTAACTTTATCATATTCCTTTTTAGCATTAATAACTTCAATACAAAATAGAACTTTAAATAATTTGGGTTCTAAAATAATAAACGATTTAAGGGACAAATTATATGCTCATTCAATTAAACATGATTATTCTTTTATAGAAAGAATTTCGCCTAGTAGAATTTTATCTAGGTTAACTACAGATGCTGGAAATACTAACTGGTTACTAGTTTGGGGATTGCCTACATTACTTACTAACTTATTTACTATAATAGGAATTGGTGTAATACTCTTTACTTTAGATGCTACTTTAGCTATGTTTATACTCATACCTATTCCAATTATTATCTATATGATAATAATATATAGGAAAAAATCTCATAGATTGTATCATAGAAATTGGAGAAGAAGCGCTGATATTACATCAAAAATAAACGATACTATTCCATACTTTATAGTTGTAAGATCGTTTTCAAAAGAGGAATACGAATCCAAAAAACTAAGAGAAATGTTAGATAAATTATACGAATCTAATGTTACAATAAATAAAATGAATGCAACGTATTGGCCACTGATGGGTTTTATAGTTAATATTTCTACTATATTAATATGGTGGATAGGAGGTCATGAGGTAATATCTGGAATAATCCAACTCGGTGTAATAACTGCGTTTATAGCATATATTTCACAATTTTATGGACCTATTAATAATTTAAGTAATGTTTTACCATTTATTCAACAATCCCTAACTTCGGCAGAAAGAATAAGAGAAGTTTTAGAAACTAAACCCCAAATAACTAATCCGGAAAATCCTAAAAAACCAGAAATGCCTGCTGAAATTGTATTAGAAAACGTATCATTTGGCTATGATCCTCATTTTCCTGTTATAAAAGACGTAAACATGGTAATAAAACCTAAAGAGAAAGTTGCAATAGTAGGCAAAAGTGGTTCAGGAAAAAGTACAATAGCTAAATTACTTTTAAGATTTTATGATGTAAACCAAGGAAAAATACTTATTGGAGGAGTAGATATTAGAGAAATAGATTTAGATTATCTTAGGAGAAAAATAGCTTACGTTCCTCAAGACGTAGTACTTTTTGATACTACTGTTGGTTATAATGTAGCGTATGGAAGTGACGATATCAATGAGGTAGAAATAATTAAAGCATGCAAAATAGCTAAAATTCACGATGAGATCTTAAAATTACCATTTATGTATGATACTATATTGGGAGAAAGGGGTACTTATTTGTCTGGAGGACAAAGACAGAGATTAAGTATTGCAAGAGCTATTATAAAAAATCCAGATGTTCTAATTTTCGATGAAGCTACATCTAGTTTAGATATAATAAGTGAAAGAGAAGTTTACAAAGCTATGATGAACGTATCAAAGAATAAGACAGTAATACTAGTTACCCATAATGTACATGAAGTAATGAATTCAGATAAAATATTCGTATTAAGTAATGGAAAAATAGTGGAAGAAGGAAAACCAAATGATCTATTAAATAAAAAAGATGGAGCTTTCTACTCCATGTTTAAAGAACAAATTAATGAAGAAAATATTTCTACGGAAAGAAATATTGAATATGATGACGAGAAAATTAATCTGATAGATGATGTAAGAGACATAAAAATAGAACCATCAAACAGAAGAAGTGCAGTAAATGTAAGGTATAACGGAATATTTTATGAAAACCTAATACCTAAAATGTTATTCCCTATAACTAACTCAAAATTTATAGGCTTTTATGATCAAGAAAATCATGAAATATTTCTAATGAGAGATTATACAAAACTAGATATTAATTCACGTAAAAATCTTGAAACTGCTATAGCTTATAATAATTTAATATTCCAAGTAGAGAAAATTAATGAAATTAATATAAAAGGAGACCAATTAGAATGGAATATAACTACTAATAAAGGAAAAATAAAAACATATACTTCTGGAAGAAGAAATATAGTAGTATTAGATTCAAAAATTATTTTAATTGATAAAAATGATAACTTATATGAAATACAATTAGATAGACTAGACAAAAGAAGTTTTAAACTATTAATGGAAACTATATAACTTTTTTAATATTAATTTCTAAAGTTAAACGATAAAAACTCTGTATAACATATAATCGAAATATTCCTTGATAATCTTAAGAAACATTAGGATTTATATCTCCATAATATTTATAATCCTTACTGAAATACTCTAAGTGCAGTTTCTTGTATGGATATCTGCTAAGTGCTTCTTCATTTACCTCTATACCTAATCCTGGCTTATCACTAGGGTGAATATAGGAATTTTTAACGTTAAAGTATTCCTTAATTAATGATCTTCTAACAGTTTCTGCATCAATCCAGTATTCCATAATTAACGAATTGTTTAAAATTAACATAAGATTTAATGTTGCTGCAGTTGCTATTGGACCGTTAGGATTATGAGGTGCTACAGATATATAATAAGTTTCTGCCATATTACCTACTTCTTTTAATGCTTCTATTCCACCTACATGGCAAACATCAGGTTGAATTATGTCAACTGCTCTCTTTTCTAAAAATTCCCTATACCTATATTTGTTTACAATTCTTTCCCCACTAGCTATAGTTATAGGAGATTTATCTTTTACGTTCTTTAACGCTTCTATATCCTCCTCTGGTACAGGCTCTTCTACCCAATAAGGCTCATATTTTGATATTTCATTTATCATCTTAACTGCTGATGCAGTATTAAATCTTCCATGTGCATCTAGCATAACATCAATATTATATCCTACTGCATCCCTTATTGCCTTAAGTCTACTTTTAGCTTTTTCTATATCATCTCTGCTAGCTTGTGGTCCAGAAGATCCAAAAGGATCCAATTTTACTGCATTAAATCCTTGATCTACGACTTTTCTTACTGCATTTGCAAATTCTTCTGGACTCCTATCACCAGAGATAAATCCATTAGCATATACTCTAACAGAATCTTTCGTTTTACCTCCAAGCAGTTCATAAACGGGTTTATTAACACTTTTACCTAAAATATCCCATAATGCTTGTTCTATGGCACTTATAGCTGACATGAGTATTGGACCACCTCTCCAGAAGAAATGCCTATATAAGAAGTTGTATATTTCGTTTGGATTTACTTCTCTTCCAATTAAGAACGGTTTAAAGTCATAAACTGCTGCTTCTATAGTTTTTTCAAAATCACCCATAGTTCCTTCTCCATAACCTGATATTCCATCATCAGTATCTATTTTTACAATTGTAAAATTTCTCCATACAGCATTAACTAAATAGACTTTTACATCAGTTATTTTCATATTTATTCACCTAGAATAGACAACTAACTTCTGTTCAGTCATTTCTAACATAGTATTTATAATACTTTCTCTTCCTATACCACTTTTCATAACTCCACCAAATGGTAAATTATCCCATCTAAGCCTAGTAGTGTCATTAATTATTACTGTTCCTGCTTTTAATTTACTGGCTATATCGTATGCTCTACTAAAATTAGAAGTAAATACTGATGCATCTAAGCCATATTCAGTAGAGTTAGCTACTTTTACTGCTTCATCGTCACTATCTACAGATACTATAGGTAATATTGGCCCAAATACTTCTTCCTTTAATATCCTTGCATTAGAATCTTTAGATAATTTAATTACTGTAGGAGGAAAGTAATATCCTATAGATGGTACTGTGCCTTTGAAAATAACTTGACCTCCTTCCTTTTCTGCATTCTGTAAAAACTCTTTCATTCTCATCACTGCTTGATTTGAAATTAAAGGAGGAATATCAACGTCTTCAGATAATGGATCTCCGGATTTTAACTTTCTCACTGCTTCGACTAGCTTATTACTAAACTCTTTTTCAATTTCTTTTCTTACTATTATTCTTTTGGTAGCGTTGCAGAATTGTCCTGCAAAATCAAATCTTCCAACCAAAGCAGATTTAACAGCTTTATTTAGATCTGCATCTTCTAATATAATCATCGCGTCACTACCTCCTAATTCCATAATTACTCTTTTTCCTTCTTTTATTGCTTGACTAGCTAAAGCCAAGCCTACTTCTACTGAACCAGTAAATGTAATTAACGAAATTTTCCTATTTTTTACAAACTCATTACCTATCATTTCTGAATTTCCAGTTACTATATTTACGCTTTTAGGGATAATCTGATTAACTATCTCTGCTAATTTAATTTGAGTTAATGGAGTGAGGGAGGACGGTTTAAATACTACAGTATTGCCTACGGCTATAGCTGGGGCTACTTTATGTGCAAAACTGGCTGCAGGAAAGTTGAAAGGAGTTATAGCACCTACAACTCCAATTGGTTCTCTCTTTATAAATGCTATTCTATTTTCATTACCTGGAGGAGTATCGTATAGATCTAATGGTATAAATTGTCCTTCTAATGCTCTCCTAAGTTCAGATGATGCCAGTTCAAAAATTTTTGCAGTTCTTTCGATTTCAGCTCTAGAACTTTTTATTGGCCTACCAGTCTCTAATGTCATAGTTTTTGAAAGATCTTCTACATTTTCTCTAATCTTTGAAGCTATATTATTGAGTAAATTACTTCTTTTAGCAGGAGTTATTTTATTTATTTTTTCAAACTCTTCATAAGCTAAATCGATAGCTTTTCTGACATCTTCTAGCGACAGAGAAGGAACGTAATCTATAATTTCACCAGTAGCAGGATTTCTAACTTCAATTTTATCTTTAGAATCAATTTTTTCTCCTCCTATTAAGGTATACATGTATACAATATCGTATATTCTAAATTTAAGGTTTTCTTTCAAACGAAGAATTAGAAAAATAAAATAATTATATAATATTAGTATAATCTATGATAAATGTATTTAGTAAATACAAGGCAAAATTAGCCGAAGGCCCAGTATATGATTTAGAATTAAATAAACTTTTTTGGGTAGATATAGACGGAAAGAAAATAGTAATAAAAGACCTTGAGAACAAAGAAGAAAAAGAAATTACTACAAGTGATTTAGTTTCTTCATTGTGTGTAATAAATAATACTGAAGTCATAGCTACAATCAGACATGACTTTTATATAATAAATATAGATTCAGGCAATATTTTAAGTAAAATTGATGGACAAGAAAACGATCTAGAGAATAATAGATTTAATGATGGAAAATGTGATAAGTTAGGAAGATATTGGGCAGGAACAATGAATATGTTAAAAGATAAACCTTCAGGAAACTTATATAAATTAGAAGGAAATAAAATAGAAAAAATGCTGAGTCAATTGACAGTTTCTAATGGTTTAGGATGGAATCCTGAGAATAATATTATGTATTTGATAGATAGTCCGATAAGAAAAGTATATTCTTTTGATTACGATCTAAATAAGGGAGAGATTTTTAATAGAAAAGTATTAATAGATTTCAAAGATGAAGTAGGTAATCCAGATGGAATGACAGTTGATGAAGAAGGATATTTATGGATAGCTCATTGGAATGGAGGAAAAATAAGCAGATGGAGTCCAAATGGAAAGAAAGTTTTTGAAATTAAACTCCCTGTAACTTACGTGTCGTCAGTCACATTTGGAGGAAAAGAAATGAACGAATTATTCATTACTACGGCTTATAAAGAAGATGAACCATTAAGTGGAAAAGTATTTACATATAAAACTGATACTAGAGGCCTTCCAAACAATAGATTCAACAGGAGTACATAGAAGTTAAATATTTTAAATGAGCTTTATTTTTATGGAAATTTCGTTAAAAGGTAAAACATGTTTAATTACTGGAGGGACTCATGGAATAGGCCTAGTTACGTCAAAATTTTTTTCAGAACTTGGTGCTAGAGTAATAGCTACTGGAAGACATATACCAGAGGATGATAAAATTAAGTTTGTTAGAGTAGACTTAACTTCTAGAGAAGACCTATTAAACTTTATAGAATGGTACAAAAAAGAAATAGGTAAGATAGATTGTTTAATAAATAATGCATCTGTTAATTCTAGATACTCAATACTTAATGTAACATTAGAAGAATGGGATAAAATGCTAGCATTAGAACTTACTGCTCCAATGTTACTCTCTAAAATGGCTGCAGAAATAATGATAAAAAATGGAGTTAAAGGTAAAATAATAAATATAGCTGCGATTCAAGCAAAATATCCATTACCTGAATCATTACCTTATGTTACTGTTAAAGGTGGTCTGATTTCTATGACTAGAAGTTTGGCTGTAGATTTAGGTAAATATGGAATTCAAGTAATAACAGTAGTTCCGGGCCCAATATATACTAGAGGTGAAGAAGTACCTGAAAAATTGGATAAAAATGCTGCTACATTATTGGGAAGAATGGGAAGACCTCAGGAAGTTGCAAATCTGCTAGCATTTTTAGCTTCTGATTATAATACATTTATAACTGGCAGTGAAATTTTAATTGATGGAGGAAGACTCATAAGCAGAAAACCTGATCCTAACGAAATAACTTCAGGAGAAGTATAGTAAGTAGTTTATTATATTTTAATCCTAAAAAGTTTATTTTCGTATTTAATCAATTTCTAAAATGAAAATTAAGCAAAAATTAGTTAGGAGAACATAAATATTCTTTGCTTAATATACTTAAGAACGTTATTTTCATGATCTTCCATTAATTTTTTAGCCTCTTCACTATTTCTGCTTTTTATTGCTTCAAATATATCATTATGCTCTTCATATTCTTCTTTTCTTCTTTCATAACTGCTAAAAAGGGTAACTCTAATTATTTTCAATTTTACTCTAATATCATTCAGACATTCTTGAAGATATTTATTCTTACTCGCTACGGCAATGGTATTATGAAAATTACCATTTAAATTTGATAGTGTCAATGGATCAGGATCAGATTTTTCAGTCTCTATCTTTATTTCTTGTAGAAGATCGTCCATTTTTTTTAAATCTTCTTCTGTAGCCCTTTCAGAAGCTAGGTATGCTGCAGTAGCTTCTAATGGTAATCTAATTTCGTATAACATTAAAACTTCATCAGATGAGAGCGAAACTATAGAATAAGATTTATTTTCCTTTTTTATAATGCCCTCAGAAATTAGCATCTTCAAAGCTTCCCTAACTGGAGTTCTGCTCATATTCAAATCTTTACACAACTGCTCTTCAGTAATTCGTTGGCCTTGTTTGTATTTGCCTTTCAATATCATGTTTAATACATCGTTATATGCCTTTTCACTAAGATTAACAGTCATTATAACTAATTATTCATCTTACTTACTTATTAACTTTTTTTCCAAATCACTAAAATAAAGGATTCTAAATTTATTACTATATTTATATTTGTTCATATTTGTTTCAATAATATTTACATTATCTGGAGGAACAGCATATCCGTTTTTAGTTATAGGTAAGGAATAAAACAAATCATTCGGAAAGTCCGCAATAGAATACTCTACCATTTCTATCTCACTTTTAGATAAACCTAGATTTAAAGCATATATTAAAGACAACGGAGAAGCATCAGGCCTATCATGAGGAGCTATTTTCACTTTATATTTAGAGGCTAAATCTAATATTTCTAAGAACTTACTAATACCTCCTATTTTAGCTATATCGGGCTGAAGATATGTAATACCTGATTCGAGTAATTTTTTAAATCCATATAGAGAATATTCATTTTCACCAGCAGCAATTGGTATAGGCGAAATTTCAGCAAGTTTTGAAAGAGTTTCATAATCGTTTGGAGGCCACAATGGTTCTTCTATCCATTCAATTTCATACTTATGAATACTATTAACAAAATCTTGAGCTTTAGCTAAATCAAAAGGAGAATTTAAATCGATAGCAATTTTTACATCCTTATACTTTTCCCTTATAGTTTTTATACTTTCTATGACGTTTGAAGGAGGCTGATGAACTTTAATTAACTCAAAACCTTTTGTTATTGAATTTTCTACTGCACTTAATACATCTTTTACACTATTGAATCTAGGAAAGCTAGCATAGATCTTAACTGAATCTCTAATCTTACCTCCAAACAATTCACTTAAACTTTGATTATTTTTTCTAGCCATGAGACCCCAAAGGGCCATCTCTACAGAACTTATTGCACCAGATATTACTCCGCAGTTTCCAGCGCTAAAAAGTATTTTTTCTAAAAGAATTCTAGCATCATAAGGAGATTCAAAATCTTGCCTTTCCAAAACTTGTGATATAACATCAGTTATCACTGATGAATATGCACCTATTATACCACTGCCTGCAACTAAAGTTTCTCCCCAACCATAAAATTCATTGTTTTCTACTTTAACATAAAGTTGAACATCCCATGTATCCTTCCAATCTGATATTGGAGAAGTAATAAATGGAATAGACAAAGGAAAAATTTTTACTTTCATTTTTAAGCACTTATATACAATTTTATAGGAGAGAATTCATCGTGCTGTAATACTTCTGCTTTAGTTAATCTTCCGCTCATAACCCTTAACATATATTGATAAATTCTCTCTCCAGCCTCTTCAAGCGATATTTTTAGATCAAGTAAATCTGAAACATCAACATCAATATGTTCAGTCATTTGAGATGAAGTTTTAGGATTTGCTGTTATTTTTATTACAGGAATTATAGGATTTCCTACAATATTTCCTTGCCCAGTAGTGAACAAATGAACAACTGATCCTTTAGCGGCAAATAAAGTTACAGCTTCAGCAGCTGCTGAAGAAGTATTTACAAAACATAAAGTACCTCCATCCTTAGCTTTTTCTAAAGGATCTAAATAGTCTAATACGCAATTGACCTTTCTATGTCCTAGTTTTTGTATATTACCTAGAGCTTTCTCCTCTATTGTAGATAATCCTCCTTTTATATTTCCTTGAGTTGGTTGGGAGCCTAGTAAATCAACTCCTTCTCTTTCTATAATACTATCATATTCTTTAAATATATTCATGAACTTTTCCTTTAATTTGTCATTAGCCATCTTATCAGCTACTATGTCTTCTGCCCCAGTTAGTTCTGAAGTTTCTCCAAACATTACAGTAGCTCCATGATCAATCATTCTGTCTACTACTACACCTACTGCAGGATTAGAAGCTAATCCAGAAGTTGTATCTGATTCTCCACATTTAATGCTCATTACTATAGAAGATATATCTACTTCAGTCCTATGTTTTTCGCTTGCATCTTGAACCATTCCTAATGCTTTTCTTGAAGCTTTTTCTATAGTTTTTAAATCTCCATTTCCCTCTATAGGAAATACTTCTACATGCTTGCCAGTCTTTACTATTTCATCTGCTACTTTATTAGCCCAATTCTCTTCTATCCCTATTACAATTACACTGTCAACGTTAGGATTTGAGCCTATACCGGAAAGTATGTGAAAAAATAAATCTAAATCACGACCAAATTGTAATCTTCCATAAGGATGAGGAATAACAGTAGTCCCTCTAACTAATTTTGATACCCCTATAGAAGCCGAATTGGAAAGATCGTCTAAAGGCAAAATTAGCACATGATTTCTTATTCCTACTGAACCATTCTCTCTAACATAACCCTTAATTGTGCTCATTTTTTGCTCCACCTCATAGACTTTATATTATGAACATGAACATGGTTTCCAGCAAAAATGTCTTTAGTTGCTATTCCTATAGGTCTTCCATACTTAATTACTTTTTCTCCAGATTTAATATCGCTTAAAGCAATTTTATGACCTAAAGGAATATCTTCACTACTTTTTATAATAACATATTCAGATGGATTCTCTAAGTAAGCGCAAATTACTTCTTCTCCTTTCTTTACATCATTAGTTAGGATACATACATTATCATTTTTGGAATGAATTAACCCCTTTGGCATAGATATAGTTACTGTATCCTAGTTTATATTTTTTTATTATATAATTTAATGTATACATGATTATATACATCAATTCTTAGACTCAAGACTTAAATATTGAGTATATGCAGTGTATATTATGAAAGGAGTATTAACAGCATTAACGATTCCTTTTAGAGAAAATAAATTAGCTGAAGACGATTTAATAAATCACGTTAATTCTCTAATTAAAGCAGAAGTTAATGGATTTTTCCTATTAGGTTCAGTAGGTCAAGGTACTTTACTTACTGCTGAGGAAAGAACTAGAGTTCTCGATATCGTGAAAGAAAACATAGATAATGAGAAATATATAGTAGTGCAGATTGGTGGGACCGATTGGAATACAATACTTACTACAATAAAAGAAGCTGAGAAGCATGAAGCAACAGCATTAGCAACTATTCCTCCTATTTATTATAAACCAGACTATGAAACTCTTAGACGATATCTAGAAAAAATTACCAATTTAACTTCGTTACCAATTTATATATATAATATTCCAAGAAATGTGGGATTTGACGTTACACCAGAAATAACGGCTAGATTACTTCATAATGGAATAAAAATTTCAGGTATTAAGGATACAACTCAAGATATCACAGAAATTATAGGTCATATAAGTTTAGGAATTGATGTTTTCAATGGAATTGATGCTATGATACTTCCATCACTTATAGTAGGAGGAAAAGGATGCGTCTCAGGATTGTCCAACGCTATACCAGAACTTATTGTCAGTATATATAAAAATACAATTAAAGGAAATATAGAAGAAGCAAGAAAAATTCAATTACAAGTTTATAAACTATTCCAAATAGTAGGAAAATATCCTTCTCCATCCATACACTATGAATTAGTAAAACTCCTTAGATACGATTTTGGTAACGTTAAAGAGCCATTAATAAGAGGATTAACCGAAGATGAAGAAAAAGAACTTAAACTTCAGTTAGATTCTTTAGGATTTAAGACTATTCTGTAATATAGAAAAGTAAGCCCTTTTTATTTATATAAAACTTGATATATATACTTTTGAAGATTAATTAAAAAACATCAATATTGATTTATATAATAATCTGTTTACCTAGAAAACAAACTATATATTATATTGTATACAAGAAAGTATATGAAGATTTATGAACATAACTTACGAAGAAGCAGTAAAAAGACTAGATAACGTTAATGTAAGGCCTATTCATATAATAGCTGCTATCATAGCTGCATTGGGAGGATTCTTATTCGGATATGATACTGGCATAATAGGTAGTACACTAGTATATGTTACTCCATTCTTCCATTTAACTCCATTAGATGTAGCCATACTAACGTCAGGTACATCTATATTTGCCGGAATAGGAGCTTTAGCAGCGGGACCAATAACAGATAAGTATGGAAGGAAATCATTACTAATAATTGATGGTATTATGTATGCAGTATTTGCTTTGTTATCTGCATTAGCATTTAATTCTATTTCATTAATAGTATGGAGAAGTTTAGTTGGATTTGCTGTTGGGGCTGATACTGCAATAGCAACTGCTTACATAGCTGAGTTTTCTCCGAAAAAATGGAGAGGAAGCTTAGCCATAACCCAGCAATTAATGATCTTTTCTGGAATAACTGCATCTTACTGGGCTGGATATATTTTGTCTTTTTCAGAAAATTGGAGACTTATGTTAGGCCTAGGAGTTATTCCAGCTATTATTTTAGTAGGACTAAGATTTCTTCTTCCTGAAAGTCCTAGATGGCTTCTACTTAATAATAAAGAAAATATCGCAAAAAAAGTTTTTAATAAATTTGGTGCATTAATACGAGACGATGAAATTGTTATGGCACCAGCTAAAGAACCATCATTTAAAGAGATGTTCAGAAACAAGGCTGTCACAACTGCAATTATTATAGTGGGAATATGGTTAGCTTTTCAACAAATTACTGGTGTAAATGTAATTTTATATTATGGTCCAGAAATATATAAATACCTTGGAATAGTGGGTTCAACTGCTATATTATACACTGCAATATCCGAATCTTTAGGAGCTATTGAATACGCTATTTCATTCTATCTCATAGATAGATGGGGAAGAAGAAAGCTAGGAATTTTAGGATATGCAGGTTTAGTAGTATCTTGGATCATTATGCTAATTGGATTGAGATATTTCTTCAGCGGAATACTATTCATAGGTGTTTCTCTAGTCTTTTCTGCTATGACGCTTTTCTTACTATTTTTCCATGTAGGAGTAGGAGGAGTTGGATGGGTATTACAAGGAGAAACAATACCAACTGAAGTTCGTGGTAGAGGTGCTGGTATTTTAGCAGCAATAGATTGGTTTGCTAATGCTGCAATAATATTTCTTTTCCCTATATGGGAGACTGCATTAGGAGTATATTCTTTCTTCGGATTTGAATTATTACTATCAATTATAGCAATAATTATAGTATATCTATTCTTACCAGAGACTAAAGGAATATCTCTTGAACAAATGAGCAAAGCCTTCGAAAAAGGACTTACAATTCAGCATTCTAAATCGGAAGATACAACACTTCCTAAATCTGAAAATATAAATATAAACAAGAAGAAAAATTAAAAATTGATTTTCTATTACCAAGCTATTCTAATTTTTATTTCTTTTTCTTGTTTTTCTCTTAATACATTTATTACTTGATTTTCGTCTGTAATAGGTACAGTTCTAGTTATTAATAGAGTTGAAGTTTTAGGATAAAGCGTCTTCCATGATGCTAAATGAGTTACAGCTTGTTGATAATGTGGTTTTTGTCCATTTACTAATCCTATAATTACCTTATTGCTTAGGACCATTTCTTGAATTGATCTAAAATCAACTCCGAAACTTCCAGAAATAGGAAATCCAAATAATCCTAGAACGCCATTTCTTTTTAATAATGGAAATACCTTATCTAATATGCTTGCATCCGCACCTGTAGCATCTATTATAACGTCAAATTTTTGATTAATTTTTTCCATACCAGATGATGAGTTGAAGAAATTTGATTCAGTTTCTTCAATAACTGTCTGTTCGATTTCGTTAGGTTCTCTTCTGTTACTTATCCAAACTTCAAATCCTATAGTTCTAAATATTAAAGAAAATAACATGCCTACTGGCCCTGATCCTAATATTAGCACTTTTCTGCAATTGTATGTTCCATCATCACATGTCCAAGATGGAACTCTTTTTTGAGTATTTATAATTTCTTCTACTGATTTTTCTATATCTGCTAGTGGTTGAGCTAATATCCCAATATCTTCTATCTGTTTAGGAATCTTAACTAGATATCTGGAATCGTCGAACCAATATTCTCTCATAAAGCCGTCCATTCCATTAATTCCTGCTTCTACAAATTCTCCTGTTTCACAAAAATCTGGTCTTCCCAATAAGCAATTCAAACATTTACCACATCCTCTCCTATTTATTGGCATCACTAGATCTCCTTCTTTAAAATTTCCATATCCCTCTTCAACAACTCCTATTGCTTCGTGACCTAACACTAAAAAATTTTTATTAGATAAAGAAAACGTTATTTTACCGTTTACTATTTCTCTATCAGTACCGCAAATACCATTATAAAGCGTTCTTATTTTTATTTTTCCAAAATTTTGTACTTCTTCTTGTTTCACATCTTTTATTTCTACTCCTTCTTTCGGTGGCCTTACTAATATTGCTTTCATTACCATGACGTAATTTAAGTTGCTTATAAATTTTGCTTATATCGTATCTAAAAACTTTAAACTTTTCGATCATATCTTCAAACATTAATATAATTACCATGATAGATATACGCCAATATAATCTATATTAAAATATTTAGTTTTTATTCTTATTAATTAAATCTTTTTCTAGTATAGTTTACTGATTGTTTCACAAATGAACTCTGTTCTTAGGATTGAGCTTTCTACCCTTACGGATGTGGACTTACGTCTTCTTAACCCTAATGAGTATATCTAATCAGTATTTCTAGCAACTGGTAAATAACGTAAAGTTATCTATAGTTTTAGATAGTATACAAACTTCTAATAATATAGTAAAAAGAAATAAAAATTTGAATTAACGTCTTATTTTAATATTCCTTAAATTAAACATAATTTTAACTGATTGTATTGGAAGTAGGGACTTATACTTTTCTATGTTTAATAGTTATTCTACGCAATAATTTTAAAAAGTATAAATTTTAGAATATTTTATAGTATACAAAGTGGAATACTATATATAATGCATTGAGAATAGATAATTTGACATTTTTATAGTATATCTATAATCTTTATATAATTTATGACATAAAAAATGATAATATATCTCTGATATTTTGGTAATTATGATCCTATTCAGAATTAGTTATCATATATAATATTTTGACTATAGAATTAGTTAAATCTTTTTATACTTGCAGGAATTATAATTATGACTTTTTTTCTCTATATAGAAAGTTTACTATCTTTTCTTAGGTCAAAATAAAAATTTAGATAATTTATTAGACTATCTACTAAACAATTTATATCTTCCCAATTTTATCTAATATAATGTAAAATTGAGACCTTCAAATTAACTAGTATAAAATATAATAGAGAAAATAAGTTATGATTAAATTAAGAAAAGATTTTTATCAATATAGATAACAATATACTTTACGTTGTCCATTTTCTTTCAGATCAGGAAATGATTGTTTACAAATATCTTTTCTATATTCGCAATATGGATAAAATGGGCATCCACTTATCTGCATTTTTTCGTTTTCAGTTAACTCTATTTTATCGGTTTCTTTAGGTACAGAATTTATATCTATTGTATTTTGTACAAGATATTGAGTGTATGGATGGAGAGGTTTCTCTAAAATTTCGTTCATAATTCCGTCTTCTACTAATCTTCCCTTATATAGAATTAAGGAGTTTACTCCTCCCAATTTATAATCAAAATATCTTGCTAAAGCTAAATCATGAGTTATCATTATTATCGTTAGACCTTTCATAGCTAAGTCTATGAGTAAATTTAATATGCTTAATCTGTAAGAGGCATCTAACATTGAAGTTGGTTCATCTGCAACGATTACTTTAGGATGTGTAGCTAATGACCTACCTATATTAGCCCTTTGGAGTTGACCTCCTGACATTTGATGAGGATATTTATAGTATTCATTTTCTGTCAGTCCTACTGACTTTAATAACGATATAGTATTTTCCTTAACGTCTTTTCTCCCCATATATTTCTTAACTACATATCCTATAGATTCTCCTATAGTTTTATTTGGATTAAAAGCTGAAATTGGATCTTGCATTACGTACTGTATTTCTTTTCTTACGATTTTCAATCCTTTTCTTTTATTTTTCCATATATTTATATTATTATATTCGTATGTACCACTGGTTATTTTTTGTAATCCAACTATAACTCTGCCCAAAGTAGTCTTACCAGCCCCACTTTCTCCAATTATTACAGTATGTCCATTTATTTCTGTAGTTATGTCTCTGAGAGCGTAAAATCCTTTACTTCTAGATAAAAAGCCTCCACCAAACTTTACGTTAATTTTTTCCATTTTTATTTGCATAGTTTATGCACCTTACAACTCTTCTATCATAAGTATAACTTTCTGGAGTCCAAACTTTACACATATCCGTAGCATATTCACATCTATTACTAAATGGACAACCAGATAGAGATATTTCTCCTTCTCTTATTGGTTTTAACTGTGAAATATCACCACGTAAAGATGGTATAGATTTAAGTAAAAATGTAGTATATGGATGATATGGATTAGTCATGATTTCTTCTGTTTTTCCTACTTCCATTACTTCTCCTCCATACATTATAACTAATTTCTGTGTCAAGTATTTTGCTAATGCTATATCATGAGTAATGAAAATTATCGCTATATTTAATTCTTTATTTAATTTTCTAACATTGTCCAAGATATGCTTCTGCGTAACAACATCTAGCGCACTTACTGGTTCATCCATTATTACTAATTGTGGATTTAAGAGCAAACTTAACGCTATGAGAACTCTTTGTTTCATTCCTCCACTAAGTTCATGTGGGTACATTTCTAGTACTTTACTGTCTAAATTAACCATTTTTAATAATTCTTTAGCTCTTTCTATTATCTCTGTTGGATCTTCCATGCCGTGAGACATTGCAGTATCATAAAAATGATCTATGATTTTCATTGTTCCATTCAGAGAATTCTGGCTAGCTTGAGGAACATAACTTATCTCTCTCCATAAAATTTGATTTTTAAATTCCCTATAATTCATTTTAAGTATATCTTCTCCATCAAATAATATCTCGCCTTTCGTTATTTTCCCTGGTGGCCTTATAGCCCTTATAATAGCTTTAGCTAAAGTTGTTTTCCCTGAACCACTTTCTCCTATAACGCCTAGTATCTCTCCATTATCTTGTGAAAAACTAACATCATCTAATGCAGATATTCTTTTTTTCTCGACGTAATACTCTACGCTTAGGTTTCTTACTTCTAGTAACAATTTAAATCACTCCTGCCTTACTCTTGGATCTAATAAGGAATAAGTTAAATCTGCTAAAAGTACTCCTATAACTACTGCTAATACTATTATAACGAATACTCCCATTTCCACCGGATAATCATTAGCTGTTACCGAGTTATACAGTAGTAATCCGACTCCAGCATAGCTAAATATTTCTTCTACAAATACTGATCCACCAAACGAAAAGCCTATTGATAAAATTAAACTAGTATACAGAGGAAGTATTGAATTCCTACCTACATATTTAGTTTCTATTTTATTATCTGAAACACCTCTAATTTCTGCAAAAGTAACGTAATCTTCTCCTAAAGTGTAAATAGTATTTGCTCTCATATGCAATGCCCAGCCCACTAAATTTACTAACGTTAATGTTGCTATTGGTAATATCGCATGATATAATACACTCACTATAAATGGAATATTAAAACCTGGTGTTACCGACGGAGAGTATGTACCGCCAGTTGGAAATATTCCCAATTCATATCCTAGGAAGAATAATAAGAATATACCTAAAATGTATATAGGAATAGAACGTAATATAGTAAAGAACATGGTTAGTGTTGAATCTGTTTTAGTGCCTCTCTTATAACCCATCTTTTCTCCTATTCTTATACCTATGAAGAAACTAATCAGAATTGAAGTAGAAACAATAAATAATGTCCAAGGTAAAGCTTGCGCTATTAATTTAGTTACTGGTTCTTCATAAACTATACTTATACCTAAATTTCCATGAAGGAAATTCCATAAATAACTTAAGCCTTCTACAAATGGATTTCCATGAGGTCTAAGTGTATTTAAATAATTCTCTAAGCTAAGATACTCCGCTTCTGCTCTTGGACCTCCCATAAATGCTGAAGGAGCAATCCTATTAATTAACACGTTTGCTGGACTCTCTGGCGAGTACTCTAGCAAAAGCCAACTAATTATTATAGTAACTAATACAGTCATTACTGCCATCGTTGCCCTACGGATAAAATACGCTTTCATATTTCTATGTTATGTATATTCACTTTATTAAAGCTTAATTATATAGTGAAACTTATACTTAAACGTATACTACATTATGAATCTTTACTAGATTTTTATTTTATGATAAAGTTTATATATCATTAAATGTAAATACAATATGATTAGTAATATGGCTAAACAAATTTATGTTCGAATCATAAGTATAATAACCGTTTTAGTATCTATATCAATGCTATTAGCTCCATCAATGATAGCATCTTCTCAATCTTCCTCTTCATCTACTTTAACTATAGGTTGGGTTACTTCATCTCCATACACAAGCCTTTCTACATATAATCCTAATATATTCTCTCAAGGCTTAGGAGGAGCATTCTATGGATTAGTATACGCATATTCTGCCGTACTTAATGTATCTAATAATCAAATGATTCCTGGAATAATAGAGAACTGGTCATTTTCTCCATCAAATTGGGTTCAAGAATATAATAATATTTCAACCGTAAACGTAACTATGCACTTAAATCCAGAATATCACTGGGCAAATGGACAACCGGTAACAGCATACGACATATTAGCTACATGTTTAATTTTAGATGCCTATGGAGCTCCACCATATCCAAATTATACAGTAATTAATAATTATACAATAACAATATCCTATCCCAAAACATATGTGTCACCATATTTACCACCTTTCACATTACTTGATACAGTAGGCTTAGGAGAAGTTGCAGTAATTATAAACTATAATTTATGGAAACCTATAGTAAGCCAGATAGAAGCTAACTTTACTAATTTACAAGATGGAAAGATAAGTCCTAAAGTATTTAGAAATGAAATACATAGTTTTAATCCTACATTGTATGGCCCAGTTTCCGCTTCATATAATGGACCTTTCTATGTAGCTGGTATAACGTCAAGTGAAATAGTATTAGATAAGAACCCATACTATCCTACTGCTAACAAAATACCGTGGAATCAAGTAATAATATATCAATATTCTAGCTCTGATGATTTATTAGCTGCGCTAAAGACTGGCCAGATAGATCTATTATATTCGGGTGCTACATCGCTTCCATCAGCAGACTTTTCAGCATTACCTAGTTATTATAAAACTGTATCAGTACCGAATCCAGGTGGATATGCTCTATATTTCAACTTTAAGAATCCTTGGCTGAGTAATGTTCTAGTTAGGCAAGCTATAGCATATGTACTAAATAGAACATCAATTGCATATGCAGGTGGAGTAAAATACAAACCAGTAGGTATTCCTAATGGAATTCCAGACTTTAGCTACTTTAAAGAGTTTATGACTCCAGCAGTTTCCAATCTTAATCCATATTCTACAAACTTAGCTGAGGCTACAAAATTGCTCGAAGAAGCTGGATTTACGCAGAAGGGTGGAGTTTGGTATACTCCTAACGGATCTCAATTTACTCTTAACATAGTAGATGTAATTTCCAATTCACCTGGTGTTGAAAATATGCTTACTGTTATTGAAGATGAATTAGATAGTTTTGGAATCCATACTACCTATTCGATATCTCTAACAGTGTCAGTAAACCATGAAATGTATGCTACTGGAAAAGGATATGATATTATACTTCAAGATTGGGGAGGATACTATCCTGGAACAGTAGATTGGGGATTACCGTTAAGTTATCTAGGTGGATATCCGTACAATGTCACTCAATGGGATCTTCTAGCTACGTTACCAAATGGTAGTGTATATAATTTAACTAAGCTATACGAAGAAACTACTGCACCAAATTCTACATCCCAATTAATCTCAGCCAATGATGAAATAGCTTATGCAATGAATTATTTCCTACCAATCTTACCATTAGTGGAACAAAGTTATACTATCACTTATAATACTAAGGCATTATCTGTCCCACCATCTACGTCGTCTTTCTGGGAAAATGCGTTATACGGAATAGGTGGTACTGGATTCTTGCAAGTAGGATTTAATTATGGTTATTTAACAACCCCAGTTACAACTACTCATACAACTACTCATACAACTACAACTACATCAATTTCTACAGCTGAATATGCTGCTATTGCTGTAGTAGTTATTATCATAATAGTAGCTGCTATATTATTATTAAGACGTAGAGGTTAAAGATAAAATTGTCTCCTTATAGACTTTTTTTGGCATTTGGATATATTTTTTTATTACTTTCTTTATTTTCACTTATATTTGACTATGAAGATGCTGGATTATTTTTAATTACATTAATTGTTTTATTTATTTCGTTATTTGCGATATTTTTTTCCATTTATAAAATAAGGAAAGAAATAAAAAAGGGAATAAGTTAATAAGGTTGTATTCAATATAGTATATTATATGAATATACTTAAGTATGTTAAGCTTATATGGGGAAATAATAAAAGTAGAATAGGTTTAGTCATTGTATTGCTTTATATATTTATGGGATTTATAGGTCCGTATTTCATACCAAATCCTATAGTTGTTAATGTTAATCCTTTAAATGCGTTCAAACCTCCAGATTTAACTAATTTTTATTATATATTAGGTACTGGACCTATAGGAGAGAGTATTTTAGGAAATATTGTATGGGGTGCTAAATATATATTAATTGTAACTTTCTTGGCTGGTCTCTTCGCTACTCTTATTGGAATTTTGGTGGGAATAACAGCAGGTTATATGGGAGGAATAATTGATACAGTGTTAATGAGTGTAAACGATATAGTTATGACTATGCCTTCTTTGGTTCTATTAATTATATTAGCAGATATGTTTAGAACTACAAATCCTTTCGTTATAGCTGGAATATTAAGCGTTACTGGCTGGACTGGATTAGCCAGAGCTATTAGATCTCAAGTACTTCTTCTTAAGTCAATGCCGTATATAGAAATGTCTAAAGTATTGGGATTAAGTAGCTTCCATACAATTTTTAAAGAAATTATACCTAATCTTGGATCTTATATAGCAATACATTTTATCTTTAACGTAGAAGGTGCAGTTTATGCTGCTGTTGGTTTGTACTTCCTTGGCGTTTTACCAGTAAATCCTAATAATTGGGGATATTTAATAGATCAAGCACTAGCAATGGGTGCTATATATCAAGCTAATGATATATGGTTTTTGCTATTTCCATCATTAGCTGTGATCCTATATATGCTAGGTCTTATATTATTTAGCTATGGTATTGATGAAATTACTAACCCAAGATTAAGGGTAAGAACTTGAATATTCCTTTTTATGTTTACAAAGATATTAGTATTGATGGATTTTTTATAGATAAAATTTCAGCACCAGAAGATAGAATATATCTTATTACAACTCCATGTAAAAATGATGAGAAAAATGGGTTAGCTCCTTTGCCTATACAAAAGGTTTTAGAATTATTAAAAGAAGGATATTCAAATCTTCATTTGGAAAGAAAGCCATTAAGTGCTATTGATATAGCTGAAACGTTTTATAATCAATCCTCCTACATCAGAAGAAGGGAGAATGAAATCAGAATTAATCTATTAACTAAGATGTACATGAATTTATACAATAACCTATTTAAAAAGATAAATTCTGAATATAAGTTAGCATGGTATAAAGTAGAATTAAAAGAGAGCAATACAATCTATATCTGTGAAAGTATGAATAAGTCTTACACTCTTCTTTATTCTAAGGATAAAATATTTAAGAAGAATTTTGATATGTATCTAGGATTAAAATGAACAAGCAGATTATATTATCTTTAGTGATTATAGTTATTGGAGTACTATTATCAATTTTTACCTTTATTATTTCATCTGAAGTACTTTATTCTACGCATGTAAGTGAGAGTTTAGGAGATTATAGCTCTGCTACAGTTAATATTCCGCACCAATATGGGGAAATAAAAATAACGGGTAATATAAATGGTTCTGTTAATTTATATTTATTGAATTATCCTACTGAAGTTAATCTAGGTAATTTTAGTGGAAGATTAGATTTATCTCATATCGATAATGGATATAATGAACTACTTTTTGTAAATAATCAAAATCCTTCTAGCTTAAAGTTAACAATATTGATTACTAATACAGCTTTTGCTACTGCTGGTTATACTCTTTCTTCTCTCGCATTAATCATTGGAGTAATTATTCTAATTTATGGTGTAAAATTGAGAACAGAAAAATCTAAAGCGTATAAAACACAGCATAGAAGGAGAAAATGAATAGGAGAATAGGATTTAGCATATTTCCTGGATGGAAAGAAATTAAAGAAAATCAAATTGAGTTAGTAAAGAAAGCTAGAAATTTAGGCTATTCAGACATATTTTTTGGTATAGGTCCAGGTACTCATTGGAAAACAGAAGTAATAGAAGCTTTTGAAATCGCAAAAGATATTTTGAAGTACGCAGAAGATTATTATACATTTGTCGATATAAATCCAGAAATTCTAAATAAAATAGGGTGTAATCCAAAGGATATTTCAAAGATTACTAAAATAGGATTCAAGGGAGTCAGAGTCGATTATGGATTCAATAAGGAGGAGATTGTAGAGATAAGTAAGCAAGCTAACGTAGAAATTAATCCGATGGAAATTTCTGAGGAAGAAATAAACTATATAATAAAAAATGCTGATCCTGAAAAAATTCAAGCTACTCATAATTACTATCCGGTCAAATATTCTGGTATGTCATTAGATTTTTTCGATAGAATTAATCGTAAGTTTAAAGAATATGGAATAAATATAGGAGCCTTCATATCACATCCTAAGTATAAGCTTAGAACTACGTTAGAAATGTTAAGAGACATTGAACCATTTGACTCATCTAATTTTTTGTTCAAATTTGTAGATAGAGTCATAATAGGAGATCCAATACCTGATGATAAATCATTAAATGATATCGCAAATATAGTTAAGAGTGAAATAACTCAAATAAGAATAAATTTATTAGCTCACGATGAGGAAGTAGAAAAATTCTTAACGTCAGATTTTATAGTTGATGAATACAAGGATATAGGAATAACTTGTCATGGAAGATACAAATATAATAAAAAATGCTTAACCAAAATATTTAAAAAAGGTGTTGCAATATCTGGAAACGATTTAATGGTATTTACTAAGAAAGGAGGTATAGGAGAGTTTTCGTTAATAGGCGAAATAGATGACATTAATCTTGAAATTTTAAGGAGAAGTAAAAAGATTAAAGTTATTCCTAAATGATTTCTAATACATCCCCCTCCTTCAAATTCAGATTAACTAACACTTGCATCCTATCATTCTCTTCCACCTTAAATTCTACATTAACCCCATTCAATTTAATTCCAGTAGGCTTATGTTTCAATTTTAACACATTTAATTTAAGATTCCCACTCACTACAGTAATTGTGATATTAGATCCATTTACACTAATTTTACCCCACGCAGAAGGCAACAACAAAATCCACGCTAACTGATTCACTGCAGGATCTATTGACAAGGAATTGCTAAACGCATCATACACTAAACCCTCAAATGCCGGAATTATCGTAACAGCTGAAAGTGGCCTAAGATAATGAGCTCCCCACTCTAAATGATTCCAGAAGTCTCCAGCCACTGTATATTTATCATAAATTTCTTTAAGCACTCTGACTCCCTCATTCACCATTTTTTCATATATCAAATGAGATGCTACATAAAATTCAACACCACTCCAAGGCGTATCCAACTGAATAGTAGCAGGAAGATTTAGAGCATTTTTATAATTACTTTGTAATGGCCTATACCCATCCGGGTACGCTCCATTAATTACTCCTTCCTCCTCCTTAAAGTTGTAATTCATTATAGACTTCAAAGTCCTTCTAATAGTTTCTTTGTCTAACAAGTTCATATCAAGTAAAGTCATATACCATTCTCCTATTAACTGAGACGCATTAGAAGCTTTATCCCTATATCCTGACAAGGGATCATACCATAGATCGAAATATTCTCCATTCCACAAGTATTTAATGAAAGTCTGCAAAGGTATATCATACTTATAATCTTTTTTCAATTTAAAAGAAGCTTCATTAATAGCGTTTAGAGAAGCCAACCATATTAATGATTCAAAAGATGTGAGTCCAAGCATAGTCCAATCATCGTAAGTTTGCATACTCATCGTAAGCATATCATATCCTAAAATAGGTAAAATATTATTTGATACTCCCCTTATAGAATCCTTAAATTCTTGAAGCAAGACTCTCATCCATTCTATTCCTGCCGGTAAACGATTATATATTAGTCCCTCATATGAATGAGTTCTTAGGATTGAATCTATGGAGTCTTTTGCTTTATCATAAATACTAGCTAAAAGTTCCTTGTCTCCTGTCATTTTTGATGTTAAATACCATAATAATACAAATTCAGGATTAAGATCATTTCTACTATATTCATCTACCTTCAGATTATCTGTAATAAAATGAGGTACTCTTCCTTTAGGATCTTTGCCTGTTTCTTTTACTATTTCTTTTACTGTATTAAGAAGTTTTTCAAAGTTAGTTGGTATTGATGGATCTTTGGATATTTTTTCCAAATATTTCTGTCTATTCTCATTTATAGCTAACGCATATATTATATAATCAAGTTTATTTTCATCTAAGATGTTTGATGCAGTATTTTTGATTATGTTTTTCGCAAATTCTGGAAATAAAACCAAAATTGAATACATAGAATAAAGTAGAACATCTATAGTATTGAGTGCAGTATGCAATGGACCATCTGTATAAGGATATTGGCCATTTTTTCTTACGTCTGCTGTGTTAAAATAACCTTCCCAGATTCCGAAAAATCCATCCTTTCCTAGCCAAGTAGATTTTATTAAAGTAGATAATTGAGATCCTACTAAATCTGATATCCAATTTTCAATACCTTGAGAAAAATACATCAAGTCATGGAATTGAGTTGTTTTCGTCTCTAAGTAATTTAAATTTGAGCTAACGTAATCAACCACGTCTGCACAACTGGAAAAGAAGTTTTCGTAATAATGTCCTATCTTCTTTCCATTTTCTAACAAGTGGTTTGGAAAGTACCAAGAAATAATTATTGTGACTTCTTTCCCTCTGGCACCTATTAAACCTATATTATCACCGCTTCTTACCGTGATTTTTCCTGTTTGTCTGAATTCACTCCATTCTTTTAAATTAGGGAATGAGGTTAATTTAGATGTGAATGGTTTTTCACCTATTATTTTTACGCATAAGTTTCCATTGTACCTAGGGTCTCTATCGCTTGTATTGCCAGAGAATATTATCATATCATCTCTAGTCTCTATTTTTCCGTTTTCAAAAGGATTTTTGATTCCGAAGATAAAGTCTGAGGGTTCGTCTGTACTGATTTTTAGTATTGCTGTTGGTAGGGATGAGTTTTTTATGTCGTGTGGGATGAATGGTGAGAAGGCTTTCATTTTTACGTTGAAGGAGTCTTTGAATGTTAGATAGGCTATTGGTGGTTCGCCTATGTATTCTATTTCTTTTATTGGTTTTAACCATGGTACGTTATAAGGACTTGCTCCGTAATAATAGTCAAAAGATTGTAAAATTCTCGTTTTGCCTTCATTATTTTTAACTGCTATGAATGAATCAAGCTCATTAAGGTAGTAAGTGTATCTTAAGTCTTGTCTTTCTGCGTAGCTTCCGTTATTGAATATTGTCCATTCGTATAGTCTTCCGTCTGCTCTTATGTCAAAAGAGCCTGTTCCTATTCCTCCTAGTGGTACTCCAGAACCTAAAGTATACGAATATGTATATTTCATACTTCAACAATAGTATACTAATATAAATAACTTAATAACTAATCTCCTTTTTACCTCTAGAGAATATTATTGATGCTACAATTAATCCAGGCAAAATCGGGAATATCTGTTCTGGAAGTAAAGAATTACCTATTAATACTTCAATGAGAGAGAAAAATATTCTCCCAGAATTTAGGAATATTTGCCTATTTACTAGAAAATTTGTCAATAAACTTCTGTCCATATTACTCCAATTATAAACATCGATTACAGGATAAATTAATGGAGAAGTAACATAAAATGTAACTAAATATATTAAAGGAAAGAAAAATACTGATATACTAGCTATTGTAATAGCTAAAGAGGAAGTAAAAACTAGTTTAAATTTATTAACTCTATCTATCAGTCTTTGTCTTATTATGTATATTGATAATAGTGAGATCCCAGTTAATATATATGTTATGATAGCAAAATTTGTATAAGATCTAGCGATTTGATATATAAAAATTGTATTTAAATTAGATAAAACATAATTTACACCGCTTACAATAGTTAGGGAAGTCATAGTATATTTATAGGATTTATTCTCGTTAAAGATCTTAAAACTTCTTTTTAAGTTAAATTTATTATCTATATTTGTATTTTCTACTAATAGAACAACAAATATCAAAGTTATTGATGTAATAGAAAACAATATTCCGTATCCAAACTGATGGAAAATAGATAATATACCACCATAAACTAAAGGAGATACTATACTGCTAATAAATCCTAAGTATGAGCTCTTATTAAAAAAACTCATTTTTTCTGGTATTTTATAAAATATAACATCCCAAGCAAACCAATAGCATCCTTGAGCTATTCCATAAAGCATTCCAAGGAAGAGAGTATAATGAAATGCATTAATGTTCAGTAATAAAAGAGTCAAGTAAAATACTATATAGAGACCTATTCCTATCTTATAAAAAGTAAGTATTTTTCTATATATATTAGTTATATACCCTACAAAAATATATCCTAATAAAATGAATACAGATGTAAATAAAATGAAACTCAAAGAATAATAAATTGATGAAGTAACATAAATATATAGACTAAGCAAAGGTGATGAAAAACTATTAGCCAAACCAAATATCCAGGAAGCGATAAGGAAATTTTTCCTCATATAGGCAATGAGCTACTCTATAATCAAATAAGCTTTACTAATACTAGTTAAATACCCAAAATTTTTTTGACTACAAATCATATATCTTGGAATAGCTTGCAATAGAACGTTGATTTTTCCATGCATTTATTATCTTAATTATCAATAGACATCTAATTTTAAACCGAAGCTGTTTTATCCTTATTACTTAATATAGATATGAAATGAGAAACGAGAAAGAAATAAATCAGAGATTATCATATGTTTTAGCTAATTCTTTTAATAATATACAATATTTATCTTGGAATAATCAAAAATTACATATAAATAACGATAAAGAAAATTCATTCCTAATGATTTTTGACTATAAAGGTTCAGGATTAGTGAAAATAAATTCCAAACCATTTTTTGCATTAGATGGATTTCATAATTATTTTCAATTGCCAAAAGGAGATCTAGAAATCACAATAGAAATGTCTCCTTTTAGAGCATTTGGAGAAAAAGTAAAAATTGAATATGGCACTCCAGTGAAATTTAATAGAAACGATTCAGCATACTTACTTTGGATTTACGGAATAACTACTTTAGAATTAGCTAAGGAATCGTCTAATTATTTAAAAGAAGAATTACTACAGATTTTGAGCGAAACCCTAAGACTGGCTCCATTTGTAACCGTATCTAGAGATCAATTATTCTTAGCTAGCAAGTACTGGAATAATTTTCCCTCGTATCTATTGGATTTCTCAGAAGGAATGGACCAAAAGGAAGGAAACGAAGATTTTACAGAAGCATTAAATTATTTGAGAGATAAAATTTCTGAGTTAGGGCCTAAAATTGGATCAGTATATGCAATTGCTCATGCACACATGGATACTGCGTGGTTATGGAATTTTGACGAAACTAGAAGGAAAGTAGCTAGAACTTTTTCCACAGTTCTTGAACTCATGGATAAATACAATTTTACTTATATGCAAAGTATGGCTTTATATTATGATTGGATAAAACAAGATTATCCAGAATTATTTGAAAAAATAAAAGAAAAAATAAATGAAGGAAAATGGCTACTAGGAGCTGGATGGGTAGAGTTTGATGCTAATGTACCATCTGGAGAATCATTAGCCAGACAACTTCTATATTCTCAAGAATTTTATTTGGAGAACTTCGGAAAGACTGCTGAAATATTATGGTTACCTGATACTTTTGGATTTTCAGCACAATTACCTCAGCTCATGAAATTATCTGGAATAAAAACATTTGCTACTCACAAAGTTTTCTGGAATGATACCAACAAGTTCCCTTACTCTTTATTCAATTGGATAGGAACTGATGGAACTAAGATTCCTTCTATTGCGTTTGGAAATGGAGATGGAGGATACAATTCCACTTTTACAGTACATAGTATATTAGAGCAATGGAATAATTGGAAAGATAAAGATCAACCAATGCTATATTCTTATGGTTATGGAGATGGAGGTGGAGGACCAACAGAAGAAATGCTAATAAGATCTAAGGTAATAGATGAATTTCCATATTTACCTAAAATAAATTATGGTTTTCCTAAAATTTCTCCAAAAAATGATTGGTATGGAGAATTATACTTGGAAACACATAGAGGAGTTCTAACTTCTCACTCTAAGATGAAATACTTACATAGGAGAGCTGAATTTTCATTGCGTGAAGCAGAAATATGGTCAAGTATTGCTGGGAATTATGATGAAGAAAAAATAAAATCACTATGGAAAATATTGCTCAAAGATGAATTTCACGATGTACTTCCAGGATCAGCAATAAATGATGTATATAAGACAGTTTATCCTGAATTACAGTATATCGTAGACGAAAGTAAAAAAATTACTAAAGAATCAATAAGAAAAATTTTAGGAGAAGGAGAAAATTGTTACGTATTTAATTCTTTATCTTGGGACAGGGAAGACTACATAGTAGTAAATGAAAAGATGGAAGGCTCACAAAAGGTAGATCAAGGATATTTAATTAGAGTAAAAGTTCCCTCTATAGGTTATTCTTCTTGCATTCCTGAAACGGACGGAGAAGTTAAAGTAAATGGATTAGAAATTGAAAATGAATACTTAAAAATCTCATTAAATTCTGAAGGAGAAATAATTTCCTTGATAGATAAGGAGAACAATAGAGAAATAATGATGGAGGAAGGTAACAAGCTAGTTTTCTACGAGAATATTCCAGGATGGGCTGATGCTTGGGATATTGAGTCATCTTTTAAGGAAACTTCCTTTGAATTAAAGGCATACAAATATGAAGTTATAGAGAATGGTCCACTAAGAGCAGGAGTAAGATTCCATTATAAATTTAGAAATTCAGAAATAATTCAGGAAGTTTATGTTTATGCAAAAAGCAGAAGAATTGATTTTAGAATTATTACAACTATTCCAGATAGAGAATTATTGCTTAAGGAATGGTTTAATTTTAATTTAAACGTTACTGAAGCTACTTTTGAAATTCCTTACGGTGTTATTAAGAGACAGACGATAAAGAACACATCATGGGATCAAGCAAGGTTCGAAGTACCCATGCAAAAGTGGTTAGATATATCAGAAGATGATTATGGAGTAGGTATACTTAATAATGGAAAATATGGAGTTTCAGTAGAAAATGGTAAAGTAGGAATTTCTATATCCAAAACGCCAATTTATCCTGATTACGAGACAGATAAAGAAACAAATGAAACAATAATTTCAATTTATCCCCATAAAGGAAATTGGAAAGATGCAAAAGTATATAGAAAGGCTTACGAATTAAATTCGCCTCTAATTGTAGAAAAGGGTAAAGCATTAGACAAATCTAAGAGCTTTGTAAAAGTTAATAAAGATAATATAATTATAGAAAGCATTAAGAAATCTGAGGATAATCAAGGAATAATTGTAAGAGCATATAACATTCTCAACTCTAAAGGAAAAGCTGAAATAGAATTATGGTTCTCTCCAAGATCAGCAATATCTACTGACATCTTAGAATTAAATGATGTTAAAAGGGTGATAGATACTATTAATAATAAAATAATATTTAACTACTCTAATTATGAAATAATAACTCTCAAGATAACGTAATTTTTTATCTAGCGGTATATAACTTACTACAAAAGTTTATATCCTTACTGTTATACTTAGGTTTATCTATTATAGTATAAGTTTTATTTATACTTGAAATTTAAGATTAGATCCAGTTTATTTATATAACAAAATAAAATTGATGATATAAAGAATACAGAATGATACATCTGACCTTCTCCCTTCCCTAAAAGGCTTGCCCGTTCTTTTGTCAATATTAAAACTCTAACATTTAGAGATGAGTCATAAAAAATAAAAATTAGAGTATTCCATTAATAATTTAATGGATAACCCAGATAAACTTAATAAAAACTCTATTTCACTTTTTGGATTAGCTTTTATAACAATAGCTGGTGTTTTACCTATTATAGCTCCGATAGAAGTAGCTGCATTCATAAGTAACGCTCAAGGTGCTGCAATATGGCCTGTTATTCTTGGTTATCTTCTTTTCTTAGCAGTATCTTTACCTATTTTAGAATATACTAGAATAGCCCCATTTACTGGAGGTTATTATGGATTGGCTGAAATAGGATTTGGAAAAGCTGTAGGAAAATTTACTGCGTTATGTAATTATCTATTTTACAATGCATGGCAAATGGCTAATGCATTCTTTATAGGCTGGCTGATAGTTGATACCTTATATATACTTTATGGCATTTTATTACCATATTATGGATGGATAATACTCTTAGTTTTTACCCTATTAGCTACATTTCTAATAACAATACAACATCCTAAAAATTTAAGTAAGATACTAAGTATTTCTATTTTATTTACATTAATAATAGTCGTCATCTCAGCTGTATATGTAATATCTAGATCTCCTTTTAATTCAACCTATTATTTAACTCCATCCAGTAGTCCGTCAGGATTTACAGGAATTGCATTAGCTACAGCTATAGTAGGATTTTATACTTTTACTGGTTATGCATCTCCATTATTTTATAGTGAAGAAACAGTAGAATCAAGAAAAAACGTGTGGAAAGCAATATATTTAGGCTTAACTATTTCAGCAATAGTTATAGCATTAGTAACTTATTCTGAAGTAGCTTCAGTTCCGCTTTCAAATCTTTCGTCAGTAGGATCTTCATCTATGCCACAACTAGTTAGTTGGATTAGATATATTCCTAGTATAGTACTATTAATAATAAATATCATCATAGGCGCAGTTTCATTAATAGCTTTCGGTGGAGGAAGTGGAGCTCAGGCTAGGTTATTATGGTCTATGAGTAGGGACAATTTCATAAAGAATTCCTGGATAAATAAACTAGATAATAATAGAGTTCCTAGAAATGCAGCACTATTAAATTTAGTATTAGCAATAATAATAGTCCTAGTTGCTTCATCTTTAATGATATATTTTTATGGATATAATGCTAATACTGTAGAATTATCTTTCTATGTAGCTGGAACTCTATCTACAATATTATGGTATTTTCATCACTTCATACCAGAAATGGGATTATATGCTTTCTTAAGGAAACATAAAGAGTTTAAATTCTCCAAATTAAGAAAGATAATTTCAGGTCTAGTAGTACCTATAGCAGGAATAGCTTTCTTTATATATACATTTTATGAAGGAATTATAGGAGATTTTGTACAGCCATATCTAACGGCAGTGGTTATAGGAGCTATACTGATATTATTTTCTATTATTTATACACTATATAAGAGAAATAAAGGAGAATTAGGAGAAAGTGTAGTACTTTATAATATTTCAGAAAATAAAGGTGATATTATAGATAGTATTAAAGCAGAAAAATAAATTAAAAAAATATTTATTTTTTTATTATTTTCTTTTACTGATATATAATAGAACTCTGTCCATTTCGTTATCGGTTCCGACATTTTTCGAATATATTGGATCTATAGCTTCAATTACTATATCCCATCTAGAGTTATTCTCGTCATAAATTACATTACAGTAATTATGTATAGGAAAATCTTGTCTCTCATATTTTGAATCACTTTTCCATTCCGTTATAAATACTTCTTCTAAATTATTGCTTTTTAGATCAATAATATAGGATCCAAAATATTTTGTTACATGTGCGTTCTTATAGAATGTTGTTACAGTACCTATAAACATTGGTCCATATACAGAAGAATAGATATTTCCATTTAACAAAAAAGCTGGGGAAGGATCTTGCTTAACTCCATTTATTGTAGGTAATCCTAGTTTTTTCCAGCTTATTCCATTTTTGCTCACTAATAATTCAGTATATACTTTGTTGTCATTTAACTTTCTAGCTTTACACAATCCTATATACATACCATCTAGAACTTCAATACTACAATCTCTAGCTTCTGCACTATCATACTCTTGATCATTATTTATTACAATTCCTTTACTTTTCCATTCTCCTTTAATATCATCAGATGTTAAAAGAACAGTAACCCATTTTTGAAGGCGCGAATCTATATTTACCGAAGCATAAAGATAATATTTGCCAGTAAGAGGATCTATTATTAATTGAGTATTTTCTATACTATCAACTTCTATTCCAATTTCAGAAGAAATTTCTTCCTTAGAGATAAATCTGTATAATGAAAAATCATTACCGTTATTTGAATGGAAAAATTCTATTCCATATCCCCTTTTTTCAACGTTTCTAGGCCTAGACGTTAACCAATAATCCTTATCATCTATAAGTAATTTACCAGCTCCTCTCCAACTACCTTGAGTTAAAATAGGAGGATCTAGCAAAACCTTATAAAAAACTTTATTTCTAAATATCTCTTGAGGATTCATAAGTATACATAGAAGTTTAATATTAAAGACTTATTCAGACTTCACTTACCAGATTTTATAAATTTTTCCAATAATACATTATACTTAGGCGTTAAATAAATAAAAAACCTTAGGAGATTAACTTACCTCTAATCTATAAAAATCCTAGGAGATCTTCTAACATACAGGAATAGATATTGAAATATAATTGTAAAAATATCCCATAACTTCAATATAATTATAGTTAAGTATTTAAACTTATATATGTTTTAATATAATATGAGTTACAAAAGGGCTTACTTTCCATTTATAGATAGATCTAATGCTACTAATCTATTTAGATTAATTGCAATTTCAGGAGCTTTAGGCGGATTTGCTGCTGGATACGACTTAGGTGTTATAGGGGATGCCCTTAATGTTATATCAATTAAGTTAACTACTGCAGAAATTGGTGTTGCTGCTTCAGGTTTATTGCTAGGATCAATATTTAGTTCACTTCTAGCAGGAGATATTTCAGATAGATTAGGTAGAAAATGGATCTTGGTATTTGATGCTATAGTCTTTACAATAACGCCAATTCTCCTTGCAATAGCTACTTTTAACTTTCTTACATTCTTGACCTGGAGAGTAATAGAAGGATTTGCATTGGGTATGGATAATGTACTATCAGGAATCTTCATTGGAGAGATGGTACCTACGCCTAAGAGGAATAGTTACGTTGCAACCCAACAATTAATGACAGTAATTGCTCAATTTGGGGCATTCTGGATTGGCTATAGTTTAACACCATTAAAAGCTTGGCAGCTAATGTTTGCCATAGGTGCAATTCCTGCTTTTATAATATTAATCTTGAGAATAAAAATACCAGAAAGCCCAAGATGGTTAGTTTCAAAGGGTAGGCTTAATGAAGCTAAAAATGTCTTAGTAAAATATTTTCATGTAGATGTAGATGAGACTGATTTCAATAATGTCTCAAATAATATAATTTCTGAGCTAAAAAATAAAGTAGGTTGGAAAGATTTATTCTCGTCTAAGTTCATGAAGTATGCATTCATAGCTATATTAGCAGGACTTTTTATGCAATTCAGCGGAATTAACGCATTTGTATTCTATTCTCCGGAAATTTTTGTTAACTTAGGATATACAAAAGTACAAGCAGCATTTATTAGTGGATGGTCTACTGGAGTAGCACTATTATGGCCAGTTATTCCAGCTCAATTTTATCTAATAAACAGAATTGGAACCAGAAAAGCTTTCCTAATAGGTTCAGCTGGTATGTCTATTTCTGGTATTATAGGCTCTATATTTTTATTATTACTAAAAGGAGTAAATCTAGGTATAGCAACTATAGTTACGTTATTTGTATTTATATTTTTCTTTGAAGCAGGATATGGTGTAGCATTATGGTCATTTGGTCCAGAAATATTTCCTACTGCAATCAGAGGAAGAGGAACCTCTCTTTTCATGACAGCAGATTCTATAGCTGGAACAATAGTAACTGCTACTTTTCCCTCTATGTTAGCATCCATAGGATTAGCATATAGTATAGATTTTTATGCTATAATAACGTTAATAGCATTCATCTTTTTCCTAAAATTCATTCCTAATATGAAAGGAAAACCATTACTTGAAGGAACAGAGACTCCAGAAGAAGGAATAAAAAGTTAATTTTCAATATTTTTATTGTTATATTCTATTAAAACTCAAAATAGTAAAGTATAAATTTTTTCACATGGTAGTTATTACGAGTTAAATTGTTTGATTTAGGAATAAAGAATGGTAATGTATTTAGCGGAAAAGACAATCTAGGAAAAACTAATATATATGTAAATAATGGTAAAATAGTTAAAATATCGAAAGAAAATCTAGAAGTTAGACAAGAAATAGATGCAAAAGATATGTTTGTAATGCCTGGTTTAATAGATTCGCATATACATCTATCAGGAATTAAAGGGGGAAGCTTACTGAAAATTATGTTTGAAAAACCAGAGTACAGAATCTTAAGAGCTTCCAAATGGTTAGAAAAATTATTATTAGCAGGATTCACTACTGTAAGAGATTGCGGAGATCCAATATCTATTTCATTAGCTAAGGGAGTAAAGGATGGAATTATTATAGGACCTAATATAATAGCAGCAGGAAGACCTATTACTCAAACTTTTGGTCATGGAGAAATAAGTCATGATATTCCATTAGAATTTTCTGAGGTTCTAGGATTCTCTGAAATATGTGATGGAGTTGAATCATGTATACATAGTGCTAGAAAAGTTTTAAGAGAAGGCTCTGATTTTATAAAAATCTTTGCTACAGGCGGAGTTCTATCTCAAAGAGATAGACCTGAAAATCCTCAATTAACGTATGAAGAGATTAAAAGCATAGTAAATGAGGCTGAAAAAATAGGTACTTATGTAGCTGCCCATGCTCATGGAGATAAAGGAGCTAGAATAGCAATAGAAGCTGGAATTAAAACACTTGAACATGGAACCATGCTAAAAGATGATACAATGAAATTGATGATAGAAAAAGATGTTAGCTTAACTCCTACATTAACAATTCAAGAAGTTATTTACAAATATGGCAAGCAAATAGGTGTAGATGAATGGGGTTTAGAAAAGATTACCGAAGTTAGAAATAGCATATCATCAGTAGTAAAAAAAGCTAAGGAATATGGAATTAGAATAATAACTGGAACGGATTTAGGTTTTGAAACTGGATTATCAGATATCGATATTGGAAAAAATTGGGTAGAACTAACTCTTCTAGTAGAAAGAGGAGGCTTAACACCTAAAGAAGCTTTACAAGCAGCAACATATAATTCTGCACTATCATTAAGAATAAATTCAGGACTAATAGATACGGATAGAAATGCAGATATTATCATAATAGATGGAGATCCAGAAGAAAATATAAGTGATATAGCTAAAATAGATCATGTTATCAAAAATGGAAATATTATAGTAGAAAAAGGAAAAATAATAAATTATTCATAGATTTTTTTACCTCTTACGAATATGGAAATTAATAATGCGATGAAGTTAGGTAATGCTATTGCTAACATTCCTGCTATCTCAAATCCATACGAAGATATAAAACTCCCCATTATTGGTCCACCTACTATAGCCCCAATATTAAAAGTCAAGAACATGAAGCCAGTTACTGATCCAACTACCTCATCTGGAACTAAATCTTGAGATAATGCTATTACACTAACTATTAGACCACCATATCCAGCTCCCCATGCTATTGTCAATAATATCATCGTCAAGTATCCGGAATATCCAACAAACAATCCTATAGAGGATAAAGTTAATATTATACTACTAATTATCAAGCTTAATTTTCTACTTATCTTATCACTTAATAGTGCTATTGGGAGTAAGAATACTAATTCTCCTAATCCATTCATTGAAGCTATTATTGTAGATTCTGATTGGCTTAATTTCAATCCAAAGAGCAGGTAATCAGAATAGTATCCTAGAAATCCAAATAGAGCTATACCAAAGGATAATATAACTAAACTTAAAAGCAATGTATTTGTATTTATGATTCTCTTTAGATTTATTGATTCTTTCTTTTCTTCTCTGTAATTAACAGGAACAAAATAGAAAAATAGAGCTAAACTAATTATAGAAAGAATTCCAGAAATCAGAAAAGGAAAACTAAATTTTGGTAAAAACGGCGAAATGACATATGGAGCAACAAAAAGGCCTATTCCAAACGCTACGCTATTAGCCCCTATTCTTAATGCCCTTGTAGTATTAAGCAAATCACCCGCAAATGCTGCAGTAGCTGGCTGAAATATACCTATTCCTACACCAACTAAGAATCTGTATATTAGTAACTCTGTCTCATTTGATACATATCCAGTTAAAATAGTAAATATAGTAAATAGAGCTACAGCGGTTACAATCACATATTTTGGTGATACTTTATCAAACAAATATCCTCCTATAAAGCTAAAAATTGCTATTCCTGCGGCATATAATGAGGCAGTAATACCTATATATGAGGAACTAATATGAAGATAATTTACAATGTATGGAGAGGCAAAAAAATATAATTCAGAATCATAGGCTTCAAGGAACCAAGGTAATAAAGCTAATATTATCATTAAAATATAAAATTTTCTATTATTTTTAACTAGTTTTTTTACAGATTCCTCCCTCAAAATCTCACAAAGATCTAATATAATAAGATATTAATAATATATTTTTTGTAAAAAAATGAGTTAATTTAAACTTAGATAGTAAACATTAAAATTATTATATCTTAAAACATCTGATTTAAATATTAAAAATGTATAAGTAATCACTCTATTCAAATTTTTTAATAATCTGAGTTATTTACTACATTGAGGTTATTATTTTTAAAGAGAGTAAATTGAAGCTCTATCGATTATTTGATAATACTCATAGAGTATATTACTGGTTTCACAAAAATTTTATATCAAGTATAGGTCAAATCAATTATTATCCTACTAATGTGTATTTGAAATCAACAAAAGTAGATATTTCCATATAAAAACTTGCCTAATTTATAAATAAGATATTATGTCTTCAATCTATTTAACTAAGAACTGCTTTAGGTTAATTAAGCTACTTGATTCCAAATCTAATTAAGCTTGATCTGATATAATATATAGTAGATTTTAAACAACTAAAATCTATGAATTTTTGAGTTTAGTATAAAAAATGTAATATCTAGAGTTAGTTTTTTTATAAAAAATATACTAATATTGATATTTTATGCTAATTCTTCTATAAAAAACTTATAAAAATCTACAGAATATCAAGCCAATTTACTTTAAAATTAAGCTATCTCATAGAAATCTATGAAAGTCGAAGTAGAGGAGAACGGAAAAGGTACATACAAGATTAAAATAAACGATCCATTTCCTGCAGTAGACTTTCAGTTTCAAGGCAAGCCAATAAATAAAACATTATCTGACTTTTCTCTTTCAATTTCGGAAGATTTTCACTTTGTCTATTTGGAGAAACCCTTAGGTTTAAAGGAACATGTAGTAGGCCTAGGTGAAAAAGCAACAGAATTAGACAGAAGAAGATTTAGATACACAATGTATAATATAGATGCAGGACCATACTTTAGATTCCAAGATCCGCTTTACGTTAATATACCATTCTTCATTTCTATTGAAAATAAAGCCACAGGCTACTTCATAAATTCTGCATCGAAACTTATAATTGACGTAGGATTTGAAGATTACTCCAAGATAAAGATAAAAATACCGCATAAAGATGTAGAAATTTACGTATTTGAAGGACCTACAATAGAAAACGTATTAGAAAGATTTACAGACTTAACAGGAAAACCTTATTTACCTCCAGAATGGGCTTTCGGATACATGATCTCAAGATATAGTTATTATCCTCAAGATAGAATAATAGAGCTTTTGGACGAAATGAAAAAACAAGGCTTCAAAGTGTCAGCAGTATTTCTAGACATAGACTTTATGGATTCATTTAAACTATTTACTTGGAATAAAGAAAGATTTCCAGATCCTAAAAAATTCATAGAAGAATTACACAAAAGAGGAGTAAAATTAATTACAATAGTAGACCATAGCGTAAGAGCAGATCAGAATTACGAAACATTCTTATCAGGTCTCGGAAAATACTGTGAAACAGATAAAGGAGACATATTCGTAGGAAAACTATGGCCAGGCTCATCAGTTTATCCAGACTTTTTCAGAGAAGAAACTAGAAATTGGTGGAAAGAAAAAATAGCAAGCTGGTTATCTCAAGGAATAGACGGAATATGGCTAGACATGAACGAACCTACAGACTTCACAAAAGTCCTCGAAATACGCGACATTTTTAAAGATTTACCAGTGCAAACTAAAGACGATAGAATTTACAGAGCATTTCCTAGCAATGTGACACATTTAATTAAAGGAAAAAGAGTACATCATGAACTAGTAAGAAACGCGTACCCATTGTATGAAGCTATGGCCACATATCAAGGATTTAAGGAAGCAGGAAGAGACGAAATCTTCATTTTGAGTAGGAGTGGATACGCTGGTATTCAGAGTTACGCTACTATTTGGACTGGTGATAATACTCCATGCTGGGAAGACTTAAAACTTCAATTGCAATTAGTTTTAGGCCTTTCAATTTCTGGCGTTTCAAACGTTGGGATTGATATTGGTGCATTTCAAGGAAGAGGATTAAGAGAAATTGATAACTCGCCAGAATTATTAACTAGGTATTTCCAGTTAGCTCTCTTCTTCCCCTTTTTTAGAACACATAAGGCAACTGATGGAATAGACACTGAACCCATTTATTTACCAGATTATTATAAGGAAAAAGTTAAAGAAGTGATAAACTTAAGGTATAAATTCCTTCCTTATCTGTATGCAGTAGCTGAGGAATCTCACGAATTAGGTCACCCAATACTTAGGCCATTGTTTTATGAATTCCAAAATGACGAGAACACTTATAGAATTGAAGATGAATATATGGTAGGAAAATCTATCCTTTATGCCCCAGTAATTTCTCCAGGTCAAGAAAAGAGAAAAGTGTACTTACCTAAAGGAAAATGGTTAGACTATTGGAGCAAGGAAGTAATAGAAGGTGGATGGATAGATTCAGTTAATGATTTGCCAATTTATATTAGAGAGAATTCAATCATACCTCTCTCTAACGGAGATCTTATAGTTTTTGGAGAAGCTAAAATCAAGTATAAAGGAAATATAATTGAAAGTAATGATAGGAAAATAAACTTTTCAAAACCTTTCTACATCAGACAGTTAATTTATGTAGGAGAATATGAAAAAATTCTAGTTAATGGAAAAGAAGAAAAAGAAGGAATAGAAATAAACGAAGAAGTTAAGGAGGTAGAAATCCAATGAAGATTCCGAAAAATTATGGTATTCCCATTGGTTCAATAGGTAATGGAAAAATAGATTTTTTTGAAGATTTGAGCATAGGAAATGTAACGATAAGGAATAATTGGAGTACACCTTTAGAAATAGTAAGAGGATTTCATATTGTCGATTTATCTACAAACACATTTTTACAAGCAAATCCTTCTAAACACTCTGAAACTAGTTTTAAAACAAAAATACCAGAAAGTATTGAAGCAGATGCACTATTTCCTAAGGTAACCTACAAAACTAAAAATCCAGATTTTAATATAACAATTTATTCTCCTTTCATTCCTAAGGATCTAAAAGACTCTTCACTGCCATTAATCATTTTTGAAATAGAAGGAGAAGGAATAATCGCAATCTCTTTTCCTAATATAGTAGGAAGTAGACGATGGGGACGATATAATATAAAAATAGAAGATGAAATTAATGGAGTTCTGATGAAAAATTCTAAGGCACTACAATCTGATCCAGCTTATGGAGAATTATTCTTAGGATGCGAAGGATGTTATTCATTTGTAGGCTATAGACATTGGATACCTAATATAAAGGAAGGAATGATAGAAGATACTAGTGTTTTTAATTTAGATTATCTAAGAGAAAATAGTAAATTAAAGGAATATAAAATACCTCAATTTGCAAGAGAGGAAATATCAGGTATAGTTTGGAAAGAAGTAAAAGGAAAAGAAAAGTTCTATTTAAGCTGGTATTTCAATGGTAGACCTCATTATTATCCATATGGTCATTATTATGAAAACTGGTTTGACAATGCAGTTGATATTGTTAAATATGCTAATAAAAAGAATTTAGGAATAGAACTAGAAGAAGGGGAAGATTGGTTAACACAAGCTACTAGGAACTCACTTTACGTTTTAACTTACAGCTGGCTAACAAAAGACGGAAGATTTGCAATCTATGAGGATCCTAAAATTAGTCTACTTATGAATACTATAGGATCTATGACATGGGATGGCGCATCTTTCGCTCTTTTAGACTATTTCCCTGATTTGACGAAAGAAATGGATGAATATTTTGCAAGGTATATAGTTAAAGGCGAAGTTCCCCACGATATAGGAGAAGAAAGCATAGAAAATCCAATATATGGAGCATCATACCCGTATTCATGGAATGATCTAGGTCCAACTTGGATACTAATGATATATAGAGATTACAAATTCACAAATGACCTTCCTTTTCTTGCTAGAAATTACGATAAAATGAAAGAAGTTATAGACTGGTTAATTCAAAAAGATAAAGATAATGACGGAATACCAGACTCTCAAGGAGGTTACGATAATTCGTATGATGGAACGTACATGTATGGAACTTCATCCTATATAGGATTTCTATTTGCTTCAGCTCTTAAGGCATTTATAAAGGCATCAGAAATACTAGGAAAAGATCATTCTAAGTACGATAAAATCTTGGAAAAAGCTAAGCAATCATTACTAGAACTATGGAACGGAAAATACTTTATTTCATGGAAAGCTTCTGGAAATAAGAAAAAGGAAGAGTGCCTAAACTCACAAATATTAGGAGAATTTTGGTCTGATATTTTAGAATTAGGAAATATAGTAGATGAAAACATGGTAAAAACTACATTGGAATCAATATATAAATTAAATGCTAAAGCCTCTCCTTACTGTCTAGTAAATTCTGTAACTCAGGAAGGAAAAATAGATGAAACAACAGACCAAATGAAATCATGCTGGCCAAGAATTACATTTGCTGTAGCATCTCACATGATATTAAAAGGAATGAAAAAAGAAGGATTAGAAATAGCGGAAAAAGAGTGGAATACATTGAGTAAATATCCTTGGAATCAACCTTCAAAAATAAACGCTTATGATGGAAGCCAATTTGGATTACCATACTATATTGGAAGTCTTGCAATATATTTAGTGAAAAAGGCACTTCAAATAACTTCTTCCCCATTAACGTAAACCTTTTTTACATTCATTTTTTCATCCAAAACAACTAGATCAGCCCTTTTTCCTACTTCTATCACTCCCCTATCCTCTAAACCTATTGATTTTGCAGGATTATACGAACACATCAAACTAGCGTTCTGCAATCCTACAATATTAGCTAAATTTCTAAAAGCTCTATCCATAGTTAATGTACTTCCAGCTAACTTACCATTTGACGTCATAGCAATTCCATTCTTTACAGTAATCCTAGTCTTACCTAGTGAATATTCTCCATCACCTAAGTCAGTAGCACTTATAGCATCAGTTATAGCTACAAACCTATTTACTCCAAATTGACTAATAAGAAATCTAATTACTTCCTTGTTTATATGAATAAAATCTGATATAATCTCTATATATCTAGAATAATTTAAACTAGCAAGAATAATACCAGGATCTCTATGATGAAATTCTTTCATACCATTAAATAAATGAGTAGTTCTGTTAGCTCCTAAAAGGAAAGCCCTAACTCCAGTCTCATAATCAGCATCAGTATGTCCGATTGACGGATAAATCCCAAGATTCCACAGCTTACTAACAAAATCTAAATCCTTTTCTGGGGCGATAGTTATAGTCCTTAGTTTTCCCTTACTATACTGGAAACATTCCTTAACCTCATTTATATCTGGAACTCTTATATATCTAACGTCTTGAGCTCCTGCATGTTTCTCACTAATAAAAGGTCCTTCTAAATGAATACCTTCTATAGATAAATCTGTAATTTCTCCTATAGCTTTACACGCTTCAATAAGATTTTCTTTAGGCATTGTAACAGTAGTAGGAAGAAAAGTAGTAACACCATGTTCCAATAGAGATTTTTTCATACCAAAAGCATTTTTAATAAAATCATCCTTATTATCCCAAGAAGTATAATCATATCCCCTTATTCCATGAATATGAATGTCTATAAATCCTGGAACTACAGCCAATCCATCTAAATTTTCTCCATAATCATTACCTTCGTAAATTCTCTTTATTCTTCCATTTTCAATTTCTATATTACCCTGAATTTCTCTATACGGAGTTATAATTCTACCGTTAACCAACTTCACAACATTTAAGATTGAAAAGAAAGTAAAAAACATATGGGAGGAATTTTTGGATTCGTATGCAAAGATCCAGCAGACGTTTCAACAATAAATGCTGGACTAAAAAGATTAATATACAGAGGTTACGATAGTGCAGGAATAGCGTATTTAAAAGATAGCTCACTTGTAGTAAAAAAGATTCTAGGTAATATTTCTAAGAACGAAATTAAAATAGACGACAAATCCAGAATAGCCTTAGGACAAACCAGATACGCTAGCAGGGGATGGCCAACCATAGAAAATGCGCATCCATTATTAGACTGCAAAGAGAACATTGCAGTAGTAATGGATGGTGTAATTGATGAATACGAAAAGATTAGAGAAGAATTACAAAAACAAGGACATAGGTTTATCTCAACCACAGATACAGAAATATTATCGCATATTCTAGAAAATTCAAATAATTACGTAGAAAAGGCTATTGACATTTTAAAAAACGTAAAGGGAATTTACTCTTTCGCGTTCATTGTAAGAGGAATAGATAGTATATTTACAGCAAACTCCGGACAACCAATCATTATAGGAATATCATCTACATCAGAATGCAAATATATATCAAGCGATATTCCATCACTAAACGGCTTTGCCGAAAACGCCATAATAGTACCTGAAAACTCAGTAGCACAAATATCTGCAACAGAAATAAAAATCGTAGATATTAATAATAATGAAATAAAACCTGAAATAAAAAGAGTAAAATATAAAGAAGAAATAGCCGAAAAAGGTGGCTTCTCACATTTTATGTTAAAAGAAATTTACGATATTCCTTCAGCTCTAATTAACTCCTACACCTCACTAATGGAAAAATATCTCACTCTAGCCTCAATGATAGTTTATGGCGCAAAAAACGTTTACGTAATAGGAAATGGAACTAGCTTACATGCTGGATTAATATCTTCTTACTATTTCTCAGAAATAGGATTAAATATCAACGTAGTAAGTGCAGCAGAATTTCCTTACTATGCTCTTGATAATATCTCAACAGGATCAGTGATAATTGCAATAAGTCAAAGTGGAGAAACTACTGACGTCATAAGAAGCGTAAAAATAGCAAAACAAAGAGGAGCAGTAATCTTAGGAATAACAAATTCAGTAGGATCAAGATTAGCTTTAGAATCTAACGTTTATCTTCCAATAACTGCAGGACCAGAAATGGCAGTTCCAGCTACAAAAACATTTACGTCAACTATAGTAGTACTCAAGACCCTAGCTACGTACACCGCATTACATTCAGGTAAAAAAGACAAAAAAGACATAGAAGAATTAAGAAATAATATAGAAGAACTATCAAAACAAGTTTCCATAAAATTGCCAGAAATGGAAAAACAAGCTGAAAATATAGCAGAAAAAATAGAAAAAGAAAGCTTATACGTGTCAAGTAGCGGAATAAACTATCCAATAGCATTAGAAGGAGCATTAAAATTCAAAGAAGCATCAATGACTCACGCCGAAGGAATGCAATTAGGAGAACTACTACACGGACCAATAGTACTTACAAATAAAGGATATCCAATAATTTTAATTAAACCAGCAGAAGAACAAACAGAAGACCTATACAATAAAATAGTAAAATCAATAAAAGATAGAGGAAGTATGATAATTACAATTTCAAACGAAGGAGATATAACTACAGTGAACACTACAAGGGATTTAACTCCAATAAGCAACATTATACCATTACAGTTACTAGCATACAAATTAGGAGTAAAGAAAGGTTTGCCTATAGATACACCTCCAGGATTAGTAAAAGCAGTAATAATATAATTTTTTTACATTTGATCAAAATTAATAAACTGATACCTTATATTAAACTATTTTTAACAGATTTAAAATCGTTTAAGTTAATATCACTAACCTGCCTGCTATATCTTAACGCTAATTTAAAGAAAAAGATAAAAATAGCTTTCCTTATGAATTATATTTACAGAATGCAATCTGCTTATGTAATAATGCTAACCGATAATTCTATCCATTAATCTTTTACTGAGGACATATAGTTTAGCTCTACGTGCATTCCCATATCTTTTAACAACGATGGTTCTATACACAACATTTCTAATAAGAATAATAATAGTGTGTAGCATTTTGAATACTTAACGCTTATTCTGCGAATAGCTCTAATTAAGAGAAGGTATTAATTTTCAGATCTTCATAGACTAAGAATATAATAATTATTTCGAAAATCTTATTTATGTTTATATTCTCTATATTAAATAGAGAATAATGGCATATAGACTTCCAGAGAGATTAAAAACCACATTACGCTATTTAACTTCTTACACAAATTAATGAGAACACATAACTCGTCTAATATATACGCGATGTAGTGTTTTTCCTTAATTTTTAGTATATATCTTGATTGTCTTTTTTATTATTTTAATTATTTTATTCTCTTGTTCTTTTTATACTCCTTAATATCAAAATATATTATAAGTTATAGGATATTTTTATTACCATATTAATTATATTTTAAAGGTCAATATTGATCGTTATAAAAACTCAGCCTAGACAGATCCAACGCACTAGAACTCTAGATTTCCAGAAATCTTGGAATATTTTGTTTAATATAAAAGAGGTCTAATTCCCTAATATATTTTTCATAAATACATTGTAAGTATAGAGCAGTTTTTAAAAGTTGACTAAACTACATTGTCCTAGATTGTAATTTTATTCAATCTAAAACAACTAATAATTCTAAGTTTTTAACAATAACAAACTTTTTCTTATAGGAATACTCGAATCTACTATGATTTATTTAACAATCAATATCATAACTCTATTCTATTTATTTTGATTAAATTTAGGATAAATTTAATCTGTAAAGTATGATAGAAAAATAATATAAAGTCAAAACATACTGTATAAATTTAATAGAAAATCTTATAAAAGAGTGTAAATTACACTACATTATGAAATCAAATCTAATACCCGTGTTATTATTCGTAGTAATAATAATAGCGGTAGCAGCTATAGGAGCTGTATTAAACTCAGAAATTTCATCTGCAAATTCAAAATATTCTACTATATATACAGACTATAAAACTTTAAATTCCTCGTATTTTACATTACTATCTGAATATAATACTTTATCTAATGAATATAAAGAACTTCTATCAAATTATTCATATGCGGTAACAGATCACAACGATTTACTTAGCATTTTAAATAGTGTGAACTCCACAGATACAACTAATCTTGAAATGGAAAAGGGAATAGGTAGTGGATGGGAATCAATGGAATATCTTCAGTCTGGCAATATTAATTCACTTGAAACCTTATTAGCATCTAATGTAACAGGCTTCTTAAGTAAAGGAACAACAAATGGAACATTTAGCAGTAAAACTATAGGTGCTATGTTTTCAGAATTCTATGGGTATCCAGTAATAAGTAGTAGTTTTCCGCAAATTTATATTTCTTCATCAGGAAATATAACATATGGAGTAGCATTATTCCAATATCATGACATCAATACTTCCAATGCACTAGTAAATTCTTACGGAGTAATGGAAGAATCACTAATCCAAATATCTCCTGGCATATGGAAGATTGATCATATCTATATATATAATATCTTAAATAGCTCAACCTTCTCTTTGGCTGAATCAGGATTTAATTATTTAAATTCAATAAGCGAGTTAGACGTAGCAGGGGTAAACCAGTATATTATAGGACAATTACCTAGCTATGTATATATAGGCTTTAGTTCTTATGAAGGAAATTATACACCAACACAATTTGATTCAGTTCTCTCTACAGTAAAGTCATTCACCATAACACCATTCTACTTTAACATTTCAGTAGTTTCAAATAGTATAGAAATTACCTATTATGCAAATATTTCAATAGGAAATTCTACTACATATACAGCAAGTATAAACTTAAGTGCAGAACTCCAACCAGATGGTCTACCAGAGGTAACATCAACAGTAATGACAGCTATTCCATACTCCACAGTAGAAAACAATATAGATACAATATTTAGTTAACAAACATATAACAAAATCTTTTCTTTTTTTAAATTTCTAATATAAAGTTTATAAGTGAAAACCTAGAAATATTTTTAAGTTATTATATTAACAGTAACTGGGTTAAGAAAAGTTTATAAATGAAGATCTAAAAAATAACATATGCATACACTATTAAAAACCATATTAGTAGTATCTATGCTACTTATTGTAGTAGGCTTAGTAACAGACATAACAACACAAGCAAGCGGAGTACTAATAGCACCACACTCAACACTACACGTACTACCAGCAACATACTACACACTATACGGACCATACATACAAAACCTAAACTACTTATGGCAATACACAACAACACTACCAATGTACGAAGCACTACTAAACGGACAAGTACAAGTACTCAACAGCCTACCAACAACAGAACTATCACAATCACAAATAGCAAGCCTCAAAAACAACCCAAACCTATACCTATACGATAGCCAAACATTCAGCTTCATATTCCTACAATTCAACTTCAAATACTACCCAGAAAACAACACATACTTCAGATGGGCAATATCAGACATATTAAACCCATCATCAGTAGAATCACAAATACTAGAAGGAGGACTACTAGGAGCAACAATACCATTCTACATAAACCCATCAGTATACCCATCATACATAAACTCAACAACACTAACAGAGCTATCCAACATCTATAACGCCCACGAATCATACAACATACAAAGAGCAAAAACATACTTACAAGACGCAGGACTAGTATACAACCCAAGCCTAGGAGAATGGACATACTCAAACGGAACACCACTAAAAATAACAATATACATACAAGAAGGATTCTACAACTGCCCAGCATGGGAATCAATAATAGAAGCAGGAGCACAACAAGTAGGACTACAAAACAACATACAATTCATACCATACGCAGCGTCACAACTATCAACAATACTACAAGAACAAACTTACGACATAATAAACTTCGGATGGGAAGGCCTTACTGCAGTTGTCCCAGACTATTACTTTATATTTGGTCCTGATGCACCTTTTGTCGCTGATAATGATTTTGTTAATTCTACAATTAATGCTCAACTAACTCAAGCATATACTGCGGACCCAACATTTTCACAAGTAGTAAATAACTTCCAAAATGCTTTAGTAGAATTACAGTACACTGAACCATACGTAATATTAGGATGGAATACGTGTCCAGAACCAGTATACACTAACAACTATTATGGATACGTAAGCTCATTAGGAGACGGAATAACTAACTTCCAAGACGTTCACGAAGGATTCACATCTAACGGAACTCTAAACTACGTAATAGGAACATATGACTTCGCACCACCAAACTTCAACATATATTTCGAGAATTTCTACTCTTCAGAACTAATATGGGAAGTCTATTGGTATCCTTCTACACTAACTTCGTTACCATCTAATCCTACTTTATTTAACACTCCTTATATTGCTAATTATACTGTAATTCATATTCCAAATGCTACTGTAAATGGTCATCTGATAATTAATGGAACTGAAATAGTATACAATTTTGTACACAATGCTACTTGGCTAAATGGAATGCCAGTAACAGCATTAGACTACAACTTCACAATATGGTACTTAGATATGGGAGGATTCTCTAGCAACCCATACAACCCATCACAAGACACAGTATTCATAGGAGACTACTGCGGAGAACCAGTATACATAAACTACACGGCAGAAGCATCAGACCCATCACCAATATGGTTCGATGCTATGCCTAATTTAGTTACTACAATAGTTCCTTCTAATAATCCATACCAAATACAAATATACTTCAACACAACAAGCTACTTCCTATTAGCTGATTCAGACGAAATTATTTTGCCTCCTTACTTGTTTGTTAATATTAATCCTTTAGAGCTAGCTCCTAATAGTGTTGGTCAGTATACTTATCATGTTACTGAGTTGGGTGAAGTGCCTGGTGGGTTCCCGTTCTATCCTTATTCTTATAATGCTAGTACTGGTATTACTTTAAGGACTTATGCTGGGTATTTCCAGTTTAATCCTTTAGCTAATTTGATTAATGTTTCTGCTGGTAGTAGTTATACTTTGACTGTTAATATGACTCAGATTGTTTCTGCTCCTTACTTGTATAATGGTAAGCCTACTGGTCCTTATGAGGTTCCTATAAGTAATGCTTCTGGTGTTATTGAGATTATGCCTTATGGTAGTAGTAAGGTTATTGAGACTATTCCTTTAACTCATGTGAGTGGTAGTATTTATCAAGCTACAATATCGACTTCTGGGTTGTCTCCTAATACTCCTTATACTATATTTGTTAACGCTACTTATTCAGCTCCTATAACTATTAATGGTTCTGCTTTATCGACTGGAGGAACGCATACTATGATGACTACAAGGTACTTCTATAGGTGGTACTCAATATATCCTTACTCACCTACTGTTATCCCAGTGAAAGTTATTAATGCTACTCAACCTTTAAAGGAAGTGTCATTCCCGTCTGCTCCTGCTCCAGTAACTACTAACGTGACTAAGGTTGTTCCACCCAGTGCAGTAGTTCCTAGCAATGCTTCTACTCTAGATATTTCAATGATCGCAATAACTGTAATTTTAAGTTTAATAGGAGTAGTAGTAGTATTGAAATTTAAATAAAAGTTAATTTTTTCTCTTTTCTTTAAATTAGTTTTAAGATCTGATGCAGATTTTATTGAATAAGTTTTTTAAGCTATTGCTATACATATAATTCACATGTCTTTATTATCTTATGCACTAAAGAGACTTGCAGAGAGAATTATTTTATTGGTTGTATTTACTATTTTTATGTGGTTTCTAGTATTAGGCTTTGAGCAAATAATTGGGATTAATCCAGCTACTGTTTTTGTTTCTCCTGGAGAGTTTCTTCATGCTAAGAATCCATTATTAGCTTATCATATAGCTTTGCATGAAGTAGAAAAAGATTTGGGTTTAAATTATCCTCTGTATTCCCAATTCGTTATATATCTAGAGCATATGTTTACTTTAAATTTAGGCACTTGTATTGCTGGACATTTTGCTGGAGAGTCCATATCCAAAATTCTAATAGATGGATTTCCTTATACTGCTCTTCTTACTATTCCTCCTCTTGTGTTCCAAACTATTTTAGCTATATATTTAGGATCTATAGCTGCTATAAAGAAAAATACTAAGACAGATACTTTCATATCAAATTATATGATTATCCAATATAATATACCAGTATTCGCAATAACTATAATATTCTGGGTTATTTTTGCTGTTATCTATAAAGTATATCCGCTTTCAGATTTGCCTTACTTAAGTCATTTGAATAATATTCTCTTGGATTTAAAGATATTTTCTATTCCATGGATTATCCAAACCTTGGTATATGGATTTCCTACCAGGGGAATTTTGATGAGAAATTCCATGGCTGAAAACTTAGAGTCTGATTTTATTAGATATGAAAGGTTAGCTGGATTGAGAGAAAAAATTCTAAGAACTGATGCTAGAAGGGTTTCTATTATTCCCGTTGTAGTAAGGACAGCTATTGATGTAGCATTTGTGTTAAGTGGAGATTTATTTATAGAGGAATATTTCGGAATACCGGGTTGGGGATATATTTTATATCAATCTGCGATAAGTGATGAGATAGTTTTAATCTTAGGATCTACATTTTTATTAACTTTATATGCTCTAATCTTATTATATTTTGTGGATATTTTTGAAGCCATTATTGATCCAAGAGCTAGAAAGAGCGTGAAATAAATGATTAAGCCTCCCAAGATTTTAAAAGATCTTTCAAAAAGATGGCAGTTCTGGATTTCATTAATTTTATTTTTAATTGTAGTAATTCCAGTTTTAGCTGGTACTGCAATTACTTCACACGTTAATCCTTATACTGAAAAAGGATACTATATGGCTGCTCCTTATGCTGTACCGAGTTGGTCTACAATCTTTTATGGTAATCTTCCTCCAGATATTAATTTGCCATCTTCTTATTCTCTTATAGCTGCTAAATCTCCAGCCGTCATATCTTATTGGAATTTAAAAAATGAGACTATAAACGGAGACCGAGTAATAATTACATGGAGTAATTTTGGACCTTCGAATGAAAGTAATTATATTTCTGAAGGCTTTACTTATGGTAATACTGGGTCTGGCAGTATGAAAATTATGATTACAGGAAATAATCCAATTAATATCACACTTTATCATACATTTGATTATGATTATAAATTGCCTACTTCTAATAATTTTTATACTATGCAACTAAGTTTGTATTATAGAAATAATACAAATACAAATTTTGTGATAAATGGTTACTTAACTAATCCTAAAGATTATACTGTATTCCTCTTCTCTCATGGTACTGAAATTCCTACTAATGCTCTTTTGTCTAATTTTGCAAATTATTATTTTAATCCAGTAAATAAATATATGGTTACGCCTAATCAATGGAACTATGAGATTATAGAAAGTAATGCTCCTTCATTTACACCATTTTATTATACTCTTTCACAAAATGAATCTTCTTTTGCTTCAATTTATCTTATAAAAGACGTTTTTAATACTACTGGAGTATATAATGTAAGTTATGTAATAGAATATATCCCGGGCCAAAGTAATAGTAGTTTGACTTTGTATTTATCAGATATTCATTTTGAGTTTTTAGGGAGTGTTTATGGATTACTTGGAACAGATAATAATGGCGCATCCGTTTTTACTGAATTTGTACAAGGTGGAATTTTTGATCTTGAATTAGCTTTAATTACTGGCTTAGTTATAGTAGGTATTGGAGCAATATTAGGTATATTAGCAGCGTATTTTGGAGGATTAGCAGATTATTCTTTAGTATCAATAACCGATTTCTTTTTACTTTTGCCGGGTCTAATATTCTTAATAATTTTAGAGACTTTGTTAGGCATATATTTTCCTACTACTGTAGCTAAATTTAGACCAGAAATATTAGCTGGAATAATAGCGGTATTATCTTGGTCGCCTACAGCTAGAATATTGAGAGGTGAAACTTTTGTAGTTAAATCTCAACAATTTGTTGAAGCATCTAAAACTTTAGGATTAAGTAATTTCCAGATATTAAGAAAGCATATATTTCCACATCTAATGCCAATAATATTTGCGCAATTGATTATAGATATTCCAGCAGTAATTTTTATAGAAAGTACCTTAGATTTTCTAGGACTAGGAATTACTAGCTTTCCTACATGGGGAAATATGCTGGGATATGCTACAGATTATATGGTAGGGGCTCCTTACTATGCATGGTGGTGGTGGATTCCACCATTTATAGCCTTAGCTTTAATTGGAATTTCATTATTTTATTTAGGAGAATCAGTTTTGGAAAGATATAGAAGGACTGGTGGTGCATATTGAGTCTTAATGTAAGGAATTTAGAAGTAACTTATGTATTAAATAAATTTACTAACGTTTATGCTATAAACAATATATCGTTTGACCTTGAACCCGGAGATGTAATAGGTATTATTGGAGAAACAGGATCTGGAAAGACAACCATAGCTAATGCGATAATGAGAGCTCTCCCAGAATCAGCTATTGTTAATGGTAGTATACTTTTAGATAATTTAGATTTATTAAAAATGAATTATAAAGAATTTAGAAAAAAGATAGCTTGGGAAAAGATTTCTATAATACCTCAATATTCTATGAATTCTTTAAATCCCATAAAGAGGGTTGGAGTTCAACTAGTTAGGATTCTTCAAGAACATGAAGATATTAGTAATGAAGATGCTATAAATAAAATTTTAGATTTATTTAAGCAAGTAAACTTGAGTGAAGATATTTTATTTAAATATCCTGATGAATTATCTGGTGGGCAAAAACAAAGAGTTGTAATAGTATCTGCTTTACTGTTAAATCCTGAATTAGTAATTGCTGATGAACCTACTACTGCCTTAGATGTAATAAATCAAGCTAGAGTCATAAACTTACTTAAGGAGAAAGTCATTAATCAGAATAGAATTGTAATATATATTACTCATGATATAGCAGTTGTTGCAGGCTTAGCTAATAAAATCATGACATTGTATGGCGGTAAAATTATGGAAATTGGTGATATAAAAGAAATATTTAAAGAGCCATTAAATCCATATACAAAAGGATTATTAGCATCTGTACCAGATATAGAAAATGGCAAGCCTAAGGCAATAAGTTATATTCCAGGCGATCCAATAAATCAGACTATTAAACCTAAAGGATGCCCATTTTATTCTAGATGTAGTTTAGCTATGGATGTATGTAAGGAAAGTTTCCCTGAAGGTGTTAAAATAGGAAATAGAATAGTATACTGCCATGCGGTGAGTAAAAAATGAGTGAAAGTATTGTTAGGACAGAAGATTTATGGGTAGAGTACCCAATAAGCAGAGGGCTGTTTAAGAGTGTAAAAATATATGCAGTAAATGGCGTAACAATTGACATTAAAAAGGGGGAAATAGTAGGAGTTATAGGAGAATCTGGTTCTGGAAAGACTACACTGGGAAAAGCAATCCTGAAATTAGTAGATATAACCCAAGGTAAGATATATTGGGGTGATAAAGATGTCAGTAGATGGAGTAATAGAAAATTAAGGAAATTAAGGAGATATTACCAAATGATTCAACAGGATCCTTATAGTTCTTTGGATTCTAGAATGAAGATCTATGATATTATAGCAGAAGGTTTAAGAGTAAATAAGCTGGTTCATAGTAAAGAAGAAGAGAGGGAAATCATATATAATGCATTAAAGGACGTAAAACTTAATCCTCCTGAAGTTTTTTTTGATAAGTTACCTACTGAATTATCTGGTGGGCAAAGGCAAAGAGTTGTAATAGCTAGGGCCATAGTAATGAAGCCAAAATTTATAGTGGCTGACGAGCCTATTTCTATGTTAGATGCATCAACTAGAGGGCAAGTCTTAGAAATAATTAGAAATATTAAAAATGAGACTGGAACATCTTTTATGTTTATAACTCATGATATAGCTTTAGGTAGTTATATTTCTGAGAGATTAGCAGTAATGTATACTGGAACATTAGTAGAAATTGCTGGCTCAGAAGATATAATTAAAAAACCTTTACATCCTTATACACAAGCTTTAATTGAAGCTGTACCAAAGGCTAATCCAGAGGCTGGAATTCCAAAAGTCAATATTAAAGGTGAACAAGAACCACTATTTGAAAAACCTAAGGGTTGCGTATTTTATGATAGATGTCCATTTGCTATGAATGTTTGCAAAGAAAAAATACCTTCTCTTAAAGATATGGGGAATAATCATTATGTGGCGTGCCATCTTTATTAGTTTTCTGACATTATTATTAATATTAAATTTTTCCGGCGATCAATTATATCATTATCAAGTAAACATAAACTTTCAATTAAATTTAAGTGCTAAAGTGATTATACAAAAATTATCCAATAATACTTATAATATAAGTGTTTTAGAGAAATATAATAGGCAAAATTCTACATTGGACTCTATAGCTAGCGAATTAGGAGAGCATATAATAACCAGCTTTGAAGGAAGTTATTATTATATTATAGAATATTTCAATAATAACACTATAGCTATAATATATCATTTGAAAAATAATTCTGTAATCCTTATTCCATTTTACTTTCCATTTCAAGCTAAATCAAATAACATAACTTTTATTGTAAAAGAATATAATTCATCAAATGAGCTTTCATTAAATTATACCACTACTGCTGAAATTATAGCATCGTCCAATTATATTAATATCACTTATAATAAGTTAAATTTCATACCTTATTACTTTATAATTTCAAATATGTCATATAAAAATGATATTTTACATTATTATTCTGAAAGAACAAGTTTGCTGATAAATGGTACTCCAGCATTTATTCAAGTAAGTATGAAAAACCTACCAACTAGCAATAATTATGATAAATACATAATATTATCTGGAATAATAGTTATTTTAGTAGCATCTACCATATTAGTAATAAGAAAGAAGATAAAATGATAATTACAAAATAATATTAAAAATTAGTTATTTTTTCTCTATTTTTCGCACATATTTGGAATATATTTCTCTAAATCCCATCTTTTTATAGAATGATGCAGCTATCAAGTTTCTAGATGGAAAATTTGCTGAAAGTAATTGTATTCCTCTATCATTTAGTTGTTTTTCTATGTATTCTACTATAAGTTGTCCTACTCCTTGTCTCCTATATGAGGGATAAACGTAAAATTCTTCTATCATTGCTTCTTCTTCTGGTTCGTAAAATATTCTATCGTATATTATTACTCTGGATGCTCCTACTATTTTATCCTTATCTTCTGCTATTACTATAATTTCATTATGGTTTTCTAAACTTTTTTCCACATTTTTTCTTACCTTCTCCTCTAAATCATTGGGTACTGAAAGTAATGGATCGAATTCGCTGTTTAACCTATACATTCTGCTAAAGAAGTCTACTATTTCATTTATGTCTTCCTTTGTGCCTTTTCTTACTGTGACCATGTTGATATCACCATGCTCATAATTTTTCTGCTTCTCAATATTTTATCCTTAGCTAATTCTTTGAATTCTTCTTTACTTTTATTAACTCTCGATAAACCTAATTCTACTGCTTTATAAGCTACTGCTGATGCTACTTCATAATAAACTTCCCATTCGTCCATTCTTGGAATAATATAATTTTCATTTATGCCTTTATCTCTTGCAAATTTAGCTAAAGCTTCAGATGCTGCTATTATCATTTCGTCTGTTATTGCTTTTGCTCTACTATCAAGAACTCCCCTAAAAATTGCTGGAAAAATTAGAGAATTATTAACTTGATTGGGAAAATCACTTCTGCCAGTAGCTACTATTTTTGCTCCGGCTTTTTTAGCATCGTCTGGGCTTATTTCTGGAATTGGATTAGCTAGAGCGAAAACTATTGGATCTTTATTCATTAGTGATATCCATTCTGCTCTTATTATATCCGGACCAGGTTTAGATGCAGCTATTACTACGTCTGCTTTTGAGAATGCGTCTTTTATTTCTTTATTTTCTTCTTTATTTGTTTTTACTGCTAGTTCGTATTTCCACTTATTATGAAGCATTAGGTGATCTATATCTTCTCTTCCAGAATATAATGGACCTTTACTGTCAATTACAACCATATTTTCGTACTTGAAACCGTATTTTGCTAATATTCTTGCGGTAGCTATATTTGATGCTCCGCTACCAAAAATAACTATTTTGCTTTCTTCAGGAACTTTATTTACCAACCTTAATGCATTGATTAATGCTGCTAATATAGCTCCTGCTGTTCCTTGTTGATCATCGTGCCAAACTGGAATATTTGATATTGCTTGTAACTTTTCTAAAATATAAAAGCACTTGGGTGATTCTATATCTTCTAGATTGATTCCTCCAAAAGATGGTTCTACTGATTTTATAACATTGATAAAATCGTCTGCACTCTTAACTTTTATAGTTAAAGGTATTGCGTCTACACCACCTAAGTATTTGAAAAGGAGTGATTTTCCCTCCATTACTGGCATTGCAGCTTCTGGCCCTATGTTTCCTAGTCCTAATACTCTAGTTCCATCTGAAACTATTGCAATTAAATTTCCTCTACTAGTTAACTCGAAACTTTCGTTAGGATTTTGTTTTATTGCCTTTGATACTTCTGCTACGCCTGGAGTATAAATTAGAGAAAAATCATCGTATGATGAAATTGGTACTTTAGGATAAATTTCTATTTTTCCTTTAAACTTTCTTGATAGATCTATAGGATCTTTCATGACAAATTATTATCTTAATAAGGGTATTTAAATCATTGACTCTAAAATTTTTAAAAATTACAATAATTTCATTTATATTAGTAAAATATTTATTAATGTTATCATTTCTCTTCTTCCTCTTCTTCACTCATAGTTATTATTTCTGTCACTAGAAATCCCAAGATTATGAAAGCCATAAATATATACACTATAACTGGAGTTGTTGTAGCTATAGTCTGTATTAAATCCCACCCTACAAAGCCTACAGCGCCTAATGAAAGTGCTATTTCTGGAATTCTCTTCTTTATTCTTTTTAAGGAAATTTTAAAGAGTGAAAAGTCTGAAGCTGCATGAACGAATAATGTTGCCATTACTGCTATTTCACCAACATATTCAAATGCTAAATAAGGTCTAACTCCAGTTATGAAAAGAGCGGAAATAATTGATAGAGCATAAAGTACTATTGCTACTAGTGAGGCATATATTGGACCTCTATTTTCTTCAAATTTAGCTAATATTTTTGGCAAAAATCCATTAGTAGCCATTGCATATGCAGTTCTTGATGTAGCTAACATAAAAGATAATGTAGCTAATATTCCATCATTTGCTGCAGCAAATAATACAAAAATTAAAGTTATGATTCCAAATCTGTCTTCTATTAAAGTTAGTAAATTTGTATTAGAGGGGACTAAATGGTAAAAGAGAAGATGATCTCCTATAGCGTAAACGTCAAATGCAGCTAACAAACCTCCAATTAATATTACTGCAGTAATAGCATAAGGTACTGTCTTTTTAGGATTTTTTACTTCTCCAGATAATGGGGTAATTGAACCATATCCAGTTGGAATGCTTGATCCAAAAAGAATAGCTAAAGCTAATAATCCAGCAGAAATATGATAGTTAAATGGATCATAAAATGTAAAATGCGTGGATTTCAAGAATAATAAGGCTAGAATTGTCATTATTCCTATTTCCATTAAACTAGCTACTACTGCGTATTTTGCTGATGGTTTAATTCCTGATATTATAAATATTGACGATACTGCTAAAATTACTAAGGCGATTATCCAAGGGTTAATGGGAAATATACTAGATAATACAAAGGTAGCTCCTAAAACATATGCTGATCCATAAAGAGTTGAATAAACTAAGTATATCCAACCAGTCTCAAATCCAAGTCTTTTCGTTAAAGAATAATATGCATAAGTGTAATATCCTCCAGCTTTGGTATATCTTGTTGATAATTTATATACTACTAAACCGTTAAAAAGTACTAAGATCGTACCTAATATTATAGCTATTGGTGCAAAATATCCTCCATATAAAAAAGCTGCTACTCCATAAGTTAAGATGCTAAGAAAAGGAGCTTGTCCTCCTAGACTTATGAAAATCAAATCTCTTAATCCAATAACTCTCTTTGGTTCTTGATAATGCTCTGCCTTTTCTTTACTCATCAGTTATTAGCTCTAATAACCTAGATATTAAAACTGACTTGAATTTTTCTGTTAATATATGATCATGTTTATAAATCTGTTGAATATATATTTTTGGTTCGAAAATTAAACACTATATATAGTATTTACAAAAACATAGCCATAACTATAATTTATTATTAAATAATCTTTTGATACTGAATATATTGGATATTTTAGTTGTATTAAATAAGTTTCTTAGATTTAAACTGAAAAGAGATATATTAAAATAATTGGCTATTCATTTGTACGCAAACGTTTCTCGCTAATCAGTTTTGCTAAGTAAAAAGATGTTCGTGATTTAATATAAAATCTTAAAAAGTCAAAGATTGATTTGCTTTCAGCATTAATGAATTAGCTGTTTACAATTTGTGTATTTATAATCTTTTTATGCAAGATCTATAATCTAGATATTCTTCTTGTTTCAGGTATTTCCTTTATAATTTGATTTTTTATCTCTTTAAGTATATCTATTTCGTATACTGAGGTAGAGGAATATAGAATTCTTCTATCATCTAATTTCGCAATGTTAGTTGATCCAAAAGTAGATTTAGGTAATTCTATATTTACATTTTTCCAATTATATCCATCTCCTATATAGATTGGGGTTCTCGATAGTGCGGAGGCTACAATTAGATTGCCAAGATCTTCTAGTGCATGAAAATATCCTTTTTGTACTTTTCTGAATGTCTCTAAATCTTTTGTTATATATATTCCATCAGCGCATGCTATCAATAATGAATCTCCTTTTTTAAGTAAATTATGCATGTCATTTGAGAATTTTATGGGACGAAGATTAGTTATATTGTCTCCTACTAATAAATTTCCTTCCTCTACTGTAGCAATTATTTTACCTTTGAAGTTTATGATGTCTGTAATGTGTGGTGGACCATGTGGAAAATACCAATTCATTTCATTTGCATATTTTGTGAGATCTAGGACCAAGTTTTCTTTCTCATATATTTTTGGTCCTTCTACTAGTGCAAATATTTTTCCTTCATACTTCCATAATCTCCAGCATCCTTCTTCAACTATTTTTTTATCATTTATAATGAAACCGTCAGTGGGAGAGCATATATATAGTTCTTTATCTATAATTGCGTCTTGAATTTCAAAATCGCAACAAACTTTGCTTATTTCTCCTTTCTCATTTGTTTTATATAATCCGTTTTTTGTAGATATTAGGAACTCCATGGTCTCAAACTCTTTACTCTACTTTCAATTTTATGTATGAAGTAGTTTTTGGTTTTAAAATGCTGGTCTATTGCATTCCAATCTTCATTTGATAATCTCCATCCCATTGATTTTGCATCCTCAATTACATGCTCTTTACTGGATGCTTTTACTATAGGGATTAAGTTATTTATTGAAATATACCAATTTAACGCTACTTGAATTGCAGATTTTTCATATTTCTTTCCTATACTATCTAAAAATGTATTATTGTTAAATATTCCGTTTTCTAATGGAGTATATGCTAAATAAAGTAAGTTATTTTTCTTTATGAATGGTATTACATCTTTTTCATCCTCTCTTGAGATTAAACTATAATGATTTTCTACTGCACTAATCTCATATTTTCTAGAGCATTCATATATTTTTTGTATTTTAGGATAATCAAAATTACTTACTCCATAATACCTTATAACGCCATCATCCACTAGTTTTTCAAATGCGCGTATTGTGTCACAGATAGGTACTCTTGAAGGAAAATGTAGAAGATATAGGTCTATATATGTTCCAAGCCTTCTACTGCTTTCTTTGGCAGATTTTATAGTATCATCAAATGACGCATGATTTGGCCATACTTTTGAAATGATAAATAGCTCGTCTCTATGAAAGTCTTTTATAACTTCACCTATTAGCTCTTCAGCATGACCATTTCCGTACATTTCTGCTGTATCTAATGTGGTAATTCCATTTTCAATTGCTGTTCTTATAGCTTCTTTCCATTGATTATCTTTTCCATGACTCGAATACCAATATCCACCTCCTATTCTCCACGTTCCAAATGCTAAAGCTGAAATGGTAAAATATTTAAACTTCTTTAGATCTATCATTATCGTTATATTTGTTTTTCTTGTTTAATAAGTTATTCTTCAATATTTAGATACTAAGAATTTTTTATCTAATTTAGAAGCATAGATAACTTTCTTGAATAAATTTAAGATTTTGTTCTTTATTCCAACTATTTTTTTATAATCTTATATGCGGTTAGCTTATATTTGTAAAGTATAAACTTAGAATATGGAAGTTAAAAAAAGGAACACTAAGATAATAACAACTATCGGTCCATCATGTGAAAATGTTATTGATGAAGTATTACGTTATTCTGACGTAGTAAGAATTAATTTAGCTCATTCTTTTCAATCAGTTGAAAAATATGTTAACATGATTGAAGGTAAAGTTCCAATTCTCATGGATTTACCTGGCTCTAAATTAAGAATAAAAAATACTAATGAAATTAATGTAAAGAAAGGGGAGATAGTTAAATTTGGGAAGGATTTGAAAGTAGATGACGAATTCTATCGTCTTGTAGAGAATGAAGATATAGTAACAATAGGAGATGGAGACGTAAAATTGAAAATAAGAAAAACTGATAATAATATAATAGGTATTGCTTTGAATTCTGGAATAATTTACCCGAGAAGAGGATTGTCAATCCCTAAAGAATTACCGTATGGAGTTACAGAAGAGGATATTAAAATTCTAGAAAAAGTTAGTAAGCTAGAGCCAGATTTTATAGGTATTTCGTTTGTAACTTCTAAAGAAGATATAAGGAAAATTAGAGACATTCTAGGTAGTAAAGTTTGGATTGTGTCAAAAATTGAAAGAAAAGAGTCATTGAATAATCTAAAGGAAATAGGAAGAGAGTCAGATGCGTTGATGATTGCTAGAGGAGATCTAGGCTTAGAAGTTGGATTACCTAACTTACCTTTTGTTCAGAAATATATTATAAAAGTAGGAGATAGTATTGGAAAACCAGTCATTTTAGCTACTCAAGTTTTAGAATCTATGATTAGTTCTCCAATACCTGAAAGAGCAGAGGTTACTGATATATCAAATTCGATACATTACGGAGTCGACGCTATATTATTAAGTGATGAAACTGCTATAGGAAATTTTCCATTACAAGTACTCAAAATGTTGGATATGCTAATAAAAGGAATTGAAAGTCAATACACTTCTATGAAATTGCCAAATAAGATCTCTAATGTAATGGATTCAATTTACTTTTCTACTATTACTGCTTTAAAACTCAGTAAAGCTAGACTTATTGTAATTTACTCTCCATCAGGAAAAGGTGCAATACGTTTATCAAAATTAAAACCTAAAGTACCTATTTTAGCTTTAGTTGACAAAGAATTAGAGAGAAAGCTTAGTTTATGTTATGGGATTTATACTGTAAAAATAGATAAAAAATTTGAAAATACTGACGATATAATTAAAAATTCTAGGATGCTTGCTATAGATCTTGGATTGGCAAAGAAGAATGATTATATTATAATTACTACTGAAGATTCCTCTAGTATAGGGAATCTTTTAAAAATAGAAAAAATAATATAAGATATTTTATTACGTCTTAAATAAAGTAAAATATGATAAAATATTACATTTTAAAAGGAGATTTTTACTACTATTTATATTTAAGCGAACATATTTGAGAAATATTTATTAAGGTTCATGAGAAAAAAATAGCATGAGCTCATGCGAAATATTTCCTTTAATTTCTAAGTTAAGTGCAGAAGGAAAGAGATTTGTTATCGTTTCAATTTTTGAAGGAAATAAATTAGAGAGAACAATAGTAGATGAAAATGGCGTATTATTAGGTTCTTTAAATCCTGAAATTCTTAGCTTGGCTTTAAAGGCTTTAGAGAGTGGTCAAGTAATTACCAAGGAAATCAATAGCAAAAGAATAGTAATTGAACCAGTAGAACCTAGACCATCAATAATTATTGTAGGATCAGGAATTATAGCCAAACAACTAGCTAAAATCGGATTAGCCTTAGGTTATTATATAGGAGTAATAGGAAATGGAGATGTAAAAGAAGAAGATTTTAATGGAGTTCACGCAATTTCAAATAGTTTAGAAATTCTAAACGAAATGATAACAGAAGATTCCATAGTAATAGTAGCTAATGAAGGAGGTAAACCATACGATATTGACGCGTTATATATTGCATTTAATAAAAAAGCTAAATTTATAGGACTTATGGCTAGTCAAAAGAGAGCTGCATTAATGATTTCTTTACTAATTAAAAGAGGAATTAGCTTGGAAGAAATAAAATCTAGATTTTACTCTCCTTTAGGGTTAGATATAGGCTCAAAAACTGCTGAAGAAGTTGCATTAAGCATTTTATCAGAAGTCGTATCATTCATTAGAGGTGGAACTGGAAAACATTTAAGAGAGGTTAAGAATCCTTATTTACTTTTGGATGATGCAATGGCAGGAAAGATTGAAGATAAATGTATGTTTGTCCCAAAAAGTCTATCAGACTGATTCTACATCTTTTTTCCATTTTCTCCAATCTCCGAATTTCTTATCATATTCGGGACATCCTCTCCTCCAATTCATTCCATTAATCCAGTTTACATTTACGAATATATCGTAAAATTTCTTCTCTTTCATTTCTGGATTCACCTTAACGTACTGCTCTATCTTACGTACGAAATCTAACATCTCTTTTTCTGAATCAAAATAAAATATTATTACTCCATAGGATAGAAGGCTTAGCGGAAATGAGAAGATACCGTATTTGCCTGCAACATTTTTTATTATATCTAGATTTAAAAACTCTTCTAAAGATATTTTAAGGTTTTTTATTGGAATTCCTAGCTTATAACAGTGTAATGAATTAACATGTTGAATTCCTTTTTGATAGTTTAACCAGCATTCTTCACATTTTCCCCAATCTTTTCCAATAGGTTTCCAATTGAGCATTCAATATACCTCCTCTAGAAACTGGGTTGCAATTTTTTCGTCTATTTTTATAGGATTTCCGCTATTATTTGTGAACTGAATAAATATATCTATATATTTCAATGCTTCTTCAAAAATAGTATATTCTGATAAACGTTTAATAATATTGAGGGATTTCAGAAAATTATAAATAAACTGATATAATGGCTCATCGTTTTCTATAGCTTTTATTTTTTGTTTAGATGCTTGATAATTTATTTTGATTGCTTCTGGAAGTGATATACAAGAAGTTATGCCATGAGGAATGTTAAATCTAGGACCATAAACATAACCAAACATATGACTCATTCCCATTTTTACGTATCTCATAGTAAGAGAAGATAACCATTCTCCTATTTGACAATCTAATCTAGCTTGTATGGAATCTATTTTCGGTAAACAATCTATTAATTTTCTATATCCTTCTATTGCTAATGAATCTGAGAACAAGTTTGAATAATTAGAGTATAATGCTTCTATAGCGTGATCTAATGCTCTAATGCCTGAAGAAAGGAGTAACCATTTAGGAGTTTCTAATGTTGTATAAGGATCCAGAATTACTACATCTGCTTCTTTTCCCTCTTTACTTGTTTTTGTCCCTTCTACAGTAAATCCTGCATTCTTAGTATGTTCCGAACCAGAAAGAGTAGTAGGTATTGCGATAAAATATTTTGGATTAGCTAATTTTATTCCATCAATTATACTCCCTCCTCCCAATCCAATAACTATTTCGTATCTTTGAATAAAATTGGATAATTTCTTAACGTCATCTTCTGGTGTATGTTGTTTTGGACCTTCTATTACATCTGCCTCAACCAGATTCAGTATCTTATCGAGAATCTTACTTTTTAAAAGACTTCTACTGGTTACTACTAATGCCTTCTTATGAAGATTAGCTAACCATTCTATTGAGTTCTCTCCATAAATTACTTTACTTTTAGGATAATCTATTTCCATAAAATATTACTAGTTTTCTACTAACATAAACTTATTTAGTGAACTACTCCGCCATTACGACGAAGCATCCCCACCTCACGATGAGGATTTCCTGCTTCTCAGGGGAAACTTACTATACACCACCTCATGAAAGGTGACGTACAGCAGAGGTTCCCCCTCCACAGGCAGAAAGGCAGTCCCAACCCCATCCCTCAAAATATTTAGAGAAGCATTATAATCACGATCAACCGTAAAACCACAATTAGGACAACAAAATACCCTATCAGACAAACTCAGTTTCACTTTGTACCCGCATCGAGAACACGTTTGTGACGTATACGCTGGATCTACCTCCACCACCTTCCTACCAGCTCTTACAGCCTTGTAGAAAAGTTGGTAGAGAAAAGACGAAAACTTAGAATAAAGAATATGCTTCCTCAACCTACCAAAAGAATCTAACACCATCCTTTGCGTATTTAACTCCTCAACAACTATCACATCATAATTTCTCACTAACCACGTTGTTACCTTGTGAATATAATCAGCAAGAGTATTCTCAAGCCTTTCATAAGCCTTAGCTAACTTCAGCCTAGCCTTTTCGCGATTCCTTGAACCCCTCTTCCTTCTCGATAACCTCCTCTGCAACAATTTAATCCTTTCCTCCCTCTTATCTAACAGTTTAGAATTCTCAATCACAACACCATCACTCGTTGTAACAAATTTCTCTACGCCCAAATCAACACCAACTACTTTGCCAGTCTTCTCGAGCGGTTGTTTTTCTTGCTCAACTTGAAATATTGCATACCACTTATCTGTTTTACTTCTCTTTATGATGACTCCTTTTATTTCTCCGCGTATTGGCCTATGCAAGAGTACTTTGATTTCTCCTATTTTTGACAGATAGAGTTTGTCCCCTTGTAGTTTGAATCCTGATTGATTGTACCAGATTATTTTGAATATCTTTTTATGTCTTAGTTTTCCTACTTTCTTTCCATTCTTCTTCAATTTTGATAAAGAGTTAATGTTGTACCAGAGTATGTTGTTTATCATTTGTAAAGCTTTTGAGTATACCTCATGTTTTTCTTTCATGTTCTTGAGTAATTTTTGTGTGTCTAGTTGTGTAACTTTTATTCCTTGTTTTTTCTTTTCTGTTATGTAATCCAATAACGAGTTGTATACTTTTGCTTCTGTTTCCATCGTCTTGGCGAGTTTTTGTTCTACCTCGGGTGTTGGATATATTCTATACTTATAAGATAAGGTTATAGTATTCTTATTCTTTTTCTTGGTTTTGAACATATTGTTTTAGCACCTAGAGTGTTACTTGTCCAGCTAGGAAGTATGAAGAACATAAGTGTCCTTTCCAGAGTTTTACTTCTGGGAAGTTTTTCTGTATTTCTCTTGATGTTATTGTTTTTATTGTGTTTATGTATCTTGGTATGTTTAGTGTTGGTTTTGCTTTGAATACCCTATGGAAGTGGTCTTTATGTATACTGATTTCAGTAACGTCAACTTCAAATGATTCAGTAATTTCGTATGTTAGTTTCTTTAGGAAGTCTATTGTTTTATCGTTGTCAAATGTTTTTTCCATGTTTTACTACTTATATTTATAGTAGAGTGAGTAGACTGAATGTGAATCTCCTAGAGTTTGTAACGCATATTTCATAAAATTTTTAATAACTATAAATAAAAACTTTCTATAAGGGGGCTATTCATCCCCAACTTCTGATGGGGACTTCCGCCCCATTAACACCCAGTAATGTTAAAATCACGATTTAATTCTATTTATTAGTATATCCTTAACTCTTTATTAAGATCATAGAGCTAGGAATCATAATAGTAACGTATTTTGTAATATAAGCTTAAAATAAAATATAATCGTATAAAAATTCTACTGATTAAGTAAGTTTTAAAGTTTTATTAAATAAGAATCACGTATGAGTATAAGTAATGATATAGAAGGGTTAAATAAATTAAAAGATGCGTCAATATGGCTTACAGTTATTACGTTAATATCTACTATAGGGATTTTATATAATTCTGCGGCTATTTTAAGTATTGTCTCGTTAATCTTACTTTTTATAAAAGGAATTCCATCATTGAGAGATACTTTTAATTCTTTTAGTGCTTCAGGTAAAGAAGTTAGTAGAGGAATTGGTGGATTAAAATATCTTCCTATAGGTTATATACTTCTGTTCATAGCTGGGATATTTTTGATTTTAGATACAATTTCTGTTTTGAGTATAAATTTGGTTGGAAGTATATTATTTAGTATTATAGGAATTCTCTTACTTATAGTTGGAATTATTGTGATATTTATTTCATATTTATTCATAGGTTTAACTTTATATGATATAGGGAATTTCTTTAGTAACGATCTAATAAAAATAGGAGGAATTTTATCTATAATTCCGGTAATAGATTTTGTCGGATGGATTCTAATATACTTAGGAGCAGATGATGCAATTAGAAATATTAATAGAAATCAGACTTATGTAGCCTCTTATCAACCTATATATCAAACTGGAAATGGAATACTTAGGTTTGATGGAAGCGCGTTTTTCTCTATTTATTCTTTAGTTCAAGGAGTTCAAATAAACAGTGCAATACTACAAGAAATAGGACTGAATTCTCTAGATATTCAACCTAAAATTCTAATTCATGGAACAAATAATATCTTTATAAAGTTTCCAGAAATAAGTAACATAATCCCTCCTAGACTATATACAATAGTCCTTAACTTGTCTAACGGTCAAATAGTTGTAGTTAAGGTTAACTTGATACAAGGATAATATTATCAGATATATTAAAATATAATTTGGTTTTTATTATAGAGATTAGTAAAAGGGGAAAAATTTTATCCACAGTTAGTATATTCTTGAAAAGAAGATAATTTTGTTTATAAATCCAATAACTGTATCGTTTTAGATATAAGTCTAGTAATTACTAAATTTATTGTAATCATTATGTTATAAAAATCATTGAAGTCCTCTACTTATATACTATATTCAGAATTGCATGATTGAAAGCACTAAGATTCATTATAAAATTTCACTATTGATAAAATTAAAGGATTTTTTAAAACTTCTGCAAAAGCTTTATATAAAGTCGGAATACCTATAAGTTTTTAATTTAATAGTAACTGAATAAATTGTGAGAAGTAAGTATACTACATTTGTAGTAATTCTATTTTTATTAACATTTTCTATTAGGCTAACTAATAATGCTATCTCAATTACTATACCCTTGATAAGCAAGTACGAATTAAATTTTCCGATTATCTTTTTAGGTATATTACTTTCAGCATTCTCTTTCACATCATTTCTTTCCAGTATCTTAAACTCTAAGCTTGAAGATAGAACAAGAACTAAAGTATTTAGAATTGCGTCTATAATCTATTTAATTAGTTTTATCTCATTTTATATTACTAATAGAGTATTAATCTGGATATTAGATTGTATAGCAGGATTTTCTATAGGTATTATATGGCCCAATTTAATTACTTACGCTGGATCAGTTGATGAAGAGATAAGAGAAAAAGTTATTGGGCTATATTCTGCCTTCCTTAGTCTATCATTAATAGTTGGCCCTGCAATAGAATCTTTCATTTTGCTAAAATATTCATTAAACGATATTTTTCTGTTTCTTTCTATTATTGCTGTAATCATTCCAATAGTATCGTTTAAGATTGAATTTAATGATCTTAATTTGACGCAGAATAAAAATAATGAGAGAATCATACGATCTCCTGCATTTATTATGACATTATTAAATAACATAATGTATGATATACCTTTTGGAATGATTAGCACGTTTGGAGGAATTTATGCTATTTCTCATTTTAATGCTAGTTATTCTTTAGCTGAGTTGATATATGCAATCTTCTTCATAATTTCATTTTTTACTAGATTGTTCTTTTCGTTCATAATAAGTAAAAATACAAATATAATAAAAATAATATCTTTTAATGCTATATTAACAGTTATTGGTCTCAGTTTAATTCTTTTATCTAATAGTATTATTTACTATATTCTTGCTTTAATAATACTGGGAATTCCACATGGTTTAACTTATTATTCTTCTTTAATTTTATTATCGAGAAATTTTAGCGAAAGAAATAGAGCAAATAGTTACTTTTCCGGGACATTATTAGGATTAGGAAGTGTTGGTCCATTCTTTTTATCTTCAATAGTTGAGGGATTAGGTATAAGAAATACTTTTCTCCTAATAACTTTTGGAGTTATCAGTATATTTACAGTTCTACTTTACCTTTATAGCAAAAAATAAATATATATATAGTAATTTATTGAATATCTTTTCCTAAAGTTTACAAAAACTATCTTTGAATAATATAATTATTTTTCATTACTTACAGTTGTATTTTGCATATCTCTTTCGTAAATTATGGTCTTACCTCTTAATGCTGAAGCTATAGCGGCTGAAAAAGCCATTGCAGATCCAGCATAAAATGCTATTTTTAAAGACTTCATAAAGGCTGGCGCTATAACTTTAGGGAACCAAAAGTTACCGGTTATAATTGATATAGCATGAGGTGAAATACTACTTACTACTGAAGAAGGTAATTGAGATAGTATAGCTGAAACAGGATTATAGCCTAAGAACGAAGCAAATATTGCTGCTGTTGGTGGTATTTTAGCCATAAAAGGAGCCAATTGTGGTGCTCCTGCCGCGTTTAGAGCTGAGGTTAATGTAGATGGTAAGAGCAAATAGAGTACTTCTATAACTATAGTAAAGAATATACCTATGCTTAAGGTGCTTCCAGTGTTAGTTAACATAGCTCTAATTCCTGAGGCTGAACCTCTATGTTGTGGTGGAGATGAGTTAATTAGAGCTGCCATATTTGGAGATACAAATAATCCATTTCCTATTCCCATGATAAATATTATAGATGCAAATATCGGATAGCTGAAATCATAAGGAAGGGTAGTAAGACCTAAAAATCCTGCTCCTAAAATTACTAACCCAGTTGTTGCTAATATTTTAGCACCGTATTTATCAGACAATCTTCCGGCTATTGACCCCATTATACCAAATCCTGCTAACAGTGGAAGTAAATATATTCCTGCCCAGAATGGTGTTACTGAATAACTATAACCATGAAGCGGTAACCATATAGCTTGTAATAATAATACTAACATTAATTGCAATCCTCCAAATGCTAACTGTGCTAAAAGTATGGCTATTGCTGAGGCTGAAAATGATCTTAGTTTAAATAATTCTAACCTAAACATTGGATCTGAAACTCTTCTCTCTAAGAACAGGAAACCACCTAAGAGGACAAGGCCAGATATTATGCTAGCTATTACATAAGGATTACCCCAACCCGTCACTTCTGAACCATAAGGTAATATGCCATATGTTATGCCAACTAAAATTAAGATTAGGGCTACAGCATACAACAAATTACCTGGTATATCTAACTTTTGATGCCTATTTGGTGGACTTAATTGCTTTAAGGATCTCAGTGACCATATTGTACCCAATATTCCTATAGGTACGCTAACTAAAAATACGTCCCTCCAGTAAATAGTTGCTAAAATTCCTCCCACAATTATTCCTGCTACTCCTCCAAAAATCCCTATAACTCCATTTAATCCTAATGCAAATCCCCTTTGATTAGGAGGAAAAGCCTCAGATAATATTGCTGCACTATTTGCCATTAAGAGTGAACCACCTATTGCTTGTACTACTCTATACGCTATTAATTGTAAGGCTGCTATACTTCCAGTACCTGGAGTTATATATAAAAGAATTGATCCAATGGTAAAAATTGCGAATCCTATGTTATACATTCTAACTCTACCATATATATCAGATAATCTACCGACATTTACTACAAGAATAGCTGATACTATACTATATCCAAAGAGAATCCATAATAAATATTGAAATGAATCAAATGGGTTAATATCTATACCTCTAAATATTGCTGGCAATGAAATTAATACTATATTAGCATTCATAAATGCCATAAATGCTCCAAGACTAGTATTAGATAATGCAATCCATTTATATTGAACCATAAAGTTAGATACTTAACTTTTAATTATTAAAGTTTACGCACGTAAAAGGAAAAATAGTCAAATATTACTTATATACAATATAATTGGAATAAACTTAAAAGTATTCTAGAAATTTACATAAATGTATTCGGTCTGCCAAATTTTTGAGATTCTTTCAAATAGATATCTCTTGGATCTGTTAGATCTAATGCTATTCTATATGCTATACTATTTTCTTTGAACTTATCTTGTACAATCTCTAAATCAATTCTTCTTACTTCTCTTTCATCAGCTATTCCAACTAAATGTAGGTATTCGTGAAGTATTACTACAAATAAGTATTCGTATTCGTAACCCATATTCTTAGCTCTCATATACTGTTGATAGTTTACATAAATGGTGTTATCATTAGCTTTAACATAAGCTAATATTGTAGGTGGTAAATAATTTACTACCATTACTTTAACTCCTTCTACTTCTTTACCAAGTTTATCTTTTACTACTCTTCTGATATCATTAAGTACTATATCTATTATAATGCCTTGTGATGGCATAGTTTAATCTCATTTTTTGCCTTTTTAAAACCTCCATGAAATTTAGTATAAAGAAAAAGAAAAGGTTTTAAGTTTCTTAATGATTTTAATAATCTAGGCATTAATTATCAATAAGTTGTAAATAATATGAATAATATCCTTCATCTCTTTTTTCTACTTTTAAATTAACTTTATCTCCTACTCTTAAATTATCCTTTTTCCCCTTTACCCATGCTAGTACATTGATTCCTTCTGGAAATGTAGCTACACCTACTATGTAGTCGGGATATTGTGAAAAGGATGCTGGTTTCACATAAATTATTGTATATGTTAGCAATTCGCCCTCATTTTTAATTTCTATCCAATCTAAATTGGAAATTCTGCATTTAGCACAGTCTTGTTTTGGAGGAAAATAGGTAGCACCACATTTAGGACATCTTGTAGCGAAAATTTTACCTTTTTCTAACTCCTCAGAGAAATGATGTATTTTATCATCTGGAATTTGATATTTTAGAGTTATTTGCCTTTTATCATCCCACATATTCAGGCCTCCTAGTAGATAAAATGGTTACGTAAGCATAGTGCCCAGTACCTCCAAGATTATGAGCTACAGCCATTCCATTTTTTATTTCAGCCTGCATATGCTTATTTGGAGCTCTATAAAGTAATTGTCTAGCTAACGTAACGTTCATACTTATTCCAGTAGCACCTATTGGATGCCCTTTTGCTTTCAAACCACCATCCACATTAACTGGAATTTTACCTCCTATGTAAGTTTGTTTTTCTCTAGCTAGATTTACACCTTCTCCTCTTTTGGCAAAACCTAAATCTTCATACGCAATAATTTCTGCTATAGTAAAACAATCATGTACTTCTGCCACGTCGAAATATTTCCACGCGTCTTCTTTTGATATTTTAGCTTTTTTATACGCAATCTCTGCGGCGTATCTAGTGGTTTCCATACTAGTGAAATCATTTCTTTTTGAAATGTTTGCTGGTCCCGATGCAACTCCTTGAGATAATATCCAAACTGGAGAATCTGTAATTTTCTTAGCAACGTCTTCTGAGGCTAAAATTATGGCTGCAGCACCATCAGTTATAGGAGAACAGTCTAAAAGTTTAAGAGGCCATGCTACTGGTTTAGAGTTTAAATATTCTTTCATTGTTATCTCTTTTTGTAAATGAGCATATGGATTTAGAGATCCGTAATGATGCGCCTTAATTGCAATTTCTCCTAGATCCTCTTCTTTCAATCCATATTTATTCATATAAGCTGTAGCATATAGTGCAAAATATCCTGGAAAAGTTAGTCCAAAATTCTCGAATTCCCAAAAATAATTTCCTGCTCTACCTAATAATTCTACTACTGTAGGAGTTTTAGATTGATGCATTTGTTCTACACCTATTGCCATAGCGATATCGACTTCACCAGATTTTACCGCTAAGTAAGCATCTCTTAATGCTGCGCTTCCTGTAGCGCATGCAGCTTCAACTCTCATTGTACCTTTAGGCGTAAGTTCAGAATATTCTCCCACAATTGGGGCAGGTAATTCTTCAGAGCTCCATAATCCCATATTGCCAACAGTGTAATACTCAATATCTTTTTGTTCTAGGTTAGCCTCCTCTAATGCTTGTTTTATTGCCTCCCATGCTAGTTCTTGCAAATTTACATCAGTCCTTACACCGAACTTACTATGTCCAGTTCCTATTATAGCTACATTACGTGTCATAAGTTAACTTTAGTTTTTAACTATTTATATTTTTATTTCAATATAAAAGTTCAATACGTAGAAAAGGTTAATGACTTAATTTATAAGTTTTACCTAACCAATAAGCTCTAGCTATTGAATCGCCAATAGAAGGCTGATTTTTCCTTATATCGTTGATAACTATATCTGCATTGATTTGATCTTTTATTATTTTTACTCCAAGTTCATTATATTTCTCTCTGAGTAAATAACTTCTATTTCTATCTAATCCTTTGAACGTGTTTTCTGTTACGTAAACTTCATTGTATTTAGCCCACTCAAACACATAGTCTTGATATGCATAGAGATTGGAATTTACTAAGATTTTTTCTCCTTTATATTCTTTGAATTCAGGTTGTCTTTCTTTAGGTATCGCATAAATTACGTTTTCTTTTTTATTATTATTATTCTGATCTACTTCTGAATTAAAATGAATTTTTACTCCAAGTCTATTCAGTTCTTTTTCATAATAATCAATTAATTTAAAGAATTCCGATTTTTTGTATGGATCTCTGATTTCATTGAACTGACCTCCCAATTTATTCTCTTTTTCATATAAATTTACTTGAAATCCTCTCATTGCTAATACTCTGGCAATTTCCATTCCCATTACTCCAGCACCTACTACGTTTACTTCTCCTTCACCTCTTTCTAAGCCAAATATTTCCCATCCTAATTCTGGATTCACATCACATCTTACTTCTCTTGTAGATAATAATCTGCAAAGTTGATTACATCTTATACATGGCCTTATTGGTAATCCATTCATTATTCTTAATGGCCATTCTGGTTCTGCTAAGATCTGTCTTGCTAATACGACTGCATCTACTACTTCTAATGCTTTTTCTGCATCTTCTAAAGTAAGTATAGATCCTGCTAATAACGTTGGCTTAGTTATTTTATTTCTTGCTATTTTAGCCTCTTCTAGATAGCTTAGTCTTTTGTAATAGAATGACGATGATCCACCTAAAGGACCGTCTCTTCCTGCAGAGAAATGAATGTAATCTAATTTGTCTTGTACTCTTAATAATATTTTATTTACTAATTCTGGATTTAATCCTTGCTGATCAAATTCAGTTACTGAAATTCTCATCCCAACAGGTATGCTAACTCTACTTTTCACTTCTTTGATTAGCTCGTCTAAAAAGACTACTCCATCTTTATATTTATCTTCTCTCTTATTTACTGCTGGAGATAAAAATTGAGCTATTAAATATCCATGAGCTCCATGAAGTTCTATTCCATCAAATCCTGCTTTCTCAGCTCTTTCTGACGCTGACGCGAAATCATCTATTACTCTATCTATGTCTTCTTCTGTCATTTCTCTTACTTCATCCATTAATGGAACTTTTGATGGAGCTATTGGAGTATTTCCCCAGATTAAACTCTTTCTAGTTTTTCTACCTACGTGAACTAATTGTACGAAGATCCTAGAATTATTATCATGTACTGCATCTGTTAACCTAGCAAATTTAGGTATTAGAGAATCGTCATAAAGACCTAATTCGTTAGGTGAACCTCTAGCATCTATTCTATTAACATATGTATATTCTGTAATAATAAGACCTACTGATGATCTCCTAACAAAGTACATTATATGTTCGTCTGTTGGATAGCCATCTGGTGAAGCTAGATTAGTTATCATTGGAGACATTACTATTCTATTCTTTATTTCTAGATCTCTAATGTAGAAAGGCTCAAATAGTTTCATAAATGAAGAAATACGTAAAAATAAATAAAGTTAGTTCAACATGACTATTTAAATGTTCAATTTAATATAAGATATATTCTTTAATATTTTTTAAATAGATATAAAGGAGGGAAGTTATAACTAGAATAATAGAATCAATATACTTTATTTACTTATAAATTAAATAATGTTTAATGGCATCAATAGGGTTTTCTGTTTTTCCAGGATGGAAAGAGATTTTTGAAAGACAAAAAGAAATGATAATAAAGGGAGAAAATTTAGGATACACTGAAATATTCTTTGGAATAGGAAGAGGAGTTCACACAAAGTCTACATTAGAAGCAGCTAGTAATGCAAAACAATTATTAAAAATTGCTAATAAATTAGGCTATTATTCATTTGTTGATATTAATCCAGATATTTTAAATGAATTAGGTGCAAGTCCTAGGAATATGGGAATTTTTAAGGAAATAGGATTTTCGGCAGTAAGAGTAGATTATGGATTTAAAATAGATGATATCTTGAAAATTCAAGATATAGGAATAGAAATTAATCCCTATGAATTTCCATTAGATAGATTGGAATATTTCTTAGATAAAATTGACGACCCAGAAAGAGTAAAAGCATGTCATAATTATTATCCTTCTAAAGGATCTGGAATAAGTCTTAAAGAATTAATAGAAAAGAGCAAACCATTTGTTGAACTAGACATTCCAGTTGCTGCTTTTATTTCAGTTCCTTCAGTAAAAAGTGATACTACAGTAGAAGAGTTAAGAGAAAAAGATCCATCTGAATCTGCTAAAATATTATTTGATACTGGCGTAATAAGCAGGGTATTAATAGGCGATGCAAATCCTACAGATGAAGAAATGGAAAAATTATCGTCAATAAAAATAACATTCTAAATCTTTAATTATTACTTATCTGATAAAAATTTATTTATAGAAATTTTATTTAGTAAAATTGTGGAAAGCTTTATTAGTCCGATATCGAATCCGATATTAGTGAGAAAATGTTTGGTAGATTAATTAGAATAGGTGGAATACAAATAATGGATAATCTAAAAAATGGACCAGTAAAAATTTCTCAAGTTAAAAATTCAGTATCATTATATGGTAGCGCATTTGATTTAGTATTAAGCGAATTAATGATCTCAGGATTAGTTAGGAAATTTGATAAAGATGGAGAAGAGTATATAGAATTAACTGAATTAGGTAGAAATATTATAAACTATGGACCTTATTATGGACCTTACGGAGGATATCACGGACATAAACATCATGAAATGTATCACGGATATTGGTAAATAACCAAGAATAAAAATAATATTTTTTATTATTTTTTATAATTATTATAAATAATGAACTATTCTGCTTAATAAAAATTATTAGTACATGTTTGAGAAGAGATTTTTATAGCATAGAAAATATAAAGAATACCATGCTCTTAAGAGAACTTTACAATGTAGTTTCAGGAAAGTCGAAATATATAGACGATATAGAGTTGAATGATATGTTATACCTTGGAGTAGTTAGATCTTCTTATGCACGAGCTAAAATTCAATCTATAACTGAGCCGTCTAATGTGATATTAACTTTGAGCTGGGATAAGGTAAAAACTTATATGCCCGTTCGTCCAGATCCAAGAGTTCAAAATTTAGTTAAAATGCCTGTGTTAGCAAATGGAAGTGTGAATTTTGTGGGACAGCCTATTTTAGCATTCATAGTGAAAGACAGATATGAAATAGAAGATAAGATTGATGAAGTAGGAATAGACTATGAACCATTGAAGCCAATAACTACAATTGACGAGGCTATAAAAAGTGAGGAAAAGATACACGAAAAGGGAAATATAGCGGTTGATCTAAATTTAGAAGGTGGAAAATTAGAACAAAAATACAATGCTGATATTGTAGTTGAAAGAGAATTAGAACAAGATAGAATAGTAGCTAATCCAATGGAACCTAAAGGAATTATTGCATATTATGATGGTGATATTCTCAACATAATAGGTAGCTTTCAGTCTTCTTTTAGGATTAAATCTGATTTGCAAGAAGCATTAGGAATTCCTGCAGATAAAATAATTGTAAAATCTGCACCAAATGTAGGAGGCGGATTTGGAAATAAGGTACCTGCTCATCCAGAATATGTTCTAGCAAGCTTAGCTTCAATGATACTAAAGAAGCCAATTAAATGGATTGAGACTAGAAAAGAGCATCTTACTAATCCTACTCAAGGTAGAGGGGTTAAATCTAAAGTTAAACTTTACGCTAAAAACGATGGAACTATTCTAGGAGTAGAAGGAGAAGTTTATAATGATTTAGGAGCTTACGCTTATACAATAAATACAAATACTCCTGCATTTATTGCTAGCTCAATTAATGGTCCTTATAAGATGTCTTTTATGAAAATAAGAGCAATAGGCGTGTACACTAATAAACCGCCAACTGGTCCATATAGAGGTGCTGGAAGACCGGAGGCTACACTAATTATTGAAACATTGGTAGAGGATTTAGCTGAAAAATTAGGAATGGATCCAGTGAATTTAAGGAGAAAAAATATAATAGAAAATGGATTTACAACCCCTCTAGGAACTAAGATAGATAATGCAGGTTATTTAGAGTTACTTAATAGAGGAGAAAAAGTGTATAGAGAATTAAAAGAGAAATATAAAGGAAAAGGCGTGTCGTTGATTGCATTTACGGAGATCGTTTCTGCTGCTCCAGGAGAAGGAGCTAAAATAAGGATAGGAAAAGGAAAAATTCAATTATTTGTAGGATCTGGACCACATGGCCAAACCCATCATTCCACATTTTCGCTTTTAGCTTCTGAAGTATTAGGTTATCCTGCAGATAAGATTGAAGTCATAACTAATGATACTGAAAATCTAAAAGAAGGGATTGGTAGTTTCGGTAGTAGAACAGCAGCTGCTGCTGGTTCTGCAGTAATATTAGCTTGCCAAGGAATACTAAATGAATTGGAAAAAAGAAGAATTAGTCTATTAGATGCAATTAATTCAGATGAGATTATAGAATATGAGACATTTTCTAAAACAGAAAATATCTTTACTCCGGGAGTATATGTTGCTGTTGTAGATATAGACGAGCTTTACGTTCCAAAGGTAATAGAATGCTATTCTATAGATGATGTTGGAAGAGCGTTAATTCCTGACGAAGTAGAAGCTCAGATAACTGGAGGTGTACTACAAGGGATTTCTCAAGTATATTTAGAAGGAGCTTTATATGATGAAAATGGTTCTCCTATTTATGGAAGCATATCAGATGCGGGAGTGCCTACTGCAATAGATGCTTCATATAAGCTTAATGTAGAATATATAGAAACTCCTAGTAATTTGCCTAGCAAGGCAAGGGGTATAGGAGAAGCAGGTACTACTGGTGCGTTAAGTGCTACTTTCATAGCATTAGAAAAAAGAATAAACAAGAAATTAAATAAAACTCCAATATCTCCTTCTATATTGGCAAAAATAATAGAAAATGCTTAAAATCTATTCAAATAAACATGTTTTTAATTAGATTAATCTAGATTATAAGTGGATAAATTTATTTATTTAAGAGTATAAATGTAAAAATGAATGGTATCCTATACTTATTGTGTAGAACAAAATGGTGATAAGGTTTATTTAACGCCTGGTAAAGAATGTCATGGAGTATATTATATTTTTGAATATACTAAAGATATGCAGTTATTAGTATCTAGATGTATAAATCATAATTGTATGCCAATAGATGATATAAGTACAATTAATCTTAAATTTAAAGATGAACCTGAATATTTAAATGAGATATTAAGCAAAATTAATAATATTAGACAATTTCTAAATAAATATAATATAAAAATATACTTTTTATTAAAGGATACTAGCGTTCTAGAAGCTATATATTCCCCTTTAACCTATTATTATAAATATTTAGGTATTAATGATCCAGAGTTTAGGGATAAAGAATTAAATTATCTAAAAGAATGGAGTCAAAGATTATTGTTATTAGTCAAACTAGTTGAAAGTATAGGAGTTAAGAAATTTACTTCTCATTTAGATAGCTTAGATGGTAGATATGCTTTGTGGATAGGGAGTAATGATCCAGTAGTTTCATTTATAACTAATAATGACAAAGAAATAACACTTTGGTTATTATATAATGGCTGTGAAATATTTTTGAAAGAACAAAATATAGAAATATGCGTTGAAAAAGATAAACTTATATTTAACGGAAACAAATTTAACTTTGAAAATATGGATACTATTTTACATAAAATATTATAGAATAGCTCATTTTAGGATAGAAATAATAAAATACATGGTTATACATATCTAAATGTATAAACAAGACGATAGTGTGATTAAAAACTTAGAATAAAATATATTTAATATCTTTTAATCTGTTAACTTCTTTTGTATAGGTTATCGAACATTAATAAATAGTTATTAGTTCCTTACGTAAGAAAGAAGTTAAATGTAGTTTTATATAAAGTATTTACACAAACATTTTTTAAATCGATAATAATAATAGGTAATTATGAGCATTTATAAATTAAATCAAGTTTCATTAAATATGATAAACGAAGTAGGAAGAAAATCAGCATATTTAGGCGAAATGATGCATTCTGATATAAAAGTTCCTGATGGTATAGTAGTATCTCAATCAGTATTCAGATCGTATTTAGAGTATGTAAAACCAGAAATAGATAGAATATTATCAAAATCTAATTTGAAAGATTTGGAAAGTGCTAAAAACAGTTATGAGGAGATTAAAGATGTATTTTTATCAGTACCACTAGACAAAGAAATACAGCAAGAAATAGATAAAAACTTATCTCCTCTAAAATCTGAATATTTTGCAGTAAGGCCTACTGTAACATCTTCGATAAATGGACCAAGCTTTGCAGGAGAGCTAGAAACATATCTTTTTGTTCCAAAAAGTGAAATTTCATCTTATATTAGATTAGCTTGGGCTAGTTATTTCAATCCAAGAAGTATAGCCTATAGAATCTTATATGGAGAAAACATACCGATAGCAGTGTTAATTCAAGAAATGGTAAATCCATTAAGTGCGGGTACTGTATTTACTTTACATCCTGTAGAATTCGATACCCAGAAAGTCCTTATAGAATCTTCTTGGGGATTAGGAGAAGCAGTAACTAAGGGCATAGTAACGCCAGATGAATTTATACTAACAAAGAATGAAAGACTTGTAAGAGAAAAAAGAATATCTAAAAAAGATGTAAAATTAGTTTATGATTTTTCTTCTAAGAAAGTTAGAGAAGTGGAATTAGATGATGAAGAAGCTTTAAAGCCTAGTATTTCTGATAGAGATGCAATAAAAATAGGAAATATAGCATTAAAAATCGAAGATATGCTTAAAAAACCCGTTAACATTGAGTGGGCAATTTCTAATGGAGAATTATATATTTTAGAAGTAAGAGGTATTAAAGCATCATACGAAATAAGTTAAAAAAATTTTAAAATGAAACTATTTCATATCCTTCCTTTACAAAGTGTGCTACTCTTTCACCTGCAGGCATTAGCGAAATACCTAAGTTTTCTAGATTAGGCTTTATTTTCATATTCTCTGCTACTCCTACACATGCAGAGTCTATAATCTTATTTTGCAGCATTTCTTGGAACATGGTCTTTAATTCTCCATCTAATTGAGTTAATCTCTTTTGACTAGGGCCAAAAAATATTACTTTTGTATCATCATATCTTTTATTCTTAAAACTATAATAGCTCATTCTCATACCTAAATCGAATTTCATATCGTCTGACATTATTAGGAATAGAACTTTAGACATAGTATTATTTATGTTAAACAAGGATATATAGTTTGTTATCTAAGGTTAATGTTACTAAATATTAATAATTAGATCAGAATCAAAAAAATTATATATTACCATAGATTTTATAGTGCAGAATTCATCTATATAATTCTGGATTCTTTCCACTTTAGATTAGCTCATTGTAGAGTTTACGTCATCATAGAATCAAGCAACGCAGAAACTCTTCGTCCATGCGATTTATAAAGATTGGAGCATTAACAAGCGAAGCCTTTGTCTCTACAAAAACAAGAATCTAAAATTTGAAAAAAGGATTATATTATAAAAAAAGATTGTTATACTCTTTGATTTTCAGGTAACTCTTCATATTTCTTATAAGCTAAGTACCAGGATTTTGAGTTTGGTAGCTTTAGCCTTAGTTGTGCCTCATCTAATGTAGTAGGAGTAGGTAAAATCACATCGTCTCCAGGCTCCCAGTTCACTGGCAAAGATACTTTAGCCTTATAGTTAACTAATGCTGCCTTAGTTATTCTTAATAACTCATCTATTTTTCTTCCATATTCTATAGGATAATATGCCATAAATCTAATTATTCCTTCAGGATTAACTAAAAATACTGCTCTTATAGTAACTCCAGATGCTTCATCTACTATATCTAGGAGTCTAGCTAATTTTTTATCTGGATCTGCAATTAATGGGAAAGGAATTTCTACGTTAAATCTTTGCTGAATGTCGTTAAGCCAAGCTATATGCGAGTAGATACTGTCGACGCTCATTCCTACTAATTCTACGTTAAGCTTTTTGAACTCATCATATGCTTTAGCAAAAGCTACGAATTCGGTAGTGCATACTGGAGTAAAATCTGCTGGATGAGCAAATAGGAATAGCCATTTTCCTTTTCCAAATATATCTTTGTAGAAATCTATAGGTCCTTTAGTAGTTAATACTTGTGTATCTGGAAACTTTTGATAAAGTTTCATTTTTATCCCTAAATAAACATAAGCCTTTAGATTCATAAATCTTACCATTTACGCAAATCTTGCATACTTTATTAATTTCTTAAATAATAAAAATTAGATATAAACTTAAAATCAAAGATACCATTTTATATCATATTTATACATTTATCTTTATGGTAAGGATCAAAATTAAGTAAGAATATAGCTTTATAAAAATCCAAAACTAATTATATGATCATGACCAAAAACACACGGTACCTAATAATAGGTAGCGGTATAGCTGGATATAACGCTTTGAAAGAACTAATGAATTTAGATCCAAAATCCAAAATAACCATGATTACTTCTGATAAATATTATCCTTACGATAGACCTCCACTATCAAAAGACTATTTAAGAGGAAAAATAGAAAGGCCAGCATTATTCTTCGAAAATGAAGACTTTTATAAGAAAGATAATCTAGAAATATTATTAAATACTACAGTAGTAAAAATAAATAATGATAATACAGCTGAACTAAATAATAAAGATTATATTGCATTTGAAAAAGCTCTAATAGCTACTGGCGGTAGACCAAGAAAGCTAGGAATAAATGGGGAAAATACAGAAAAAGTGTATTATCTTAGAACTTTAGATGACTGTGATAAGATAAAAAATGAAGCAAAAAATTCTAAAAATGTAATAATTGTAGGAGGGGGATTTATAGGAATAGAAGTTGCTTCAAGCTTAACGTCATTAGGAATAAAGACTACGGTAATTGAAGTAATGCCATATATATGGAATACATTCGTTGATGAGAAGATTTCAAAATTTATTCAACAGTATTTCGAAAATCATGGTGTATCGTTCATATTAAATGATGGAGTAAAAGAAATAGGTAATAAAAACAATAAAAAAGAAGTTATTACTAATTCTGGTAAAAAATTAGAGTCAGATTTTGTATTAATAGCAGTTGGAATAACTCCTAATGTTGATCTAGCCCAAAATAGTAACATAGAAGTGAATAATGGCATATTAGCAAACGAATATTTACAGACTAACAAAAAGAACGTATTCGTAGCTGGAGATGTAGCTAACATTCTAGATCCCATAACTGGAAAGAGGAGAAGAATTGAACACTGGAATAATGCAGAATACACAGGAAAATTAGCATCTAGAAATATGACTGGAAAAAATGATAAATATAACTTTTTATCCTCCGTTTGGTCTGATATATTCGATTTACATATAGAGTCAGCAGGAGATACAAGAGATTATGACGAGTATATAATAAGAGGCAAGTACGACTTAGATAACCCTTCATTTAACGTTATCTATCTAAAAGGTGGTTTAGTAAGGGGCTATTTAGCAATAAATAGAGACTTCTCAGAATTATCTATTCTCAATACAATAATATCTGAGAAAATAGACATTTCTAATAAGAAACAAGAGCTTCTTGATGAGACTTTTGACATAAATAAATTATTAAATAAATAGAGTATATCACTATATAAATATTATTTTATTAATATAGAAATTTTTCTCTATATTGTTAAGATTAAATATAAAGTTAATAAAGCTTATTACAAAATAAAATATTATGAAGTCAACTATAATGGATTTTGACTTAACAATACATGATATTTTTTGGAGAATTGAAAAATTATATAAAGAAAAAGAGATTGTATCTAGACTTAAAGATAACGAAATAGTAAGATATACTTATCTAGATTTCTCTAAAAGAGTTAGAAAATTAGCCAATTTCTTAAAAAAATACGAAATAAAAAATAACGTTGTAGGATCAATTGCATGGAATACCCACAGACACTTAGAACTATATTTTGCAGTACCAATGCTTGGTGGAGTACTACATACTATTAACGTAAGATTTCACCCTACAGAAATGGAATATGTGATAAATTTTGCCAAAGATAAGATAGTTTTTTATGACGAAGAAATTCCAAAATCACTGGAAGAAAATACTAATGCTACTTTTATTTCAATGAATACAATAGATAACATAGTAAAAGAAGAGACTGAAATAGGAGAATTTGAAGATGTAAATGAAAAAGATGGTGCAATAATGTGCTTTACTTCTGGAACAACTGGACATCCTAAAGGAGTAATTTATTCTCATAGAAGCGTATTTATACACTCTCTAACTCTACTTTCATTAATAAAAGAAAACGATATAGTAATGCCTGTTGTCCCCATGTTTCACATTTCAGCCTGGGATGTTCCATTTGCTACCATGATGACAGGAAGCAAGCTAGTATTACCTGGAATCAAACCGTCTTCGGCTGATCTAGCTAATCTAATTGAAAAAGAAAGAGTAACGTTAACTGTAGGCGCACCAACAGTATGGATTTCATTCTTAGATTACTTAAGAAATAATAAATATGACATTTCCAGTTTAAGGTATATAATAACTGGAGGAGCAGAACCACCTAAAGGAATGGTAAAAGAATTCCTTGAGAAATACGGAGTAAGTGTTATTCATGCTTGGGGAATGACTGAAACTGAAGCTATCACCACAATAAATACAAGCAAAAACATTGAAGAGATATCGAAACAAGGTATTTCATTGCCTAGTATAGAATATACCTTAATCACTCCAGATGGGAAAGAAGGACAATGGGACGGGAAAACAATAGGTGAACTAATAATAAGAGGTTCATGGGTTATTAATGAATATTACAATGATGAAAAAAGAACTAATGAAAGTTTCGTTGAGATTAACGGTAAGAAATGGTTAAAAACAGGAGATCTAGTTGTAATATCTAAAGATGGTAATATAAAAATAGTTGATAGGACTAAAGACATTATAAAAAGCGGAGGAGAATGGATATCTTCTATCGATCTAGAAAATGCAATAATGAGTTATGAACCTGTATTGGAGGCAGTAGTAATAGGAGTAAAAGATGAAAAATGGGGAGAAAGACCTATAGCTATGGTAGTACTTAAGGATGAATATAAAAATAAAATTAGAGGAGACGATATACTTAATTATTTGCAATCATTAAATAAATTCCCTAAATGGTGGTTACCAGATAAGATACTTTTCGTGGATTCAATTCCTAAAACTAGCACAGGAAAACTTGATAAGAAAGTATTGAGAAATATTACAAGTAAGTGATAATAATGATAGAAAATTTATCTGGGAAAGTAGCAATAGTTACGGGCTCAAGTAGAGGAATAGGAAGAAGTATAGCAATAAGACTAGCCAAAGAAGGAGTAAAAGTAGTAGTCAATGGTAAGAAAAGAATAGAAGAAGCAAAAGAAACACTATCAAAAATTCAATCAGAAGGAGGAGATGGAATTATTACTATGGCTGATGTATCAACAAGAGATGGATGTAAACAATTAGTTAATAGTGCAATAGAAAATTTCGGAAAACTGAATATTCTTATTAATAATGCTGGATTAGGGCTTTTCTCCTTATTTTCTAATGCTGACGATAATTTGATAGATAAGCAGATTAATGTAACGTTAAAATCTTCAATTTATTGTACGCAAGAAGCATCAAAAGTTATTGATAAAAGCAAAGGCGGAGATATCATCTTCATGTCTTCTATAGCCGGGATATCGCCCGCTGTTGGTCTTTCCTTTTATGGAATTGCAAAAGCAGGTTTGATTTCGCTAACTAAGACTCTAGCTATAGAATTATCACCCATAAAAGTAAATTCTATTGCTCCAGGCGTAGTTAGAACAAAAATGGGAGAAAGCCTAATATCTTTATTTAAAGAACCAGAAGAAGAATGGGCTAAAAAAAGAACATTACTAGGAAGGATAGTAGAGCCAGATGAAATAGCAGAACTTATAGTTACAATTTTAAAAATACCAAGCATAACAGGACAGACATTTATCATAGATTCTGGACAGACATTGTTAGGAGCGTTAAGTGGATAAAGATTTTTATATTACTAACAAATATATAATATTCTATTTTCTTGATAATTAAAAATAAAATACTATTTCTTAATAAGCCTTTATTTTAGTATATCGACTATTTTGAATATAAAGGTAAAATAAGAAGTAAATTATTTAATCTTTGGGTTTCTAACATTTAATCGTGAATAGAAATACCTTTGACATAACTTTGCTTCTTATTTCTAGAATAACAAGAAGTATAACAGCAGGATTTATTTCAGTGGTAATAGGATTATATTTCTTACATATAGGCTTAAATTTAGTCCAAATTGGTATATTATTTGGAATAGGAGCGTTCGCTTCTCCTTTAATAGCTTTCTTCTTTTCTATTTACGCTGATATTAAAGGAAGAAAATTAACTCTTTTAATAACTTTAGCGTTTCTCCCAATAAGTATAGCAATTTTATTATTAACTAAGAATTTCTACTTATTGGGTCTTGCATCAGCATTAGGAGGATTTGGAATAGCTGGAGGATTAGTTGGAGGTGGAGTAGGAGCTACAGTAGCACCTATACAGACAGCTATACTGGCAGAAAAAACTGATAATAAGGAAAGAACAAGAATATATTCAATTTTTACATTGGCTTCTACTTATGCTGGAGCAGCAGGTGCATTATTTTCTCACATTCAGAATTATAATGAACTATTTATTATTGGATTTATTTTATCACTAATTTCTTTTATTGCATCAATACCTATTAGAACTCAAGCAATTATAAAGAAAAAGGAAGAAGTAGAGGTTAGGAAGAAAGATTTAGACGTAATCCGTAAATTTACTTATACTGGTATTTTCAACGGAATAGCACAAGGATTAATAACACCATTCATTCCAGTTATCTTTGAAAAATTCTATAATTTATCTCAAGGTGAAATAGGGAATATCGTATTTTTTGGAGGAATAGTATCAGCAACTATAATGTTCTTAACTCCGTATTTTACTGAACATCTAGGATTTGTAAAATTTATTATAATTACTAGAGCTATTTCGTCAATTCTAGTTTTAGCATTTCCATTTTTGAGAACTCCTTTACTAGCGGAGACAGACTATGTAATATTTACAACGTTCAGAGTATTTGCATTACCGTCACAACAGGCTTTGATGATGAATTTGATTAGTGAAAGAAGAAGAGCTACAGCTAGTGGAATAAATCAGACTGCAAGATTATTGCCTTCAGCATTATCAACATCAATATCTGGAGTACTATTAACTATAGGATTATCTATACCTTTCGTCTCATCCTTTGTAGTAAATATATTTAACCTTTTCTTATATTACAAATTCTTCTGGAACATTCCAGAGGCACAAGCTAAAAAGAAAGTAAGTTATATTCCTAGAGAAACATAATAGATTGCTATGGACTTTCTTCAACCTTCTAAAGCTAAATCGTTAATAATGCCATAACAAATATAATAGCTATTTGAAACACTGATTGAGATCCTGACACATATATGTTCCTCATACCTAGTTTTATCACTTTTTGAGTATCAGGCTTATCTTTTCTTAGCTCAAGAAATATTCTCACTTCATTTGGCATTATTATCCCAAATCCTTGTATTATTAAAATTATTACTATTATTCCTGCTATATCTATTAGTAAGTTCGATGGCGTAAATATTCCAAATTTCATTGCTATAAAAATACCTGCAGTTGTAGCTACAGCAGCTAACGATGGCATAAAAAATAGCATCATTGGTACTAATCTTTTAATTATTTCAGCTCTAACATTAGGTTCTAAAGACCTTAAAACTCTGCTCATTATCAGTCCCATGAATAAATCTATTCCTGTCCATGTTCCACCAGTGATGACATGAACATAGTCCAAAAATACAAAATTATTACTAATTTCTGCATACGCTAATGCGATAGGAGGAACTATAAGTGTTAAGATTGAATACGGAGTAATTAAAACTGTTTTTTGACTCATAGTTTAAACTTCCTTATACAGTTTAATAAATTAAAAATCCTTACTCTGTATATATTATTATTGTAATATTAAGAATAATATTTTCTCTATCAAAAATGTCCTTTAATAACTACGTATTCTCGTTTCAGCTAAACTTTATAAACTTTATAAACTAGATAACCTCATGGCAGTACTAATAAAAAATATGGATGAAGAATTATACAAACAACTAAAAGCTAAAGCTGCACTAATGGGTATTACTGTTTCTGAAGCCATACAATCTGCCATAAGATTATGGCTTAATTCCTTAGAAAGTATACCTAATGAAAACTATATTGTAATGAAGACTGACAAAAACGCAATAGAAGCATATGAAAGAGGAAAATATGTCCTTGTATGTGACGGAAAGTTCATAGGAAGTTTTGATAGTGAAGAAGAAGTAATCAATACTGCTAAAAGTTATAACAAATGTATGATAGGTAATATAACAATAGATGGTTATATTGAACATCCAATATTTGGTAGAGATATAAATCTAATAGGTAGAGAAGTTCTCAAAAGGATTAACATTAACATAAAAAAGGGAAAAGAAATCTGTATAGAAGACCCGTAAATTATAACTAACAAAACTTCTTAGAGCATAAGGGAATGTTCAGCCAGAACTATTCTTCAGGCTAGAGACTAAGATCCGCTCCATAGTATACATCTCTAACTCCTTTGAGTTTTTACACTTAATACATGTAAAAATATGTCTTATCTTCGAAAATCTGATGTTAGATTACATTTATAAATCAGTCCAATCATTTAAAATTTCTTAAAACTATTTTTATTAAGATTATATACGCAATACTTTTATCTTATGAGATTTTTAAGACTTATATGAGAGATAAGAATTCATATCTATCCTCATTAAACGATGGAAGAGAAGTTTATTATAGGGGAAAGAAAATTGAAGATTTAGTCAATCACGAAATTCTTAAGATTTCTGCTAATCATTCGGCAGGAATTTATGATTTAAAAGATAGAATATTTTATGATAATGAACTGAACAGTAATATAAGTAAATATTATAAAATACCTAGAAATAGTAATGATTTGTTAGATAGACATAATATGATTTTCAATCATACGTTAGAATTTAATGGCGTTTTTAACATTTCGCAAGCTATCGGAAGTGATGCATTATTTGCGTTAATGATAACCACAAAGAAGATTGATAAAAATAAAGGAACTAAATATTTTGAGAGAGTTAGAAAATTCTATGAATATGTAGCTAAAAATGATCTTACTTTAACTACTGCACAAACGGATGTAAAGGGTGATAGAAGTAAAAGGCCATCAGAGCAAGTAGATAAAGACATGTATGTAAGGATAGTTGAAAAAAGGAATGATGGGATAATAGTTAAAGGAGCTAAAGCACATACAACTCAATCCATCTTTGCTGATGAAATAATAGTCATACCAACTAGGGCAATGACAGAAAAGGATAGCGATTACGCAGTAGCTTTTGCTATTCCTACTAATACTAAAGGTGTAAAGATGATTGCAAGACCAATAGATGAAGTAGAGGGAAATTCATCATCTATTCTAAGTAGGCTTGATTTTGAAGTAGAAACTATAACTATTTTCGATAATGTTTTCGTACCATGGGATAGAGTATTCTTAGCCGGAGAATATGAGTTTGCGGGACTTTTAGCTAATCTTTTCGCTACATATCATAGATTTACTGCTATATCATATAGATCTGCAATGTCTGATTTGTTTATCGGTACTGGAAGCCTAATGGCTAAAGCTAATGGAATACAAGATTCTAGACATGTAAGGGAAGACTTACTTAATATGATCATGTACAAGGAGATTTTAAAAATGAGTGCAGTTTCCGCAGCTGTAAATCCAGTAATAGATGAAGGGATAGCTATTCCTAATTCTCTTTATACTAATGTAGGTAAACTATATACTAACTCGCATTTCCACGAACTTATCACAAGTCTTATAGATATCTCTGGTGGGATATTGGCTACAATGCCTTCTAAAGAGGATATTGAAAATGAAATAGAAAAACAATATATAGAAAAGTATTTGAGAGGTGCAATAGAAGGAAAAGATAGAATAAAATTAATAGATTTAGCTAAGGAATTATCTGCTAGCAATTTATCAGGATATTGGTTAACTACTATGATTCATGCAGAAGGTTCTATAGAAGCTAGTAAAATAGCACTATTAAGGAATTATAATTTACAGAATGCCGAAGAAATGATAATGAAAATATTAAAAAGTGAGAAATGAAAATATACTAAGAAATAATAATGTATCGTCTATAGGGAGTACTGGAGTGCAGTCATGAAAATTAGTATGTAATACGAATTAAAATTAAAGTCTCTCTAACTCTCTTGATATTTTCCAGCCACACTTGATTAAAGAGAGTAACAACACTAGAAAACATCTTACCCTTCATGATAATAAGCAAACTCAAACTATAATCAACCATACTAAAAATCCCAACATAATGGATGATATCCCTATCTTTAGAGACGTTAAGTGATTGTAATACTGAATGGATAATTAATAAACATAAAACGCGTTTTTAATCTGATAAGTTCTTATTTCTCACTCTCACTCATCATCTTAAGCGCTTAAATGTCTGTAAAGCATCTAATAATGCTTCTTTAGGATCTTTCCTTTTTTCTATTATTACTTTAAGAATCTCATTTTTGAAATGTTTGGGTAATAATTCAATAGACTTAGTAGTAGATGTATCTACTTTTACATTGGGGAATAACTTTACTATTTCATTTACAGTATTTTCCTCAACCTCTATTTCTATTCTTTTCATTCCTCCAAGAACGTCTTTAGCGTAATTGAGGCCTAATTCTTCCAATTTCTTAGTTACTTCCTCATTAAGCCAAATATAGATCTTCATTTCATTCCTCACCTAATTCAAATATTTTTTGTCTTTTTTCTAAGTACTCCTCAGTTACAAATGGACTTCCTAAACCATACTCCTTAGCCGTCTTCATTAAGATGTCATATACTTCTGGTCTCATCACTATCTTAGTTGGTTTTACTTCATCTAATATAACACTCCTCAATAGGCTACCACTAAATTCTTGTTTTTCATCCTTATGGTCACAGAGGATCTCGTTTTCTATGCTTCCACATTTAGGACAATAATAATTCTCTCTCAAAAAGATAGGTTTAATTAAAAGATCCCTTTCATCAATATTATCAAATATTTTGTGCGCTTCATATGGGGAATAATAGTTTCCAACTCCAGCATGATCCCTGCCAAACACATGATGTGTACAACCTAAATTGCTTCTAATTATTGTATGAAGAACGGCTTCTCGAGGTCCTGCATATCTCATATCCCATAAGGTGAACGAAAGAAGATGTACCTTTTTACTTATGTATCCGTACTTAGACAATGCATCGTGAGTTAAAAGTATCGCTTCATCAATGTAATCACCTATCCTCTTCTCCCCTATTACAACATTAACTAAAATTCCGGTCTTGGGTTCGTCTACTTTCTCATTTTCATTAGCAGCAAACCATGCGTACTTCATTAAATATTCATGGCCAGTATGAGGTACATTTCTGGTTTGGAATACTACTATTCTCTTCCAACCCTTCTTTTCGAAAACCTCTCTATGCATTCTTGGAGTTAGCCAGAAATTAGAATATGGAACATTGAATATAGGTTCGTTAATTAGCCAAATATCTCCGGCTAAGAATTTATCTGCATAATTTAATGTTCTTTTTACCCCAGGATGTTTAACATCCTTCGTCTTGTACACTCTTTCAGCCATTTTTACTTTATCATAACTAAAGATTTCCTTAACTTCCATAATGGCTAAAGGTTTACCTAAATAGGTTATTCCTATTATATCACCTTCTTTAGCGTTTATTTTACTAGTTAAGTCAAAGACGATGGGAATAGGCCACAGTATACTATTTGGCAATCTCATTTCATTTATGACTGAATCGACCTCATCATAGGTCATAAAACCCTTTAATGGTGAGAGAAAACCATAGGCAATACTTATTATTTCATGGGCAATCTGTCGCTTTACCTCAATTTTTTGCAACTCCCTAAATTCCCTAAATTTTCTCACTCTTTCAATTATTTCAACTCTTCCATGACCTATTAGGTTCATAATATTCTTACAATAAGGATAGGGCTTATATAATTTAGCTATTTGTGCAAATTTCGCATATATCAGAACTCTAAAGTATTAATCTTTATACAATTATTCTGATGTTGAACAAAGAGGAACTAAAAGCTTTAAATGACTATTTTGAGGAGAAGGAACCATTAGAAGTTTTAAAATGGGGAGTTGAGAAGTTTTATCCTAAAATAATTCTAGCTTGCAGTTTACAAGCAGAGGATCTAGTAATTTTGGATATGTTAAGTAAAATAGTAGAAAAACCAAGGATCTTCATAATAGATACCGGTAGACTGCATCAAGAAAGCTATGATCTGATAGATGAAATAGCCAAAAGATATAGTGTTGACATTAAGATATATTTTCCTGATTATAGAGAGGTTGAGGATCTAGTTAATAAATACGGAATCAATTTGTTTTATAAAAGTGTAGAATTTAGGAAAATGTGCTGTGAAATAAGGAAAGTTAGACCTGTTAAGAGAGCATTAGAAGGTATGAATGCTTGGATAACTGGATTAAGAAGGGAGCAGAACTTTACTAGAGGAGAAATTAAGAAAATTGAGATAGATGAGATAAATGGTGGAATAGTAAAACTAAATCCATTAGCAGACTGGACTTTAGAACAGGTATGGGATTACATAAAGAAGAACAACGTATCTTACAATAAACTTTACGATAAGGGATATAAGAGTATAGGCTGTGTACCTTGTACTAGACCCGTTAAACCGTGGGAGCATCCACGTGCAGGTAGGTGGTGGTGGGAGCAAAATAGTGATAAGGAGTGCGGTCTCCATTATAGAAAAGAGGTGAAGTAGACATGCCTATAGAGCCCAGTTTTAGAACAGATCCAAAGGACTACACTGAGGAGGAGAAAGCTAAACTAAAAGTTAAAGATTTAAAAGAAGACTCCATAGGCATTTATACTTCATTACATGATTTGTCTCATGATGATTTAGAAAAAGAAGTGTCACTAATAGCAAAAAGTTTCGGTATATACTTAGAATTTAATAGGGATAAAATGAAACTAAGTAACGTTAAAGAATGGATTTATATGATTAGGGTTCCTATCCCTGGAGGTGGTCCAATAAGGCCAGATCAATGGAAAATATTAGATGATATTTCTAATAAGTACACAATCTCAGACGCGTATACTGGCTATCCATTGCCGTCTCTAAAACTGACTACTAGGCAAGCAGTACAATTTCATCATGTAAAGAAAAAGGATCTAGTTAATGTTATAAGGGAAATAGCTCAGTCTGGTTTTTTGACCATTAATGGGTGTGGGGATAACGTAAGGAGCACCATTGCTTGTCCACTTTCCAAATATTATATTTTCGACTCGAACATGTTATCGATAAAAATAGCTAGGTACTTTAGATTACCTCCAGAACTTTTCATTCAAGTTTTTGAAATTCCAGTAATTGAAAATAGACCAAGTGAGGAGTCTTTTGAGTACCCGGATAACTTATTGCCTAGGAAGTTTAAAATAGGAATAGCGGGTGTAATAAGAACTGCTGACGGTAAGTATGTCATTGACAATTGTGTCGAAGTAAGGGCAAATGATATAGGTATAGTTCCAATAATAGAGGAGGATAAGGTGATAGGCTATCAAATATACGTTGGAGGATCAATGGGCGAGAATAACTCTTATCCTACATTTTCGGCCTTTGGGCTTCCCCTAGGTACTGTAAATAATGATGATGAGTTAATTAAGATATTAGATGCTATAGTTAGAATACAACAAGAATGGGGGGATAGAAAAAACAGACATTGGGCTAGGTTTAAATACCTCGTTTATAAGATGGGATTAAATTGGCTTAGAGAGAAGGTGAAAGAATACTCTGGATTTTCGCTAGGGAAAGTGAGGGAAATAGATCTAGGATATAGAGATCTACATTTAGGATGGACAGAATTAGGTAATAAATGGGCTTATGGGGTATTTGTTGAAAATGGGCGATTGATAAATGGTAAGAACGGTAAGATAAAGAGTATGATAAGATATATAGCTGATAATTTCAATAATGTCAGATTGTACATAACTCCGAATCAGCACCTACTTATTACTGATATAGAGGTGGAACAGAAGTATAAAATAGAGAAAATACTAAGTGAGTTCAATTATGGCTTAAGAGATGACAGACCATATTCTAAGTTGAGAGTTAATTCCATAGCATGTGTAGGTTTTCCAACATGTAAGATGTCATTTACGGATTCTGAAAGATTTCTCCCAAAATTGATTGATGAACTTGAAAGAAGAGGCTGGAGTGATGTTCCAATATCATTAGGTATCTCTGGATGTGTGGCACAATGTTCAAGACCAGCTACTCATCCAATAAGTTGGATAGGCAGTGGATATGAGTTATATATGTTAAAGTTAGGTGGGGGTAAGGATTCTTTAGGAGAACCGTTGATAGATTGGGAAGAGAATGCAATTTATCTCTATCAAGTGCCTGCAAACAGATTAGTTGACACAACGGAAGCTTTATTTGAGTTGTATGAGAAAAATAAGCATTTAGGCAGAAGTGCTGAGGAGGTATTTAAGAAGCTTGGAAATAAGAAAATAATTGAATGGCTAAAGAATAATGAGAAAACTAAGGATCTAATGAAGCCACACAGATTTGATAAGAAGATAGATGGTTATAGAGAATATCATGAACTTTTAAGGAATCGATTAAAGGAGGTGACTGAATATAGGTAAAGTTGTTTTAGTGGGAGCAGGTCCAGGAGACCCAGAGCTCATAACGTTAAAGGCAATTAAGTATTTACAAAGTGCTGACGTTATAATATATGACAAGCTTATACCTAGAGAGCTAATTAATTATGCTAAATCATCCTGCATTGTGAAGTACCTTATAAGTCATGACATGGAGGTTGAACTACTAAGGAAATATGCATTTGATTATAATTTAGTGGTTAGGCTAAAAAACGGTGATCCATACGTTTTTGGAAGAGGAGGTAACATTTGTTATGAGCTGTCTAAAGATGGTATAGATTGTGAAATAGTTCCTGGAGTTTCCTCTGTTAATTCCGTTCCAGCTTATGCTGGTATTCCACTAACTTTTAGTAATGTTTCAGATATGGTAACAGTTATAAGTGGAGTTACACAAGGAGGTAAACTCTTCGATTTCCAAAAAATTCCAAACTATGGTACATTAGTAGTTTTGATGGGAAGTAAAAGAGTGGAGGAAATAAGTAATGGATTAATGGTTAAGAGGGATCCCTCGGAAGAAGTTGCTATAATCGAGAAAGGGACATATCCGGATCAAAAAGTTCACCTAACTAATTTAAAAGAATTGCATAAATTTAACTTAACTTCTCCTTCAATGTTAGTTTTGGGTAAAGTGGTAAGATTTAGGCAATTACTGTGGAAGTTATCCTAAAAAATAAATATAGAAGACATCCTCTTCTTATTTTTAAACTTTTCGCTAGATGCCAAATTATACAATTCAATAGATATATAAATTACATAGTAGAATTGTATATTAGAGGTTGCAAAAATAAGCCAACATCAAGTGGTAATAGATAATAAGTGGTTAGTAGATCATTTAAGAGATCCAAATGTAAGGATTGTTGAGGTGGATTATGACCCAAATACTGCCTATAATGTGTTGCATATCCCTGGAGCGGTTTTAATAAGATGAAGAGAAGATTTGTTGATTATAGTTTAAGTTTGCTTATTGTCATGAAGGGTAAGGTGTTTTCTAGTATTGTTCCTTTAATCAAGTGCGGTTGGAAAATATTAGTAAAAGTAGGAAAATTTAATTTAGTTCGTATTACATACTAATTTTCATGACTGCAATCCAAAAGTCCCATCCTAATTATATTCCTCCATGAATCGATATAATTTCATTGTACTTGTCCGTAAGTTCTAACTCTTTCTTTTCAACATAAAGCCTATAGTATTGTTTTGAGACTAAATCATAAAGCTCATCACCACTTTGAAACGCTAAATTGTTAAGTAATATGGAGGATAATAAATTGCCTTGTTGCCTTAAGAAATCTTTAGAATAAAATTCCGCATCTCTTATAGAAAGTCCGGAAAACCATTTCATTAACTCTATCGCATTATTAAATAACTTTCTAGTGAAATTTTTATCATAAGATTCTTCTACTAAATAACTTAGATCCTCCAAATAAACCTCATGTGCCTTTTTCTTTATCATGCTCTCTAACATATCTAAAGCCTGTATGTTACTGGTTCCTTCCCATATGGGAGTTATTAATGCTTCTCTATGCCATCTCTGTATTGGAAATTCATCCAGAAATCCTATTCCACCAAATATTTCCATTGCTATCTGCGTAACTTTAGAGGAAATTTCAGCAGTTAAATTTTTGGCAACATGCGTTAAAAATCTAGCGTAATGATATTCCTTGCTATATGGTGGTCTCGAATTTATTGATTTCTGAAACTCATTAATGGCTTTATAAGCTAAAGCCATTCCCCCTTCTATGCTCACCTCCATCTCCAATAGGTCTCTTATCATCAATGGATATTCAATTACCTTTTTGCCAAAGGCTGATCTATTTCGTGCAAAGCCTAATGCTTCTAGATATGCCTTTCGTGCAATACCTAACGCTCCCATAGCATTTGAGAGCCTAGATACCGTTAGGTCTTCCATTATGTAGTATATTCCTTCACTTTCCTTTCCTATTAGATAAGCTTCTGAATTAGCAAGTTCAACTTCTCCCGTCGGAACGGAATTGGTTCCGCTCTTCTGCTTAAGCCTTCTGATGAAGTAATTTAATTTGCCACTTGAATCATATCTGGGAACTAAATATAAAGATAAACCTTTAGCTCCCTCCTTACCCTTTTCAGTCTTAGCCGAAACTAAGGAAACATCAGCTATACCTGCACCGCTCGCAAAATACTTATATCCACTTAATAAGTATTTCCCCTCACTTACCTTTATAGTTAACGTAGAGTTCACTCCTAAATCACTTCCTCCCTGAGGTTCAGTGAACCACGTTGCACCGAACTCTACCCTATTTCCAACTCCTATTAAGTTCTTATATCTTTCCTTAATTTCACCTTCACCGTATTTGTATAACGCATATGCTGTCTGAATAGTTATGGTTAAAATGCATGCCACTCCCGGATCTCCTATTAGATAAATTCCAGTATAATGATCATGCCACGTTCCATTATTAAACGGATACCTATTAACGCCATACTTTATTATCAGCTCATTCAATATGAATTTCTCAAAGGGGTCAATCCAAACGTAGTCAACTCTCTCTCCATTTGCGCTCCAATTGACTAATCTTGGCCGACTCTCTAAGTCTACTCTATATGCGGATTCATAAACCTCACTTCCCACAAACCTTCCTAATTCAGTGAAATCGTTCTTTAGGTTAGTATAGGTCTTTAGAAGATCCTTTAGTGGCTTATCAACTGAATAATGATTTAAACCGTAAGCGAACGAGATATCTTCTATACTTTTTAGGGGCATTTAACAAACCTCTATTATCCTTATTTGTCTAAACCGCTTCTTAAAGCCTTTTTGTCAATTTTCCCAGTTCCCGTTAAGGGAATGTTGTCTACAATGATTATATCATCTGGAATCCAGAAGTTATTTATTTTCCCATCTTGAGCTAGTTTCTTAAGATGATCCAATATTTTCTCTTTCGCTCCTTCGGTATCCTTTGATAGTTTAACGAAAGCTATGGGCCTTTCACCCCATTTTTCATCTTTCTTTGCAACTACTGCTACCAATGAGACAAAGGGAAGTTCTGATATAGCAGCTTCTAAAATGCTGGATGGTATCCATTCTCCTCCACTCTTTATTATATCTTTTAATCTATCTAAAATTACTATACCTCCATCTTCAACAATATAACCTATGTCTCCTGTTTTGAACCATCCATCTTCAGTGAACGATTCTAACGTTTTCTCCTTATCTTCAAAGTAACCATCTGGAATCCAAGGTGCTCTGAATAGGATTTCCCCAGGTTCATTTCTTGACCTAGAGTTTATCTTGAACTCTGCCATTGGTACTGGATGGGTAACCTTATGAGGTTCTAGTCTTCCACTTAATATTGACTCAGTCTCTATGGTTATTGACGCTGCTAGCATATCTGTACCCCCATATATCGCTGAAAAATGCATATCTAATTCCCTCATTTTCTTCACTAATCCGTCCGGAATTGGACTTCCACCAATCAACACTTTTAACCCCTTTTTATTTAGACCTGCGTCCAATAGCATTTGCATCATTGTGGGAACCACACTGATCCAGCTTACATTTTCCTTTTCTATAATTGTTAGTGCAGTCTTAGGGTCAAATCTTCCCTCATATACCAATTTCGCACCAAGCATAGGACCTATTATCAAAGACCCCCATGATAAGATATGATAAATGGGTATATGAGGGAACATCACGTCATTTTGACTTAACTTGGCCGGTGCATTGTAGTATGACAATTGATTTAATATCGCTAATGCTCCACTAATCATCTTTTCATGAGTGTACATCACTGCTTTGGGAACTCCAGTAGTTCCACTGGTAAATAATATAACTGCATTATCATGGGCATTACATAATGCCTTGCCTTTATCCTCAGTGAATTTCAGCTCATCAAAGGATATCGTTTGGAGATTAGTTCTCGATTTAACTAAGCTCGCATAATCTTTAAAAATATTATCATAAACAAGAAATTTTGAATGAGACTTATTTAATGTGTATAATAATTGTTCTGGGGGAAGTCTAATATTCACAGGATAAACAATAGCTCCCATTGAGGCTATCGAGTAGATTAATTCCACAAATTTTATAGTGTTAAGTCCTAAAATAGCAATAACATCTCCCTTACTTATACCTAAGGATTTTAAGTAAGTTATTAGACGTAGAGATTCTTCATAAACTTCTTCATACGTTTTCTTACTTTCAACGTCAACTATTTCCTTTCGGGGGAATAAGAAAGACGCTCTTCTCAATATGTAGTCAAAGGTTAACAAGATTCTTTCACATAATAAAATTCAAAATCTAGTATAAATACATTGTGTGTGTCCAACGGAACTGTTGGATTGCAGTCATGAAAATCTACAAATAATACGAGCTAAATTGGAAATGCATATAGTCTTCTATGTATCTTGCAATATTCGCTAAATTAATACTTGCATATTTATCCGAACTAACTTTTTGTGTATATAATATCTTTACGTTTTTTAATTTTTTGCGTATTATATACTAATTTTCATGACAGCATTCCAACAGTCTCTTTTAGATGTCTTCCAAATTTTTAATGGAGGCTAGATGAAAATATATTTTCTAAAAAATTAAGTACGTAAGTTCTATGTAATTAAAACTTTATTATTGGTTAATTAGTTAATGTAAAAGACAGTAGGAAAAACAATAGGTAAATTTAAGTACAGAACAGATATATTTATGTTCTCATACTATTGGAATAATATATTTTAGCTTTGTTAGTTTTATAATGAAAAACATTTAAATTAGAAAAAGATACATCCTAAATAATGCCAAAAGTAGGAGAAAAAGCTCCATTATTTGAATCTGTAACAGATTCGGGAGAGAAGTTTGCATTGTCAGATTTTATAGGAAAGCATAATATAGTTTTGTATTTCTATCCTAAAGATGATACTCCAGGTTGCACTAGAGAAGCTTGTGCATTTCGCGATAACTGGGATTTACTTAAAGGATATGATGTAGTAGTTGTTGGAGTAAGTTCTGATGATATTGATTCTCATAAGAAATTCAAACAAAAATATAACTTACCATTCATTCTAGTTTCTGATCCTGATAAAAAGATAAGGGAATTATACGATGCTAAGGGATTTATTTTACCTGATAGAGTAACATTCGTAATCGATAAACAAGGAATAATTAGGCATATATACAAATCTCAAATGAATCCAGAGAACCACGTTAAGGAGGCTTTAAAAACACTAGAAAAAATAAAGAATTCATAAGGTATTATTTTTTATTACAAATTTAGTTAGCTTTTTCTGAGCATTCCTTAAATGGTAAAGGAAAGTTACTTTGCTTAATCCTAGTTTTTCTGCCATTTCATCAGCTGAAATTCTTCTAGGATAATCTAAATATCCATACTCATAGGCCATTCCTAGAACTCTTGTTTCAGTCTTAGTTAATTTTGGTGATAAAAATAAATTGAAATCTGAAATCTGGATATCTGTTATCTTCCCTATGCTTTCTAGCTCTTTAAGAATTTCTCTGATATTTTTGCTATTAGTAACAAAACTCCATGTTTCTCTATTATTACTTATAGTATTTCCGAGTATTAGTACTTCCTTATCGTAAAGCAATCCTGCGATAGATCCTTTATACTCATTCAAAAAATCTACATATAAAGAATCTCTAAATTTATACGCATTTAAAACTTTCAATATACTATGATGAGATTTCATCCTATTTAATATTTCTTTGTCTCTAGTGTCAACTAATATCCTACTCCTAAGATAATTCTTATGAGGATATACTTCCAAGTTAACAGTATAGGCATCATAAGGCATATGCAAGGTCCAACAATCTTCATGTTCTACTGTTATGTATGCTTTCTTTAGCATAGTAGTATATTACTTTTTTAATCATTTAAACATTACTAGCGTAAATAAGATGAAATAAGAAATAACATTATTATGAAATTCTTCAGCCCAATAATATTTCATGATATAGTGAATAAAAGTCAGTTTATTAAAAAACTTACTAAATCTTACTAAATGAAATTAAAATAAAAATTCCTAACATTATATCTAATGTATATTAAAATGCATTAATGTTATATCAATATCTATTAGACAAAATAGTCTATCTTTATCTTCTTTACACTATCTTCTAGCTTACTTAGCTCCTCATTACTCAATTTCCATCCAATGCTGCCTAAGTTATCTTTAAGATGCGATTCTTTAGTTGTATTAAAAATGGGAAACACGTTATTCTTTATCAATAGCCAGTTTAGTACTATCTGAGCTGGAGTCTTACCCAATTCTTTAGCTATTCGTTCTATTTCTTCAATTAATGGCTGAATATTTTTAATATAAGCTTCTCTAGCCAATATATACCATCTATATTCGTTCTTTATCTCTTTCCTACCTACTAAATACCCTAATCCTAAAGAATCATAAGCTAAAAGAGAAATATCCTCATTGTTCATATATGGCAAGACTTCCTTTTCTACGTCTCTGAAAAGGATATTATAGTGAAGTTCATTAGCTGCCACGTCAGTCTTTGAGAGATATTCTCTGAACTCCCTTAATAAAGGTAATGAAAAATTACTTAAACCTATATACCTAGCTTTACCTTCCTTATATACTCTTTCCATTGCTTTTGCAGTTTCTCTAATTGGTACATAATGGTTAGGCCAGTGGACCAAATATAAATCTACATAGGATGTATCTAATCTTCTTAAGCTTCCTTCAATGGCTTTCAGTACATCATCATATCTAAGGTGGTCTATGGAAACTTTAGTTATAATAAATACTTCGTCTCTCTTAAATTTCTTTATAGCTTTACCTATTATGGTTTCTGACATTCCATTCCCATAAACTTCTGCAGTATCTATTGTGTTAACTCCTAATTCTATTGCTTTACGTATCATTTCAACTGCACTATTTTCGTCTATAATGGAAGAATTTCCGTATTCCCAAGAACCTAGAATTAATGGAGATATTTTTTCATCTGTCCAGCCTAATCTTTTTGTCTCCATAAATAACATTATTTAATTAATAATTTAAATTTTCCGTAAAACTAACTCTAAATCTAGTCAAGATTTATGCGATAGACTTATTAAAGATAATATAAAACCATTTTATAATAAATATTATATATAAGAAAACGAATAGAAGAAAATCATATGCAAGAAGAATTAAAAAACATAATGAGAAGATATCCATTAGGAGTTTCAATAGTTACCACGAAATGGAAAGACCTATTAGTAGGCCTAACAGTTAATACTTTTAATTCACTATCATTAGATCCTACTCTGATTGTATTTTTTGCTGATAAAACTAAAAGTAATGATATTCCATTCAAAGAAAGTAAGAATTTTCTGATTAATTTTACAGATAATATAGATGTTCTTAATATATTTGCCACTAAGCCATTTAAGGAGAGATTTAATATGGTAAAATATTCAGAAGATGACGAAGGACTTCCAATTTTAAATGATTCGTATGCTTATATAAAAGCTACTTTATATAACGCAATAGATATTGGAGATCATTCGGTGATAACAGGTAAAGTAAAAAATATTAAAATACTTAGAGAGCAATTCGATCCTATAGTCTATTATAATAGAAAATATTACAGAATAAATAATAACTTATGATTAATATAAAATTCCATGTTTTTATACATATGATTTTACTGGCGTAATAAGCTTATTCTATTTTACACATATTTTTAGATATTACTTTTTGTAGGTATTAACTGTTAAGTAGAAATATTCTTTCTTTATTATATATCTAGAAAAAGATAGGTATATTCGTTAAGCATGATTCACCTTTTTAATAGTTTGTGTACTATTTGATTACTTTACGTTAGTTCTACGAATTGTTCTAATTAAGAGAAGAACCTCAATTTTCAGATGCTCTACAAACTACCTTATTTAACTATAATTTGAAGCTCTATATCTAAAACATATTTGATATGAGGAATATTTACTTTTATTACGTAAAATTTATTATGATTGATGTTTTAAGACTATCTCACGTTGTAATAAGAGTAACTGACATAGAAAAAGCAAGATATTTTTACGTTGATCTTCTAGGGTTTGTAGAAACAGAAAAAGACGGAGATTGCATATATCTAAGAGGAGTAGAAGAAGGCCAGCATCATAGTCTAATCTTAAAAAAGGCTGATTCTCCAGGATTAGGATACATAGGTTTTAGAGTTAAAAGACCAGAGGAATTAGATAAAGCAAAGGAAGAATTAAAAAACATTGGTATAAAATATATTGAGCACAAAGAGAAGGGCGTAGAAGAAAGTCTACTTTTTGAATCTCCTCAAGGAATACCATTTCTTATTTATTATGATATGGAGTATGTAGGAGATCTAAGAATGAAATTCCATCTTCATAAAGGAGTATCACCTATTAGATTAGCTCACGTTAATTACATGGTTAATGATATAGAAAGTGAAGTAAAATTCCTAAAAGAATTCATGGGATATTATGAAACTGAATACTTTTTAGGGAAAGAAGGAAAGAGAGACGTAGTTTGGCTAACTAAGAGAGGAGATTCTCACGAAGTGGCTATAGCTAAAGGTGAAAAGAATACGCCTGGCTATCATCATCAAACTTACTACGTTCACGAGTTAAAGGACGTAGTAAAGTCAGCTGATATTTTAGCCTCCGCAGGATTGTGGGATAGTATAGAAAGAGGGCCAGGTAGACATGGTGTTACAGAAGGATATTACATGTATTTAAGAGACTTTGATAAAAACAGAATTGAGTTCTTTACTGAAGATTATATAGTTTTGGATCCAGATAAATGGAAGCCCATAGTTTGGACTTATGATCAGGTCAGATATAGAAGTGACTTTTGGGGAAGATCCATTCCTCAGTCTTGGTTGACTGAGTGGATGCCCGTGGAGGACATATTCACGGGTAAATTAAAGGGGTGGATTTCATGATAAGAAAAGGAGAAGACTATTTAAAAAGTATAAAGGTAAACCATCCAGTAACATATTATGAAGGAGAAATAGTAGAAGATGTAACTGAACATCCTGCATTCAAAATACCTGTACATACAGTAGCTAAATACTACGATCTGCACTGGGACGAAGAATACAAGAAATACTTAAGAGTTTATAATCCAGACGTAGGAGAAGAAACCAGTATATCATTTTTAAGACCAAGAAATAAGAACGATTTAGCTAAATTAAGGGATGGTCTAATAAAAATCTATGATTTTTACAGAGGATTTTTCGGAAGAAGCCCAGATTATTTAAACGTATGGAATACAGTATTTTATGCTCATGCAGAAGACTATTTTGGTAAAAACTTTGGATCAAAATTTATGGAGAATATGATAGAAATTTATAAAGAAGCTACAAAAAACGACTTATTCTATACTCATGCCATAGTAGCACCAATGTATGATAGATCAAGACCACCTTCCCAATGGGAAGATCCATATATTCAAGTTGGCATAGTTGAAGAAAAGCCAGAGGGAGTAATAGTTAGAGGAGCTTCAATGATAAGTACTGCTGGACCTTATGCAGAAATGCTATGGTATTTACCAAATATAAGAAGAGATACTGATCCTAGATATGCTCTATATTTTTCGATTCCAGCTAATACTAAAGGAGTAAAATTCTTGTCAAGAAGAGGATTCCAACCTAGAGAAGGTGGGGAATTCGAATATCCAATCTCATCTAAACTTGACGAAAGTGACGCAATATTAATTTTTGATAACGTACTTGTTCCTTGGGATAGAATAATATTTTTCAAAAAACCAGAATTAATAGAAGATTTAATGTGGCATACTGTAAATTTAAGAGGATGGTTTAATTGGCATTTTGTGATTCAACATTATTCTAGGTTAAAGTTCCTAGCCGGATTAGCAATGGCAATAACTGAAGCTGCAGGAACTAATGTATTTGTAAACGTTCAAGAAAAAATTGGAGAAATATTACTTTACGTTGCATTAAATGAAGCAGCCTTATACGCATCAGTAGATCATGCTGAAGAATTACCTAATATAACTAGACCTAATCCTTACATAGCAATTTCGGCAAGTAATTTTAATATGTATACTGTCCCTAGGGCTAATGAAATTCTTAGACTAATAGCTGCTGGATCATCAATTCCAATTCCTGCAGGAATAAAAGATTTTGAAAATCCAGAAGAAAGGAGGCTAATAGATAAGTATATGTCAATGAAAGGATTGAACGCATTAGATAGAATAAAACTATTTAATCTATTATGGGATGTTATAGGTTCAGAAACTGGAATGAGATATGAACAATACGATAGATTTAGCAGAGGAGATCCTACGCTTAGATGGGCACAAACGTATACTGAAGTATTCAAAGATAGAAAACATGAATTCGTTAAACTAGTTAAAGATATATTAGATCAAATGCCAAATCCAAAAGCGTAAGGAAAGATAAAATGAAATATTTATCTTTTTATATCGAAGGAAAAAGAAAATTGGGAATACTGAGTGATGACGAAAAATATGTTAACGCTATTCGAAACTTTTCAGATACTGAATCTAAGGGAGAAACATACAAAATAAATGAAATAATATTTGACGTTCCTATTACTCCATCAGCAATCTTTTGTACTTTAGTAAATACGCCAGCGATGTTAGGTACTAAAGATAAAAGTGAAGCTAAATCCATGATAACATCACCAAAATTTTTCCTTAAATTACCTACGTTAGTAGTAGCTAACAATCAACCTATAATAACTCCTAAAGATGCTATAAGACCAGAAGTAGAAATTGCAATAATAACTGGAGAAAAAAAGATTAAAAATGCAACTAAAAAAGATTTAGATAATATTTTAGGATATTCAGTATTTAATGATATAACATATCCGCCTGGATTAAAAGAAGATGGGTATTATGCGTATAGGAGAGATCCTATAGACGGTAAGGTAAAAAAGATTTTTGTTAGAGGATCGCACTTTAGAAATAAAGTAAGAGATACATTTGCTCCTTTTGGACCATGGATTGTTACACCAGATGAAATTAATGATGATATTAATTCGCTAACTATGAGAAGTTATTATAATAACGAATTAATTCAAGAAGGCTCATCAGAAGATTTTATTTTCTCTATTGAAGAAATAATAATAGAGTTATCTAAAATAGTGAGTATACCTCCTTATTCATTGATATCGTCTGGAAGTATAGGATATAAAAATGCTGAAGAAGTATCAGAATATTATTTGAAGCCAATTAACAATGGGAAGATAATAGCTGAAATAGAAAAGATAGGAAAATTAGAAAATTTCACCATAATTGAATAATACTATATAAATTCTTTTTTTATTATATAATAAAAAATGAGATGTTTCAATTATTTTACATTAGGTTGCTTTTCCTCCTTCTTTTCTTCTGGATTTTCCTCAATTAACTTAGTACCTAATGTTTCTGGACCTAAAAGCATTCCTATTCCTACCAATACTGCACCTATCATTAATAGCACCGCAGTAGAAAACCATATGTTAGTAGGAGTATCTATGCTCTTAAATAGATAATTATGCATTAATGGTACATAAATACTAAACCAACCTCCTATGAATATTCCTGACGAATATCCAAATCCAACACCTGAAGCCCTCATAGAAGCTTTGAATCTTTCTGATAAATAGATTGGTATAGCACCCCAAGGTCCTTGAGTTATTATGCCTATTAGTATTGAAGCTAATGCAGCTAGAGCATAATTACCTATCGTGGCAGAATGAATTAGTAAATAGTATACTGGAATAGCAACTATAAATGTTCCTACAGCCCACCATAGAGTTAATCTTCTCCTCCCTACATATTGAGATAATGCACCAAAAATTACTGCAGCTGCAAACGCACCATAAGTTCCATATGAATATATAGTATCAGCTTCACCTATTGGAAATATTGATGGAGCATGCTCTAAAATAGTAGGAACAAAGGCAAATAGTGAATAGGCAAAAAAGAACATTCCGGTCATGTAAAGCATTACTTGAAAGAAATCTCTTCTATATGGTTTTCTGAATAAATCTATTAGTGGAGTCTTTCTTACCATTTTCTTATCTTTAACATCTTGAAATACTGGAGTTTCCTTCATTGAAAGCCTAATTGCTAATGCTATCGCAGCAGGAGCTAAGGCCGTTAGAAATACATACCTCCAGGCGTAAGTTTCTACAGCATGCAGTCCGAAGAATGCTATAAAAGCTCCTTCAACTACCGCAGCTAAAGCTGCACCAAAAGAAAATCCTCCTTGTACAATACCGCTTATTAGACCTCTCCATTTATATGGAGTCCATTCCATAGCAAATGGATGTCCTGCCGAGTATTCTCCGCCAGCAAAAATACCTACAGCAATTCTTATTATAATAAATAAGATAAACGATAAAATACCTACTTGTGCATAAGTTGGCAGTGCTGACGTTACTGCACTAGATATTCCTAATCCTAATACAGTGATTATTAAATCTCCTCTTCTTCCTATTTTATCTCCTAGATTACCGAAAATAGCAGAACCTACTGGCCTAAATATTATAGTTAAAGAATAAGCTAAAATAACATCAAAAGCTGCTATTAAAGGAGATTGAGGTGGAAGCAAAACTGTAGCTAAAACTGGAGCAATAGTCAAAATCATAGTTAAATCATAAGAGTCTAACAAAAATCCTATGAATTGTGATGTTGTAGCTTTTGCAGAATCTGAAGTAAATTTTTGCGGTTCCATGCGTTAAATGAAAGAATTAAGTTATATAAAAATATTTATATTATATGTTTCTAAATAAAGTATAAGTATATACTATTTATAATTCAAAATAATATTTTGAAAAATCTTAAACATCATATCTGTTAATGATATAGAATCAACATTTAGTTTGACTTATACTCTCTAAAAAACTTTACATTATTTATGATAATTTATTAAAGATACAAGTTTAAAGATTTCCTTATTCCTAAATAATTTATATAAAAATTATATTATATATCAATATTGAGTAAAAATATCTTTATAGATCTCTAATTAGTACTTAACTTACAACTGAATAACTTTAATTAATACCTATCTATGTATATTTTACAATATTAGTAAATTTTTATTTACTTTTAGTGCATGTACATTTGAATATTTTATGCTGATTCTACGAACGGTTCTGATTTGGAGAAAAATCTCAATTTCTAGATGCTTTACAACCTAATTTACTTTAGAAATTAAACAAAGAATATTATTATTGTTTTATGTGAATTATACATGATACCAACAAAAAGAATTTAAAAAGTGGTTCGCTCTAGCTGTAAAGAGTTACGTTATAGAATTTTTTAATAAAAATATAAAACATGATTTAGGATAAATTTCTTAATAATTTTCGATTCGAATTGATGTAGTCTATTATTAAGTTTATTTTTAAATGTAATCGTTCTTTTACTTAATTATGGTTAATCAGCTTTATTTTAACTACGAAAATTATTCTTGCCTATGGAAAGTTTAGCTTTTAAGGCAATTAAATGGCTTGGACCATTAGCTATAGTCTGGGGATTAACTTATCCTCTCACTAAACTGATTGCAGAATCAGTATCACCTATAGTTATAACATGGGTAAGAATTGGTATAGCTGCAGTTTTCTTTCTTATTCTCTCTAATTTTAAATTTTCTATAGGAAAAAAGCAATTTATTAATGCAATATTTAATACTATACTTTTTATGCTATTCTTAAATGTAGGCACGTCTATTTCTTCTAATCCAGGTCTTGCTGCAGTAATGATATATACTCAACCTCTATTTGTAGTAATTATAGAAAAAATATTAGGAACTAATATATCAATGAGGGCATTATCTGGAGTGATTCTAGGGTTCGTAGGCATAGCATTATCAATTACATCAGTAAGCCTTGATCTTGGAGTTATAATAGCTCTAATAGGTGGAATAGTGTGGGCTATTGGAACTGTATATTACTCTAGGAATCTAGCTAAAGAGAATATAATAAAACTAAATGCTTTCATGAATATAGTAGCTTTCCCTTTTACATTAGTTTTAACTCCAGTCAATTACTATTTCACAGTAAGTTTATCTATTATAGGCTTATTAATATTGTTAGGTATTCTTGCTCAAGCTGTTGGTTATTATTTATGGTTTAATGCGATAAGAGATTTAGGAAGTATAAGAGCATCTACTGGTTCTTTAGTAGTTCCTGTCGCAGCATATATTTTAACTTTTGTCATATTGAGGATAGCTCCAACTCCACTAGAAATTTTAGGATCTATAATAACTCTTATCGGAATATATATAACTATAAGTTATAGAAAAATCTGATTATATTTATAATGCATTCAATGGAAAATTATACTTTAAATGAAATTTTACTTAATTTACAAAATTATATATTAAACATTAACTGACTAAATTTATAGCTAAGTTTAATATTTCTTTATTTAAGATCTAATTGATAGCGTTGAAAGCTGCAGTAGTTGAAGAATTCGGAAAACCTTTAGTAATAAAACAAATAGAAAAAATTGACAAAAATGAGAAAGATATAGACATAAAAATTAAAGCTAGTGGAATATGTGGTAGGGATATAGTTATATGGAAAGGTGGATTCAAAAATTTACATCCGCCATTGATTTTAGGTCACGAGATATTTGGAGAATATAACGGAAGACCAGTTGGAGTTTATGGTACTATTATATGTAAAAAATGTAAATATTGTAACTCAGAAAGGGAAAATCTATGCGAAAATAGTATATTTTTAGGTGAAGGAAGACCAGGCGGATATGCTGACGAAGTATATGTACCAGCGGATAACATATATTATCTTCCTGATGATAACTACAAAGCATATGCTGCATCCGTATGCCCATTAGCTACAGCAATACATGCTTCACGGTTAGCTAATATAAAAAGAGGTGATAAAGTACTTGTTACAGGTGCAGGAGGAGGAGTTGGTATTCATTTACTACAATATTTACGTTTATTAGGAGTTCAATTAGTATCTATAACATCAGAGTCAAAAAAGGAAATTGTAAGTAAATATTCTGATATTACCATTACTCAAAGGGATTTCTCTAAATTAATAAAAGACGTAGATGTTGTTATGGAATTAGTAGGAAATCAAACGATAAACGAAAGTCTAAGAGCATTAAGTAGAGATGGTACATTAATATTAATAGGAAATATAGAAGGAAGTGAAATCTCTTTAAAAAGGCCAGCATTAACTATAATGAGACAACAAAGAATTATAGGCTCAGCAGCATATACTAGACAAGAAGTACTAGAAGCAGTTAAGCTAATTCATGATCAGAAAATTATTCCATTCTATGAAACTTTTAGTCTGGAAGATGTAAATATAGCGATAGAGAAGTTAAATAATTCTAAGATAATAGGTAGAGCAGTACTTATTCCATAAGTTTACATTAGTTTAAAAAATAAATTGATTAACATATAAAAAATCAATAGTTCAAAATTTTATCACTTCTTGTTATTTCTTTTAGTCTTTCGTCTCCTTTTATGTTTATTATATATTTGTAAACTTTTTCTGGCACTAGGTTTTCCCAATTTTCTCCAGTTATAATCATTTTCCTAATTAATGTTGAATTATACTTTTCTCGATTAAATGCTGGAGGTTCCTCAACTTCTACCCCAGCCTCCTTAAAAAGTCTAAGAACTAAAGGATTCCTAGCAAAAACCTTCTCAAACTTAGGAGAATACAATTTAACATGATAAGCCCAAACACTATTCATCAAAACATCAGGAATAGGAATAATAAAATACTTACTAGAAGAAACACCAGCCTCCTCCAAACCCAACCTAATCATCTCAACCCTCTCACCAGCAGTAAAAGGATTAACCAAAGTATGACTCTCCTGACTACTACCAACAAGAATAACCAACTCATCAACCCTCTCCAAAGCCCACTTAACAACACTCAAATGACCTAAATGAAATGGCTGAAATCTCCCTGGGTATAACCCTCTAAGCAAACAACATCACCAAAATATCATACGTTTCCTATAGTTTTAAACTTTGTTTGGATTATCTTTTAAATTATTTAAGTGTAGCTCACCTAAATGTATCTTGTATTCAGATAAAAAACACTATCTTTACTATTCAATATATATGTGAAAATACAGCAAAACTTGTATTATTACTCCTTATTAGATTAATACTTAGAAATATATCGTTTAAAGTAGTTAGATTTTTAGGCTATGTTACTAAACTATTTTTAGATATAGTTGTTCATAAAAAGTGATTATCATAATTTCATTCTAAATTTAGCTATAGTATAGAGTTAAGTTATAGTATCTAAAGATTCTTAATCTAGAATGTGTAAGTTTTAATGAGAAAATTTATCGGATAAATAGTATCTAATAATAGTCCCTATATTATTTTTAGTCTTTTAGAAAGTTTAAGGAAGAATTTAGTTTTATGAATATTAAGAAAATATAATTAGTGAGAATGAAATTAAGCAAATAATATATTTATAGAGATAATTGAAAAATTTCCATATACTACATTAAACATTTAGCTAGTCAATTACAGTGCTATATACAAGATATTTCTAATTAATAGTGTATACTATTTGAATAATTTACGGTAGTTCACGGATTGTTATATTTTGGAGAAAAATCTTAATTTTAGATGCTCCATAAACTACCTAATTAATGTATTTTATTAAATGATATTCCATGTAAAATTACGCATATATCAATAATACTTATTCCAAATATTTCATCTTCGGCTACTGATTGCCAAGGGATAATAATAAAAAGTATCCATCCCAATATTATCAAACTTAACAATATAATCCCAATTTTTAGAAATATTCTGGTAAGAATTAAGGATATGGATATAACTATATATGATATTGAGGCTAAAATAAAGAACCATAATGAAACAAAATTATGGGGATATGTTCCTTCATGGTAAATTCCTATTAGTGCCAAAAACAATGCAGAAATCATAAAAAATGATCCTCCCACTATTTCTAATTTATTTCTAGAGTTATTAACTATTAAAATGGAAAATATAAGAATTATTAATGATGTAATAATAAGTCCTCCATTATATACTAATGGATCTGTAGGATATGGATGCCCATTTAGTGGCCCTCCTCCACCTAAATCGCTTAGTGCGTTATGCGTAATACTAAACCAGGGGTTTATCAACGCGGAAATTATAATTGTGATCCATGCAGAAAGTATACCTATAAGGCCTACTATCAAAATTTTATTCATTAAACTATATTTTATTTATGGAGTTAAATATGTTTATAGTGAGTCTAGAAGTTATAGAATTGTAGCTTATACTGATATATTTAAGAATTAAGTTCTATTAATTATCTTGGATGTAATAGATTATCTATTAAATATTGTATATCATTTTTTATTTTTTCATTAGGTCCACTATTATCCCATAATAAATATCTCTTACCTAATATTTCTCCTATTCCTATAAGGACATAAGCTAGTAGTTCCGGATCTACATTAATTATTTCTCCTTTTTTCATTGCTTCTTCAAGACCAATTTTATATCTATCGGCTAATTTAGTAAAAAACCATTGATATAGTTGTGGATCGTGGACTTCAGCTTCTATAATTACTCTATGATACTTTTTATTTGTATTAAACCACTCTAAATATTTCAAAATTCCTTTTTTCTCTATTTCTATTCTATTAGCGGAATCTATGGTATTAGATTTTAAATAATATCTCATATCCCTATTTATTGATTTTATTAACTCACTCAATACTTCATGCTTATCTTTGAAATAATAATAAAATAATCCATATGCTATATTGGCTTTTATTGCGATATCTTCTACTGTAGTGTTCATAAATCCTTTTTCTGCTATAGTTTCAAGAGACGCTTCTAAGATTCTTCTAACTGTTTCCTTTCCTTTTTTAGTTTTAGGCTCAGTTACCATGATTAAATAAATTAAATTAATCAAATTAAAATGTTATGCTAATGAAATAGTACTATAAATAATTGAGAAAAATTTACCTAATATTTTATATAGTAATAAAAAGTTACATAACTTTTAGTATGTAGATTATTTGCAAGTTAATGTTATTCTCTTCATAATGATTTGACTTTAAGCTCTCATTAAGTTTTAGATATACACTAGGCATATCTTCAGATTGTATTTCATGATTTGCTAGATATTTTTTTCTTTATGCATTCAGAGGTCTGATTCATCATTGTATTAATAGTAGAATCAAGTAATCCTCCAACCATTGATACTGCAGGTCCTTCAGCAGTATAGTCTGCATCTATAGAGCCTTGGTTATCTTGTATAGTTAATTTAGATGTTATATTTATTGTTACTCCTGGTCCATTTATTTTAATGAATGTTAAATACTGATTATTATTTGTTTGTTGAGTTAATTCTGCATCTACGGTAAATTGCATTGCACCTACAATGGCATTTAGCTTAAATTGGTTTCCGTTTATATCTTTGACATTTGGTATACAATTTATAAAATTACTAGAATTAGAATAGAAATCTTTTACTTTATTTTGATCTATACTAAACGTTTCTGTCTTTATCATACTTATTCAGATATATCTATATTAGACATAAATAAAAATCTTATCATAATAAAAGAGATATCAAAAAATTATATTATAAGAAAAAATAGAAATTATTATAAAACAATTACTTTATTTGATCTCTTAATGCTTTTTTATCTATTTTATTCGTAGATGTTAACGGCATAGTATTTATAAATATAAATCTATCTGGAATCCACCATTTCTGAATTCTTCCTTTGTTAGCTAAATCATTTAAGAAGGATCTTAATTCTTCTTCTTTAAGATCTCCTTTAGGTACAATAAATGCTACAGGCCTTTCTCCCCATTTTTCATCTTTTACACCTACTACGGCTACTTGCGATACTTTAGGATGTAAAGATATAACGTCTTCAAGTAATAAAGATGGTATGAATTCTCCTCCGCTTTTTATTGCATCCTTTTCTCTATCGACTATATGAAGATATCCTTTGTCGTCAATAAACCCTAAATCTCCAGTGTGTAACCATCCATCTTTCCACAGTGCTTCAGTTTTTTCTGGATCCTTATAGTACTCTTGAGTTAACCATGGAGATCTAACTACCACTTCACCTATCTCTCCTCTATTTTTCTCTTTTCCAGTTATTGGATCAAATATCTTTATTTTTACGAATGGTAAAGGAGCACCTGCAGTTATAGTTTCGTAGAATTTATTTTCATCATTATCATTTTCAACTAATGAATTATAGTATGATACCGTAATAACTGGGCATGTTTCAGATAGTCCATATCCGCAAAGTACTGTAATACCTAGTTCTTGAGCCTTTCTAGCTAATCCCTCTGGCAATGCAGATCCACCTATTGTTACTTTCCAATTCTTAAATACATTACTATATTTATTAGCATCAGGGTGAGAAATTAATAAGTATAGTATAGTAGGAACCATAGCTGAAAAAGTAACTTTTTCTCTATCCATTAATTTAAGAATTAAGCCGTAATCATATCTACCTGGCAATACATATTTTACGCCATTTAGCATAAACACGTAAGGATATCCCCAAGAATGCACATGAAACATTGGAACTAGAATAAGATACGTATCTTTAGTAGATAGATTTAATGGTGGCCTTCCACCTACTAATGAAACTCCTAAAGCATGTAAAACTAATTTTCTATGGGTGAACCACACACCTTTCGGTTCGCCTGTAGTACCTGAAGTAAAGAATAGAGTAGCCATCATATTTTCGTTTAGATTTTCTGGTTCACTAGGTTCATTGCTATCTACTAATTCCCAGAAGTCTATAACTGGAAGTGAACTCTTCACCTTTTCTTTATTATCATTATATGTTATTATTTTCATTCCTACTGGAATAAAATTTGCTGCTTTCTCTACCAGTGGTAAAAATTCATCCCTAACTATTAAATATTTGTCCTCTGCTTGTAGTACTGTTTTAAGAATTAATTCTGGGGGGTATCTAATATTTACAGTATGTAAAACTGCTCCTGACATTGGTACTGAATAATAAGCATGAAGATAGACGTCAGTATCCCAATCCATTACGCCTATCCTATCTCCTTGCTTTATGTTAATATTCTTCTTTAATCCTGATAATAATCTTTTTACGGAATCGGAAAAACTAGAGAATGTATATCTTCTAATGTCTCTATATACTATCTCTCTATTAGGAAATGTAGTTACGCCAGTCTCTAAAATATTATCTACAGTTAATTGATACTCAAAATATTTACTACTCATAAGATAACTTATGAAACTTATATTATTAAAATTTATTTAATATAATGCAGTATCTTCGTAACGTAAAAGATTTGACTTCAAACAAATATTCTTAACGATACTACTTCATTTTTATAGCTATATCTTATAAGGAGATTTAACGTTAGTTCTACTAAATAGGATTTAATATAGTTTAAATAGCACAAAAACTAAATCTATATGTATTATTTCAAAGTATAAAATATAACATTGCCTGCATCATGCATGCTTATAGTATTATTTTCTTGTAAATATTTAATATGGGCTAATGTTTCTCCTATAGCTAATTGTTTGTCTATGTTTCCAAGTTCTTGCCAAGGTTTATACCAAGAAATGTTAGTGGATATTTCATATGCGTTAGCCTTCCCTCTTTTCTGCAAGATATTTATTATTTCTTGAAGTCTTCTCTCATGATGTTTTTTAATTTCGTTTATCCTTTCCCTTATATTTGTAAATGGATCTCCATGTGCTGGATATACTTTCTCTACATCAAGTTCCATAATTCTTTCTAAACTTTCTATATATTCCTTGAGTGGATTATCATCAGGCCTTAGTAAAGATACGTTTGGAGTTATATGAGGCAAAATATGATCTCCACAGAATAGTAATTTCTCGTAGTAAAGGCAAGTATGACCTATAGTATGACCTGGAGTCCATATGAATTTTCCTTTCTTGTCCGATATTATTATTTCATCATTATCTTTAATCTCAGTAAATTTCACATTTTTTGTAATTTCTTTTATTCTATTTCTGTTTTGTAAAATAATTTCAGTATATTCTTTAGGAAATCCATTTTCAGAAAGAAATTTTCCTATAATATGATCATAATTATCATCAAAAATAAAATTTAAGAATTCTAACTCTTTTTCGTTAATTAGAATTTCTGCAGATTTTGCAAATAAACTCACTAGACCTATATGGTCAGGATGATAATGAGTTATTAGAACTCTCTTTGGACTTCCATATTTTTTCAAATATTCAGTTAAGGTAGAAATATCTTCCGGAGTTGGTAATCCGGTATCTATGAGCAAGAAATTCTTAATGTCTCCAAGTAGATAAGTGTTAACATGATTTAGAGAACCTTTAATAGGCAATCTTAGAGTATACAGCATTTGATATAATAGGTTAATTTACTTTTAAATCTTCTTCCTATGGTTATATTTAAGTAAAACTTTATTACGTTTTATATAAATAGTATTGAGAGAAAGAAAATAAAAAATACTTAGCTTAGTGATCCTTTTATTATATTGATAATAAAAAATCATTTACCCTTGAATTCAGGTTTCCTTTTACTAACAAATGCAGATACTCCTTCTTTAACATCTTCTGTGCTTAATAGTAATCCAAATAAACTAGATTCTAATTCTCCTCCTGTCCATATATTAGAATCATAGCCTAATTCGATAGCAATTTTAGCTGCTAGTAATGATAATGGAGATTTTTCTGCTATTCTTAATGCTATTCTTCTAACTTCTTCTTCGAAACTATTTTGCGGAACTACTAAATCTACTAGGCCTAACTCGTAAGCTTCTTTAGCATCTATCATATCTCCAGTATATATTAATAATTTTGCTCTTCCTTTTCCTATTAGCTTAGGTAGTCTTTGCGTTCCTCCTGCTCCAGGTATTAATCCTAAGTTTATTTCTGGTTGTCCTAATTTTGCATTTTCTGATGCTATTCTAATATCACATGCCATTGCCATTTCTAATCCTCCTCCCAATGTATAACCATTTAATGCAGCAATTACTGGCTTTGTATATAATGATATTTTATTGTAAAGATCTTTTAAGCTCCTTAATCTTATCATATCTATTGGCCTTAAAGAAAGGAACGATGTTATATCAGCTCCTGATGAAAATGCCCTTCCATTTCCAGTTATTATGACAACTCTTACGTTTTCATTTAATTCTAACTCATCTAAAATTTTATTCAATTCATTAATTAATTCCACGCTTAACGAGTTCAATTTATCTGGTCTATTAAGTATTATCCAAGCTAAAGGGGGCTCCAGTCTAAGAATTATTGTTGAATACTGTTTCTCCTCTACTTTTCCATAATCATAGAATCCTTTACCAGTCTTAACACCAAGCTCTTTATTATTTACCTTCTCTAATAACAAATTATCTACTTGGACGTTTAATCCTATCTTCCTTAATTCCTCTATCGAATTAACAATTTTATCTATTCCATACTCGTCGGCATATTGAAATATTCCTTTTGGAAAACCTAAGCCTAGCTTTACTCCTAAATCAATATCGTTTCTAGTAGCTATTCCTTCTCTTAATAATCTGGAAGCCTCGTTAACTCCCAAAGAGATTAATAATTCTGGCCTCATTTTTTCAGCATAATCCTTTGGAATATCTGGTTTAACATACTTGCCTTGAGGATACTCATAGAATCCTTTACCAGTCTTAACACCAAGCTCTTTACTTTCAAATTTTTTCTGAATAATGCTACATAACGGAATATTAGACGCAGATTTATCATACTCCTCAAAACTTTTTCCAACATAATAGGCAACATCTATTCCAGTGTAATCTAAAAGTTCGAATATTCCCATTGGGAAATTTAATTTATATCTAGCTACAGCGTCTATTGTAAAATAATCTGCAATTCCTTTTTCTACTAGAACACAAGCTACTCCATTTATTGCTGCTAGAATTCTGTTTACTATATATCCTGGCACATCTTTATTAATCATTATTGGCTGTTTTCCTAATTTTTTTGCTAACTCATATACTGTCTTTGCTGTATCGTCACTAGTTTTATCTCCTTTCATTACTTCTACTAATGGCATCAACACTGGAGGATTAAAGAAATGCATCCCTACTACTCTCTGAGGATTTTTAGCATTTTCAGCTATCTTTGATATAGGTAAACTACTAGTGTTTGTAGCTAATATTGCGTCAGATGATAGAATTTGACTAAGTTTTGAGAATATTTCTGCTTTTATTTCCATTTTTTCTGGAGATGCTTCTATTGCGAAATCTACATCTTTTATTATATCTGGAAATCCTACAATTGTGGTTATTCTTGACATTATGCTGTCTATACTTTCCTTTATTTCTCCTCTCTCTTGGAGCTTTGATAAACTCCATTTAATTTTTTCCATTGCATTTTTAAGCAAGTCTTCTGCTACATCGTTTAAATACACTTTATATCCAGCAATAGCTAATAATTCTGCTATTCCATGTCCCATAGTACCTGCTCCTACAACTAAAGCCTTCTGAATTTGTGGCATAAATTATATATCATGAATTTACTTAAAAAGATTTTTTAGTGAACTATAAAAAAGAAAATAGTAGAAAAATAAAATAAAGGTATTAGAATTTTTTCCAATATTAAGGAATCTTTTTATACTCGAAAAAATAAATTAAAACTAGGTGCTAATATTATGCCTCTAGATCCTAAAGTTAGGGAATTTTTAAGCTATTACTATAAGAATTTTCAGGAGATACACTCTTTCCAAGAGTTTAGAGAAAAAACTAATTCTCTACTAGCTAATTTAGCTCCTAAGGAAAAAATATATAAAACTGAAGATAAAACAATAAAAACTGAAGACGGATATAATTTACCTATAAGAATATATTACCCAAATGATAGAAAAGATTTACCAATAGTACTTCATTTCCATGGAGGTGCATGGATTTTAGGAAATATTGAGACCGAAGATGCTATATCTAGAGTTTTGGCAAACGCTTGCAATTGTATAGTTATTTCGGTAGATTACAGACTTGCTCCAGAATATAAATTTCCCACAGCCGTGAACGATTGTTTTACCGCAACTAAATGGGCATATGAAAATGCTGACAATTTAGGAAAAAGAAATATAGGAGTATTTGGAATAAGTGCAGGAGGAAACCTAGCTTCTGTTGTAGCATTACTTTCTAGAGATAAAGGTATTAAATTATCAGCTCAAGCATTAGTAGTACCTTTTGTTTATCCAGATCTAGCCTCAAAATCAATGAATGAATATAGTAAAGGATATTTCCTTGATATAAATGTACCAGTAGATAATTCAATTTCTTTATATATTAGAGACCAACACGATCTTCTTAATCCATTACTATCACCTTTAACAGCAGATAATCTAAGTAATTTACCACCAGCAATAGTTGTAACAGCAGAATATGATCCACTAAGAGATCAAGGCGAGGCATACGCTAGCCGATTAATCCAATCTAACGTAGATACAATAAGTATCAGAATAAATGGTGAGATTCATGCATTCATAGGATCTCCTAACGTATCTAGAAGAGTCACGCTTATGGTAGGAGCAGTACTAAAAGATTTACTGAAATAGAGAAAATTGACACACACATCGGTATTGAAAAAATTTCTTAATTCGTATAGAGAAGATATTTACCGATTAATGCTTCTATCACGTATTTTTATCAAAAAGATGAATTAATAACATAATATTTTTTTGATATACTAGTTAACTACTTTTATTTAATAAACAGTAAAACTATACTTAAATATTTCGTAGCTACAGATTAAGAATCTAACTTACAATGCTATAATTGCCATAAGTCTTTTATCTATTCTTATATACCTCTCTTACGCTAAAATATAATAGTGAAAAGTTTTATGATGGAAGATGTTTATATAGTAGACTTTCTAAGAACTCCATTTACTAGATTTAGTAGAAAAGATCCGCAAAAAGATCCATTCTACAATTTAAGGCCAGAAGAATTAGCTTCCCTAGTAATAAGAAAAATAATAGAAAAGAATGGAATTGATCCCAAAGATATAGACGAATTAATAACTGGATGTGCATTACAAGTAGGAGAACAATGGTCTTTTGGAGGTAGACATGAAGTATTCGCAAGTAGACTTCCATATACTATACCAGCTATGGCAGTAGATAGGCAATGTGCATCATCCATTACAACAGTTTCGTTAGGAGCTTCAGAGATAGCATCAGGGATGGCGGATATAGTTATTGCAGGAGGAGTAGAAAAAATGTCTAAAACTCCAATGTTTGATAATCCACATATCGAAATAAATACCAAATTTTTAACAGATCCTACTTATGCTGAATATGATCTAGGAAACGGATACGTAATGGGACTAACTGCAGAAAAATTAGCTGAAGAAGCAGGAATATCTAGAGAAGAAATGGATCAATTTTCACTACGTAGCCATAAATTGGCATATTTAGCTTATCAAAATGGATATTTTAAAAACGAAATCTTACCAATAGAAATAGACGTAGAAGGCAAAAAGATAACTTTAGATCAAGATCAGTCAATAAGACCAGATACAACTATAGAAAAACTATCTCAATTACCGCCAGCTTTTAAGCAGAATGGAAAAATTACTGCAGGAAATTCTGCACCATTGAATTCTGGTGCGTCTTACCTATTATTAATGTCTAAGAATGCAGTTCGAAAATACGGACTAACTCCAATGGCAAAAATTAGAAGTTATGGATTTGCAGGAGTTCCACCAGATGTTATGGGAAAGGGACCAGTACCAGCTTCAAAAAAGGCACTAGATAAAGCCAATTTAAATTCTTCACAAATTGACTTATGGGAAATAAATGAGGCATTTGCAGTCGTAGTACTTAATGCAATTAAAGAGTTAAAAATTGATGAAGATAAAATAAACAAAAGAGGAGGTGCAATAGCTATTGGCCATCCACTAGGAGCAACTGGGGCTAGAATTATTGGTACGTTAGCAAGACAGCTTTTAATAGAAGGAAAAGACTATGGAGTAGCTACTTTGTGCGTTGGAGGAGGACAAGGAGCATCAGTAGTTATAGAAAGAGTCTGATTTTTTATAAATTCCAAATCTTATGTTTAGTTAGCAGATTTATATAATTCAACATTTTTTGTCCTTAAAACTAGTCGCATTTAGAACAAGCATTTCAACATTATCCTTATTCGTAATATTTAGAAAAGATTTTAAATTAGATAAACATTACTAATAATTATGGTTCTACCATTTAGTAGTGTCGAAACATTCTCTATAAATATATCAGAAAAGCATGAGTTATTTAGAAGAGCAGTAAGGGAATTTATGGAAAGAGATATAGCAAGTTATGTAGAAAAGGGAGAAAAAGAAGGCAATATACCAGAAGAACTATTGCAAAAAGCAAGAGATTTAGGATTATTTGGAATTAACGTCCCAGAACAGTATGGAGGATCTGGTGGAGATGTACTAATGACTGCTATAGCCCAAGAAGAAATGTGCAGAATCTGGCCATCTTTTTCTGTAAGAGTAATGATAGGAGGACTTTATATGGCTCCGATTTTACTTTATGGAAATGAGGAGCAAAAGAAAAAATACGTAATACCAGTAGCAAAAGGTGAGAAAAAGGCAGCATTTGCAAATACTGAACCCGGAGCTGGTTCAGACGTAGCAGGAATTCAATCTACAGCAAAAAAGGTAAATGGAAAATATATACTTAATGGAAGGAAAATATTTATAACAAATGGAGGAGTTGCTGATTATTATGTAGTTACTGCTAGAACGTCGCCCCCAGAACCCAACGCAAGATGGAAAGGAATATCAATGTTTATAGTAGATAGAAATTGGAAAGGAGTAAAAGTAGTAGGCAGAATAGATACTACAGGCTTAAAGGCTTCAAATACTGCAGAATTATCTTTTGAAGATGTTGAAATCCCAGCCGAAAATTTAATTGGAGAAGAAGGACAAGGATTTAAATATGCCATGGCAACATTTGATAGAACTAGAGTAGGTGTAGCTGCACAAGCTTTAGGTGTAGCACAAGCAGCTTTAGAGAGAACAGTATCGTATTCAATGCAGAGAAAAGCATTCGAAACACCGTTAGTTGGATTTGAATTAGTACAAGAAAAAATTGCAGAATCGATGACCGAAGTAAATACTGCAAGACTATTAACTTACTGGGCTGCTTCATTATGGGATAGAGGATCAGAAAACGAGGCAATAATAGCATCATCAATGGCAAAGTTATTTACTACCGAAATAGCAGAAAAGGCAGTTATTAGAGCAATAACAGTACATGGAGGTTATGGAGTATCCACCTCTTTAGGTATAGAAAGGATGCTGAGAGATGTAGAAATCATGAAAATATATGAAGGAGCTAATGATATACAGAAATTAACTATTATAAAAGAATCCGCTAGAAGACTTTTAGGAATTAAACTATAATATTTATTTTGAAGTAATATTAAGTCGTTTTCTATATAAAGACTAAAACATTATCTTATGGAGAAAACAATAATATTTGAAAAACGATAGATAATGATTAATATGTTTTATTTTTTAAATGCTAGGCTTTTATTTTAAAAAAGTGATTTACGTTAAAAAGTTATAATATAGTATACATTTGTCACTGAAATATAGAAATGTATGTAACTTATTATATTATGTTATTTTTTATTGTACTCCATAAATTATATCTAGAAGAATCATTCGATATATGATGTTTAAATTCCAGCAAATATAAGTTAACTCCATTTAACAATTAACTGCATCATATAAAAACTATAAATATATTGATGATTACTCTGAATAAAAATATAATGAAAAAATTATCCTTTCCACGTGCTTCCTTTCTTCCTAACCATAAATACTCTATCGAATTCTATAATCTTCTCCCCTCTCTGATTATATCCGTATGTTCTAATTTTTACTATTCCAAAACCTAGTCTACTTTTAGACTCTCTAGCTTCTATTACTTCAGCTTCCGCATAAATGGTATCACCTGCAAATACAGGGGATTCAAACTTAACGTTATCTATACCTAACATAAATCCGTTTTGACTTGTCTCCTCAACTAATAGTCCTGCCACAATAGATAAGGTAAGAAAACCATTTACTACTAATCTGCCATTAAATGGTTCACCCTTGAAATATTTTTCTGTATAGTCTTTATTAAAATGAATCTGATTAGAATTATTAGTTAATAGAGTAAACCATATATTATCTACATCTGTTATAGTTCTACCAACTTTGCTTTTAAATTTTAATCCTACTTTCAAATCTTCAAAAAATGGACCTTCTGCACTTTCTGACATAATACATATTTTATATTCGTATTTATTTTAATTTATCGACTTATCATTTATTTTTAGTACTAACATATGTACTTAGCTTTTTATTTTCTTCTTTTGATTTACATACATGTATGAAGATATTTGGGCAATAGATCACGCATTAAACCTCTTGGAATGGGATATTCAAACCTACATGCCTCCTTCAGGAATAGAAGAAAGAGGAGAAGCAATAGCTAGATTATTTGCTTTAAAGAGAAAATTACTGTTAGGCATTAGAGGAGAAATCGAAAAAATCGAACCTAAAGATGACGTTGAGAAAGGAATAAAAAGAGTCTTAGAAAGGCAATATAAGTACTACGATGCAGTACCAGAAGAATTAGATATGAAACTTAATAAAATAACATCTGAAGCAACAGTAATTTGGAGAAATGCTAAGAATACTGGAAAGTTTAGTATATTTAAACCATATTTGGAACAAATAATAGATATAAACAGAGAAATAGCTCAAAGGTTAGGTTACAAAGATCATCCTTATAGTGCTCTACTTGATTTATATGAAGAAGGATTTACTGTAACAGACGCTGATAAAATATTTGCAGAATTATTACCAGGATTATCATCAATCTTAGACAGACTAGACAATAGATTTACCAAAAAATATCATTTTGAAGATGATAAATACGACGTATCTAAAATGAGTAAAGTAATGGAGAACATAGCTTATGAAGTATTAAAAATGCCTAAAGATAGATTTAGAATAGACTTATCTCCTCATCCTTTCACTACTTCTATGGATAGAGATGATGTAAGGATAACTTTAAGATATGAAGGATACGACTTCAAAAGAGCACTTTACTCCTTAGTTCATGAAAGTGGACATGCTATTTACGAACTACAAATAGATCGCAACTTAGAATACACTCCATTAGCTTCTTCTCCCTCTACAGGTATCCATGAATCTCAATCTAGATTTTTTGAAAATATAGTTGGAAGAAGCTACGATTTCATTAAATTAATATATCCTTATCTAGAAGTTAGTGATCCTATTGAAGACGTATACTACTACGTTAATACTGTTAAAAGACAACCAATAAGAGTTGATGCAGACGAAGTAACATATAATTTTCATATCGCCATAAGGTATGAGATCGAGAAAAAAGCAATAGAAGGAAGTCTAGAAGCTAATGAGTTTCCTTCAGTTTTTAATGAATTAATGGAGAAATACCTAGGAATAACACCTAAGAATGATGGAGAGGGCGTATTACAAGATGTACACTGGAGTCAAGGCTCTTTTGGTTATTTTCCTACTTACACGTTAGGGAATGTAATAGCTGGAATGGTTTATTACCATCTAAAGAATAGTATAGGATTTAACGTTAATAATATTGAAGGAATAAAGGATTGGTTAAGAGAAAAGATTCACAAGTATGGCGCAATATACTCACCTAAGGAATTGCAATTAAAATCCTTTGGAGAAGCGTATAATCCGTCTAGATTATTAGATTATATGAAAGAAAAATACCAATAATATTCTAAGGCAAAATTCTTTTTACATTTTTCTTAAATACTTGCTTTTGCTGATTATGCATAAGTAATACTCTTGGCTAATAATGAGAGTATAAGACATCATTTGAAAGAACATATAAAAATGAAGAATTTATGTTAATCTCTTAATTAATATAATATCCTTTTTCCTTATTATAATAATGTAATTCCAACTAGCTTATTTTCTGTCATCTCTAGCATGGTATCTCTAACTCCTTCTCTTCCTATTCCAGTTTTCTTAAATCCTCCAAATGGTAACGAATCCAATCTTAATCTTGTACTATCGTTTATAATTACTGCACCAAATTTTAATGCCTTACTAATCTTTAATGCTCTATTTAGATTATTTGTGAATATAGCAGATTGTAATCCGTATTCAGTGGAATTAGCTATACTAATTGCTTCTTCGTCGCTCTTAACTGTGATAATAGGTGCTATAGGACCAAATACTTCTGTTTTTAAACTAAGCATATCTAAGTTGGCATTAGGTATTATAGTTAATGGGAAGAAGTAACCATTTTTTAGTCCATCTACTACTTCCACTTTACCTCCTTTAATTTTAGCATCCTCTACTATTTTATTTAATTTTTCAATACTTTCTTCATTTATTACGGGTCCAACGTCAGTTGATTCATCCAATGGATCGCCTATTTTTAGAGCTTTAACTTTTTCATAAAAAGCCTTAGTAAACTTATCTGCTATTTCTTGTCTTACTATTATTCTTTTTCCAGCATTACAATTTTGTCCTGCATATTCAAATCTAGCTCTAACCGCTATACTAGAAGCTCTTTCAATATCCGCATCTTCTAAAACAATTATCGGATCTGATCCACCTAATTCCATTATTATTCTTTTACCTAATGATACTGCTTTTGAGGCTATATTTAAACCTGTTTGAGTTGAACCTGTTAATGTAATTAATCCTATAAGGGGATGTGTAATTATATCATCTCCAATTTCATTACTATAACCTGTAACTACTCTAACTGCACTGTCTGGAAGTCCTGCCTCACTTAATATCTTTTTCATTTCTAATGCTGCTAGAGGAGTGCTTATACTAGGTTTTACAACTACTGCATTTCCTACAGCTAATGCTGGAGCTACCTTATGCGCAAAAGAGTTTATAGGAAAATTAAATGGAAGTATTGCAGAAATTATTCCTATTGGTTCTCTAGTGCTGATCACTATTCTATTTTCATTACCTGGAGGGTATTCATATGCATCAACTCTGTAGTTATGACCTTCTAGTACTATTGATGCTTCCTCAGCTGTCTGCCTAAAAAGTCTAGATGCTCTCAGAACTTCTACTCTAGAATCTTTAATAGGTTTTCCAGCTTCCATCGCAAGAAGCTTTGCTAGATCTTCTTGTCTTTCCTCTAAAATTTCAGAAACTTTTCTTAATATTGCAGTTCTCTTATATAATGGCATTTTAGATATTTCTTCAAATCCTTTATAGGCTTCTTCAATCTCCTGCCTTACTTCTTCTTTGCTCATCCTTTTTACGGTACCTATAACTTTTAAATTAGATGGAGATCTTATCTCTATAACTTCAGACATAATATATTATTATGCTTTGAAAGTTTTAATAGATATTGCACAATATATGCATGTAATTTGTATATATACATGATTAACATTTGCTCGCTAATACTAAGTCAAGACCTAAAATATTCTTAACTTGTACATGCTATATTATTTCTGATGCTTCAATCGATTGAGGAACATCTAATAAACCTAAAAATATAGGTATCGGAATAACGTTCTTATCTATTTCTTCTTTTGATAAAAATATTATATCCTTTACCTTGCCTATAACTTTCTTAACAGATTTTCCGTATTTCACTTCAATTCCAATCAACTTTTCTCTATATTGTATAATAATATCAATTTCTCCATTTTTCTTAAAGTAAAATGTGGGGAAAATTCTAGCTAGATGAGAAACTACTATTGATTCTGCGAGTTTATTATCGTCTGGAATTTTAGTCATAGCCCAATCAGAAAATGCTCTATAAATAAATGGATCGACAAAATAAAACTTCCTTTCTCTCCTAGGTATAGGTTTTCCAGTATTAGGATCTATGCTCATGATTATATTAATGAGGAAAAGTTTTTCTAAAAGTTCTACATAGGAAATCGCAGTTTTAACATTACCTACTCCATAATCTTTAGATAACGTATGAAAACTGTATTCACTAGACGTTCTTTCTATAATTCCCCTTATAGTAGATTTGAAAAAAGACTCACTTCTTCTTAATTTATTAATATCTAATACAATGCTAGATATAAAATCTGAAATAGTACTATTGCTTACTTTACCAGAATTAAAATAATCTTTTATGGAATTAGGAAATCCTCCAGTAATTAAATAGATATCAAGCAATTCTTTGAGTTTTTGTCTATATTGTATATAATTTATTGCATGATTTATAGCATACTCTATATCTCCTTTTGGTATATTAATATTAAATAGTTCTATGAATTTTGAGAAAGATAGTGGATACATTATAAATATTTTACCATTTCCCCTTCTACCTGGAAAACTTTCTATTTCTCCTTTAGCTTTCATTGATAATGAGCCGGTAAGAATTAAAACATCATTCTTAAAGTCTCCCTTATCTATTCTATATTTTATTGCCCTATACCATTCTTTTGGAAAAGTAACTTCATCAAGAATTATAAAGGAATTCTGTATTGCCTCACTTTTCTTTATTTTTAAATATTCTTCAATAACTTGATCTAATTCTTTATAATCAGCTAGTTTATCACATGAAAAATAAAAAACCGATTTAGGATTTTTAACGGTATTAAGTAATTTCTCAACGAGGAGTATTAGCGCGGTAGTTTTACCAACTTGTCTGGGACCTAAAATTATATTAAGCGAAAATGGGACTAGCGGAATCTTTTGTATTATATCTGGAATCCACCTAACTTTAGACTCTTTATATTTTCTATAAGTTTCGTTTTCTTCAATTAAGTTCTTAGATCTCCACCACGGATTTTGCTCCTCAATCATTGTGTATTCTGATTCCACAAATACTTAAAAATCTTGTGTATTCTGATTCCACAAATACTTAAAAAGGTTTTAATGTTTGAATAATCTCTTGGTCAAAAACGAATTAAAATAAATTAAAGAAAAAAATTACTAATTCTTTTTAATTAAGTACAAGCATTAAACTTCATTCACGATTTAACGTTAAGACATTTTTAATAGCCTTATCACATAGCATTATAAAAAACGCTTATATATGGATAGTTAGTTAGAAACTTTATGAAACTGTTATTGTTTTCTGCTCAAAATGGCAGAAGAGTGGGATTATATCAAGATGGAAAAATAATTGATCTAGTTAAAGCCTATGAATATACTTATGATGCAAGTGCTCCAAACTGGTTTTATGATCTAAAAGAATTCATTGAAGGAGGAGAAGGCTCATTATTTCTAGTTAAAAAACTTCTATCTGATCTAAAATATAACGATGAGTTTATGTTAGATCCTAATCAGATTTTATACTATCCGCCTATTCCTAATCCAGAAAAAATTTTCCTAATGGCTGTAAACTATAAAACTCACGGTAATGAAACTAGTACTAACCCGCCTAAAGAACCTTATCTATTTACAAAATTTAATAACACTTTAGTTGGACACAATCAGCCAGTATTAATCCCTAAATCTTCACAAAAGGTAGATCACGAAATCGAGCTTGGCGTGGTAATAGGAAAAAAAGCTAAATACGTTAAGAATCCATTAGATTACGTTTTTGGTTACACTATTTTTAATGATATAAGCTTTAGAGATAAACAATTTCCTAGTGAAAATCCGTATGGAATGAGATGGGTTCATGGAAAAGGAATGGATACTGCATTACCTATGGGACCTTGGATAGTTACCAAGGACGAAATACCAAATCCTCATAATTTAAAACTCACCTTAAAAGTAAACGGAGAAATAAGACAAGAAGGATACACAGAAGATATGATATTTAAAATTGATCAGATTATAGAATATATTTCTAACGGTATCACACTTAAACCAGGAGATTTAATTTCTACTGGTACTCCATCTGGAGTGGGTTTAGCTACAGGTAAATATCTAAAAGAAGGGGATATAATAGAAGCTGAAATAAGTAATATAGGAGTTTTAAGGAATTATATGGTAAAAGAGAAATAAGAGATTTTTTCATCTATTTCCTTAACCTTGACGGTATACTATTAGGATCTACATGAACTCTTAACAGTGTAGGTTTCTTATGCGACCACTTTATTGCATCATCAATCACTTCTTTTAACTCATCTTTAGTCTTAGCTTCAAACGCTTTTACTCCAATACTATCTACAATTTTTGTATAATCTACTGAATATACATCGGTAGAGAATGTATTTCCATACCTAATTTTCTGATTTAATCTTAGAAAATGTTGTACTCCATCTTCTACTAGAACGCTTAAGAAACCAATATTATTCTCTACCGCAGTTATCAACTCATTAAAACAAGCTTGAAATCCAGCATCTCCTATTATGCTGACTACTTGCCTTTCTGGTGAAGCTATCTTAGTACCTATTCCTGCTGGAATAGCAGAGCCCATAGCATTAAAAATTAAGGAATTAAAATAAGAGTTTGGTTTATAAATCTTTATATCCATTGCCATGACTTGATTTGTACCTGCATCTGATATAACTATCCTGTCTTGGTCTAAATTAGAATCTAAAACTCTAGCAAGGAAATCATGACTAATCTTATCATTTTCATCTAATGATATAACATCTTCCTTCTTAGTTAGATAAGTACTCCATGTTATCTTTTCTAACTTCTCAGTAATTTCCTTTAGAAAAGCCTCTGCACTTGCTTTAATTCCAAGCTCACCTACGTTAAACACAGAAATATCTGGATCTACATGTAATATTTTTTCTGGTAGTTTAATACTCCACCGTCCAGTTTCTAAATCGTTAAATGAAGTACCAATAGCTATTAAACAATCTCCCGGTATTTCTTTCATACCAAATAGCGTACCCATAAATAATGGATGATTTTCTGGAATAGCACCCTTGCCTCTTATAGTAGTTATCACCGGTAAACCTAGTTTTTCTATATAATTTACAATGTTTGACCTAGAAGCACCATAACCTAATAGTAAAGTAGGCTTATTGCACGAACTTAAGAAATCTAAAGTTTCCTTAACCTCATCCTCTGTTGGATATATTAAAGATCTATTAATTTTACTGAATTTTACTTCTTTTTCTTCTCCTACTTCTATATCTAATAAATCTACAGGTATTTCTATGTAAACTGGGCCCATCTTATCTTCTAGAGCTATTCTAAAAGCTTTTTCAAACGTATTCGGAACGTCATTAGGAGAATATATTCTAAAAGAAGCTTTAGTTATCTGTCTAGCTATTTCCATTTGAGCATCAAAATAACCCATATCGTGAAGTTGCCTTTTATCTCTATATTTTAATTCCTTATTTAGAGAAATTAAAATTAAAGGAGAACCTTCTGAATAAGCTTGAGCAACTCCAGTGAGAGAATTCGTGAATCCTGGACCATTTACTGAGAAAAATATTCCTACATTATTTTTGATTCTAGCATAATAATCTGCCATTATGGTTCCCCCATATTCTAATCTAGGCATGAAATACCTCAACTTGCCGTTAGTAACTTTTTTCCTTAACTCTTCGTATAGACTTAATCCATGAGTTCCAGGTATTCCAAAAACATCATCAACTTGAGATGAAATATAATCAAGTAAAACTCCGGCCAAATTTTTCATAGATAAAACTATACACCGTAATTTATATAACATTCTTTAAATAACGACTTTATCCAAAATAGTTTTGGAAAACTAAAAGCAAATATATTATTTATAGCTGAAATTTATAATAAGTGAATAAAATGAGAACAGCTATCGTGACCGGAGCAGGTAGTGGGATAGGTTATGCAACTTCAGTAAAATTAGCAAACAAAGGGATTACTGTAATAATGGGAGATATTATAAAAGATATTGGAGAAAAAGCTAAAGAAGTAGAATCTTTATCTAAATCTAAAGTAATTGGATTAACCGTAGATGTATCAGATTGGAATTCTACTAAAGAATTTTATGAAGAAGCATTAAAAATTCTAGGTATAGATCACGTTGATATATTAGTAAATAATGCAGGAATAATTAGAGACGCGCTTTTCGTTAAAATGACACCAGAACAATGGGATCAAGTAATTAAAGTTCACTTGTATGGAACTTTCAATATGACAAAGCAGGTAATTGAAGGTATGATAAAATACAACTGGGGAAGGATAATTAATATGTCATCTGCTAGCTGGATGGGAAATATTGGCCAAGCTAATTATTCAGCAGCAAAAGCTGGTATTATAGGATTTACTAAAACTTTAGCTAGAGAACTTGGAAAATACAATATTACTGTAAACGCATTAGTTCCAGGATTTATAGATACACCAATGACAAGATCAGTACCAGAAAAAATTAGAAAAATAATAATAGATCGTATTCCATTAGGCAAAATTGGAAGCCCAGAAGATGTAGCAAACTTAATAGCATTTCTAGTATCGGATGAAGCATCGTACTTGACAGGAGATATAATAGAAGTAACTGGAGGATTAACGTTATGAATAGAGTTATTGGACAAACTATAGACGTAAATAATCCAATACCGCAATATGAAATTCTCAAATCCACTGCACAGAAGCATCCAGAGAATATTGCTATTAATTATTTTGGAAGAAAAATTACATACAAAGATTTACTCTTTTTTACAGATAATGTATCTTCTCAGTTAAAAATAGAGAAAGGAGATATCATAATTCTTTCGATGCAAAACATTCCCCAATTCGTCATTTTAGAATATGCAATATGGAAAAAAGGTGGTATAATATTGCCAGTTAATCCTTCTTATTCAGAAAGAGAGCTAGAATATCTAATTTCTGATTCTAATCCTAAATTTATGATAGCTTCTTGCGAATCTATAGTTAGCAATAAAGTTCCAGTAATTAGAACTAATCCAGAAACATTCAGCAAAATTCCTTCTGAATTAAAAGATAAATGGAAAATACTAGATTGCAAAGAAGAAATAGATTTTTCCAGATCTAAGGACAAAATAAAGGAAGAAAAAGTTTCATCTGAAGATCTAGCTCTCCTAATGTATACATCAGGAACTACGGGAAAACCTAAAGGAGTTCCCATTACTCATAAGAATATTTTTGCTTCGTCCATAATATATAATAAATGGTTCAAATTTTCAGAAGGAGATAAAGTTCTTGGTATTGCACCTTTCTTTCACGTAACAGGACAGATATTTCATATAACAACTGCAATATATTCTGGATCTGAGATTAACGCAACATTTAGATTTGAACCTAAATTAGCTCTTAAAGTAGTTGAAGAAAATAAAACAACCGTAACTATGAGCGTAGCCACTGCATATAGAGCAATGTTAAATGTATACAATAATGAAGATCTTAGTTCTATGAGATTATGGTCGTCTGGTGGAATGCCTATGCCAAAAGCTTTAGAACTAGAATGGAAAGAAAAAATTGGTCCTTGGATTTATATGGCATGGGGATTAACAGAAACAACATCGCCTGCTACTTTATGGCCATATCCATATGATGGAAAACTTCCTGTGGATCCAGAAACTGGAATAGTAAGTTCAGGAATTCCAGTATATTCTACGGAGATCTTATTAGGAGATGATGGAGAAGTCTTTGTAAAAGGACCTCAAGTAGTTTCTGGTTATTGGAAGATGGACAAATTCAAAGATGGATGGTTACCTACTGGAGATCTAGGAAAAATAATTGATGGATGGATTTACATAATTGACAGAAAGAAAGAAATAATTGATGCATCAGGATTTAAGATAATGCCTAGAGAAGTGGAAGAGGTTCTTTATATGTATCCTGCAGTTGATGAAGCTGTGGTAGTAGGACTTCCAGATGAGTATAGAGGAGAAACAGTAGTTGCATATGTTAAACTCAAAGATGGATATTATAATACTGAAGAAATTAAAAAAGATATAATCACTTTCTGTAGGAAATATCTAGCACCATATAAAGTTCCTAAGGAAATAAGATTTGTTAACGAAATTCCTAAAACTCCATCAGGAAAAATAATGAGGAGGGCATTTAGAAATGATAGCTGATGTTGGCACTAGATACTCTCTAGCTAATAAGTATCATTCAAGCATTGAAGAAAATCTAGCCTGTAATACGATAAGATTAGAAAACGGTGAATTTTTGCTATCAAGTAAATCAGAATTAGGCATATCTCTTAAAGAGGAGATATAGAAAAATATATGGTGAGAGAATGATCATTAATTTTGCAAGTAATATATTTAAGAAGTATGAAGGATCTACATTTGACTTATTAGGAAAAACTGTAAACGATGTTTTAGATAAATCTCTATTAGAATTAAAAGATATAGATGGCCTCTTTTTAACTCATCTATCAGGTACTTTCGACGGAAAATCGAATTTACATTTCATGTCATCTCAAATTTCATCTTTTCTAGGTATAAAACCAAAAATTATTGATACAATAGACTATGGAGGACCCTCTGCTCTTACAATGCTGTATAGATCCTATAAAATGATAAAATCTGGTGATATAAACAACGCATTATGCATAGTAGGTGGTAAAGGATCTTTCTTGAGGGATAATAAAGTAACAGCAGATAGTATAGATAAATTCTATCCTAACGTTAGCATAACTCCATTTGATGAAATCTTTAGAATTTACAATGACCTTAATCCTGTAACAGATTACGCATTAGTAGCTAACAGACACAAAAAACTCTTTGGTAGTACAGATGAACAAAGAGCACTAATAGCAGTAAAACAAAGAATAAATGCTATCGATAATAAGAAAGCAATGTATAGAAATCCATTAACATTAGACGACGTATTAAAATCTAAAATGATTAGTGAACCATTAAGATTATTAGAAATAGTATATCCTGTTGATGGGTTTCATGTATTCTTAGTGAGTAAAAAGAATGGGAAAGCAGACGTTAGATCTCTAGATATTTTGTTCTATAATGAGGCTCATTGGCCTCAAATGCCAACTGAATACTCTGATATTATATATACTCCCACAATAGAAAGCAGTAAAGGTGTAGAATTGACTAATATTGACGCTTATGAATTGTATGATTCCTTCACTATTACAGTACTACTAGAAATTGAAGACATAGGATTAGCCAAGAAAGGCGAAGGAGGAAAATTTGTCGAAAGTCACGATATTACGTATCAAGGGGATGTGCCAATAAATACTGGAGGTGGATCTTTAAATATGGGACAACCTGCATTCATGAGTGGAGGGGTTATACTTGAAGAAGCTTTATTACAATTAAATTCTATTGCTGAAGGACATCAAGTTAAAGATGCTAACAGAATTTTAATAAATGGAATTGGAGGATGGAATAGAGGGCATGCTGTAACTATGGTATTAGGTGAAGAAAAATGATTGACGAAATAATAAGAGTTTATAAGGAGTATTTTAATGAAGGAAAATTACCATATATACTATGTAAGAAATGCGGTACTACGTTTTACTATCCTAAGGAATTTTGTCCAAAATGTGGTTCTAGCAGTCTAGAAGTAAAAGTAAGCGAGGGAAGAGGAATAGTATTCTCTGTGACAAAATTTAACGATAAATCCGGAGAAGTAATATATGGCATTGTCCAGCTTAAAGAAGGCTTTAGAATGTATACTAACTTCTTGGATGCAGTAAATATAGATGATGAAGTTATAGTAACATTTAATAATAAAAAAGATAATCAACTCAAATTTCCATTATTTAAGAAAGCCTAATTTTTTACTCTATAAGTTTCTTTATTAATTCATAAAAATTCTCATATGGGTGTATTGGATAGACATCAATATCTACCGAATGACCCAATTCTTTCACTATCGGCAAATTTTCTAGTGTTTCATCAATTTCTTCGTGAGAATTAGCATCAAGAATAGCTATAACTTCCCTTTTACCACTTACTTTCCATAATCCCTTTATTTTTCCTGCTTTCACTGCAGGCATTGCTGTCTCAGCTTCCTTTTTCCATACTTCCATTAATTGTTTTTGCGATATACTTTGAGGTTGTTTAATTTTAAACCAGAGCAAATATAGCATGAAATAATATTATATATCTCTATTTTATCTTTTCATTAAAATATTTCTCAATTTTCATAAAGAATACTTTTAAGCTAAAAACGTTATCATATTAACTTTTTTTAGTTCAAAATAAATATTATAATATATATTATGTATTTTTTGGAGTACTATTAAAGTAAGTATTATATGCTCTCTAAAAATTTAATAGTAAGTCTCTAACAGACTCTTTTCATATAACTAAAAAGTTAATTACATAAGAAGCAGTATCAAATAATAATGGCAAAAGATAGATATATTAATCCAGTTGTACTTGATAACCCTCTTAGATCAATTTTCTCATCTAGAGAAAAAATTTTATCAAGATTTAGAGGATATTTAAAAGAAAATTATATAGCACTAGATCTAGGCTGTGGACCTGGCTTCTTTACTATAGATTTAAGTAAAATACTTAAAAATGGTATAGTATATGCAGTTGACCCAGATCCAAGAGCTATAAATAGATTAAATGAAAAAATTAAAAAATTATCAATTAATAATATAAAAACTTTTGTAGCTCCAGCACAGAAATTAAATTTCATTAAGGATAATTCTATAGATTTTATCTTTTCCAACTTAGTCTTATGTTGCCTAGTTGATCATGAGGGAGCAGTAAAGGAGATAATCAGAGTTTTGAACAAAGAGAAAGGAATTGCTTACATTAGCGTTACTAAAGGATTATTCGGAAAAGACGAAAGAGATGTTAGCCAAGAAGAATGGAAAAATATTCTTAGCAAGTTTAATGTCATTAAGCAGGGAAATTCCATAATGGAAAGATGGGCTATAATAAGTTTAGTCTAATCTAAATAGAGATAGTCCTCAGCTTTTATCATACTAAAACAAAATAAATAGTATAAGTTTATTTTTTTAAAATTATTTAATGCAAAAGAATTAAAGAATATTTACTATAGAATAATCATCGACGCATTCAATCCAAAATGAAATAAAATATAAATAATAATGAACATTTTTATATATAAAAGAATAATGAAATAACTTCTCTTATTTAATAAATATATCTCTTATGTCATTTTCCTGTAAATTGTGGTTTCCTTTTATCTAAGAACGATTGTATTCCTTCTTTGAAATCATCTGAGTATCTTAATAGACCGAACGTTTTTCTCTCTAGATCATAACCTACTAACGTCGGTGAATCTTGAATTAAATTTATAGTATATTTCATTGCTTTAATTGCTAGTGGAGATAATGAAATTAAGTCTTTAGCTATTTCTTTAGCTCTTTCGTATGGATTTTCTGATAATTCGTTTATTAAACCTAAATTTAAAGCTTCTTGAGCTTTTATCCTTTTCCCTAGTAATAAATAATATTTAGCTCTTAGTGGACCTAATGCTTTTACTATTTTAGTTAAACCTCCACTAGCAGGCACCATTCCTAATCTGATCTCTGGAAGACCTATTTCAACATTTGGAGAAGCTATTCTAATATCCGTAGCTAAAGCTATTTCTGTTCCAGCTCCTAAAACATATCCTTGAAGAATTGAAATTGTAGGTTTGCTTAAATTTTCTATGCATTCGATTGATTTCCCCCAATCAATCAAATCTTTTGGAGAAGTCTGTAAAAATTCACCTACATCGCCTCCACTGCTGAACGCTTTTTCACCTTCTCCCCTAATTATAACTACTCTTATGTTAGTATCATTATCCAATTCTTCACAAATTTTACCTAAATCTCTTCTCATTTCTAAAGATATGATATTTAATTTTTCCGCTCTATTAAGCACTATTTCTGCAATATTCTCATCTTTCTTTACAATTATTTTTCCATTAGAGTACTCTGTTTCCATACTTATCTTATTTTATAAAGATTTAAAAATTTATTTAGAAACATACTATGCTAATTTATCTGTTATGTTATCCTCATCACTTTCTATTAGTAGATTTAAAATCAAAAAACATTGTTAATCAAAAATTATGGAATAAGATATAAATAACAGTAAATAAAATCAGATATTATTATACTATCTTATATTAAAATAAGATATCCAGTATAATACATTGGTCACTCAATTTAGAATTTTTTTTAAAAAAATCAATAAAACTAATTATTTAATCGTAAAATTCTGACGCTATCATACTCACTCCAGCCCAAGGCGTATCGTAATTAAGAAGTTCCGCTTTTTTAGGTTTTACGTAACCTAATAGCATATATAATGTATTTAAATCACCTTCCGGTGTCGCAGATTTATATTCTTTGGGATATAATTCTTTTATATGCAGTATTTCATCGAATCTTCCTGATTTTATTAAATCTATTAAAATCATATCGAATTTTGTAGGTTTAGGTAATATTTTAAAGTAGAATAAATCTAGCCTATGAGTAGGTGATCCAGTAGCAATAAAAATTGCATTTCTTCCTATTTTATCCACTGCTTTTCTTATTATTTCTCCTATTTTATAGTGTTGTTCTGCAGAATTTTCTGTTATAGATATAGTTACAATTCTAGGTTTATTATCAGGGAACATATAATAAAGTGGAATCCAAGCCCCATGATCTAACCCCCATTTAGTATCTCCTTTAATTTTACCGTCAGATTCCTTGATAATTTCATTTACTAATTCAACATCGTTAAATGCATCATAACAGTACTTATATGTTTCGTCAGGAAATCCATAGTAGTCTTGTATACATTCTAATTTTTCACTTTGCTCTATATAATATGTTCCAGTCCATGATATAAAATGTGGACTTGCTACTATAATAGTTTCTGGCTTAAATTTTTCCATAATACTTTTACCTATATTTCTATATACATCTTTCCAATTGTTATTTTCAATTAAAATATTTGGAGAACCATGAGATATAAATAATCCAAAAGCCATATGTCTTAATTTATATATAAATTTTAAAGATTAAGTTTCCTTTAGGTAACTTACTTTAAAGAGAACTATTATGTATAATCTTAGTATTTCTATAAATTCCTAAATTATTAAGACAATAGTACCCAAGGCATATTAAATACTCAGCAAGCATAATGTATCTAAATTTTAATAATTTAATTCAATATAAAAATGTAATACTAACCTAAATTATTCAATTAAATTTTAATACATGTGTTAGTAAACCACAAAAAATTTATACTATTTAAATCTTACATATATTATGAGTCATAGTTTACTTTTTTTAAATGATCTATCCCAAAAGGAAAAAGTAAAGGAAATTGAAAGTCTTAATAATTCAGAATTAAATGAATTTATAATTAATACAGTAAAATTATGTAAACCAAAAAGTGTTTATATATCCATAGGGGATAAAGATGATAAAGAATACGTTAAGAAAAAAGCAATAGAAACAGAAGAGGAAATAGTACTAAAAACGGAAGGTCATACTATTCATTTTGATCATCCATTAGATCAAGCCAGAGCTAAAGATGATACTTTTATACTTTCCTCTTCTCCAATCCCTTACGTGAATACCAAAAGTGAAAACGAGATAGATATATACAAGTTATTTAATGGCTGTATGGTAGGAAGAGAAATGTATATAGGATTTTTCTCATTAGGACCTAGAAATTCTCCTTTTCAAATACTTGCTGTTCAAATTACAGACTCTCCTTATGTACTTCATAGTGAAAATATTCTATATAGAAATGCTTTTGAAGATTTTTATAAAAACTCTTCTTTCCTTAAATTTATTCATTCAAAAGGAAATTTAGATATAAAAAACAGAAGAATAATTATAGACAGAGAAAATAACACAGTATATAGTATTAATACCACATACGCTGGAAACAGCGTAGGACTAAAGAAACTAGCTCTAAGGCTAACAATAACGAAATCAGTAAAAGAAGGATGGCTATCTGAACATATGGCTATTATAGGATTTGAAGGAAAAAAAGGAAAACATTACTTTACGGCATCTTTTCCTTCAGGATCAGGAAAGACATCTACATCCATGTTAGGAAGATTAGTTAGTGATGACTTAGCATTTATAAGAGAATTTAATGGAAAAGCATTAGCAGTTAATCCAGAAATAGGAGTTTTTGGAATTATACAAGGTATAAATCAAAGAGACGATCCAATAATCTGGAAAGTACTTCATACTCCAGGTGAAGTGATCTTTTCTAACGTATTAATGACTGAAGATAAGAGCGTGTATTGGGAAGGAAGCGAAGTTGAAAAACCATATAGTGGAATTAACTATGAAGGATACTGGTCGAAAGAGAGTGGAAAGCCTGCCTCTCATCCTAATGCTAGATTTACAACTCCTATTACAGCTTTTGAAAACTTGGACGAGAATTATGATAATCCAAATGGTGTAGAAATAGAAGGTATTATATTCGGAGTAAAAGACTACAGTCTTTCTCCTCCAGTAATTGAAGCATTTTCATGGAATCATGGAATTATAACTATAGGAGCATCAATGGAATCAGCTAGAACAGCAGCAGTAATAGGAAAGAGTGACGAATATGAATTCAATCCAATGGCTATTCTAGACTTTATGCCAGTTTCTCTCGGCATATATTTAAAAAATTACATAGCATTTGGAAGAAAACTTACTAAAACTCCTAAAATATTTGGCTTTAATTATTTCTTAAAAGACGAAAAAGGATTTCTAAATAAGAAAGAAGACAAAAAAGTATGGATAAGATGGGCAATAGAAAGAGTAGAATCCAATTTAGATGCACTATTAACTCCTATTGGATTTATACCTAAATATGATGACCTTGAAAAATTATTTCTAGAAACACTTAATAAGGAATATAAAAAAGAAGAATATGAAAAACAATTCACAATAAAACTTAGAAAGTACTTAGAAAAAGTAGATCGTATAAAATTAATATATTCACAAATCTCCGATACTCCAACAGAGGTTATTGAAGAACTAGAGAAACAAAAGGACAGACTTCTAAAATATATGAAGCAATATGGAGATGCAGTATCCCCCTTTGATTTATACTGATATACCTTTATTTTTTCACTGAATCAGGATTCTCTAATGTACTAATATCGCCTAAATCTTTTCCGCTTTCGGCAGATCTTAATACTCTTCTCATTATTTTACCACTTAAAGTATGGGGAAGTTGATCTACGAATTCGATTTCCTTAGGATAAACATGAGAAGCTAATTTTTCCTTTACGTAATTTTGCAATTCCTGCTTCAGTTCTTCTGTCGGAAAATAACCAGCCTTTAAAACTACATAGGCTTTGATTTTTGATCCCCTTAGCTCATCTTCAATTCCTATGACAGCAGCTTCAGCTACAGCAGGATGTAAACTTAATATACTTTCTATTTCAATTGGGCTAACCCTATATCCTGAGACCTTAACAATATCGTCTGCTCTACCAATATACCAGAAATAGCCATCTTCATCTATGTACCCTTGATCTCCTGTTATATATAATCCATTCTTAAAGTTGCTTTTCCACCTTTCTGAATCATTCCAAATACCCTTAGCCATAGCTGGAAAATCAGGTTTTAATGCGATATTCCCTATAGTATTAGGTGGTAAAATATTGCCTTTATCATCTACAATATATGCTGTAACTCCAGGTAAAGGCTTTCCCATTGATCCTACTTTTATAGGCATAGAAATATAGTTGGCTATTACATAAGTTCCAGTTTCTGTTTGACCATAAGCATCGTGAACTGGGACTCCGAATACTTCTAACCCCCATTTTACTGTATCTGGATCAACGTATTCACCACCTGCATGAATAAATCTTATTGATGACAAATTATACTTATTAGCTAAAGTTTTCCCTTCTTTCTTTAGTAATCTTAATGCAGTAGGGGCAGTGGATATTATACTAACTTTATATTTTTCTATTATAGAATACCATATGTCTGGATTAAATCTTCCCTCATAGGAAACTATAGGAATTGAATTAACCCATGCTGTCCAAACTCCTGCAAATCCTGCAACCCACGCTGGATCTCCAGTATGCCAAAATATATCTTGAGAATGCATATCAAAATGATACTGACCAGATACGTAATAGAAAGTCAATAAGTCTTGAGAGTGCCATATACCTTTAGGCTTTCCTGTAGTTCCAGAAGTATAAAGAAGAAGAAAAGGATCATTTATATCCCTATATGTATAATCTATATCACTTCTAGAAGTTTCTCCTTGAATTCCTTCATCATATAAAATAATCTTTTTTATCGAGCTAATGTTATTAAACTTATACTTTAAATCATCATGAATTAGAGCTATTTTAGCTCCACTATTTTCAACCCTATACTTTATGGCTTCTTCTCCAAAGGAAGTAAATATAGGTAAAATTACTCCTCCAGCCATATTAATTGCTAACATAGAAAAATAAAGAGAAGGCACTCTCTTAGACATCAATACTACTACATCACCTTCCTTTAAACCATTATCTCTTAGCACTAAAGAAAAAGTCTTAGCTTTAGCCTCTAAATCATGAAAAGAAAATAATTTTCCTTCCATTTTTTCGCTAACCCAAATAAGACCTAATCCTTCTTTTCCAGCTATTGCAAACTTAGAAGAATTAACTAAATTATTATACTTTAACTTCTCTCTTATATTACTCCAACTAAACGCCTCCCTTAACTTGTCATAATTATCTAGATTTGGTTTGAGTATGATTTTCTTATCTTTAATTATCTCCACGAGTATTATTATTTATAAATCATATATTTAAGTATTCATAACATAGATACATTTTAAAAATAATCATCGACTAATATAATAGTAAAGAATAATATTATGAATTTTCAAAAGATCATTTCGACATATGTCAGTATTCGATAATTAATATATACTTACGCCACTATCAATATTAATCTAGTAATTAATTTGAAATATCTATAATTTCTCCATATATATTATTATAAATGAGAAAAATATATAATTCTAAAGGAAAACTACCTCAAATATATGTATTATAGTTTAATATTACCCATATAGCATGCTTTGTTATTTCTTTTACACTTAGTATTTTAAGTTCTCCATCATCGTTTACTGGTAAATGCCTTAAATTATGCTCTGACATTAAAGCTATCGCTTTAGACATTTCTTCATTAGCTGATATAGGTTTTATCCATCTAGGGTCGATATTGTCTTCTATTGATTTTCCTTCTGACAAATATTTTGTTAAATCTCTTATGGAAATTATACCTACTTTATCCATATCTTTTACTACTATCGCTTTCAAATTTTCTGAGAGTAATATTTTATACACATCTATTATTTTTATTATACCTATTACTGGAGATTTTAATGAGTATTTCCCTATTTTTTCTTTCGGATTTACAGAAATAACTGAATTACCTAAAGATGACGTAGAAGAAAGCGATCTTAATACATCTGTAATTGATAATACACCTGCTAATTTTCCATTTTCATAGACAGGTAAATGTCCTATTTTATATTCAAGCATAATCTGAAGTGCATCATTTACAGTTTCTTTACTATCTATTGTAATGGCATTTTTTGCGAAATTAATTATTCGCTCTCTTTCTTTCCCATGAATCCATGCTTCTAATAAATCAGTTTCAGTAACTATCATAGGCTTTCCTTGAATTATAAGCGAACCTATTTTTTCTTTTACCATTATTTCTGCTCCTTCTTTTACAGAAGCATTAGGATTAATTGTTATCAATCTTTTGTTCATGAATCTTCTTACTCTAGATAGTGTAATCTTAGCTCTCGTAGGTACTTCATTTTCATCACTCAATACAATTATACAATTATATGGGCACGCTCTTTCGCATGCTTTACAACCCGTACAGTCCTCTGGTCTTACTACTTCTGCAAATCTAGTAGCACTATTTATTTCTATGCATTGAGCTAATGCACATGCTTTTTGGCACATATAGCAACCTACACATCTATCTAAATCAATTATTACTATTGGATCCATTTTAATAACCTCAGAAAGGCGGCATTGCTTGGAATGGATTATATATCAGATTACCTAAGTATTGATTATAGAATGGTAATGATGGAGACGCTGGTGAAGACATCCAGTAAGTAACTAAAATGAAAATTATTCCAAAACTAATAACTGCGATGTAATATGATTTTTTGCTAATTCCATCTGTCTCTGATAGTATATTTGATGCCTTAATTCCAAGATATATTCCAAAGATTATTATGGCTTCCATCAGTAGTAATACCCACCATTCAGCTGTAGCATTCAATGGATTACTTCCTAAATAGTGTAGAATTGATCCCCAGAATGACTTGTATATTGCTTGATTATGTGTCCCATATCCAGTTGGATTAAATATTTCATTTAGTAATAATAAAGATCCTCCAAAGAATTTAGGTAAGTTTCTAGCTAATATCGTAGCAGCAAATATTGGTATTAAAGAATATGAAATCGATGTAAAGCTCCATTTTAATGGAATTCCTTTCTTCTCTTCAAATTTCGCCATTATTAATATTACTAGAAGTGGAATCATGGTTAGAATAACGTAATCTAAAGGATTGGGATAACCAGAAGTTGAGAATCCAAATTTTCCTAGTCCAGGCACTAGCATTTGTGCTATATTTTTCCATCCAGTAATATTATTTAACCAAGAGTCTAACATTGTGTAGAAAGGTAAAGCATTCAAGAATTGAAATAATACTACACCTAATAATATCGTAATAGATAAGGCTATGTCAAATCTTTTTCTTGATGTAAATATATCATCTAACCATGGAAATCTTTTTACATTCCAGTCTATATTATCGTAAGGGCAGGCTTTATAGCAGTCTGACGCTAATCCGCACATAGGCGAATTCTCTCTACTACCTGGTGATGCAAACCATGGACAACCATGAGCTTTTTCGTTTCCTTTCATACAATCTTTAGTATTACATCTTTTGCATGTTTCAGGATTTTTAGTTCTAAAAGTTCCTATTGGTGATATCATAGTATTTATACCGAGAGGTGCACTAAGTGGACACAATGTTCTGCAAAATGTTCTGTCTTGAAATAATATGCTAATAAATAATTCTAATGCTGCAATGTAAATTAAAACTACTGATGTTAACTCTGGCACTCCTGGTCCTCCAATATTATAAAACTCTTCTACCCAAGTTAGTATGGAAAATCCTATAGCAGAGTAAAGTATCGTGCTATACTTTATAGGCCATCTTATGTTTAAACCTAGTTTTTTATTCACTTTCTTCCAAGGGTGTAGTCTATGTATCCATTCCGCTTGTCCGCTAAAAGGACATGTTTGGCACCACATTCTACCATTACCTAACCAAGTTAATAACCATAATAGGGGAAACCAAAATAGCCAACTTATATCCGTAGCAAAATTTACTAAAGATATCTCAGTGGCATCTAATTTCTGATTGCCTATTAATCCAGTTATCATAACTATATAAAATATAATAAAGCTAGGGAAAATTATTGCAAAATGAGCCCATGATTTTTTAAATAATTGTGATATAAATTTACTTACAGGATTTTTGGAATTTAAAAGAGAAGGTATATGTTCACATTTTTCTGTTATAACATTATGATGATTTTTTTCTATTACATGGCTAGGAGGCGAAGCATATATCCATGTATTACTGTGAGATTTTACTTTCCAGTCTACGGCAAGATTTACGCTCAAAACTGTAATTAATGTAGTAAATAATAGTATTCCTGATTCTATCATTAAGGTTTCCTTAAAGACCATTGATATCCATGTATATATACCAGAGCATACAGTAGAAATTAAAATATAAAAATTGAACTGCCTTTCATAATTTTTCACTTTTTGAGTAATTTTATATTTCCCCTTTTCCATTATATCACCACATTTATATATATATGTATATATTTAACCATATTTATGTACTCCATATTATACTGTTAAAACACTTATTTATAAGTATAACTATATAATGATAATTATAAATTTAAATTAAGTAAACATTATAATTATAAAATCAAAATTATATAGACTATCATCAAGTAACATTAAAGATATTAAATCATTTAAATCCCTAGATAATGTGATGGAATCTCTAAAAAGAAATAATATATCAAAATTAAATTCTAGTTAAATTACAAGGAAAATAGATTGAGTCTTAAGAAGCTAAGAAAACTATTAAAGAAAGTTTGATACAAGTCAATACTCGCTCTAAAATAGAACCAACACGATAATCATACAGTGACTCATATTTTGAAAATTAAGATATTAACAAACTTTATAACTTTTTAAGTCTAAATCAGAATTATGTAAAATTAACGATAAGTGTTTACATAAAATGACACCGTCATAATAATTTAGCAGTATTTTAATATCAGTAAAAAATTTTTAGCGTAAGTTCTATGTCTTCGCTAATAAGTCGTTACTTATAGTACCAAAATATTTATAAGGTATATTTATATAGTTTAAATTTCTTAATATTTTTAACATAGAATTTTTCAATATTTTTAGTAGAATTTTGAAAAATTATCAACAAAATTCATTTTATATCGTAAGTAAATTCATGAGAAGCAATATGTACTATATCTATAAAATTATAGAACTATAATACATCATATCTAATAGTTACATTGAAAGATATTATTCAATAATTAAAATATTTTGATACGCTTTTTGCTAGAAGATATCCTAAATACATAGAAATTCCTACACCTAATATTAAAATAAGATAAAACAAAATACCATTCTTTATATATAAAATGTCAAATAAATATAGAAAGACAAATATAAACACTATTTCTACACTATATACCAAACTTCTAAATCCTTCAGATGTCATTTTATCACCTAATCTTTCCTGCGAATATTACAATTAAATATGGAATAGACTCTAAACTTAAAACTATTCCAAAGGGATTAAGTACAAATGCCTCTAGAACTCCTGCAAATATAGAATATAATGTTAATATAAATATTAATCTTAATTCTATTCTTGATATAAAATCTATATTTAATGAATCTACAATATCATTTTCTGCAACTCCTAACATGACTAACGTCATAATTCCGGCAAGTGTTAGTGAAAACGCTAATAACCCAAAAACAGCGTATACTTCAAGCATATCCACCGCCACTTTGTCTTATCCTGTCTGTAAAATGCTGATAATAAGAGAGCGTAGAAGCATTCAGGGTAGGTCTTATAAAGTTTATAGATGCTACAATATCGTCTTGGGTTAATTTAGGTTTTTGATTCGAAATCATACCTTTCCTTATAGCCAGAAGAACAGCTCTATTTACTACACCCTTTATGTCTGCTGGAGTATAAAATTCTGTAATTTTTGCTATATAATTATAATCTATCTCTTCTTCATGCGGATGCTTAGATATTAAATTGACAAAAATTGCTTTTCTACCATTAAAATCTGGTGGAGGAACATAAATTATTTTTTCTAATCTTCCTGGCCTCAAAAGTGCTGGATCTAGTATATCAGGCCTATTTGTTGCTGCTATACTAATAACTCTTTCATTTCTTTTGCTTATCCCATCCATTTCAGTTAGTAGCTGACTCACTATCCTTTCTGTAACTTTATTTGGATCACTCCCTCTAGCTACTGCTAAAGAATCTATTTCATCAAAGAATACTATCGTAGGTGATGCTTGCCTAGCTTTCTTAAATACTTCTCTTACTGCTCTCTCACTCTCTCCAACCCACATATTTAATAGTTCGGGCCCATTAACAGCAATGAAATTAGCTCCACTTTCGTGAGCAACTGCCCTAGCTAACATTGTCTTACCAGTACCTGGAGGACCATAAAGCAGTATTCCACTAGGAACTTCTGCATTCATGTACTCATATAAACTAGGATTTTTTAGAGGCCATTCTACAACTTCCTTTAACTCTAATTTGATATCATCTAACCCAATTATATCTTCCCATGTTGTATTAGGTATTTCTACCCTAAATTCTCTTAATCCAGATGGTTGAACTCTTTTCATAGCATCAATAAAATCTGATTGAGTTACTATAACATCTTCGTAATTCTTTACTCTCTTTAACGCATTCATTACAGCCTCCCTAACTAGGGCTTCTAAATCAGCCCCAACAAATCCATGTGTTATTTCAGCTAACTTTTCTAGACTAACGTCGTTATCTAGTTTTAGTCTCCTAGTGTGAATTTTTAAAATATCTAATCTTTCTTTTTTACCTGGTACTGGAATTTCAATTTCCCTATCAAATCTACCAGGTCTTCTTAAAGCAGGATCTATTGCATTAGGTCTATTAGTAGCGCCTATAACTAAAATACCACTTCTTGATGAAACACCATCCATAAGAGTAAGTAATTGAGCAACTATTCTTCTGTCAGCTTCTGATGATGCTGCATCTCTGCTTGGTGCTATTGCATCTATTTCATCTATAAATATAATTGATGGATAATCTTTTGCAGCTTGTTCAAAGATTTCTCTTAATCTTTTTTCGCTCTCACCATAATATTTTGATGCTACTTCAGGTCCACTTATATAAAAGAAATTAGCCATTGTAGAGTTTGCTATAGCCTTAGCTAGTAATGTCTTACCAGTACCTGGAGGACCATAAAGCAAAACTCCTTTTGGTGGCCTTAAACCAAATAGTCTAGGTATTTCTGGTTTTAAAAGAGAAATCTCTGCTATTTCTAAAAGAGTTTGTATCTGCTCTGTTAAACCACCCACATCTTCCAAAGTTACGTATGGAATATCTTTTTGAGCAATCTTAACCGACGAAGACGCAATATTTATAACTGTGTCTCCTGTAACTAAACCTACTTCTCCTTGAGGAGAAAACGCGACAACTACAAATTCACCGTCTTTTGTGTAAATAGGTAATCTTCGCATAACTGGTTTTCCTCTCAGATCTATACTTATTTTCCTTACATCAAATTGTTTCTGTGTTGTGGGAGATAATGTAATACTATCTAAAGAAATTGCATCTACTTTTCTAAAAATTACTTTTTCACCATCTCTAACACTAAGCCACCTCATATCTTCTTCAGATACAACAATTCCACCTTCATTATCCCTATTTTCTTGGACTAAGAAAGGAGCAAACTTATCTCCATATATTATTATAGTATCACCAGGTAGTATATTATACTCTTTCATAAGCGAAGAGTTAGCTAATGCAAGATATCTCTGTTTTATTTTTCTATTACTGTAAATGTTTGCAAAGTGCAGATCCTTTTCCATGATTATTATTAGTGATAACATAGGTTTTTAGATTTTCTTTTAAAAAACTATTGTGATGGTGTAATAAGGAAAAAATATATTTATTTTATATAAAACTTTTTACATCTTTTAAAGTAGTTGACTTTAGATTCTCTATTTCTTGAGATTATTAGGTTCTAATTTCTTTAAACTGCTATCATTAACTTTTATACTACTCATGCTCTTTCCTCCAGAGGCTTCAATTTCCCTTTGCTTCTCTGCTACCCTAATTCCGCCATTGTTCTCAGTAATTATTTTTATCATTCCGTCAGCAGGTAAAGCTATTGGCATTTCTTCTTCTTTGTATCCTTCCCTTCTCATTCCTAGCCTTTCTAGAGCAATAGTTTGAACAGCCCAGAGTGGTATGTCTGTTTCTTTAACTTTTTCTCCATATAATAGCGTCAATATTAGATTGTACGCAAATATTATAGTAGCAAATCCTGCTAACCAACCTCCGATCATTGCTAACTGATAATAGACCTCGTAGAATGCTGGCCATGCTACTTCTCTCCTTATAGCGCCATAGAATCCGCCTATAGCAAACGCAGTTACTAATAATCCCATTCCTGCTTGCCATCCCCAGAAATGTAACCAACCTAATCTTTCACTATACCATTTCTTACCCCATAAATCTGGACCTACTACATATAATACGCCTAATAAACCTCCTACTGAATATAATGCTAGCATTATATGGAAGTGACTAGGCAACCACAAAGTATTATGTACAGTTGGATCTACGCTTGGAGTTGGCTGAGTAGGTTCAGCTTGAATTCCGCCTATTATATTCCATACTGCTGCAGCAAATATAAATGCTAATCCTACATCCCACTTTAACTTTCTTGGATCTCCCAGAGTAATGAAGAACAATAACCATAACGCCGCAAATGGAATTGCTATTAATGCAGTTGAAGTCTGTGCGAATATATCTCTTAGAACTAATGGCCATGGATCGTCCACTAAATGATGAACGTATACGCTAGCACCTAATACGAAAAGTACTGGAATTAACCATCTAGTAAACCTTACACTATACATAGGCCTTTTCGCATATAGTGGAATTATTGCTATTATTGCTCCTGTTAATGTATAAGGAGCAAAATATACTAATGGATGATCCGCAAACCAGAATAATCCTTTCCATACTTCTGCGTTTGGCACTCCGAAAATATATAGTCCTATTCCTCCGATAGGAGATAACAAGCTCCATATTACATCAATAAAAACTGATATGTTAGCTAATGCCATCATTATCATATCCATTACTATGAATCCTATTGCTGTAGGAACTAATCTTCCTTGTATTCTGCCTAGGAAAGACGTCCCTAATACTGACGCCATCTCCATCCATTCACCTATTACCATAACAGCATAGCCTATATACCACGTAGGAGAAGCTTTTAACGGATTCAAGAACGTAAATAAGTACTGATTTTGAACTCCTCCTAGATTCATCATAAATAATCCTATAGTTGCTATCCACAATCCAGCATTAGCTATCTTAGGCCATTTTATTAGTCTAGATCCATTAAGTGCTGGTATAACGTAAAAAGAAACTGCAAATACTGTAGAAAATACTGCGCCAAATATCATATCCATAACATGGTTTGTCATTGCTTGAAAATAATATTGGGGAGATACTATTACTGGAGCTCCAGTTGATGTAAGTCCAGCTTGCGTTCTTAAAAACAGTGCAAATGCTCCACCTACAAATAACCAAAATATAGCAAATAATACGTTCTTTAAGGCTAGCATTTTGTAATCTTCACTATAAAACACCTTTAATAACATGGGTCTTTTGCTTTCTCTTTGTTTTACTTCTTCGTATTGTTGAGCCCATTCAGATAATTTTTCTAATTCTTGCCTTCTTAACTCTTCTCTAGATGCCATATTAAATTAATTAATAAGATTTCTGATATTTAAAGTTTATTAGCTTATTAATACAAAAATTTTTTAAAAAAAATAATAATCTATTTTAGTTAGAATGAGATACAGACTTAAAATCAACTTCACAATATCCTTTGCTTTTCCTTAATACTAGAATTAAAGATAAAAAGAGTATTATATCAGCTGAAAATGAAATTAATAGTTCGTTCGAAAGACTAAATAATATCGATGCACTTAATGACGCAGATACTGCTGCAAAAACATAAGTTGATAAAAAGCATGCTGGACAGATACCTAATGCTCCAAGACTAAGAGCATACGCGTTTCTTTTAAGCCCAGAGTAAACTCGTAATACAGAAATTAAATATCCTCCTACTATAGATACTAATATTAGCTGTAATAGCTCTAAGGGGTTAGCGTATATACCTATATACGGCGGAAAATATAGGAGAACTGCAGGGTTCATCATTGGAATTCCAAATGAAAATAGATAGAAATGAGGATAAGGAAATCCAGTTACATTAAAGTGAATTATCCCTCCAAGTACAGCCACAATAAATCCATAAAGTATAGAAAATAACATCATATCTCTCTTTTTAACTGTAATTAATGTATATTTTCTTTTTAAGATTTCATAAATCCCATATCCAATTGATACTGAACCAAATATAATAAGAAGAGTAGAAGTAATTGTCATTGATACTAAGAATATATAGTCGTTTCCATTATAATCGACAAAATACGCTGTATGTGTAATAAAAAATAGTACTTGAGACAATATTGCCAATCCTCCAAGAGTAATCCACTTAATATATGGCATGTCTTTTAAGTTACTATTTCCAAAGCTAATTCTATCCAAATTTATCTCAGACATAGAATCCCTTAAATATTGCAAGTAATAAATACCTGCGAACCAAGCTATTGGAGTTCCAGCTATCCATGTGTAAATCCATAATTGTAATAGATTAGCAGTGGAAAAATTGAAAAAAGGTATAGGATAACCTATGAGGAGAGAAATAGGCCCTGGCATTATCATCGTCCAAGCAGTAACATGTAATATACCTAGCTTTACCCATTTTTTCATATCTAAAAATCCTATACTCCCTATAAAACCAGTTATAAAAGATATTGGAATAATAAAAATAGATAAATACAACTGAGGATAAAATAAGAATATTAGTAATACTCCAGCTGTAGCTAAATAAAATAAATATTTATTTTTTCGATTTATAAGAGTAGCAAATATACCTCCAGCTAACATAGCAGAAATTATTTTTAAAAATGAAAAGGAAACGGAATATGGTATCATAAATGAAATAAATATGAAGATTATTGAAATAAGAATTTTCTTCGATAGTGTAAAATTTATAGATAAAGGCTTCTTATTATTAACCTCGTTATAGAGAACATAAGTAGACAATGAAAGTAAAAATATAGCTAGAATTACTAAACTTTCAGATAATCTGTCCATGAAGGAGAGTGAAAATAAGAAAGGCAAACTAGATGTAGCAGAGCCTATCAATGCAGTAAATAATTCACAAGAACAAGATAATGACGTGGCAATTAATCCTAACGATCCTACTAGCGATCTTTTAGCACCTACTTTTAGAAGTTTATAATACATAACATATAACGTAATGTTTACTGCTACAAGCAGTGACAAAAAAATAGATATAGATAGAGATACTGGAGTCAATGCCCAAGTAAAAAATGAGGTAGTTATAGACATAAATGGACCCCATAATGGAAATGGCATTTGAGATGGAGCTACAGGTGTAGATGTACTAACTATAATTCCTAAGTTAGAAGGAAATATTATTCTTGTAAAAATAATTAATCTATCAGCATATTGAAAGAACATAAAATAAATAAAAAAAACAGATAAAAAAATATATTTATATGGTTTATGCTTTATTATATCCAATATTTCCATTCTATTCACCGGACTCTTGCTTGGCTATCTGATTAAGATCTACTTGCTTATCTTTATCTGCAAATACTATTAATAAAATGAACCATATTGGATATATTAACGCCATCAGTAAAAAACCTATAATCCATAGATCTGCTTCACTCTCGAAGATAGCCATTTCGCATCACTTAAAAGAAAATAAAGAAATAATCATTAAAAAAGCTATCTTAAAAAAATTTACCTTAGAAGATATTCAAATCTTTCAGCCATTTTACCATATAAAACGTGGACGGCGCAAACGCCATAGCAAACAAAAAGTAGGATGTATCTACAAATTGCGATATAGAATAGGCAGAATACAAATTAGTTTCGTAATAAGTTCCTAATTCCAAGAAAATCTCAGCCATAGACGCCATCATACTAAATATAGCAAACATAGAAATGCTTTTCCAAACATTAGTCATTCCATACCATCCTATTCCACCTATTATTCCAGCTATAAAGAAAGATAATAATTGTAGAAATCTATATGTAATATAAAGAACTGAAAGATCAAACATATTTGGTACATACCATAAGCATACCATAGTTCCAGCAATACCCCATGCCAGTATTAATCCTCTTGTAGTAAAGTTGAATTGTAAAAATGATTTCCCGATTCCCTTTTTAAACATATAGTCGGCAATCCATATGCCTATAAGTCCAGTTCCCCAGACTAAGGACATATCGAATGATACTCTAATAATTTCTAGTAATTCAGCTAAATATAGTGACAAAGGATTTATTGATGCTATAACCATTGCTATGCCTATAAATAAATAAGGCTTTTTATCTCTCAACTCCATAACCCCACTAATAAACCGCCTACAACTAATACAAGACCAGAAATTGGAACTAGCGCTACTAATGTGTCGTCACCATATTCAGAATATGGCAATGTAAACGTTAACATTAAATCTGCTATCCACATTGAAACACCTATAGCTGCAATTACTGAACCTAGAATTCTTCTTGCTAATTTTATCCCAGCCATTATTCCTCATTATTTTTCTTTTTTAAGGTGATTTAAAAATTTTTCGTTAATTTAAATGTCATCAAAGTTTATGAAAGATAATCTCTAATGCTTATGTGCTCTTCTAGTTCTTAAATCAGGTAATATAGAAAAATAATAGAAAACCATTAGTATTGACATGATGCTTCCAAAAAATATATCTATATTAAATATAATTGGAATTAGACTTAACGTTAATATTGAATATAGAATCTTCCATGTTTTATTAGATTTTAAAATACCATATGCGACAAATATTATATCTATACCGATAGCTGAATATGTCCATAAGCTAAAATTAAGTATAGTTGGCGGAAAAGCAGAAACTGCTATCAACGGAAGTGCAAAATAAATCAAATCGTAAAATTCATTTTTTGATAAAAATATCCCCAAAACAATAGTGAAGAGCATTTCTATCATCATCGGATAAAAGAACCATATCGAATTAAGCGAAATAGATATGTCTGTTACAGCATTGCTAAATGCGTATTTTCCTAACTGAGCTAAGGAGAATGCCCCACCCATTAACGCTTCATTAATGACAATTAATATGGAGAACGTTATGTTTATTTTATTTGTTATTATCACTTGTTTTGATAAATTTTCTGCCACTGAAAAGAAAAACGCTAAAATTATTATCATAGAAATCATATTAATTGCAACAGCAATACCTAAAGAGAAAGTCGAAGGAGAATAAAGGTATACTATTGCTCCTATTAACATAAGACTCATCATTATTAATACAAAAAAGGAAAAAAATAACTGCGTATAGTTCTCAACTTTTGTTTCAGTATAGTAAATAACTCCAATTATTGTAGTAACCATTATTGAAGCAAAAAATACAAGTAAATATAAAGATACCATAATATATTATGTTATAAAATAAATTAAAAAGACTTACTTGCTTTTAACTTACATTAATGCTAAAGAAATTCCCATCACTTAAAATTACAGTATAGTTACCAGGAGAAAGTTTTATTGGTACTAGCACCGTTACTTCTCCTATATATACTTCTTTAGTTAATATGAAAGCAGAGATAACGTTGCCACTGTTAGATACTACAGATTGTTTCACATAAAAATTATTTATAGGTATAGTTGTTGTAGAATTTTGAATACATGTAATTGTTAGCTGTTGTTCATCGATATTATTAATTACCATCATTATTCCAGTTATATTTTCAGATTTTATACTAGAATTTGTATATACTTCTACTGTGTAAGTACCATATGAAGCCTGGTATATTGGAGATCCAGAATTAGGAGATAGAATTGATGAAATAGTAGGATATGTTAAAATAATGATTCCTACAACAGCAATTATGGAAATTAAAAAAATTACTATTTTTCTTTTATTCATCTCTTAAGGGCGCCTCCAATCATTATAAGCGCTAAGCCTACTACAGATAGAGCCATACCTAAATAGTCCATAGTTCCATAAGAAAAGTCAAAAGATGCTGGACTTGGTTGCAAGAACGAAAATCCATATCCTACCATCAATATGATCGATATAGCTATTATCACTGCACCTGCTAATATAGGACCCCACATTTTTAAGTTCATATCAAAACATTTGTTTTAAGCTATATTTAAAAATTTTTCCTTAACAGTTCCTTGAATTAGATTTAAAGAACTTTTTTACAATAGCATAACATTCGTTCAACTCTTCATAAATCGACAAAAATGTTAGTTCCTTTTCTCTAACATAATTGGATAAATTTTCTTTAATCGTTATCATAATTTTAGTCAAAGATATTTTAGTTCATGGATTGCCTTATTTCTCTTCTTCATCAAATAAAATTTTAATTTACGTAAATTTGGTTCAAAGGCTATACAAACTTCAGTTTTAACATAGATATTGCAAATTACACATATACTTTAATTTAAAAATAAAGAATCTATAACTTCAATTACGACATATCGTAATTTAAGAAAGTCTATACTGCCATAAAAACTAAAAATATGTTATTTTAATGCTTAAGAATTTTAATATATTAAAATAATGTAATAAAGTTTAAACTATAAACATTAGTGAATCTTATAAAACGATAAAGGTTGTTAATATTTTATCAGATTTCGTAAGTGACAAATAGGTTTTGTAGTTGTCTGAATATCAATAATGTTTTAGTTCATTTCTTCTTGTTAAAGAGAACGTATAATTCAATGTTTACAAAGATCACATAAACTAGTAATAAATATCTTATACTAAATCTATATTATTTTATCAATAAAATTTTGCGTTTTATGACTATAGTTTTGAAAGATTAATCTTTTCTTAGTTTTTTTATAAAAGTAAAAGTTTATTACTTTTATATCAAAAGAAACGAAAATCTTTTAAATTAAAGATTCAATCAATTTAGTTAGAGAGTGATAAAAAAGTGAAAAGAGGTACTGTTATAGCTTTATTTTTCATCTTAGTAATTATAGCTGCATTATCCTTAGAAATTCAGTATAGCTCATATGATTATATAGGATACAATCCACACAATAATGCAGGAGAAGGTGTAGTACATGCAGAATTCTCTAATGCTTTAGGCTCATATAAAGGACCATATGTTATTATTTATGTTACCGGACAGCAATGGCACTGGGACTTCTATCCTCATCAAAAAGTTTGGACTAATCTAACAGTAGTTCCTGTAGATGAACCAGTAGTCTTTGTAATACACAGCATTGATGTATTTCATGAATTCTTTATTCAATCAGCAGCTAGTAACATGTCATTAGGGTTTAATTTTGGTGCAGAAGCAGTACCTGGATATTATTCCTATATAGTTCTAGTATTCCCTAAACCGGGCTACTATCACGTAGCATGTGCTGAATATTGCGGAACTGCTGGATATGGACTAGGCCATTCATGGCTAACTGGAACAATATTAGCAACGTCTAATATGACGCTAGCTTCAGAAATTACTGGAGGAGTACTACCACAAGGAACATGGGCACCATACTCAGTTAATGGGACGGTGTAAAAAATGAACAAGGTAATTGTTTATATATCTGCAGTTCTTGTAATAATTGGAATAATCCTAATGATAGCAGGGACTAGAACAGTGACATTCGCAGAAGAACATTTTGCAATAAATGGTATGTATGAGACAGAAGGTAGTACAACTAACTACTTTTGGAACTTTTTCGGATTAGCTATATTTTTATTTGGTATAGGTGGATTTTTATCATATTTTGAACTAAATAAAGGAATCAATAATAAAAAAGGTGGTATAAATGGCTAATGGATATCTAAAATTATTTGTATTAGGACTGATTATAGTATTAGTTATATTAGGAGCAGCATATGGCATAGATTACTTACTTAATGCTGCATCAAACGCATCAACTAGTCTTACTGCATATTACGTACCTAACGCTCAAATAGATTTAGGTGCTCCTGGCCAACAATTATTTTGGCAATCTATACCATGGTCTACTGTTCCGTTAGTTCCTACTGTACCTGTACCAGGTGGAATATCTGGACATACCAAAGAAGTAGATGTTAAAGCAGCATGGACATATGTAGATGGTGTTCCTTATATTATGATATTAATGAAGGCACCAGTAGTTGGACAAGAATCTTGGATGGCTTGTGCAGAACAAACGCCAAATCATATATTTTGGCAACCTGATAGTGATGTAGTACCAGAAGGATGGTGGGTAGTAAATGTCTCATATAATGCATCGGATCAAGGAATAGCTTCAGTATATACTTTACCTAAGTCAGAACAATTAGGATATCCACCTGGCCAAGCGTTAACTAACGCAATAACGATATATGTGTATAATGTAAGTGGAAAATTATATGGCCAGATAGATGGTGCAATAAATCCAGATGGATATCCATTAAATAATGGACAACCAATAAATATTACAAGTATAGACATAGATTACAATGGAACTAATATTACATCATTGAATCAATTTCTCTCTTTAGGATTAAATGGTACAACATGGTTCCAGGATGAATATAATAACTTTTATCCAGAAGATACTGCTGGCTATGTATCATTATATTATAATAATAGCTATATGTATCCAGAAAGATTTGCTATAATGTGGTTATTAGGAGGAGTTCCTAGTGATTGGACTCAAGTTGCTTATACACCACATATGATGCCAGGAACTTCTGGAGCTTTATCTGCTGGAGAAGCTGAATTATGGATATTTAATGATAATCCTAGAGGTAATAATACTCAAGATTTTGGCTATCCTGGACCTACATTCTTTAGTAGAACTTCTCCGCCTCCATATATACACTGGCCTACGTATAAAGATCCATTAAATTTAGGGTATCTACCAGATCAAGGTATAGCTGCTGATGCCTTTGTAAACGGATCATCAATATACTACATTGGAGGAAACTACTTAACTTCATTTCCATCCATTGATAATCCTCATGTAAATCCTTGGGCTGTTTGGAATGGAAAAGCTAATGATTCTCTATTGTGGGATCCTTCAGTAATAGCTACTGGATTTACATTCGTTAACACGCCTACTGGACCATATATGTGTCTAGAATATGCTAGGACATTCACTACTACTGGTGTTTCTAACGGTCAGGGAGAATCTCATTATCAAATTCAGTTACAACAAGGAGAGACTTATCATGTTGCGTTTGCAGTTTTCCAAGGAGGTGCAGGAGAATCAGTAGACTTTAAGTCCATATCATTCTGGTGGACTATTTACATACAACCAGCTAACTCAAGTAATAGTCAATTCTTACCATTATTCTTAATAGGAAATTCAATAACAGCTCCTGCAATAGCCTTGCTATTATCTAGAAAATACTTCAACTTTAAGTTAGACGCTAAACTTGCCCCAATAATATCTCCAATATTACATATGATACAGCAGATAAGGAAACTAGAAATTAAATTACAATACATAATGCAAGATAAGGGTAACTGAAAATGAAAGGTAATATTTTTAATAAAGATATAAATTTTTTAAATGTTTTATCTTTTATTTTTGTTTTCTCAGTATTATTTGAGCTTTTCTTTAATAGAGAATTTCTAGCAGGAACAATTCCAATTGGTTACGCTTCAGTAGTTAATCCTATGGTTAAGCAAATTTTATCAATATCTTTTTTTATAGGCGCTATTGCTTTTGGATTAGTATTAATATTAGAACCAATTTTAATCGCTGGTGCAACCATATATTCTAAGATATCTAAAACAAGCAAAGCATTACTAGCTACTTCACTATATCTATCAATATTATTGGATGGCGTACACTGGTATTATGGAATAAATAATACCGCATTTCAACCACCAGTAATTTTTTCCCTTATCTACATAATAATAATGATTACTACTTTGATAATGATTTCTATAGAATTTAAAAATTCTCTATTACTAGTTGTGCTAATACCAGACTTCTTAGCATATTTTACCTTAATAGGAAATTGGTCAGTTGAATTATCTAGAATAAGTTTATTAGGTAATATAACATTTTGGAGCTCTTTTCTAATGCCTTATACGATAATGGCTGTTGGAACTATTTTTACTATTTATAGCATATACTCTAGTCACAAACTAGGGCTATTAAATAAGAAATATTTAGGATTATTCTTATCTTTTGCGTGCTTAGCAGCAATAATAGGTAGTATAGTTTACTTAAATTTGGTACCAGGATTAGGAATTATGATAGGTATTATGTTTCCTTATATATTAGGAATCTTAGGAATAAGAAATTGGATGCCTCCACTATTATTTGGCATAGCAATACTATCAATAGGAGCTAGCTTCCTAATGTACAAGAGAGATAAAGGAATGGCATTATTTGCATTAACATTATTCTTTGGCGCACTAATTTTTGATAGTGTCAGTACAACAGTATATCTCTTAATTCCATTATCCGCCATATCGATATATAGTATAGTAAATAAAGCGAATAAGCTTAAAAGTAAGATTTAGTTTTTTTTAAAAGATTTTCATTTATATAAATTGATAATAGATTTGTTAGTATTTTTAAAGTCTATAATCAGAAATATATTCTGCTTATTTATTTTAAAACTATATATACTATTAAGTAAATCATAATGGCCAGAATCGTTTGATTAAATAAAAAAGACTTTTTTAACTAATTATTTTTACTACACTAAATTTGTGATTAATATTAAAAGATTTATAATTTTTCCTGGTAAATTATAAATATTTTTTAATTCATATTAAATAGGTAAAATGAGATTTTTGAATAGCCGATTTTTTATGAGTATAATTAGGTATTCTAAACCTTATAACTTACGACGTTAAAAAGATAACAGTTTTAGTTGGACTATATTTAATCACTTCATAATTACAATAAGATTAATGTTTCTTCGTAAAACTAAAAAATTTTTTTATATTTTTTATTAATAAATAAAAAAAGAGATAAATATACATAATAATCTTAAAACTTAATCTTCACTTTTACTGTTAAACATTTATAAATAATT